>JBGSWW010000195.1:0-17607 GCA_041751735.1 Pyrinomonadaceae bacterium | reverse complement strand
TTGCCGCGGCGCTGGAGGACCTTTACAGAGCCACGTCTGAGATCTCGGAAAAACGGGGGAATAACGGCAAATTCAGCTTCGATTACTTTGTCACGGTCACACCGAACGGTGCATCAAGGCAATATTCTCCGACCGGTGGGGCTTCGTGGTCCAGAAAGTTTCTCGAGCCCCTTCACAGCCTTTACGATGCCTTTTTACCGAGGGCGGAGGAGTTCAACGAGAATTTTCTGGTTCAGTTCATTGTCGGCGACGACCACGTTACGCTTAGAACGACGATCATTACAGAACCCGGCTCGGCCGCGTCGACACGTTCCGGAATTGAACAAGCCCTTTTGAGACAAAGATCGACGGAAGCAAATTTCGTGAGGTCCCAGATCTACAATGCCTCGAATGTGACCGTCGAAAAAGATAAGATCATCGTGGTTGCGAACCTTCCCCGCGCCGGGCTCGAATCCATTCTTACCAAGAGCGACCAATAACGGGCTTGTACAGCCGCAGTCTCTAACAAATTGGGCTTTTCCGGTATAATCACAGTTACCATTACAGGATCGCTGGATCGCGAATGATCAAGTCAGGAAATCAAAATTCGTTAATCGTACTTGCCACGCTCGGCGTCTATTTCGGACTGATATTGTCCGGGGCGGCTCCGCAGGTGCTGGCCAGCGCCGCGATGACGCGGCCGTACGACGTAACAGATGAGATCGAGTTCAATGATGAGCTCGATCTCAAGCCTGATGATGAGCGGTCAGAGGTTTCCACTTCTGTTCAGGTGTATGTTGAGGATGTTGAGTATTTCCTGGCAAATCTCTCGCGTCTGCGAAGTCAGGGTAGGTTTGATCCTCGTCTCGATACCTTTTCGATTGCCCAAAATACCCTGTTGCCGTGCCTTCACAGCAACCGTGCCGGACGTTACACGCCCCTTCGATTTGTAGCTTCAAGTGAATATTCACGTCCCGCTCTCGAGTATTTTAGCCGCGAGATGGCTTATGGATATTCTCTCGGCGATTGCATTCAGAATATCGAATTTGACGGAGTAGCCGCTGCGGACTCTCGTTTTAGCGTGGATCTCGACCGTCGATCGTTCTCCATCAGCATCGCGGTTAAGAAAGAATCGCCGCAGAATGCTCTTGAACTCGTCCGTCGGCTCGAAAGTACCCTTCGGCTTTATTCCTCGCAGACGAATAACCATCTACGCAAAGCGGTTCTTCGTAATACCACTGTTAAGGCACTCAAAGATCAGGTCTTCGTAGTTACTCGGCTTCCCCGTGCCGGACTCGCCTCGCTGCTTAACGCTTAAAATCACATTTCGGCATTTACATATGCCGAAAACACATTAGGTTATCCGCGATAGTTACTTCGCGGTCAAAGCGTTGCCAAGCACGGGTTTGAAAGGCGCATTCATGAGAGGAAAGAATGGCTGTAAATAGTTTCGCAGATAAATTGGTAAAAAAAGTATTCGGTTCGAGCAGCGATATATTCTTAAAAAACGTCCGGCCGGTCATCGTTCAGATCAACCAATGGGAATCGAGTCTCGAGAAGCTTTCTGATGACGAGCTAAGGGCTCAAACGCCTAAGTTCAAAGAGTTCATTGCGAATCATCTCGAAGGTATTGAGGACAAAGTCGATCGTCGAAAGGCCGAACAGGCTGTCTTGAAAGAGATTCTTCCGGAGGCATTTGCCACCGTACGCGAAGCCTCGCGACGGGTCACAGGCATGCGTCATTTCGACGTGCAGATGATCGGCGGCGTCGCCCTCCATGAAGGCCGCATCGCCGAGATGAGGACCGGTGAGGGTAAAACACTGGTAGCAACGCTTCCGTCATACCTAAATGGCTTGACGGGCCGCGGGGTTCACGTCGTAACGGTCAATGATTATCTTGCATCCCGCGACGCGGAATGGATGGGTAAGATCCATACGTTCCTCGGCCTGACCGTTGGCTGTATCCAGAACGACATGGATGACGTCGAGCGAAAAGAGGCCTATGCGTGCTCGATCACATACGGTACCACCAACGAATTCGGCTTCGATTACCTCCGCGATAATATGAAGTTTGACGTCGACTCGCTCGTCCAACCGGACCATTATTTCGCCATCATCGACGAGGTCGACTCGATCCTGATCGACGAGGCCCGGACGCCGCTGATCATTTCGGGTGCTTCCGACGAGGCGACCGATAAATACTACACAGCCAACGAGATCATTCCCCGGCTCGAAAAAGGACATAAGGATGAGGAAACCAAGGTAACCACTGGTGACTACCTGGTCGACGAGAAAAACCATTCCGCCGTATTGACGGAAGCTGGAGTTTCGAAGTCCGAAAGGCTTTTAGGTGTTTCAAACCTTTACGACCCGTCGAACATGGACCTGCTTCATTGCGTTGAGCAGGCCCTAAAGGCCCACACCCTTTATAAGGCAGATCATCACTATGTCGTCCAGGACGGCGAAGTGATCATTGTGGATGACTTCACGGGTCGTCTTATGCAGGGCCGCCGCTGGTCCGACGGGCTGCATCAGGCTGTCGAGGCCAAAGAGGGCGTCAAGATCGAACGTGAGAACCAAACTCTCGCGACTATCACGCTGCAGAATTACTTCCGCATGTACGAAAAGCTCAGCGGTATGACCGGTACCGCGGAGACCGAGGCCGAGGAGTTCGGCACAGTTTACAGCCTCGATGTAGTGCAAATTCCGACAAATCAACCGATGGTCCGCGTAGATTCATCGGACATGATCTATCGCACCTTACCCGAAAAGTGGGATGCGGTCGTCGATGAGATCAAGGAACTTAATAGCAGAGGCCAGCCGGTGCTGGTAGGAACCGTTTCAGTGGAAAATTCTGAGTTAGTAGCAGCACGCCTCAAGGAGATCGGCGTCCCGCATAAAGTCCTTAACGCCAAATACCACGAACAGGAAGCCGAGATCATCGCGCAGGCCGGTCGAAAGGGCGCCGTGACTATCGCCACCAATATGGCCGGCCGAGGTACCGACATCCTGCTCGGCGGCAACCCTGACTCACTCGCCCGGGATTATCTGAAACGCCAGGAGATCAATCCGGATGAAGCCACGGCGGAACAATTCGAGGCCGAGCTCGCGAAAGCCAAACGCGTTGTCGCCGAAGAACACAAGGATGTGGTGGCCGTGGGCGGCCTTCACATACTCGGCACCGAACGGCACGAATCTCGCCGTATTGATAATCAGCTTCGCGGACGCGCGGGCCGCCAGGGCGATCCCGGTTCGACCCGTTTTGTACTTTCCCTGGAAGACGATTTGATGAGGATCTTTGCCGGCGATAAGGTACGGTCGATGATGGAATGGCTCGGTATGGAAAAGGGCGTAGCTATCGAATCCCGGACCGTGTCCAAGCAGATCGAACGTGCACAAAAAGCGGTCGAAGCTAGAAACTTCGAAACTCGTAAACACGTCCTCAAATATGACGACGTTATGAATCGTCAGCGCGAGACGATCTACGGATTAAGACGCCAGCTTATGTTCCAGCCTGAACATCGCGAATACCTGCTGGGCGAGAGCGGCGTCGCCCGTGACCTGCTGCACGACTTAACAGACAGCATGCTGAGCCTGACGGTGACTCCCGATCAATGGGATATCAATACGTATGCCGCTGAGATCGAAAGCATTTACGCCATAGACCCCGCTCGTGACGCCGGCGTCGACTTTAAGACGATGAATCCGGACGAGATCCAGGGAAAGATCTGGGAAAAGGCCAAAGCGAGTTACGAAGAGAAAGAGAAACAGGCTGGGGCGGAAAGTCTCAGAGCGTACGAACGCTATATCATGCTCAACATCATCGATTCGCAATGGAAGGACCATCTCCTGTCGATCGATCACGTAAAGCAAGGCATCGGCCTCGTGGGTTATGGACAGAAGGACCCGCTTGTCGAATACAAGAAACAGTCGTTCGACATGTTCCAGGATATGCTTGATCGGATCGACACTAACACCACCAAGGCGCTTTTCAACTTGGAGATCGTTAATCGTGACGAACAGGAAGAGCGTGAACGATTAGAACGGCTCGAAATGCAACGTGCCCGCCGACAAGCAGCCGGCATGGCTTTCACCGGTGCGATGGGAACAGCCGAGGTCGCCGGAGCCGAGGCCGCACGGCACACGCCTTTCGTCCGCGATACACCTAAAGTAAAGCCGAATGAGCCGTGTTATTGCGGGTCAGGACGGAAATTTAAGAAATGTCACGGTGCAGGAGTCTAGCTCGAATCGTGAGGAAGATCTTGGAACTGGTATAGATCGAGGGGCTAGCAGGCCCCTCGACTCGCAACTTCTTACCCGACCTACTTGTTCGCAGGCGCATTCGCCGGCTTGTTGGCTGCTGTGTTCGTTGCCGTATTGGAGGTGCTCGAAGAATTTGCAGCAGGGGTGCTGGAACCTCCTCCGGCAATACTCGTGACTTGTCCACTCACCAGCTGCCAACCGTCTTTTGTTTTGGACCACACTTGAGTCATCCGGTACTGGCCGCTGACTGGCGTACCCAAATTCGTACCTTTCCCCGTTACTCGACCGATCAAAACGGCACCGGTTCCCTCCGGGTTCGACCTTACGCTCATTTCGTCATAGGCTAGCGATTCGAATTTGGAATCACCGGATTTCATCGCTTCAAGCCTCTGGGCCTTGGTGGCAACCGACCCGTCCGGGCCGACAAACATGTAGGTTTCCGCCCACAGCTTGTCCATGGCCGCTGCGTCGCCCTTTAGCTGGGCGGCTGACATATCGTTAGCCAACTTCTTTATATCGTTTTCTATCGCAGCCGCGTTCGCCGCCGGCGCGGTCGCATTATTTGCAATTGCATTGGCGGGTTTGTTACCAGCATTCGCTGTGGTATTAGCCGCCGGGTCGCATGCGGTGAGTACCGTAGCAAAGACAAGCGTCATTGTCGTAAAAAATATCCTTTTCATTTATCCTCCTGTGTCGATAGAAATCTACTTGTTTGCTGGTGCCACCGGTTTGGTGGAGCCTCCGGACGTGTTGGCGTTAGGTGTGTTCGCAGCTGTATTGCTTGCCGGTGCCGATGGAGCAATTCGCGTCGCGTGAGCACTGACTGCTTTCCAGCCATCTTTGGTCTTGCTCCACACCGTAGTTACTCGAACCGGTCCTTCAGATACCATCCCTTTGCTTACCGATTTCGCGTTGACGCGGGCAATTGACACGGCTCCGGTGCCTTCCGGATTTGACCGGACTGATATCTCGTCGGCAGCGACTGACTCAAATTTGACATCACCCGATTTAAGCTCCGCGAACCGCGCCGCCTTGGTTTTCACCGAGCCGTCGAGATCTACGAGCATATAGGTATCGGCGTAGTATTTTTCCAGTGCGTCAGCATCGTTCTTAGCTAATGCCATGTAAACGTCACCGACCATTTTCTTAATATCGGTTTCGACCGCAGCTGCGTTGACGGGGGCCGCCGTGCTGGCGTTATTGGCTGGTGCATTCGCCGGTTTGTTGCCGGTGTTTGCGGCTGGTTCGCAAGCAGTCAAGAATCCAAGGGCTAGAGCTGCTGTAGATAATAGTACCTTCTTCATAGTCGTCTCCTCTTAAGATCGATGCAGGTCTATCGAGAAAACCGGCGAGTACCGGCATCTATTGGTACGGCCGCTCGTAAAAATGATTGTGGATTGATCTTGAGTACTTATACGCGGAATCAGAAATGGAGTCAACTCATGCAAAGAATTTGTCTGGCTTTGGCACCGACCTTTACCTGATCTTTTTGAGGCTTCCCTGCCCGCTGATCTGACGGCTACCAGCCACCTTTTCCATTTGCGACATCGCGCGAAGGAAATTCTCGCCGAGTACCTTACGAATTTCTGTTTCTGTATAGCCACGGCGCAGCATTTCGTATGTCACGAGAGCAAGGTCTTCGGACCCTTTCATCGGGGTCGGCAGGAATGGCACGCCGTCGTAATCAGAACCTAGGCCGGCATGATCAATGCCCGCGATCTTTTTGATGTGATCAATATGGTCGACGATCCGTTTGTAATCGGCAACGTAGATCGGATTAGCGGCCATAAGTTCGTTTTCAGCTTTGACGAACGCAGCCTGATCACCTTTATGTTTTTCTCGTAGAGCATTCACCTGATCGCGAAGCCTCGCGGTTCTCTCATTCTCTTCCCGGTTGGTTCTTTCATCGAGGAATGACGGATAAAAGACCACCATAATGACACCACCATTCTGGGGCAGTTTTTTGAGCACTGAATCCGGCACGTTACGAGTGTGGTCATTCACACCTCTAACTCCCGAGTGCGAGGCGATTAGCGGGGCTTTTGTGATATCGAGTACATCGTGCATTACCTTCTCTGACACGTGCGAAATGTCAACAAAGATCCCCAGTCGATTCATTTCACGCACAACCTCCTTCCCGAAATCCGTCAGGCCGTTGTGCTTAATATCTCGATGAGCGTCGGCCCAATCGTGGGCAACGTTATGCGTGAGGGTCATGTATCTGACCCCAAGGCGATAAAAGTTTCTAAGCGCGTATAGAGAGTTCTCGATCGCATAACCACCTTCTATGCCCATGAGCAAACAGATCTTATTTTGTTTTTTGGCACGCCGTATCTCATCTGCTGTCGTGCACGTTATGAGGTCGCCGTGCCGTTCCGCCTCTCGATATGTTGCATCGATCAGGTCCATGGCCCGCCTCATCGATCCGCCTGTCTGTAACGTGGCGCCTGAAACATAGATCGACATGAACTCCCCCGTTATACCGCTCTGCTTCAAACGAGAAATATCGGTATGATACGGATCCCCGCTGATCTGCACGCGGCCGCGAGAATCATCGGCAAGGTTAAAATCCTGGTCAACCATTGGCCCGGTAACGTCGTTATGCCCGTCAACGATGATCGCTTTTCGATGGATCTTAAGAGCCTTTTCCCAGAGTTTCGGATCACCGTCGGATGGCATTGTTTGGGCGAAAAGATTGCAGGCTAGTGTCAGTACAAACGTAATAAAGATCAGCTTTTTCATAGGATGTGATTTGGTGTGATTTGAACCAGTGTAGCCTGTTTCAGGTAATACCGGAAATATCTGAACAATTCGTAGTTGACGTTCCATCTGTGCTGCTCGGCAGTTGGTCGAGATTCGATTCGAAGAAATAGCGATCTAAACGTATGAGGATAGAAAGCAGAAAAAGGTAGCTAATCACCTTCGCCGGATGGTATTATGTGTAAGGGACGATCCGGGCGTGCTTCAGCCTGACCTCCATTCTGTCCCTTCTCAAATTCTTATAACAAGTCCTAATTGAATAAATAGTTCTGCTACTCAACCAGGACTCTCTCTCGAATAAACCACGAGCTCCGTATGGGAAACAAAGCCCAAAATCCAAGCCAGCTAGGGGCCAGTAAAAACAGATTGCCTCGCAACGGCATCCCACATCTTCCCGTTTCGGATCTGGCGGACAATGTTGGACCCCGGGATGGAGTGTTTCGGAGTTTCATAGAGAACCTGCCGGTAATGTTCTATGCGGTTGAGCCTGCTCCACCCCATACGCCGATCTATATTAGTCCGACCTTCGAGCGATTCGGATATCCCCTCAATGATTGGCTCACCAAGCCCGATATATGGGATCGCGTGATCCACCCCGACGACCGTGACGGTATTCTTAACGCCACCAGATCCGCCATGAAAAACCGCGAGGGCATCGACTTCGAGTATCGCGTTGTTTGTAAAGACGGAAGCGTTATTTGGATCCGTGACCGAAGCTGCTTTATCGAAAACAAGAACGGCGATCCGATTTGTTGGCAAGGGGTCATACTCGATATCACAGACCAGCGTAACGCAAAAGAAGAATTAGTTAAGCGCGAGAACCTGTATCGAACGCTCGCGAAGACCATTCCTCGGACCGCGGTTCTTTTGTTCGATACTGACTACAGATACACGCTTGCAGATGGCCAACAGCTGGCGAACCACGATTGGTCGCAGGAAATGTTTGAGGGCCGGACTTTATGGGAAGTATTTCCCGGCGATACTTCAAAGGAATGGGCCCGATATTATGAGAAAGCCTTGCGTGGTGAAGACGTAATCCTTGATTTCTCCGATAGCGAAGGGGCGTACGAAGTAAGCGTGCTCCCGGTCAGAAATGAAACGGGTGATATTTTTGCCGGTATGGTGATGTGGCAGGATGTCACCGACTCAAAACGCGCCAGTGATGCTTTAAAGGAAAGCGAATTGAAGTATCGGCAGTTGATCGAGAACGCCAACGACATAATTTATGTTCATGACCTAGAAGGAAATTATATATCCATCAATGAGGTAGCTGAACGCGTTCTCGGCTACACGCGTGAAGAGGCCCTGGCACTAAACATGACGGAGATCGCGGCTGCAGAACATGTCGAGTTGGTCAAACAGAACCTCAGCCGAAAGATCGCGGGCGAGGCTCGACAGACTATCTATGAACTTGATTGCATTCGCAAAGATGGCGGACGTGCAACTCTTGAAGTAAACAGTAGCGTGATAACAAAAGAGGGCGTTCCGGTAGCCGTACAGGGCATTGCCCGCGATATCACCGAACGGAAGATTGCCGAATTCGCAATGCGCAAAAGTGAAGAAAGCTACCGGGATCTTTTCGAAAACGCTAACGATCTGATCTATACACACGACCTGGCAGGCAATTTTACCTCCCTAAACCGAGCAGGCGAGATCATCACCGGCTACACTCGCGAAGAAGCTCTAAGGATGAATTTGGCTGAGGTCGTCGCTCCCGAGTTTTTAGATGTTGCCCGAACAATGACCGCCAAAAAGATCACGGGCGAACGGCCATCGACATATGAGCTCGAGATCATTTCAAAGAATGGCCAAAGGGTCACCCTCGAGCTAAGTACCCGTCTGATCGTATCGGATGGCCTGCCAATAGGTGTCCAGGGCATTGCTCGCGATATTACGGCCCGCCGGCAGGCTGAGAACACCCTTCATAATACCGTATCCCTTTTTGCTTCAACATTTGAATCCACGGCCGATGGGATCGTGGTGATGGGTCTCGATCGGGAAATGGTCACATGCAATAAGAAATTCCTCGAGATGTGGGGCTTAGACGAAAACTTTACCAAAACGGGTCATGTATCGGCCATGGTCGCGAGTATCGCTGCCCAAATGAAGGATCCGTCGCGCTTCTTCAGCGACCTTGACCGGCTTTATTCCGATCCAATGATGTCGGAAACCGCGTTGCTCGATCTCAAAGATGGTCGCCTTTATGAACGATATTCCCAGCCGCAGATCATGGGCGGGAATCCGGTTGGCCGCGTATGCTGCTTTCGCGATATTACCGAACGAAGCCAGGCAGAAGAGAAACTGCGATATTACGCTCTGCACGATACCCTTACCGATCTTCCTAACAGGGTACAGTTTATGAACCAGCTACGGCAGGCGGTCGAGCGTGCCGACGGCAATTATCATTCGAGGTTCGCGGTGCTCTTTCTAGACCTCGACAGATTCAAGGTTATAAACGATAGCCTCGGACACGCTGTTGGAGACAAACTCTTAATAGCGATCGCAGAGAGGCTTACCTCATGCGTGCGTCCGGGTGACGTGGTCGCCCGCTTGGGAGGCGATGAATTCACCATCCTGCTTAACCGAAGCGGCGATACAGCGGAAGTCGTCGGTGTCGCCGAGCGGCTCCAGTCACGGATCTCGGAACCCTTTAAGATCGACAATTACGAGGTCTTCACCACTGCCAGTATCGGCATCATCGTGTCCGGGAACGTTCCCAGAACTGCTGAGGAGCTGATCAGAGATGCCGACGCGGCAATGTATCGAGCGAAAGAGTCAGGCAAAGCACGGTTTGAGATCTTCGATCAGGAAATGCATGTTCGAAATATGAATCTGCTCCAGGTCGAAACGGATCTCAGGCACGCCGTCGATCGAAACGAGTTCGAGGTCTTGTATCAGCCGATAGCTGACCTAACCACGGGCATCGTGAGAGAATTTGAGGCCCTTATTAGGTGGCGTCATCCGGTCCACGGTCTTGTCGAACCCAATGAGTTTGTCGGCGTCGCCGAAGAGACCGGACTGATCATTACCATGGGTAAATGGATCCTCGCAGAGTCGTGTCGACAGGCTGCTGAGTGGCAAAAGCGATTTGGAATGCCGCTTTCCGTTAGCGTCAATTTGTCGGCAAAGCAGCTGATGCACCCAAGCTTGACATCACAGGTCAGGAGCATACTCTTAAACTCGGGCCTTCCGGCTAACCACCTCAAGCTCGAGGTAACAGAAAGCACCGTAATGGAACACAGCGAGAAGTCGCTGAAAGTGCTCTCGGACCTCGATGAATTGGGAGTTGCATTATCGACCGATGATTTCGGGACCGGCTATTCGTCACTCAGCTACCTCCAGCGGTTCCCGTTTGAACGCATCAAGATCGACCGCTCGTTCATAAATAATATGGACGAGAACGCAAAAAGCGAGGCCATCGTAAAAACGATCCTAATGCTCGGCGAAAATCTCGATATCGAGGTCGTCGCCGAAGGGATCGAGACAACCTCGCAACTCGAAAAACTTCGGTCGTTGGGCTGTTCGACAGGTCAGGGATACCTCTTTTCTCGTCCTGTCGATCAGGAGGCCGCCGAAGAACTTCTGTCAAACGGAGCAAATGTATTCACAGATAACCCCTCACTTGAATTTCGCAATCCGGCTCCGATGATCGAACTTTCCGATATTCAATAAGCCTTAATAGATCAGTTACCCGCCAGTCGACCCGGTTCACGGGGTTTCGCGTTCTTCACGTACTTATCGAACCACGAGAGCATTTCATAGAGCGTGTGCTCTACCGACTCTTTGGCAGCATAGCCATGTGATTCGAGTGGCAGCATCACCAGCCTGGCCGTTCCCCCCGTGCCGCTGATCGCCGCGAATAAACGTTCCGACTGAATCGGAAATGTGCCCTGATTGTTGTCCGCCTCGCCGTGTATCAGCAGGACGGGCTCGTTGATCTTATTGGCATAGAAGAACGGGGAAACCTTTGAATAGAGCTCCGGCGCTTCCCAAAACGTTCTTCTTTCGGATTGGAAACCAAAAGGCGTCAGCGTTCGGTTGTAGGCTCCGCTCCGAGCGATCCCGGCCCTAAAGAGATCTGAGTGAGCCAACAGATTCGCCGTCATGAAAGCACCGTAACTATGCCCTCCGACGCCAACACGGTCGGGATCGACCACGCCGAGTTCTACGCCTTTATCTATGGCCGCTTTAGCCGAATCGTTGATCTGTTTTACAAAGGTATCATTCACCGTCTCGGGATTACCGACCACAGGCATCGTCGTGTTATCCAGAACAGCGTAGCCCTGCAATAAGAAAAACAGGTGCGAGGTCCCGGTGATCTGTGTAAATCGATCGGTCGATCCGGACACCTGTCCGGCCGTAGACGTATCAGTGAATTCCAAAGGATAGGCCCAAACTACCGTCGGAAGCCGCGTACCTTCCTTGTATCCGGCGGGCAGGTAAAGCGTGAATGAAAGATCTACGCCGTCCGCGCGCTTATACGTCACCAATCTCTTTGAAATCCCTCGGAGCTGCGGGGTGGGGTCTTGGAAATCGGTGAGCTGACTCGGAGCCGTCGCTGTACACATCTTGCCAGTGGGGCAGACCTGACGAAGATAGAGATTTGCGGGTTCGGCAATAGATTCTTTTCTGGTGATAAAAAGGCCCGCTTCCTCGTCTACCATCGCAACGAAAGATTCGAACTCTTCGAGGGATGAGCGAAACATCTCCTCTGTCTTGAGCGTCTGAAGATTCATTCGGCGTAGGAACGGCCGATCGCCGTCCGGCGATGCCCCGGTTCCTGTCAAATAGATCTCGTCGCCATTTTGCCGTATTACGTTAGTACCGTTAGGCAGGGTCTTGGTTACCGGAGAGCCGATATCGTTGTACCGATCGCGAACGTTAAGGTCAGCGATTAATTTAACCGTAGCCGGATTACGATAATCCGTCATGAATATCCGGCGCCGCTGCGTATCACGGTTGAAGTCGTTAAACCACATCATGCCGCCTTTCTCGCCGAAGGCCCGCCCCTGGAACCGATTCTCAACTTTCAGCACTTCCATCGGGCGCTCCGAAAATGGAGCATTGAATTTCATAAGCTTGTCCCTATGGCTGACCTTCTTTCGGGGATCGCCGTCATCCAGGGCCTCGGTCCACATCAACATAGCAGGTTCCGTGGGTACCCAGCTATATCCGCGAGGACCTACCGGCACGCCCTGGACCGGCAAGTTGTTCTGAAGCGGCATGTTAGCGATGGATGCAACTGCGCGGGCGTTCAGGTCCCACACCTCGACCTTACGCGGGAACCGCGATGCCGGAAATTGATACGAGAACGGACGTTCTATGCGTTCGACCAGAATGTATTTCCCATCCGGCGAAAGGCTGACATTGTTAAATATCGCAGGTGCCCCGATCTCGCGGACCTTGCCATTCAGGTCAATTAGGGCAAACTGTGAGGTGGCGTAATATTCATACAAGCGTTCGTCGTTTGGATTCTTGAGAAGGTCCTGAAAGGTTTGGACGGCTCCCGTCCTTCCGGCCGTTTCCTGGATTGAGGGTTCAGACGGCGTAATGTTCTGATATTGAGGGGCTGCTCCCCTTTTCGACGGCACCAGTGTGGCGGACAGTGTATCGGAACCTTCCCACGAATAGCCCCCAAACGCCGTGTTGACATATACCTCATTGACCTTGTGAGCTCGGGCATTTGTTGTATCTATGATCCACAACTCCACGCCGTTTGCCGCAATATTCCCCACAGCAATATGTTTGCCGTCAGGCGACCATTGCGGTGATACCAGTCTGGCTCCGGCCGGCAAACTGACGGTCGTTTCTTTTCCATCGGAAACATTCTTTAGCTTCATTCCCACAGAATACGACTGCCTGTGCTGTCCATTCGTGATCGGATTGACCCGGGTTCCGGCTATCCTCAACATCGGCTGGGCAAGCTCAGAAATTGGGGGATATCGTAATGGCTCGAACAGAGCGATCCGATCACGCGCCGGAGAGACCGATGTTGTCGGCGCAAGCGGAGCGTTCAGGACATCCAGGATCTCTTTCGGAGGCTGCTTATATGAACCTTGGGAAAATGCGACTGCCGGTAATAATAGAACCGCCGCCAACAACAACACTGTGATTCTCGCTTTCATTTTGATCTCCTAATTTCTCGATTCAAACCATCTATTACTTTGCCAGCGACCATTGGAATGACGTCTTTTTCGACTGCGTGATTCTCGGTAAAGATCGCGATCACGAACTTCAACCCATCAGGCGTTTCTATATACGCAACGTCGTGCCTGGCTTTGCTGGTCCAACCGGCTTTCGACCATAGCTTTGCGTTCGTCATTTTTCTGTCGATCAGGATTTTTCCTGTAAATCCGTGGGCCTGATCGTCCGGGTCCTTGGTCGGGGCAAATGGATCTCGTTTCATCAGGTCCATCATGTGACGGGTCCGTTCGGGAGTCGCCAGACGGCCCGTTACGATCTCAGCCATCATTCGGGCAGTGGCGTTTGTGGTCAGCATGTTCCGGTTTTGGCCTTTATAGGCTCTCGACTGCTGCTCGATCCCGTACGCATCCTCGCAAAAGGTCTTCTGGTTCACATTAATATTCTTGTAACCCATCTGTTCCAGGTAGCGATTGACGCGATTTCGCTTGTGCTGCCACACCTGAAATTCCTTGTCAGGCAGCTCTGCGCCGCTCGACGTCTCTGTGATCACGTCCAGAATGTATTGGGTAGCCTCGTTCGAAGAATCGACGATCATGTCTTTTTCACCACGACCAAGCTCAGTTGTCTGTCTCACCTTGCCATCTTCCAACTGACGCTGGAGAGCAGCCATATAGAACATCTTTGGCACGCTCGCGGGATACATTTGTTTCTCGCCCCGTACCTCAGCAGTTAACCATCGATTGGGGTTCCGCAGATCGATGATCGTCGCTGATATCTCCTCGGGTTTCCAGTTCTTATCCGGGAACTGAGCCAAAGTGTCAGAAACCGCTCGTTCCAAAAGTGTGTTTAGCGATTGCGAAGGCTCCGCCAAAGGAGGTTTGTAATTCTTAGGAACGGCTATCTCCCCGCCGGTTTGAGCCAGCGACGTGGCTGCAAAAAGGCAAACGAACAATACGGTCCACACACTAAGCCTGGTTCCGGTCATCAAGGTCTCCTGTCTTTACGTGGTTCAGTGAATAGAGTATAAACGAAAAGCATTCGAGATTTCCATCATACGATCCACACATATGAGTGATGAAAAACTGGTCCGCGGGCTGGGCAAATGGGACCTTACGGCCGTTGCGATCAATACGATCATCGGTACCGGGATATTCGTGCTCCCGGCAAGTGTATTTGGCTTGATCGGGAGCTACAGCCTGTATGCCTTTGTCGCATGCGCTGTTGTAGTCGGTTTTATCGTGCTGTGTTTCTCGGAGGTGTCCAGTAGATTTCGTTCCACCGGCGGAATGTACCTTTATGCGAGAGAAGCTTTCGGTTCGGAGATCGGCTTCGAGGTCGGCTGGCTTTACTGGGTAGTGCGTGTCGCAACTTTTGCCGCCAACTGCAACGCGATGCTGTTGTATCTGGGCTTCTTCATCGATGGTGTGAACGAGGGTGTCTCACGTATGGCGATAATTTCGCTCGTCGTAGTTGGGATCACGGCCCTCAATCTGCTCGGGGTTCGCGAAACCGCGATCGTGACCAACATCTTTACCGTCGGCAAGATACTTCCCCTCTTGATATTCGCTGCAGTCGGGATCTTTTTCATAGAGCCGGGAAATTTCGATTTTTCGACGCCGCCTGGATTCGAAGGCTTTTCAGCCGCGGTGCTCGTGCTGATATACGCATACGTCGGGTTCGAAGCCGCGGTCATTCCGGCCGGAGAAGCCAAAGATCCGCAGAAAAGCCTGCCGTTTGCCCTGCTGACCGCGTTACTATTCTGCGCATTTCTCTTTATCATCGTTCAGACTGTCGCTATCGGGACCCTGCAGGGCCTGGCACAATCAAAGACGCCGATAGCGGATGCGGCGAGCGGTTTTCTGGGCTCGTTTGGGGGCAGCTTTATCGCGATAGGAGCACTCGTCTCAGTTCTCGGCAATCTGAATGGCGGGTTCCTCGCGTCGTCGCGAATCCCCTTTGCGATGGCCGAGCAGAAAGAGCTGCCGAGCGTTATTGGCCGTACACATCAAAAGTACCGAACCCCCTACGTCTCAATTTTGCTGACCGGTGGAGTTATTCTGCTGCTCACGATGTTTACGACCTTTCTCGGAGCAGTGACCATCGCGACCGTGACTCGCCTGCTGGTCTATGCCACGACCTGTGTGGCATTGCCCGTATTCCGGCAGCGAAGCGACATTCCGCAAGCAAAATTCGCCGTGCCCGGAGGCATCCTGGCGGCAGTTGCCTCACTCGGCCTGATCGCCTGGCTGTTGGGGAGCGTTGATTTCAACAGAGAAGGCCGTCCCATAATCTGGGCATTGGCTGTCGGTATCGTGATCTATTACGCTTACAGGATATTCGGCCGAGGCAAAAGCGAGCAAGTGAGACAGGAGTCCTGAATGAAGTTGGCTGACCGCGGCTAATTGTTGATCGAGAATGGAGTAAGTGTCTCACCTATCGTGGAACGCCTCGTGAGTCTGTCTCGCCTTTTGAAGAATCTCCCGCAAAGCCGCAAAGACGCCAAGAGGACGCCGGAGGGCCGTCTTGTCTCATTTAGTAAAGATCTTCCGCAGGTCGCGATGACGTAAAACAACAGCCTTGCATCATTGCTCCTGGCTTCTTGCTTCTTCGCGTCTTGGCGTCTTCGCGTCTTGGCGTCTTGGCGGGAAATCTTTTCGGAATCTTCCCAGCTCTCGCCAAGTTACAGGTGAGACGAGCTCTAATTAAATTTGTCAAAGATCCAGGTGTTTAGCCAAAACGTGGTTGGACGAATGTTCGTCCGGACGTGCATAGCATGCGGCATATGCCGTGTGTTTCACACACTCAAGTCGGATTTTAACGCTTGTCCCCACGTTCCGCGTTCGCTTCACATGGGGCTAAAGTTATCTCGCGTGCGTTGCAGAAAGCAGAGCTGGGGAAGAACCGCTATTAGATTTCAAAGATCCAAATGTGAGACATACATCTCTACGTTAATTCGCGACGGGCCGGTGGACATCTTTCGTTTCGGAGTGTCCGAGATTCTCCGATCGTAGAAGGCGGAGAGAGACCGGACTGGAACGCAGGCACCCCTGCCGGCAATGCCGCCGTGGGCGGCAGGTGATGGGGCGGCTTGAGAGCCGTACAGCGGGACGAAATCCAGAAGGATAACGCTCCGGCACGATGAGTGCTCGACCCGCTCTCAGCGACAATCGGAAAGCGCTCGTTAAATTTGAGACGAATAGGCCCGAGGCAAATGACCTGTTTGGTCGATTCGAAAGGGGAATAGTTCTCAGATATCTCCGCGTTCGGGTCAAAAATATCGAAGTGCCATCCGGGCCGGTTGACTATCAGCGGGCCCAGAAACTCCTGCGTTGGAAAGTTGTCATTGATCCTTAATAAGATGTTGGCCCTGTGCGGGGGAGTAAGCTCGACCACTTTACCGGCGGGGATCTCGTCGGCGTAACGACCTACACGGATGCCGTCGAGACCCAGTTCGACCGTGTAGTTGATGATCAGCCCCAAAGGCTCGCCCTTCTTTGCTGCCGATCTATCAAGCTCGTCGATGATCTCAAAGATCGCCCGCCGCATCCCGTCATCTGAAAACGCCAGGTGAAACGCATCGCACGTGACCGCGGCCTCTTCGATACTGATATCGAGAACTTTCGCTATCCTGATAACCTTCTGAATGTCACTCTCTGTAGCCGATGTATGTGTCATAACTGGATACAAAGCCCCGCGGGCAAGTGTGAGTGTAATGACTCATTTTTGACCCCGATGTGCGTCGCCTTATGGCTCAGAAAACGCCTTCGCCGAGAAAGTTCTCGCGAATGTATTTGATGGTGTCGTTGAGGGTTTCCTGCGAGTCGCGCGGTGAGAATCCGAGATCTTCAGCGGCTTTTGAGGAGTCGAAATACCAGAAATATTCAGCCTGTTCGACCTCATTCTGGACTACCGGCGAGGTTTTACCCCAGTTCTTGTATAGCGAACTGATCATACCTGAGCCCGCGACGGCGAGCTTCTTCGGAACTTTCAGCATTGGGGCGGATACGCCAGAGAGTCTCTCAAGGCGGCCGAAAAATTGTTCGAACGTCATGTTCTCGGCCCCCAGCAGATATCTCTCCTGATGACGCCCTTTCTCCAACGCCGATATAAACGCCGCGGCCGCATCGCGAGCGTCAACAAAATTGAGGCCTCCGCCGGGCGAATAAGGGATCTTTCTCGCGAGAAAATCCAACACCGGCTTCGTCGAACTCAGACGTTCGTCATCAGGCCCGAGCAGAAGTGACGGATTCATGATCACCAATCTCTGGCCCTTGTGATCAAAATTCTCCAGGGCCGCCCGCTCCTGATAGTACTTCGACGCGTAATAGGCCCACCGTGAAATAATGTCCAGCGGCTGTGGGAACGTCTCGTCAAAGATCTCTTGGTCCTCACTGACCGCGATCGTGCCGCTCGACGACGCAAGAACCATTGTGGGCACAGCGGCCTCGTTCGCGGCCTCGC
>JBGSWW010000194.1:0-4909 GCA_041751735.1 Pyrinomonadaceae bacterium | reverse complement strand
CGCCGTGCTTCGAAGAGGTTGTTTTCGCCGGTCAGCCTCGCAGCGGAGGCCGTCGGAGGATCTTCGTAGAATTCCTGCGGTGTTCGAGGTTCGCTGAGCTCGGTACTGTCGAGCATGGCGATCTGATCGGCGATCATTGCTAACTGGTCGAAATCGCTCGATGCGAAAACGACGATCCGGCCTCCCGATTCAGCCGTGCTTCTGACCTTTGATATGGACTCATCGCGAAGGGCTGCGTCCATGTTACTGAATGGCTCGTCCAGAAGCAGCACCTTGGCATCGCCCGCCACAGCACGATCTATAGCAGAGAATTGCCTTTCGCCGCTGGAATCCTGGCTGCCCCATGATCCGAACGCACCCATAAAACCTGCCTGGCCGTTGCTAGTGATCAGCTGAATCCCGCGTTCTTTTGGCTTTACCCCGGTAATATCGAGGCCGTTGAGAATTATGCTTCCGCCGCTGGTCTTGGTCTTCCCGGCAATGGCGTTCAGAAGCGTCGATTTTCCCGAAGCTGTGGAGCCGCAAATGCCAAAAACAGCTCCTTCCTCGGCAGTAAAGCCGACGTCACGGAGCACCCATTTATTCCTGAATCGCTTGGAAAGCTTGTCGATCTGGAGGGCCATTAATTAACGATAATGAAACTTTACCGCCGCTTTTTCGTGCAAAGGAAAGTATGCTGTTGTCATCAAATTAAAGCAAGTATAGACTTTATGGCGATGGCAGAAAAGAAAGCGGGAATCGGGCGAAAGTTGGTACATGCGGGTGGTTGGCAGGTCGCCAAAAGGGTCGCCCGGTCAGTACCGTTTGGCGGTGCGGCAGTGGTACTTTTCCTCGTCGGCACCGACATTAAGAATAAAGGCGTGGCCAAGGGCCTGGTCAATTCCGGCATAGATGCGATCCCGTTTGTCGGCCTTGCCAAAAACGTGGTCGAGTTTGCTCGCGGAAAGGACTTTATCGCCGACAAACCAAAGAAAGCAAAAAAGATATGAAAGCACTCAGGCATGGCGTTTTTGTTTTATTGGCTGCTATCACAATTGGAGCATTCTCGGCTGTTTTGGCCCAGAAGCCCCGCGGCACTCCTAAACCGCTTGCGACCCCGCCACGCGTGCTGACAGGTGCCGAGATCATCAGCCGGGCCGATGAGCTGATAACTCAGCCGATCGTTCAACCTACCGACGATCGCGAGGCGAAGCCCGCCTCCGAAAATCCGGAGATCCGGGAATTGATGGACCGTATCAAAAAGCTCGAAGCCGGGCGAAGTACCGATCCGGCCGCGGCAAAAAAGACCGACCCTGACGAGGTCCAAAAGCGGATGCTCATGAATCTCGACATTCTCACCCGTGCCGAGCAGCGTTCCGAATCGCTCCGCAAGCAGCTTTTCGAGATGATCGAAAAGGAGAATACTGTCAGGTCACGCCTCGAGCAGATCACTTTTGATATACGTCCGGAAATGATCGAACGCACACTCCAGCTTGCCGGTTCGATGAAGCCGGAAGAGATCCGCGAGAATCGTAGAAAAAGCCTCATAGCCGAGCGCGATAATCTACAGGCTCTGCTCAACGAGATCCAGTCGACCCGCAACAGCGTCAACGCCAGCCTCCAAAGATCCGAGATCCTCGTCGAAAAACTCCGGGCGAAACTCGAAAAAGATATCGACGACGCGCTGCTCATAACGGACAATTAACTGTTCATGCTTTCAGCCGGTAAGAACGTACGATGTCCTAGCTGAGTACTTGATGTCAGTTTTCTCAGCCTTCTCCCGTTTCGAAGTCGATCCATAAGATCCGGTTCTTATTAACTGATTCACAATTTGGGCAACACGATCCGCCTAGATGCGTATCGTGTTGACGAGGCCGCGCCTCGTTTGCGTTCCGTGCAATCTCATCATTTAGTCGCGCAACAGAGTAAAACCAGAACCACGAAAACGGCGCTCAATTCTCGACAGCATTTCCGCTCTCAAGTCTATAGGGGAAGATCAGCTGAAAGATTTTGACCGTTTTGGTCATACCTAAGAGAAAGGACTTCAGTAACCAATGCAACGCACTGACCGGATCCAGCGCTATGGATCTCTGTAATGAAAAATCTTACACCGCTATCCTAATGCTCCGAGGTTGAATCGATGGCGATCTTGACTGTCTATTTTGAGATTACCGCTATGAAACGCGAAATCTTGACAATAGGACAAATTACGGTATGATAGCCACACTTGCCGGATAATTTAAGGACCTAGGGCGTGTGGGCTGACCCGTATTGCAGCACGTCTTGGATCCATAGGAAGTTTCAAGCTTCGGGAGCTGCCAGGAGGATTGCTTTCTCCTCGCAGGTCCGGCTAGCAGTTTTCCCAATCGTCCGTCGGATGATTTTTCTGACTTTTCTATTAGAGGATTATCATATTTCAACGCCCGCACCTGACACAATCAGATTCGCTTCCGATACCGTGTCGTGCCGGTTTTGGATGGCCTGCGCCCGTAGCCCACGCAAGTGTTATTGTGCCCCGAACAAGAACATCGAAAAGAAATTGGAGAAATAGTTAACAACCATGCGAGATCAAAATAACCAGTCAACCAGTCGTGTAAGTTTCTTGGCGTTTATCGCTTTTACAGCCGTTGTTGCTGCATCCGTTCTTGCATTAGCTGCGACCCCGGCGGGAGCCGTATCGCAATTGTTTCTGGACACCGTTGGACGGTTTCTCGATCTCACTGCTACAAGAGATGTCGCCATCTCCGAGCCTGCGCCGAAAAGCGCACAAAATGCAGTAAGCCCCAACTCGATGCTTATCACGGGAGGCGGTAGTATCACCGCTTTCAACTCGCCGCTGACTGAGAGTTTTGACGGGCTTGTGAATACTGGCACAAACATTACGTGGGCGGACAATACGACCATTTTAGGGGCCTATTCGACACGAGCAACATACAATAGCGGTACTGGGTCCTCCAACGTCGGATCGTTGTACAGTTTTGGTGTGGCTGGCACTAACCCGGTGAACGACCGTGCTCTGGGATCTCTCCCAACTAACACGACAGGCGGTATATTCTTTGCGTTCAAGTTAACGAACAATACCGGCTCGGCCATTGCTTCCATCAATGTAAGCTACACAGGAGAACAGTGGCGCGATGCCGATAACGGAGATCAGCAGCTCGATTTTCAGTATCGAGTTGCGAACAGTGGCGTGGTTATGGGGGCAGATACTCCGAGCTCCGGTTGGACCAGCGTCGATTCACTCGATTTTGTCAGTCCCATATCGGCGAATGGCGACGCCGCTCTCGATGGGAATGCCGCAGCCAATCGGACCGCGAAATCCGCGACTTTGACGTTCTATCCGGCTGTAGCCAACGGACAGGAGGTCTGGATCCGATGGGTTGATAGCGATGATGTCCAGTCCGATCACGGTCTCGCCATCGATGACCTCAGCGTGACGGCGCTTACAACGGGCGAGACGTTTACAACAGCCGGGGCCGGCAGTTGGGTGGCACCGGCCGGTGCCACCTCAATCATGGTCGAAGTCTGGGGCGGCGGCGGTGGTGGTGGCGGCGATGATAATCCCGGGGGAGAGGGCGGCGGCGGCGGCGGCGGCGGGGCTTACGCGAGGTTGAATACATATGCCGTGACTCCCGGCAACTCATATTCTTACACCGTCGGAACAGCGGGAACAGGCGGTGCGGAGACAGCCGGCAACGGCGGAGCTGGAGGCAATTCTTTCTTTGTGAGCACGGGTACTTTGAACGCATCAGGCGGCTCTGGGGGCACGGGTGGCAACGGCGGTGCCGGCGGCGCAGGTGGAGTGGCGGGAGCCACTGGTGATGTAAAGTTCAGTGGCGGAGCGGGCCGTACGAGCAGTGTTGCAGATACAGGGGGTGGTGGCGGCGGTTCGGGCGGAACCGCTAGCATTGGAAACACCGCGACGGGGACTCCGGGCGCTGCTGCGGTTGCCGGTGGCGGACCTGGCGGCGCAGGTGGAAACGATGCTCCGGGTGGGGCTCCCCTTACGGGTCCTGGCGGCGGCGGCGGCGGGGGCGGCGACGATAACCCTGACCAACCAGGTGGTCCCGGTTTTGCCGGCCAAATTCGTATTACGTACACAATCACACCGGCGACAACTCCGACCGTGACGTCACCGACCGTGTCGGCGATCGGCACGACGGGGGCGACTCTTGGCGCGAATGTAACTAGTGACGGCGGTGCTGCGATCACGGCGCGCGGGACTTGCTGGGGCACCTCGCCCAATCCAACCGGCAACTGCTCGGTAGCTGGTGGAACGACGGGCGTCTTCACCGGTCCATCTGCCAACTCTATGTCTTCCGGCACATTCATATACTATCGCGGCTATGCGACAAACAGCGTTGGAACGAGCTATTCAATTGACGGCACGTTTACGACGGCATCGGTGCTGGCCGTAACTGGCCCGACAAGCGTCACGTACGGGACGACCGGCAACATCACCTCCGCCGGCGGCGGGGGCACCGGTGCGGTTACATATAACTCAATAGGCTCAGGCTGTTCGATCTCAGGCGGAAACGTCCTTAGCGTCGTCAATGCCAGCAGCACATGCGATATCACAGCAACCAAGGCAGCCGACGCAAACTACGCTCAGCAGATATCCGCGGCGTTTCCGGTA
The DNA here is from genome assembly GCA_041751735.1 of Pyrinomonadaceae bacterium. Classification (GTDB taxonomy): domain Bacteria; phylum Acidobacteriota; class Blastocatellia; order Pyrinomonadales; family Pyrinomonadaceae; genus OLB17. Next base: position 294 of record JBGSWW010000194.1, on the reverse strand, counting down.
ACTCTTAACAAGGCGAACCAGGCGGCGTTGACGCTGGCGGATGTACCGGCAACGGCAGCCCATCAGTCGATGTTCACGGTGATACCGGGCGGCGGCAGCGGAACCGGAGCGTTTGCGGTTACCACGAGCGGTGTCTGTACGAATGCCGGCAACGACGTCACGATGACAAGCGGCACGGGAACGTGCAACGTCCATCTGAACAAGGCCGGTGACGACAACTACAATGCGGCAGACCAAGTGACAGAGTCGGCGGCGGCATCGAAGATCGCACAGGCAGCATTAACGCTTGGCGGA
>JBGSWW010000193.1:0-18546 GCA_041751735.1 Pyrinomonadaceae bacterium | reverse complement strand
CGTTTAACACGGCGCACTTAGCCCCGCTGGCGACTGCTCCAGGTGTCGACGGTTTAGCCGGACTGAACGTACATTCGATCGCCATTCAGATTCCGACACAGTTATTGACCGCAACAGGAGCTCTCCCGAGCGGACCTTCCGATCCGAATGCGATTCTGGGCGTTTACGCAACCGCAAGCCGCCCGGGAACGCGGGTGCTTAACACAAACGGAACTCAAACGCATACAGGCAGCTGCGCGGTGGCAATCGTACCCGATGCCAACTGTGTTCAGGTTTCCCGTCTTGCAAACCCGTTGGTCAACGAATTGTTTATACCGAGAGGAACTTCGCCGACCGTGTCGGAGAACGACAAAGATCTCTACAACGCGGAGTTGCCGGGAACGGATGAAAAACGGCGCATCTACATTCAAGGGAGTCCTTCCCGACCGGTAGAACCTGTAAATTTGATGAATATTCTGTATCCTCCTCTGCTTGATGCCCCAACGTCAGGTCGAGTCGACCTTGTCAGGGTCTTTTTAACCGGCGTTCCCGGCTTAAACAGACCTCCTGTGGTAGCCGATCCTAACGATCCTACCGCCGGGCTCGGAGCAGTGACAGCGGACCTTATGCGCCTTAACACGGCCATTGCTTCTACCGGTCCTGGTAATCGTCTAGGCGTCATAGCCGGCGATTTGGGGGGCTATCCAAATGGACGTCGAGTTGGCGATGACGTGGTTGACATCAGTTTGCGCGTCGCGGCAGGTGTTCTATTGCCCGGTAACTCTTGTGCCGGCGGAACGACGAGCTGCAATCAGGCGCCAAATAACGCACTTGGTGATGGCGTGAATCAGAATGACAGGCCGTTTCGTACGACGTTTCCGTATCTTGCTTCACCTGTAAGCGGATACGAGAATCCATATCTCGGCCGGACTTGTGCAGCCGACACGACGTCACCTTGTATGCAAATGGCGACACCACGACCTTAGTTACAACAGTCAGGGGAAGAGAATCTATTGATTGAGCTTCCTTTGGCTTTAATGGTCGAAAAGTTGTAACGAATGGTGAGTGGAGTTTGATTTCGAACTCCACTCACCACAATTTCCAAATCGAGTCTTATGCACAAACGAATTCTTTTCATAATCGTTCCGGGAGTCATCTTAGGACTGGTATTTGCCTGGATAGTGTCAGCCGTATCCAATAGCACAACACATTCAGCCGCAAGCGAACTTCTCCAGCCCGTTACGGCTACAAGTGGTCAAGCAACGCTTGCCGATCAGAACATAAGAGCTGCGCAGGCCGCGATCGAAGCAAGGCCGGACGATCCGAAGGGATATAATATACTCGCCAATGGTTTTATGCTAAAGGCTCGCGAGACCGGCGATTTTAGCCTTAACATGCGTGCCGAACAGGCCCTAAAAGAATCCTTTAGGGTTGCACCGGGCAATTACGATGGAACCAAGCATCAAGCTGCTCTGCTGCTCGTTTTACACAAATTTCCGGAAGCACTCCAAACGGCGCAGAAAGCTGTAGCTCTCAATCCCCAAGACTTTACTATCTACGACGTGATGGTAGATGCATATGTAGAACTGGGCGATTATGACCGCGCCGTCGACGCGGCACAGAAAAGGGTCGATCTCCGGCCGGACACTGCCGCCTACTCAAGAATTTCTTACTTGCGATCGCTCCACGGCGATACAAAAGGCTCAATAGAAATGATGAAGATGGCGGCCGAATCCGCCAGCCCCTCGAATCCCGAAGGCATCGCTTGGTGCCGCGTTCATCTTGGTGACGAATTGATGAAGGACGGCAGGTTGCCGGAAGCCGAGCGGGAATACGATTTTGCTCTTTTTACTCTTCCCGACTATCATCTGGCGCTGGCCGCAAAGGGAAGGGCCCGTTTCGCCTCTGGCGATACCGAAAATGCAATAGCGTTCTACAAACGAGCCGCCGATCGAGTTCCGCTTCCCGAATACGTCACGGCGCTCGGAGACCTGTACACTAAACTCGGTCGCACGAATGAAGCAAAACAGCAATATGCGCAGGTTGAGTTCATCGAAAAAGCCGGGGCCAGCGGCGGAACCTATTCCCTTCAAATCGCAATGTTCTGGGCCGACCATGATATACGTCTTGACGAGGCTCTGGCGATCGCCCTACGTGAGCGCGCCGGGCGTAACGACATTTATTCGGCGGACACACTGGCATGGATCCTCTATAAAAACGGTCGATTTCAAGAAGCAAAAGTCGCTATAGACGAGGCATTGCGGCTCGGCACGCGTGACCCGCAATTGCTTTACCACGCCGGCATGATAAGTTTGTCGTTAGGCGACAAAACAACTGGCTCGAATTATCTTAAGAAGGCCTTGACTATAAACCCTTCGTTCGACATTCTCCAAGCCGATATTGCTAGGGAGAAGTTGAAGGCGATCTAAATTTATCGCATGGCAGAGAAAGCAGCATTATTTCTGATTTTCCTGTTAGCCGTCACCATCTCGACGGTATCGGCTCATCCCCTGGGGAATTTCAGCGTCAACAATTATTCGCGAATTGAGGTCGACAAAGATCAAATTAAAATCCGTTGTGTTTTGGACCTTGCGGAGATCCCGACTTTTCAGCAGTCGCTTGACATCGACACAGACAAGAACGATGTACTTTCGGACGACGAATTGAAGGCGTATCTCGAAAGAATTACCCCTCAGTACCTTCAAAATCTGAAACTAGCTCTTAACGATCAACCACTCCAACTTCAAACCGCAGAAAAGAATATCACTCTTCCGAGTGGGTCTGCGAACTTGCCGACTTTGAGAATAGAATGGGATTTTGTTGTCGACATGCCGCCGATTGAGAAAGATTCGATCAAACAGTTGCGGTTCGAGAACGCTAATTATACTGAACGCGTCGGTTGGAGCGAGATCGTCGTCAACCGTGTCTCGGGTGTACATATTTTCGACAGCACTGCGTTTGGCAACGGAATAACCAACGAGTTGGAGAGTTATCCCGAGGATATGTTGGCCGCTCCGTTGGCGGAAAGGAGAGCGGAACTTTCCTTTGCGTCGGCACTCCCGGTTAACGCATCGGTTCTTAAAGATCGAAACGGCGGCACGGCCGCCCCAATCCTAACTGACAGGTTCGCCGCTTTGATCGCCGTTCCTGAGATCACGCCGGCGATCGCTCTTGTCGGTATCTTTATTGCCTTAGGTCTCGGTGCAATGCACGCGATGTCGCCCGGTCACGGTAAAACCGTGGTCGGAGCATACTTGATCGGATCGAAAGGAACTCCCAAACACGCCGCTTTTCTCGGCTTGACGGTGACGATCACACATACACTCGGAGTTTTCGCACTCGGATTCATCACTCTTTTCGCTACCCAGTTCATTCTGCCCGAACGTATCATGCCGTTCTTGAGTTTCGTATCGGGCTTGCTGGTTTTGTTTATCGGCTTGACGCTTTTCAAGGACAGGCTGTTATCCTGTCTGGGATATAAGACGGGCCACGCGCATGACGGGCATGTCCACAGCCACGATGGCCATTCTCATGAGCACCGTGATGAACATGATCACGAAGAACATCATCATAATCATCACGACCATTATGAAGGGCTCGTACACACGCACGACGGACATACTCATTCACACGCGCCTCCCGAAACGATAACGTGGAAAAGCCTCACTGCTCTTGGTATTTCCGGCGGCTTGCTGCCATGTCCGTCTGCCTTGGTATTAATGCTGGCGGCAATAAATCTGAATCGCATCGGCTACGGCATCGTGCTCACAATTGCGTTCAGTATCGGCTTGGCGGCGACTTTGATGTGCGTTGGCCTGGCGTTCCTTTATATGGGGAAAATCTTCGACCGTCCGTCGCTCAGCAGCAACCCGATCGTCAAGGGATTGCCTGTCTTCAGTGCGTTTGTGGTCACATGTCTGGGAGCAGTTATCTGCTACAACTCGTTGGCGTGAATTGGTAAATACTCAATGACGACATCTACCTTATCAATATTATTTTTTGGTTTTATTCTCGGCCTAAAGCATGCCGTTGAGGCCGACCACATAACCGCGGTTTCGACCATAGTCACGGATCGGAGAAGCCCTTGGGGTTCGGCGATCGTTGGCGGCGTCTGGGGATTGGGGCACACGATCGCTTTGTTGGCCGTCGGGATTTTTGTGCTGCTGCTCGATTTTCAGGTAAGCGAACGCTTAGAGACCGTATTGGAGATGGGCGTCGGTGTAATGCTCGTTTTTCTTGGCCTGGGCGTTCTCATGAAGATCGTTCGCGGCGGGACGCTGCATTTGCACCAGCATGAACATGGCGGACGCCCGCATGTCCATCCCCACCTTCATGAACATTCCCACGGAGACGAAGATGCTGAACTGCAAACGCATCATGGACTTTCACTTAGTCCCCGGCCGTTAATTATCGGTCTGATTCATGGGCTTGCAGGAAGTGCGGGCTTGATGCTGCTCATGCTGCCGACGATCGATTCGCGATCTTTAGGATTGCTTTACATCGTGATTTTTGGCATCGGATCGATCGGCGGAATGATGCTCATGAGTTTTGCGATCGGCATTCCCCTTCATTTTACGGCTAGCCGCTTCGACCGCGTTAACATTTTGATGAGATGCTTCGCTGGCGTATTGAGCTTTGTGCTGGGCCTTTGGATCCTCTATGAAAAAGGATTCGCGGAAAGCGTTATTGCCGGAACTTTATAAACAACCAATCAATTCTTGAACCTCCTTTTCACGTACCTGTAGAAGGGCCTGAAAAATGGAACTATCGGTACCAGCATCTCATAGAATAGCGGAATACCGATTCCGTGCGTAAAGTAAACCGAATTAGGCTTCATCATTTTGAACTTACATTTGATGAATGCTCTAGTTCCTAGTTTCAGTTTGACAAACAACGGGAATTCTTTCTTGAATGCAGGGTCGTTATCGATCTCCGAACTTAATCCGCCCCCCTCATAATCGGCAATATACAATGGAATGTATAGTTTATTTACCTCCTCGTTAAGGAAACATCTAAGATTCAGCATCCAGTCGGCGAAAACTGGGTACCGCTCGTCGTACTTCCCAACGATCTCGAATATCGAGCGATCGTAAAATTCGCCCTGATGACAAATGTTCGTCCAGGAAAAGTCGGATGTTATAAATTCTCTACCGTCGAAATGCTTACTCTTGACAAAGAAACATTTGCCATAGACAAGAGTGGGGGATGCCGCTGGTAATAGGGCTTTCACCTGATCTAAAACTCCGGGCCGAAGGCAATCGCCAGCTCCGATAAAATAAAGGTATTTTCCGGTTGCCAGGTCTATCCCTTTATTAAAGGCATGGTAGATTCCGTTGTCGCTTTCGGAAACGAGAGTTAAACTTTCGTTGTATCTGCTTATGAGTTCGACCGTATTGTCTGAAGACGCACCGTCGATAACTATCAACTCAAATAACTTTTCATTTTGCGATAGTATCGATTGCAGGGTCTTTTCAACCTTGTCGCCACAGTTGTAGGTTGGCATTATGATCGAATAAATTCTTTGATCAGTCATTCCGGAACCATGGTGATTTGCGAAAGAGATTGAACATTTTTGCATTCGATGACAGCATCGCAAACATACTGAATGTCACTCTCAGTCATCCCTGCCCAGGTCGGTAAACTAATACCGTTCCCGCTCAGCCATTCGGCAACGGGAAACTCTTGTTTCCCGACCGATTTTTGATAAGGCGGCATCGTATGTGCAGGGTAAAAGACAGGGCGGGTTTCTATTCCTTGCTCACTTAAACTGTTCATTACAACCTCGCGATCTGGCCAGCTAGTCGGATCGAGAATGATGCTGAACATCCAGAAAACATGCTGAGCCCAAGCCTGTTCTGGTTGAAACTGAATTCCAGAAATGCCCTTCAGGTTTTTTCGGTAGAGTTCCGCGACGCACAGACGCATCTCGATCTGCCTGTCGATCGATTCTAATTGCGCTAGGCCGACTGCTGCAGCTAAATTCGTCATACGGTAGTTGTATCCGACCACAGGATGCCAATAACGCCGATTAGGGTCCATTCCTTGGCCGTGCAATTGCCGTGCCCGTTCCGCAACTTGGTCGTCATTCGTTACGACCATACCACCTTCACCGGTTGTGATGATCTTGTTCGCATAAAAACTGAAGGCGGCGGCGTCACCGATCGACCCGACTACTCTGCCTTCGCAGGTTGCTCCGACAGCCTCGGCCGCATCTTCTATAAGGAAGATCCCATTCCGTTCTGCAATCTTTCTAAGTGCCAACATATCAGCAGGGTGTCCATAGAGGTGAACAGCAATGATCCCTTTTGTTCGCGGCGTGATCTTTTTCTCTACCTCCTGAGGATCGATATTCCAAGTCCCTAACTCTGAATCCACAAAAATCGGTTCAGCTCCGCAGTAAACAACTGAATTCGGTGTGGCAATGAAAGTCAATGTAGGTACAATCACCTCGTCCCCAGCGGCGACGCCCACGGCCATGAGGGCGAGATGGAGCGCAACCGTTCCATTGCAGCACGCTATCGCATGCTTCACACCGCAGTAGTCGGCAAAACTTTCTTCGAAATAGTTTACGTATTTTCCGGCTGAAGAGATCCAGCCTGAATCCATGCAATCATCGACATATTGTTTTTCGTTGCCGATAAAGAGCGGGCGGGCCACAGGAACGCGATATGACATTATATTTCTCACCAGTTCGAGCGGATATCCAACGAAGGCTTTTTTCTAGTTAGATAAACTACCCGGAATTGTCTTTTTTCGATACCGGGCGAAGAGCTTTTTATGCTTCAGAGAATTAACCGCCTGACAAAAGAACTGGTATGTGCCGCCCACCGGCGACACTGTAAAAGCTGTGGCGATGGATCTCAAGCTTTCGAATGACAAACCATCGCGCTTGATCATTAAGTACCCAAAATAGAAATGGTTCCGGGATAAGCGACTTTTCACGACAGCTTTTTCTTGCGAACTTAATAGTCCGTGAAAGTCACGCAAGAATATTCTTTCGTCATGCAGCCCTAATTCCTGGAGGACTTCAAGGGCGTCTCTACCATGGCATATATTGCTGGTATGGGTCCTTTTCGTCCAGTAAGGAAAATCTGTGTATGCTGCTTTGCAAGGATTCGTAAGCACCATTTCTAAGATCAAATACCAGTCATCAGCGATCTTCATCTCTTCATTCCAACGAGATAATAAGGACGAACGGCGAATAAGCCAGGCTGAGGTGGGAGCCGCGCAGGTTTTAACGAAGACGGTGCGGACCACTCCGGGGCTTAATTGGGACCATTCTTCATCGGAGCTGCGGCTACATCGTCGCAGTTCTTTGATTGAACCAAAATTGTTAGAACGATATTCACCCTCAATAAAATCGCGCCAATTGAGAAAAACAAAATCTACCTCAAATCGTTCGACCGCATCGACTGCAACCTTGAGGAAGTCTTCGTCCCAAATATCGTCGGAATCAAGAGAAGCGATGTATTTGCCTTTAGCGTGAGCTAATCCCAAATTGCGGGCTGCTGCTTGTCCTTTCCTTTCCTGATAGATGTATTCAACGTTCTTAAACTCTGCCACACGCTTAGCGGTACCATCCTGAGAACCGTCATCAATCACAATGATTTGTGTCGCCTTGTAACTTTGTGCGACCACGCTCTCGATCGCCTGGACGACCATGCCGGCTCGATTGTAGGTAGGTATTATTATGGAAACTACATCTTGGTTCATTTAAGACCGTGGAATGACACCATGTTTTCCTAAATTTCCCATTCATTTGTGCTTCCAAAACCAAATTCTCTGGGATGAGACTATTGAATGCCCTTTCAATATTCACTCTGCACTTTAACCGGTTTCTGAACCGCGCGAAAAATGCCCACCAATGCTTGGGCAGTATTCCTCTAATTCAAGTTCATTATACAAAAGGATACCACAAGAATTGAATGCCGACTTCCGCAGCTTTTGATAATCCGCGTTTGGCGAATTTGCGTTATCCGTGCGCCAGGCGAGGGCCCTCGTCGAGCATGTAGCTTGCGACCTTTCCCAGGATAGACCGCCTCATCACATTCACTAACAACTCCTTTTCCAATTTAAGCCGCTCCGAGTGGTGCCTTAACTTGAAAAGATACCGCGGTCCCCAATTGGGACTTTCCGATTGCTTGGCAGCGTCTTTAGTTACATAAACACTCCTGTATAATCGCGGCCGGTGTGGACACGAGTTAATCTTACGTTGCGTTTTGTGGCTCCGCCCTGGTAGATGACTGCAAACACTCGAGGTGGTGTGGCGTTCGGGGTATTCACCATATTTTTCATATTACGTTAGCGCCGACACCGCTTTTGATTCCACGGAGCGACGGAAGCCGCACATTTCGCATCCCAAGAGTCCGGCCGAGAACTGGGTCATATTCCCGTCTGGACATTCCGGGCATTCAGATCCCGGGTGAAGGTTAGAAGATATAGGCAAAGTAACGTCACTATCGTCACTATCGTCCGTGATCGTACCGTATCCGTTCCTATTTCTAGACTTACCCTTGATGACGTTTGACGTGACGTTAGGATGCTCTGTGACGTTGCCGGACTTTCCATCTGATGTAACGTCACCGGTAGCGTCAGGCGCCTGACCCACCTTCTGACGGCTTTCTGACGGTTGTGACGATAGTGACGTTTGAAGACAGGTATTCGTTATTCGGATTGATGCCCCTCTACTTGGCGACGGACCGTTCCTGCCCAGGAACCTGATATTGATCCCTAACTCGCGAAGGTTTGGGTTGATCCGCTGAAGGTCGTTTCGCAGCTTTTTGGATGTCTTAGGGAAGTCCTTGTGCTGGGCCCCTTGATCGTTCCTTGACCTGAGGGTAGCGAGGAGGTCCTTTAGCAGCATATCCTCGCTGAACTCTCCTCGTTCGTGGCAATACTCCACTACTGCGTCGCCCGCGAGCGATCCTTCCAGAACGATTGAATGCACTTGAGCCAGGCTTGATGAAAATGCCCTCATAAAACCTCCGGGAGCGAGGCCCAGGGCAGGCTCCGCCGCACTTGCCCACTGTGCGTAGTCCGCCATCCGCGGCAGTTCGCCCAACTGGGTATCGTCAAGGTTTCGCAATGCCGTGCTCACGGCCAAGATTAAGCCCGTGAAGATAGATTGCCTTTTGGCCTTGAATCGGGACTGGAGCTCGCGTTCCGACAGTCTCTCATGCTTCGGTATGACCCTAAGGGTTAAGATCTGGGCTCTATCGACCAGGTCCGAACGGCTCGCGAAATTACCAATACCGTTGAGAATGATCGGTCGTTTCGCCTTTAGGATCGTTTCCTCGTCGTTTTCATAAAGTGTTCTAGAGCCAATGCCTCCACCGGTAGAGAGACGGCAAAGTGCATCGGAAAGCCAGTCGGGAACCGCCGACACATTGTCGAATGAGCATACCCACGAGTTGTCGGCCGCTATCATGAGGTCCTTCTCGTTGCGAGGACAGGCGCGATGAGGCATGACGCTTGGGTCCACCAATTCACGAAAGAACTTTGCCGTGGTGCTCTTCGCCGTCCCTGGCTCCCCCGTTATGATCAGTATCGGGAATGGATAATCAGGGCGAAAACAGTTGACGAGCCACCCCAGTAATAGTGGGTATGCAACGTCACCATCGTCATCGTCGAAATTCAAAAAAGGCTTCAGATCGTCGATGGATCCGGTTGCGCCAGGCGTGGGCAATGAACCCATATGCTTGGTTCTACGAAATCGTACCGGGCAATCCTCAGACGGTAACACCGAATGTCCGTCCTTTCGGATTTCCACGACCTCCCACGACTCGTTGCATAGGTCGAGATAGATATTTCCGTTGTAAGATGCAAGCCGCAGGAATACGGGCCTCTCGCAACCTTCGTATCGAGCTTTTCCATTGAACACGCCTAGAGCGTCCTGCATAGCCTGGGAAGAAGGGATGCGCCCTGCGTTCTCAAAAAACTGCCTGGCAAGGTGTTCACGAAAAGCCTTTGTATTTGTCCTATGGGTTTCAATGTGACCCTTCACGTTGAACGAGGCGAAATAGTCGCCTTCTGGTGTGTGAAACAGGTCCATGTCGTCCGCCAGGTTCACGAGCTCGCTCGCCTGCGACTGTTTCTTTTTCTTAAAGGGTTTGGCGGCATCCAGCAGTGCCGCCGCATCACCCGAAAATGGCGGCACGTCCGCTACATCCGCCACGGAGTGTTTTGCTTTTGAGGCCCACTTGTCGATCTCAAGCCATTTACACACCGCGGATACTACTTTTGGATCTGTAAGCTCGGCGAGTTTCGGAAAGCCGGTCACATGCTCACCACCGACCAGTTTTTCGTTAGTTGATGTAACCGTAGCCAGACGCCCTTCTGTTTCTTCGTCGCCAGTCGCACTACAGATGGCCTCGACGAAACTTACAACCTCGTCTTCCTGCCACCCATTGCGCAGGAGCCCACCGCTAAGGGCCATTGTGAGTTCATTGCGGGCACCTTCATGCCAGAACTCACATATGAGTGCGGCAGCGGCTGTTCGCCCCGTCGCTCGCTTCAGATCCTCCGTTGGAACGTCTGCCGGTTCGCCATCTTCTTCCCACTCGACCCGCTCACCACTTGCACCATGAACGGAGCCCGGCATGATTGACTGCAGTCCCTTCTTTCCACGAAATTCGAGCAGGCAGGAGCGGTCGCGGCCAGCTTTGTTAGGGAACGAGGCTAGAAGAGGGTTGTTGTACTTCTTGTACAGTGGATCCTGACAGCGAAAGAGATAGTGCGACCCGGGGCTGCCCGGTCGCCCAAAACGAGCTCCGGTAGGGGGCAAAAACGCTGGCGCGACCTTCCGGGCGAAAGGTGTGTCGAGGTCTATATCGACCAAATTCCCAGAAGGTTCGCCGAGAAGTACGCCGATGTTCAATTCAGGGACGTTGAAATACATTGGCAGTTCTTCTGCTGTTATACGAAATTTCTGCCAACCCTTTCCCAGGGTGTCCCCCGGGTTCTTCGAGCCTAAAGCAATAGGCAGCGGTTGCCACCCTCGATTGAAATAGCCCGTCGCACGTTCCAACATTGACATGCCGACACCCTCTGGACCTGAGTGGAAGGATGATCCCTCTTCGTCGCGTGTAAGGTTTTCCGGCGATCCTGTTTCGTCAAAGCTCCGAGCAATGTCCAACAAGGGGTCATACCGCAGGGCCGCCTCTTGCGTGGTTTCGGGGTGCTGTATCGTGCCGCCACCTATAGGATCTCTCATTTAACCTCCATTTTTCCTCGAAGGAACTTGCGTAGAGAGTTGGTGATTCGATCGACTCGGTTCTGTTTTGCACGGGGCTCACCGGCTTGGATCTGACTCGAACAACGCCTGCAAATCACAAGTGCAGTTGACATCTTGGTAGCCGCAAAGTGCCGCTCGCAGTCAAAGCAACGGTAGCAACGGAAAATTTTGCCCGGTACCATAAGCTGCTCAATATGCGATGTCAATGAATTGAGCGTTGTGCTAGAATTATCACTAGAAAACGCCTTTTGATTGTCCACAAAATAATCACGTGTTTTCAGGCCGATGTTAGTAGCATCGGCTTCTCTATTTTTAGTCATCGTCGTTTACCTCTCTGTTTAATTGATCTGTGTTTCCACCGCTAAGAAGCCAGGTCTGCATACCAAGTTCGAGATACTTGTATTGCCTGTCGCCAATCTTAACGAGAAACGGGAGTTTACCTTCGCGTGACAGTGCATACACCCGGGCTGGCTTAAGTCCTAGGGCGGTCGCCACTTCCTTGACCGTTAAGAGCATTTTTTTCATTCGTCTACTCCAAAAAAAAAATCGATATACACTTAATTTCAAGTGCACATCGATTATCGGAATAAAAGAGTTATGTTGAGAGGGGGTTTTCTACCCCCACTTTTTCAGCATAGATTTCCCCCGTTTGGAGCGCCGGTAGGGCAAATCATACTTCGTCTCAAAGCGCCTGAATGTTTTGTTAAGCTCCTGAACATCCATTTCTGAAGGTTTTTCCTTTTTTATCAATTTGAGAATCTGTTCCTTGCTTACTCGTTTTACGGTCCAGTAAACAAGCCATTTCACCAGCGAAAGATCATGGCCTTTTGTCGTGAGCTTATAGCCCAGCCCCCGGAAAGATGACGCCGTTGTGGCGATGTAGTCGGCAAGGGCCTGGTCAAAGGCTCTCCTGACGTTTGCTTCAAATTGCTTAGAAGACTCGTCGACGCTCCAACCCTCGAAAGTAAACTCCAAAGGCTCACCTCTCACCAGGATCCAACTGAACGTCGGCATAGCCCCTGACAAGTCGTTGTAGCATTCTGGTTCGTAGGTAAAATGCTCGAGCAGCCGGAGCAGGCCTTTCCGAAGCCATAAGGTATTCAGCCCGAATTCTTCTATAAAGTTCTGAAAGCCCACTATCAAATCCAGAATCGCTTTTATAGTGACCTCAGCATCGTACGAGCTCCGAAATTCTGGATCAACGAAGTGGTACCATTCATTCACTTTCGACCGCACGTATTGCTCATCATCTAACGGTTCACCTCGTTTCTGCATGATCAAATGGCCAAACTGATCCAAGAGATATGGATAGCCACCCTTAGCCAATTCATAAGTCGGGCAGAGTTCTTTCAAACAGTCCTTAACCTCCGGCGCAATTTGATCAACGTATTGAAGAAATTTCAATCGATAGTCAGCCGGTTTTGCTTGATGATCGGAAAACTGCATTGGCGCTTTGTGCCACCTGTGCGCCAAAATTCTCGGAACGTATTCGCACACGGTAGAACAAGTATAGCCTTAATGAATTTACTGATCTGAGTATACCGGGGATAAATGGAACAAGCGTACTCGCGGATCAACAGGGAAAAACTCACGGGCAAGATTCATAACCCCGAGGTCGGGAGTTCAAGTCTCCCCCCCGCCACCACAAACTCGAGATCTCGGGCCGCTATAATCCTCGCGGCCTTTTCTCATTACCCGCCCCTAGCAACGACACCTTTATCAGCTATTTCGTTATGATTTGATTTCTTTCTTAGCTCGAAGATTATCGGCTAGAACGAAGGTGATGCCGATCGCTATCCAGAAAAAGGCTCTTAGCCAATAGCCTGTCTGAAACGACTCCAGCAATGCGAGCCCGAAGAAGAGGATAAAGAGAGTGAATCCAGCGCCAAATCTAAGATTAGACATTTTGTCTCTCCTTATTCGGAAATACGAGGTAGTGCGCTGCGAAGTTGCAGCACTTTGACATTGATGTATATCGTTTTCGAAAAGATTAACTGCCTAAACGATCCGCCAGCTCGGCCCAACGATCCATGTCCTTGTCCAGTTGTGCGTTAAGGGCCTGCTGTTCATTGAAAAGCTGGACCACCTTTCCAGCATCGCTGGCGGCAGCAGTAAGTTCTCGTTCGATCTCAGGAAGGCGCGTCTCGGCGGACTGGATCCGTTTTTCAACGTCCGCAAGTTCGCGGCTTTCTTTGAAGCTTAGTTTTCCGGACCTTCGCTGGTCCGCCGTGCGAACGGGTTCGGCCGGGGCGGCCGAGGCAGTAGCGAGGCCATCTTTGGACTCACCCTCTTCAGCCTCACGCCGCTCGAGGTATGCGGTGTAACCGCCGGGGTATTCCCGGACCCGGCCGCCAGGTTCGAAACGGAAAACGTTCTCGATCGTGCGATCCAGAAAATAGCGATCGTGGCTGACAACGATCAGGGCACCCGCGAATTCGTCGAGGTATTCTTCGAGAGCGATCAGGGTCGGTATGTCGAGATCATTCGTCGGCTCGTCAAGCAGCAGGACGTTGGGCGAACCCATCAAAACTCTTAATAAATATAAGCGACGGCGTTCGCCGCCCGAGAGATTGCCGATCACCGCGTATTGGGCAGCCGGGGTAAAGAGAAAACGCTCGAGCATTTTGCCGGCTGTGATCTGGATGCCCTCATTAGTCGTAACGTATTCGGCCACGTCGCGGATGTAATCGATGACGCGCTGGTCGTCATTGAGCGCCCGGCTCTCCTGATCGTAATAGCCAATGTGAACGGTTTGTCCGATCTCGATCTCGCCGTCGTCGGGTTTTACGCGGCCCGTGATCATATCGAGCAAGGTCGTTTTGCCCGAGCCGTTGGCACCTATAATGCCTATGCGGTCATCGCGTTTTAGCAGGTATGAGAAATCGTCGAGCAGCTTGTTGTCACCATAGGATTTGGATACTCCGTTGATCTCGACGATCTTTGACCCGAGGCGTTTTGAGCCGATGGCGATATCCACCTCGCCCTTTGCCTGCTCTTTTGGCTGGGCCATCAGTGTGTGTGCAGCCTCGATGCGGTGTTTTGATTTGCGTGTACGGGCCTTAGCTCCCCGGCGGAGCCAAGCCAGCTCCTTTTTGATCAGCTGCTCGCGTTTGTGCCCCTCGACGGCACGCAGTTCTTCCTGCTCTGCCTTTTCTCGAGGTAATAAGCATAATTTCCGCTGAAGCTTTGCACGGTGCCGCGGTCGACCTCAAAGATCCGGTCCGTCACACGATCGAGAAAATAGCGGTCATGCGTTACGAGCAGCAGCACGCCGGTGTATCGGGCGAGGTACAACTCAAGCCACTCTATCTTATCGGCGTCGAGGTGATTTGTCGGTTCGTCGAGGATCAGGATGTCGGGCTTAAATATGAGTTCGTGGGCGAGGGCGACACGCTTTCGCTGGCCGCCGGAAAGCTCGCCCATCTTCGCTGCCGTGTCTGTAATATCCAGGCGTGTCAGGACTGCGCGGGCGTTTGTCTCGATCTCCCAACCTCCACTCATCTCCAGCTCGTGCTGGAGATCGGACATTCGCTGGAGAGTCACCGCGTCGTGGCTGCCCGCCGCGACCTCATGGCATACATCCTCATAATCGCGGATCGTTTGCATGACGCCGCTGCTCGATGCAAAGATTGTCTCCAGTACAGTCAGGTTTTCGTCGTACGGTGGATTCTGTGATAGATAGGCGAGCGAATTGCCTTTGGCACGCGTGACACGCCCCGTATCCGGAACCTCGACACCTCCGATGATCCGAAGAAGCGTCGTCTTACCCGACCCGTTCGCACCGATGATCCCGATCTTATCCCTTTCTTCGAGTCCAAGCGTGACATTCTCGAACAACGGCCTGAAACCGAAATTCTTGGAAACATTTTCGAGGGAGACAAGGTTCATATTTAACTGGTTAAACGCCTGTAAATATTAGGCATCCGCTCCGGCAAGCTTAAGACGTCGTCGATAATCGTGTACCCGACATCGCCGTAAAGGTCGCGGAGCTCGCCCTCGGACTCGCGATCGACCGTGACACAGAACGGCGTGATGCCGTGGGTCTTGGCCTCGAGCAACGCTTCACGAACATCCTCGCGAGCGTAGCGTGCGTCGCCGTAATCGTGATCGTATGGGCGCCCGTCAGTGAGAATAATGAGCAGCTTGGTACGCGATTCCTGTTTCAGCAGCTTTGCCGCGGCGTGGCGAATAGCGGCACCAAGGCGCGTGTTGTTTTGAAATGTGATACCGCCGATGCGCCGCTCGATCTCGTCAGAGTATTTCTCGTCGAAATCCTTTACGACATAAAACTTCACGTTACGCCGGCCTTCGCTGGTAAATCCGTTTATTGAATACACATCACCAACGGCCTCAAGCGCCTCACTCATCAAAACTAACCCTTCCTTTTCGATCTCGATGATCCGCCGGCCCGGATGTGTGTAGGGCTGGAGCGGGTTTCGCGTGATCGTCCGGGCGGTCGACGATGATTGGTCCAGCAGCAGGGAGACGGCTACGTCACGCTGCTTTCTCAAACGCTTCGTGTAGATATTTTCCGACTGCCGCCCGTCTACCCGCCGGTCAATGACGAAATCGACGAGAGCGTTGAGATCATAATCTTCCCCATCCAGTTCGCGATTTATGCGGGTCAGGTTCTCGGGCTTCATCAACTGAAACTGGTGCCTGATCGACGAGATCGCTCCTCTGTATCGTGAACGGGCGAGCTCGACGAAGTTCCGATCGCCCTGTTTGACCTTTTTCTCGATCACCCGGCTCCAGCCGACGCGGTAATCGTTCAGCTCACGGTCCCATTCGTCGTAAGCAAACGCAATATCGTCCGCCTCGAGTGCCTGCTCGGGCATCTCGTTCTGAGACCAAGACTCGGAACCCTGCAGATCATCCGGTTCGCCCTCGTCGTCAAGGCTATTCCAGGCGTTAAATAGGTCGCTTATGTCCTGAGCGTTTTTCGGCTGCTCACGCTTTACCTGGTCTTCGGTAACGGCCTCAGCAGCGTTCTTGTCATCGTAGGCAAATTCGCTTTTCTGGTCAGTAGTTTCCGACTCCGTCTCGCTCGTCTGCTCGGGCATGATGTTTTGGAACATCGCGTAGACCCGGCTGGTGGCCATTAGCGAATCGGCGACCGTGGCGTTATCGGTCGTCAAATAAGCCTCAATGACAGTCTCGATTTCGGAAACGATCTGTCCGTAAAACTGGCGGGCATCATCGGTCGCACCGCCGCAAAGCGTTATTTGAAACAACAGCTCCGACGGGACCTGATGCAGCGGCAGGTCGAAAATGTACGGCCGCGACCGCCGCAGATAATCCTGCAACAGATCGAGGTCTTTTCTTAGGCCGCGGTATGTCTTCCGCAGACGATCGTCGATGCGGGAATTCTCCATCGTTCCAAATATCTTTCGGGCCAGCCGAGGTTCCGGAAAGATAGAGAGGACGGCGTGGTAGTCGGAGCCCTTAGGCAGAGACTTTTTGGCCGCTGGTTTCTCACCCTCGGGCAAGGCCGCTTCACCTTTCTGAACATCCTCGATGTAGCCTGCCAGCGAGAACGCATCGAGTGCGTCGGGTGAAGCCGAATAAAGCTCCGCGAGGTCACGATAGGCAGCTCGCAATCCACGGGTATCGCGTTCGAAAGTTCCGAATTCGATCTGCCCGGCACCATGGGCCGCCAAGACCTTGAACAAGCGAAAATCCATTTCGTCTTCGTCAAATTCCGCTACGGTAGCCGGCAGATGGATCGTTTTTCCATCTCCGATCCGCGACTCTTGCGGCATTGCGGATAGCGGGACGATCTCGATCTGTTTTCCCGTTAGAGCTTCAACATACATTCTAAGAATGGTCTGCACCTTCTCGAGCGGAAGCCCGAGGCGGCTTTCCTGAAGGTGGTCATTCGAACCGCGGGTCTCGAGTGCAAAATAGCTACGGCGGGCTTTGGCCGACCCAGCCTCGCTCTGACGAATTCCCTGTTTGACCCACTCCTCAAATTGCCGGATAGATACTTTTCTGAGTGCTCCCGGACTGGACTTAAAAGCAGCCAGGGCACTCTCGCCGTCCCCTTCGGCGATCTTACGGACGATCTGCAGGATCCGTCGTATCTCGTCGATCGATATGCGGCCGCGATTAGTTTTGAACGCCGCGAGGAACTTCGGCGTGGCCCTAAGGAAGGAAATGAGCACGGCGTTTCCGTGTGCAGCGATCGACAGGGAAAGCTTGTTCCAGTCAGCGAATGCCTTGCGTGCCGTGCCAAGCACTTCGCCGCCGGACGAAACATAATGCAGAGTAACGCTGCCTCCGTACTCCAAAAACTCATCTGCAGATCGGATCAGCTCGATCGCATCGAAGGTGCTAAGTCCGCGAACGGCCGAGGGTAGATTAACCCAAAGGTCAGCCGTCATTCCGCCTGTCCGGTTAGCAAAATGGGTGGCAAGCTCGAAGACCGAATCGGCCACTTTCACTTTCTCTTCCCCAAATTTATCAAGAGCCTCAGATAGCGCAGGCGTGGATTGAAGCAGCTCAGAGCTGTGTCGGGCGGAACGCTGTGCGACCAGCACTGCTATTTCGAGGACTCGGGTCAGGAAGGATGCGTCGGCCACCTTTCGAGCTATCGCCGGAACGGACTTATAGGTGGCAAGGGCCGTCGAGCTTGAGATCACGAGCTGCCGCGTGCAGATCTCGAATACTGCGGAGCGCGCGGGCTCGGGAACATCGGCGAGCCCCCCCACCCCCATGGCGAAGAACTTCACGCCGGTTTCAGCGTTGCCCATGGCAATACGCCGCCCAAACTCGCCCCAAAGGCGCAGGTCATCTGCGGAGAGTGCTTCGGCAGCCGCCGGCACGGCCTCGACAAACTCCCGGCTTACCTTTAGCGAAACGCCCGCAAGCGCTGCGCTCATCTCGAGAGCAACACGCTTCTTGTCCGCGGGCAATTGCCCTAGACTGCGAGCCAGACCAGTAAAAGTCGGCTTTATTTCGTTAGCAGGTTCGTCCACTAACTAGTATTGTACGAAAGTTAGAGGCCAGTGCGTCAGTTGGGAACTAACGGCAACTGATCGGCCCGATCCACATTTTTTTATAATACCGGCGGATTATTGCCCAATGCCTCCAATTCCACGATTCGGCTATAGCCGTCCTGTGATGCGTTATTCACGACGACTCTGATCCTCGATGTCGTGATTTGCGGAAATTCGAGTTTTACCCATGCAAGATTGTTGCCGGTCACGGTTCCATTAGGCACGGTTATCCAGTTTGCCCCATCCCAATACTGGACCTGGAAATCGATCAGAGAGTAGAGGCTCGTGGTCGTCGTCGAATCGGGTGGGGTAGTGTTCTCATAATCGTCTCTCACG
>JBGSWW010000192.1:0-2283 GCA_041751735.1 Pyrinomonadaceae bacterium | reverse complement strand
GGTAAAGAAATACTTTTATGTTCTCCGTCCCCTGCTGGCGATCAAATGGATCGAGCAGCACGACGATGTCGTTCCGATGGAATTCGGTGTGCTTGTGAATGCACTACTGCCGGCCGGCACACTCCGCGAAGAGATCCAAAGACTTATCGAACGAAAGAAGCTAGCTGACGAGTTAAAACGCGAGCCGCGCATTGAGGTAATCAGCGCTTTCATTGAGAACGAAATGACGCGATTATCAGATAAGATAATTGATAAGCGAGACGATAAACCGTCGATGGATGTCCTGAATGAAGTATTTCGCGACATCCTGCGAACAGCGGAAAATTGAGATCGGTCTATGCCTTCACCTACTCGTCTTTATCTAATTCGCCACGGCCAGTCAGCCGGTAATGCCGAGGGGCGGTTCGGCGGGCACGGGCCGACGCCTCTGTCCGATCTTGGCCGCGATCAGGCTGAGCGGACGGCGAACCTGCTGGCTAAAGAGGGGATAAACGCGATCTATTCGAGTGATCTTCTGCGTGCCGTACAAACGGCCGAGCCGTTGGCGAAGATGCTGGATCTTCCGATCAATACGTCACCGGCTTTTCGCGAACGACATGTAGGCGTACTCGAGGGCCTGACATTCGACGAATCCAAAGAGCGTTTTCCCCGCGACTATTACGCCCTGATCAATCGCAATATCCACCACGTCATCACAGACGGCGAAAGCTATCGTCAATTGCTCCAGCGTATTACGGACGAATTGGAAGCGATCATTCACGACAATAATGGACGGCGGCTGGCAGTTTTTTCGCATACCGGGGCGATTTGCTTCCTTACGCTGCATCTAATGGGTGCGATCCATCGCGGTACAAAGACCACGCCATGGATAATAACGTCCAATTGCGGAATCAATCGATTTGAACTACGAGGGCCTAGAAATGTTCGGGTTATTGCCTTAAATGATACGCGACATCTGGTACGAGTGACCGGGAACGACGCTTTTGCGGCGCGGTGATTTCGCCTAGCCCGAACACGCCAGTACAAGCCGAAACCGTACCCAATGCCCGAATCTATCAAATCCTTGAATTCAGCTATATGTTGTATTATCAGTTTATAAACATTCAATTTCTCAGGAGTTTTATGAACCGCTTTTTTAGGATCATTGTGATCACAACCCTCGTCGCCGTCTGCTCACTATCGTTGCTCGCGCAAGTAGACGAAGTCAGCGATGCCACCGGCATGCCGATAGCCATCGGGGCCCCGGTCATTTACGGTCAGGTCGCTATAGAGGGAATTCCTAAAGGGGAGCGAAGGCCCTCGATCTTTGTATCGCTTCTCTCCGGCGGAAGTCAGTTAGAGCGGCGGCAGGCAGACAGCCGCGGATATTTCTTCTTCATGCAAAACCCGCGACACGGAGTTTGAGGTTGATGGCTCCGAGGTCGGACGTGCTCATTTAACGATTGGGATCGGAAACCGCATTCGCCAGGATGTCACTCTCGACTGGAAAACTCTGGGGGGTCAATCTTCAGCCAAAACTGGTGTTATTTCAGCCAAAGCTTACCCCCGTTCGTCTGCGGCGGAACGGGAATTTACCGAAGCGATGAATCTGATCCGCGCAAATAATATCGGAGAAGCTGAGGCACGGTTCCTGGATATTTCAAAAAAGGACCCAAATGACTATGTCGTTCTAACAATGCTCGGGACGCTCAATCTTGAGAACAAGAAGTATGATGCAGCGTCGACCATATTTAGTAGGGCCTTGACCATCAGACCCGACTTTACACTTGCTCGGGTAAATCTGGGCAAGACGTACATGTTTAAGAAGAACTATGAAAAAGCCATCGACGAGCTGACCAGGGCCGTCGAGATTGACGAAACATCTGCCGACGCGAATCATTTCCTGGGCGAGGCCCTGCTGCAGATCAAGAAAGGTTCGCTTGCGGTGGGCTTTCTCAACCGGGCGATCGAATTGGCGCCGGTCGCGAAAGCTGAGATTCACCTTCGGCTTGCTACTTTATACGATGCCGCGGGGTTGAAGGACCGAGCATCTACCGAATATCGAGCTTTTCTGGTCAAGGTCAGCGACCATCCCGACCGAAAGAAATACGAAGAATATATAAAACAGAATTCGAAAAAATAGAGCGTTCCTCCGAGGGATCGGGTAGGGGTAGTGTCAAATATTTTGTGTAAATGATCTTTTCTTGTTTTTGGTTTTGTCTTCCTTTTTCATTTATTTAGTAGTAGAGGCTGTGGGAACGGTGGGAAAATGTTCCTCATTTTTCCACGGTTTCCACAGCCCGG
>JBGSWW010000191.1:0-32117 GCA_041751735.1 Pyrinomonadaceae bacterium | reverse complement strand
GGCTACACCATGCCCGGCGACGTCTCCGCCTCAAAACGCTACTGGCACGAAGACATAATCGAACCTGCTGTAGAGGTTTCATCAGAAGGCACAATCACGGCACCGGACGGTCCGGGAATTGGTTTTGAGTTGATGAGGGATAGGATAGAGGCCGTTGCAGAAAGAGGATTGCGATTGGAGAGCCGTGCAGGCAGAATCATATCGAAGAGGACCTATAAAG
Source organism: Pyrinomonadaceae bacterium (assembly GCA_041751735.1). GTDB lineage: Bacteria > Acidobacteriota > Blastocatellia > Pyrinomonadales > Pyrinomonadaceae > OLB17. Next base: position 31,897 of record JBGSWW010000191.1, on the reverse strand, counting down.
GAACGGATTGCGATGTGAATTGAAAGACGACAATCGACCATGTTCTATGCCGCGATAGCGGCCCATGAATTTAGCCGTGGGTGCAACCCACGGAAAACGTATCCCGCAACCCCGCGTCGCGTAGCGACGCATGAAACCAAATGGCAAATACATATTCGTCATTGTTCTACCACCTCGTCTTCAGCACGAAGAACCGCAAACCGTGGATCACGGCCGACATCGAACGACGTGTGTGGGCATATATGGGCGGCGTGGCCCGGACCCGCGGCCTGATCGCTGTGCAGATCGGCGGCATGGAAGACCACGTTCACGCTCTGACGCTGGCCAAACCAATGCACTCACCAAGCGAGATCGTGAAATGGCTGAAAATGGAGACTTCAAAATGGATCCACCAGGAATTTCCGCAAATGAGAACGTTCGCATGGCAGGATGGGTTTGGAGTATTCTCCGTGAGCAAATCGAATGTGCCGGCCGTGATCGAATATATTAAACGGCAACGAGATCATCATGCGAAGGAATCGTTCGAGGCCGAATATGAGCGGCTAATGAAATTGCACGAGGTTGATTACGATACAAAATATTTGCTGGATTGATTCACGCGTCGCTAACGCGACGCCGATGTTCTTCGACGTTTCCGTGGGTTTTACCCACGGCTAAATTCATTGGCCGCTAACGCGGCAGCCAGAAAGACATTTCAATCGCGCACGGACCCTCGATATAATCGATTCACCGAACAAACTTGATCGATTCACCGAACAAACTTGTATTCCTCAAAAATCTTTGGCAATCTTTGCCATAACTGCTATATTCTGTCTATGAGCACGATGAACATTTCACTGCCCGAAACACTGAAATCCTTCGTCGATTCGCAGGTCTCCGAAGGCAACTATACCAGCAGCAGCGAATATGTGAGAGATCTGCTGCGAAGGGAGCAGAATCGCGTAAAAATCCAAGCGCTGCTTCTCGAAGGGGGAGCATCACCGCAAAGTGACACTGTTTGGGATGCGAAACATTTCGAGAAAATGCGTGACCGGGTTAAAACCCGAAAGAAATGAGAAAGCCCGTCGTTCCTCGCGTCGCTGCTGAGGACGATCTGGATCGAGCGTGTGATCATTATCTGATGACGGCTGGGTCGGGTGTTGCCGTCGAGTTTCTGCACGATTTCGAAATAGCAATAGCCTTCATCTCCAAGTCTCCTGGTAGCGGATCGCCTCGATATGGACCAGAACCGGATCTTTCGGGCCTTCGATCTTTGCCGATGAAGAAATTCCCCCTGATCTTCTATATAGAAACGGAGCATTACATCGACGTTTGGCGAGTGTTGCATGGCAATATGGATATTCCGTTAGGCATTTCGATGCCCACCGAGACACCTGACGACTACCTAATAGATTCCTGAAACTCTTCACGGGTTCATTCGCGTATTGTAAAGGATGTCAGAATTGATCGAAACCCTGGACGGTAAACGCGGATTGTCGCGGACGGAACACGCTCTGAGGAGTGTGCTGAACGGAAGTGTTGATGTGGTACGTCCACGATTGATCCAGGCTCTGGAGGACATGGGCTATACCGTCATGACGGATGCTCCGCTCTACGCCAGACGCAAGGCACGCGGCTACGCACGCTACTATCTTTCGGCCAACATACTCGAATATCCGACGGAGCTGACCATCGGGCTGCGACAGATCGGGCCCGACGCTACTCTCGTGACGTTTGACTATGTGCTCGAACACCGGGGCGGCTTGTCATTCAAGGGAGACCAGCACACCCTGACCCGCGAGGCAGAGGCGATCATTGCCTTAGCCACCTGGGATAAAGATGCTTCATCTTGCAGCTCGTGCGGAACGGCCCAGGTAAGCGAAGCACGATTTTGCAGAGTCTGCGGTGCACCTACAGTTACGCGGGAGCCCGCCGAACTCGAGATCCTACGGATCACCGCCGAGAGCCGTGCCGGCCATCATCTCATTACATCCGGGGCCGTGATCGCGGCTTTGGCAGGATTGGCCGCACTCTTGATCGTTTTGATCGCGGGCTCCGCGGGAGCAATTCCGGCGGGGGGCATGCTCGGCGTTGTGGCTGTCGGCCTGGTCCTTATCTTTTGGGGAATATTCAGCCTGTCGCAAGCACTCAACTCGGTGAAACCGTTAAAGCCCGAACAAACCGGCCGCACGACGTTCCAGGTGACGACACAGCCAGCTGCGGCTCTTCCATCGCCTCCGGCTTCAGTCACGGAGGGTACAACGAATCTGCTTACGCAGCCCGCCGGCCGCCGCGAAAAGGAGCCAGTATTCATCAAGGGTCGTGACACGTCGCCCATGGATGAATGAGCCTTTTCTGCTCCTTCTATAAATACATCCCGAGCGACGTGCTTCGTGGGAGTAAGCGTGGGGCCGCTGCGTGGACATCGGCACCGCGAGACTCCATACTTACCAGCATGAAAAACAAACTCCCATTTAGCGTGGTTGCCCTGTGTGTGGCGGCTGCTTTTTTTGTATTGGCGGATCCGGTGAGAATCGTTGAGACCTCGGCCGCAGAAACGCGGGAAGAAACGTCGTGGAGCATTGCCGATGTGTCATGCGGCGGATCGAGTCCCGATGCCGATGGGAAAACAGCCGGCGAAAAAGCATACCGCGGCGTGATCAGGCGGTTGTGGGAAAAAGAGGCGGCTACAGGATCGGACGGCGCCGTCACGATCATCTTTGATTCGCTTGTCGTCGGGGCGGGCCGTGCGTGGCGGGCCACTGCAACGGACGCCTATTCGCAGGCGGATCCTAAGAAGCCCATTTATGCTGTTCGAGCTTCATTCACAACATGCACTGACTACAGGACAGCGATAAGTAGGCGCAAGATGGAGCGGATCTATGACTGCTTCACCCACAAAACCGGCGGTCTCCAGTGTACCCAAACCGGAGCCAGCGGTGCCCTCGCGCTAAAGGATAAGAAGGAATACATCCAAAAGAAACATTAATAACCGGCAAGGCTTCCTGGCCTACAGCGGCCAGAAGATCGGCAGAAACACCATCACGACCACAAACATCAGCACCGTCAGCGGAAATCCGATCTTCATAAAATCGCGGAAGTTATAGCCGCCGGGGCTCATTACGAGTACGTTTACGGGGTGGCTTAGCGGGGTAATGAATGCCATCGAGGCGGCCATTGCGACGGCCATTATCATGGACCGAGGGTTGATGCCGGCCTGCTGCGAGATGCTGATGGCAATCGGGCCGAGAATGGCAGCGGCGACGGCACCGTTAACGGCTTGGGTTAGGACCGCGGTTACCAGGAACATCCCGGCGAGCAACGCAAAATTACCGTCTGCCCCGAAGACCTGGATGATCTTCGAACCGATAAGTCCTGCGGCGTTCGTCTTTGTGAGGGCTATGCCCATAGGCAGCATCCCGGCGACAAGGAATACGCTCTTCCAGCCGATCGAGGCGTAGGCCTGCTCGGTTTTGACGATGCCGGTTAGCATCATGCCCAATGCCCCACCCAGCATGATAGGCCCTGTCAGGTCCGGAAAGATCACTGCGAAGACAAGCGTCGCGACAAAGATTCCAATGGCCGCCAGACCCTTGTTAGGCATCGTTATCTGTGCCTCTTCGCGTGACATCAGAAGAATGAGGTCGGGGTCATCGGCCAACACGGCAAGCTTTTGCCGCGAACCCTGCAGTAGAAGAGCGTCTCCAAACCCCAGCCGTATATCGGCGAGGTCGGTGAATATCTCTTCATCGCCCCGCCATACCGCGAGGACCATAACGCCGTATTTTTCTCTAAAGTGCGATTCCCGAAGCGTCTTGCCGATCAATCGCGAACGCGGTGCCAGCATCGCCTCGACGACCTCGACCACACGTGATTCGAGATCGCTCTCCTTCCACTCGGCGACCGGTTCGAGCTTGAGGTAAGGCTCGACATCGCGGCTGCGGAAATCCTGTTCGTTCCCCTCGAGGACGAGCATATCGCCCTCTTTAATGACCGTTTCGGGTGACAGGGCAAAAACTTTTCGCCCCTTTCGCTCGATCGCGATGACGCTGACGTCGAAATCCTCGCGAAGAGCACATTCCGCCAGCGTTTTATCGATCAGCGATGATTTCTTTGGCACTCCCGCCCTAAATAAGCTCTGCCCCAGGCCGTATGCGGACACTAGGTCCGAGGCCCGATCCGGTGAGTTAGGAGCCTGCGTGCGCTCGAGGGCCGATTCGCCCGGCAGCAGACGCCGACCCCAAAATGTCACGTACAAAACGCCCGTCACCACGATCACCGATCCAAGCGGCAGGAAGTCCATCAGGCTGAACCCGTCGATCTGGTTGTCCTGAAGCAGTGAATTAAGAATGATGTTCGACGTGGTCAGCAGCGTGGCGGTGCCGCCCAAAATGGTGCCGAAAGCAAGCGGTATCAGTATCTTGGAATTGCTCACGCCCGCCTTTTTTGCTGCCCCGGACACTGCAGGCAGCAGCACGGCAGCCGCCGCTATGTTGTTCATAAACAGCGAGAGAAATGCCCCGGCGAGCATCACGATAACAACGAGAGAAAGCTCGCTCCGCCCACCGACGCGCAGCAAAATGACGCCAACCTGCTCGGTGACGCCCGTCCGCTGGAGCGCCTCAGCCAATACAAATATGGCGATGATCGTGATCACCGCCGACCGGCTAAACCCGGAAAATGCCTCCTGCGGGGTCAGGACACTGGTTACCCCCAGCGCCACAACCACCAGGAGCGCGACCAGGTCCGCCGGCAGCCGGTCCGTTAAAAACAAGACCAGCGCCGCGATCAGGATCACAAATGTGATGATCAACTGATTGTCCATCGCAAACAAGATTCAGTTTAGTGTCCGGCACCGCATCCGACAAACACACCTAGATTGGGAAGTAGATGATAACGATCAACCATCGACGAACCGCTATCCCAAGGAGATCACAGTTTCCTCGAATATCCGACAGCGACTCGCTCCATCTCGTAAGTCAAGCATAAGTCAAGTTTTCAGTCAGGGAGATTCTACGCGCCCCCAACAGATCTTCCTTCCAATCATCGCAGAAAGGTTTTACAATTTACTCGTGTAAAAACGGCCGGCATACTCTCACTTCTCTCATATGGACAGACCAGTCTGTGCGGCCAAATCTTCTAAAATATGAAATTCTTACTCTCAACAATTGTTTTAATGATCAGCGGCTTGGGCATAATCGCCCAGCCGGCGAGTGATCGGACCCTGGCAGGTCTGCGGGGAATTGTAAAAGTGGTCGACAGCTGGAGCCAGAACACTGATGCGAACGGAAAACCTGAATATCCGATCGAAAAACAGTCTACCGACGAATACGACAAGGCCGGTAACCTTGTAAAAAGCACACACCACGTGAGCCGCGGCCGCAGCCTTTATTTTATTATCGATGGCGACCGGGTCTCAAAGTATGAGCAGTTCGGCGAGCCTCTTACCGTTCATACTATAGCCGCCCCGGCCGGCACCGCTGAGGCTCCCGCCCCACCGAAGCAAACAGGCGATCCTCGTTACGAACATAAATACACGTATAAATTGGACAATTTAGGCCGTATTATCGAGATCGTGGACCACCGGAACGACGGCAGGTTGTTCGAAACAAGAAAATTTACATATGACGAGTCAGGTCGTTTGGCGACCGAGACCGCGATCAGAGATGGCCGACCGAGTCATGGCGATATCTTCAAATATGACGCAAACGGTAACGTGATCGAACGCGGCGGCGTCTTTTATCTATTTTCGGGCGAAAAGGAGGTCACCCCGTTCCGTTACTCCAAAATAAAGCTCGACGCGAAGGGCAATTGGGTCGAAAGGACCGTCACCCAGGTCGACGGAGCCAAGGCCGAGGTCATCGCCATCGAAACCCGCAAGATCAAATATTATTGAATAAGCCGATGAACAAGAAGATACTGTTTCTCATCATGGCGATCGCGGTGCTCGTGACCGCTGGCCAGGGGCAGACAAAACAGCCAAAAACCGTCCGTGATTTTTTCAATATCCTGCCTGCGAAGTATTTTGAGATCGGATGCTGCGGTGTTCACGACGAGCCCGACAGCCTTGTCGCCCATACCAAATATCTCGAATCGTTCCTGCGGGTCGAGGACACGGCGAATGGCTATCTCGAGGGCGGCTGCGACGGCGGGCAGTCGTGCATCACGATGGCTCTGTTCAAAAAGCCGGACGGCAGCTACGTCGTGGGCGTCCACACTTCCAATACGATGCACGACGAAAATTATTTCCTCGAATATCGGGCCGGCCGGTGGTACGACGTATCAGCCAAAGTGGTCCCGCAGTTCAGTAAGAACAACGGCTATCGATTGCCGCGGTACGGCACAAAAGTGGAGGTGTTCTCAACGAAGGTAGTCGAAAGAATTAGCCCAACCCAGGTGATCCGCGACCTGGGGCCAAGGCTATACGATCTGGTCTGGAAGAACGGAAGGTTCACTATCGTAAAATGAGAGCCTGGCCTTACTGATCCGGTTTCGATCGCAAAGTCGTCAACGCTCCCGTCCACCTCAGGAGTTCGTGGAGCATGGCAATGGCTGACTTTTCGTGGAACTCCTCCGCAGTAAAAATTCCCGCGTCATCGATGTGCTTCGCGACGAAGGCAACGGATACGGCCTCGACCATCGGCATCATCTTGAGTGTGGTGACGATCCCCTTCGTCATCTGCACCGAACGCAGGCCGCCCGAAATGCCCCCGTAGCTGACAAAGCCCACCGGCTTGTAGTTCCACTCGTCGTAAAGGTAATTAAGGGCGTTCACCAATGCCGGTGGCGAGCCGAAGTTGTATTCCGGCGTGACGATCACAAACGCGTCGGCCGAATCAATCTTACGGCTCCACGCTTTAGTGTGCTCTTGGGTGTATTGCTTCAAACGAGGATGTGCCGCCTCGTCCAATATCGGAAGATCGACCTCGGCAAGGTCGACCAACTCCACCTCAAATCCCACATGCCGCGCAGCAGCCTCATGAAACCAAAGCGCGACCGCGGGCCCAACACGGCCCGGTCGGGACTTGCAATTATGATCTGTAACTTAGGCATCGTTTATCGTCGGTTTCATTATCGTAGCAAAGATGCATTTTCAAACAGCAAATGCCGCAGCGAATCATATCCGCTCCGGCAAATTTTTTGAGACCGGAATACTTTCTACCGATACTGCCTGACGCAGCGGCCGCGTCGGTCGCGGATATATCTATAGGTCAGATACCCGCCGGCCCCGGTTCCGGCCCCGATCGCTGCTCCGCGTTTGCCGCCGATGCCGGCGCCGAGTGCGGCCCCGATGCCGCTTGTTACGGCGGCGTTAAGAAGTTTTTTCTTCGTGCTGGTCTTGCGCCGCACCCGAAACGTCCCCCTCGGGCATGGCTTAATGACGGCCGCCCCGACGACAGGCACTGCTTCCATCAATTCGAGATCAAAGATCGGATCCATCAACACGAATTCATTCGTGAGATCCATCGTTTCCTCCGCCGACACCGCATTCGTCGAAGGCACTATCGTAAACATACTTACCAATAGAAATGTAGCAAATGTCTTCTTCATAGCTTCCCCTTTTTCTTTTCAAAATTGCCGAGGAGAGAGATCAGCTACAGGTTATCTCTTGCGGCAACAGCCTACGGTACGCTATAGAACATAACGTCGGCCCCGCACGCATGATATTTTTGATAGCGGAAAATAGGTAAATAAATGGCAAGGATATTGATAACCGGCTCAGCCGATGGGCTCGGCCAACTGGCTGCAAAGGCCTTGGTCAAAGGTGGCCACGCCATTGTGCTGCACGCACGCAATGAAAAGCGTTGCTCAGAGGCTCTGGAAAAAGTGCCGGGTGCCGAGGCAGCTCTTCCCGCGGACCTGGCAAGTACGGATGAGACCAAACAGCTCGCCTCAAAAGCGAACTCTCTCGGCCATTTCGACGCCGTTATTCACAACGCCGCCGTCTATCGCGAGCACCCCCGGGACATCTTTACTGTCAACGTACTCGCGCCCTACATCCTCACGTGCCTTATCGAAAGGCCGCAGCGGTTTATTTATATGAGCTCCGACCTCCATATGCAGAAGTCCGCGGCTCGAGAGCTTCAAGACAGACGTCGGCAGCATGACCTACTCCGACTCGAAGCTCCATATGCTGATGCTGGCTAAGGCCGTGGCCCGCGCGTGGCCCGGTGTTTACTCGAATGCGCTCGATCCCGGCTGGGTCCCTACTAAAATGGGCGGGCCCAACGCACCCGATGACCTGCACGAAGGATACGCGACCCAGGTTTGGCTCGCCGTCAGCGACGACCCCGAGGCCAGGGTAAGCGGCCGTTACTTTCGTCATAAGAAAGAAAGGCCGCACAACCCCGTAGCAGACGATCTGCACTTGCAGCAAAAATTCATCGACCTCTGCCGAGAGATCACCGGCGTCGCCCTGCCCTCGGGCATGTGATCACGCCGTCCGGTGCTTCATCGCGCACTTCGCGTCTTTGCGGGAAATTGCTTGTTCTCCGTACACCCCCGCAGTAATATTTAGCCTCGGATCAAACGATATGCGAATACTCCTGCTAGCCGCTCTAGTTCTCCTAATATCCGCCACGGCGATACATGCCCAGTCCGCCGCGTCGCGGATCAACTCAGACCCCGACAAAGTTAAGTTCGTCACACAGGATATTGATAACTTCTGGCGGGCCTACGATCTGGCGGCAAAGGAAATTGATAGTGGCAAGAAGGCCGCGATCTTTGAACGCGAGTATCTCGACAAAGGCAGTGCCGGGCTCAAAGATTTCCTTCGGATGCGAATCAAGAGCGCCGCCGAGCTTGTCAAAACGATCGAAATGTTGCCCCGGTTCTACACCTCCATCCGGCGAAGCAGCTTACGTGTCTGCGAAAAAGAACCACGGGTCCGCAAGGCGTTCCGCAAATTCAAACAGATCTATCCCGACGCCCTCTTTCCGGATGTTTATTTCGTCATCGGTACCGCAAGTACGGGCGGCACAGCCTCGGCAAGCGGGCTGCTCATCGGTACCGAACTATACGGCTCGACCGCCACAACCCCTCGCGATGAATTCGTCGAGATGTTTCGGGCCTTTATGCCTAACGTCAAGGATGATTCCGAGCTTCGTTCGCTCGCCGGCAAATTCACCGGCGTGGCTCTCAAGACTCTCGACGGCGTCCCCGCGATCGTTGCGCACGAGTCGTGCCACTTCAACCAAAATTACCCGCGGCTCGACACCCTGCTCGCCAAGTCTATCCAGGAGGGCGCCTGTGACTTCATCGGCGAGAAGATCTCCGGCGATCTGATGAACCCCGCCCAAAAAGTCTATGGCGAAAAGCACGAGGCCGAGCTGTGGCGCGAATTCCGCGCCGAGATGGACACTGCTAGCGAGAAAAAGTGGATGTACAACGCCCTGACCTCCGGCGAGCGGCCGCCCGATCTCGGGTACTTCATGGGCTACAAGATCACGCAAAGCTATTATAAGAACGCGGCCGACAAAGCGGCTGCCATCCGCGACATTCTAAACATCACGGATTTCAACGCGTTCCTTCAACAAAGTTCGTATCGTTGACCGGACGTCGGGGGCCCTTGTATCGTATATTGCACTTTTCAAATCACATCAAGAAGAGGAGAGATCTCATGTCACTGTCGATAAGATGTTCGATATTTGCCGCTGTACTTCTGGCGGCTGCTGTTTCCGTTTTGGCACAGGCCGACCCGAAGACCGCCGCGGACGAAGCCGCCGTTAGAGCGATCGCGAAACAAGTTCAGGACGGCTGGAATGCCCACGACGGCAAAGCCTTCGCCGCCCCGTTCGCCCCCGACGCCGATTATGTCGTCGTAAATGGCATGTATACAAAAGGAAGGGAATCCATCGAAAAGGGCCACATCGGGATCTTTACATCGATCTACAAGGACAGCCGGAACATCGGCACCGTTAAAAGCGTCCGTTTCTTGCGCCCCGATGTCGCCGTCGTCCACGTCGAGTGGGCTCTCGAATTCACCATTGGCGGCAAACAACAAAAAGCCAACGCCCTAAATACGATGATCATGACAAAAGACAACGGAAAATGGAGCATCGCCGCATTTCACAATACGCCGATCCAACCCGAGAGCCATTGAATCTGCGACGTTTTTGACTCGACCGGTTTTTTTGTCCTCGAATTACTGCGACGTTGGGCTTTTATTCATGTGCAAGCGGAATGCGGATGAAGATCGCCGTTCCATTATCCACGTTCGATTCTATTTCTATGCTGCCGCCCAGAAGAGAAGCTCGTTCGCGCATTCCGACTAGCCCGAATCCTTTTCGCGATTCTCTGCCCGGCGTTATGCTTGATATGTCGAATCCCCTGCCGTCGTCTTCCACGATCAGAAGCAAATGGTCGGAGCGCCAGTCGAGCAGCACATTTACTTGATCAGCTTTGGAATATTTAAAAGCGTTGTTGAGTGCTTCCTGGGTGATCCGGTAAAGATTGATCTTTACGTCGTGGTCCAGAAAATCCTGTTTCGATCCCATCGTACGGAACTCGGCGGGTATTCCGGAATGACGTGACCACTCGGCTACATAATTCTCTAGCGCGTCGGCAAATTCAAGGTCGTCGAGAATGCTGGGGCGCAGTTCCCACGACACAAAACTGACTTCGTGGTCGAGCTGCTCGGCGATCCCCTGCAGCTGATCGATCCTCGACCGGATCAGGTCGTTGTCGCCGAATAGATCTTTTAATGAGGCTGTCTTTAGCCGAAGTGCGGTTACTCGCTGCCCGAGGTGATCATGGATATCGCGAGATATGCGTCCTCGCTCATCTTCCTGTACTGAAACCAGGCGTTTCAAAAGCTGCGTCCGTTCTTCTTCAGCTCGTGTACGCTCCCGCATTTGCCTGACCAGCATTTCGTTCGTATTTGCGAGTTCCTTTGTTCGTTCCGCGACCCGTGCTTCCAGTTCGGTGCGGGCTTGCTGGAGACCTTTTTCGATCTCCCTGAGTTTCGTGATGTCGGTATTTGTTCCGAACCACCGGACGATCTTGTTCTGTGAATCCTTGAGCGGATTAACACGGGTTAGAAACCAGCAGAAGTGGCCATCGGCACCTCGAAGCGGGAACTCCATTTCAAATGGTTCCCCGGTTTCTATCGATTTCTTCCATCGGCTTAAAACATTGGGAAGCATTTCCGGGTCGTGAACGCTCTGCCAGCCCCAGCCCGCCATCTGCTCGGGTGTGGTGCCGGTAAAGGCATACCATCCCTCGTTATACCAGAATATATAGCCGTCGGGCTCCGCCATCCACGCCAGCTGAGGAATGGTATTGGCGAGGGTGCGGAGGTTGATCTCGCTTTCGCGCAGTTTCTCTTCAGCCTGTTTTCTTTCGCTTATGTCGTGAAAGGTCCATACCCACCCGAGTCGGGTCTCGTCGTTGTAGATAGGTGCCCCGAATCGCTCGTAGACCCGGCCGTCCTTCATCTTGACTTCGTCGCGGGCCTGCTGGTCGGGCCGGTCATAGATCGCCTGGACCCCCGCCAGGAATCCGGCCGCGTCTATCGTTTGATCTGCCGCCCACTCAAGTGCTTCTGCATCAGAGCGTGAGTCAAGAATTTCCTGAGGAAAGTTCCAGATCTCGGCAAACCGTCTGTTGGCGTGAAGCATTTCACCCGTACTGGACACGATCAGGATGCCGTCAAGTACGCTCTCGGTCAGCGCTTCGAGCAGAGTTTTCTGAAACACCAACTCTATCTCAGCTTTTCGCCGGTCAGTGATGTCCTGGTGGACCAGAGCTACCTCACGCACTGCCCCGTCCGCCCCTTTCAGGGGATAGGCGATCGCCGATACCCAGCGAGTGGGGTCCTCGTTCCTGGTTCCTCCGGGGATCGTTATATTCGGATCGTATTCGATCGCGGGAAGCTCGACGGCCTCGCCGGCAAAGACGCGACGAATATGATCGGCTATTCCCCGCTCCTCCAGCTGCGGATCCTGCAGAATATTGTATTCGGGTATATCGTCGAAACGGGCGCCCCACAGCTGTTCCCACGCACGATTGACCTGGATGTGACGCCCGCCCGGCTCAAAAAGCTGGATGCTGAGCGGAGCCTGTTCCATCAGGCTGCGAAACCTCTCATCGCTTTCGCGTACGACTCGCTCGGCCCGGGTTCGCTCAAGCGCCTCCCAACATCGATCGACCACGAGTAAAACGAGGTCGACTTCGGCGGGCGTCCATTCGCGGCGGATTTTCTGGTGAACGGCCATCGCAGCGGAAAATTTGCCGTCTTTATGTAACGGGACGCAGATCACTGCGCAGATATTCGTAGCCCGATAAGCAGGAAGGTCGTCGGGGCCAATGCGCCGGTCGTTTTCCGAGTCGTAGACCACGTAGGCTTCGTTCTCGGCCATCTGCCGCACGCACTCCGAACCAAAAGCGGCCACCGGCCAGTTCCCGACAATACTCGGAACGCCATTCGTATAATCACCTGTAATTACAAAAATAGACTCGTCCTCGACCTGGGCGTAAGCGCAGCGGTCGACACCGAGATGTTCTCCGAGCATCCGGGCCGTGACGGTCATTACCTCCGATGGGTCCGTGATCTGCTGAACGGCGTGGTTGAGTTCAGAAAAGAATCGTGATCGCTCCTCGGCGGCTTTTCTTTCAGTGATATCTATCCCCACCCCGTGAAGCTGCAGCGGCTCGCCGGACGCGGCGTATACGGCCTGACCGCGCGCCTCCATCCAGCGGATCGATCCGTCGTTATGATGAAACCTGAACTCATATTGAAAAGGACGTCCTTTTGCGATGGCCTCTTCAATTTCGCTGCGTGCAACATCCACATCGGGTGCATACATTAGCTCGTAGAACGCCTTTACCGTTCCCTCGAAGGTACCCTTTTCCAGTCCGAAGATCTCCTCGAGGCTATCGCTCCACCAAACCGTCCCCGTAGCAAACTCCTGCTGCCAGGCACCCATCCGGCTGCTCCGCATAGCGAGCTCAAGCACCATCCGGGTATGTTCTAAATGGTCTTGATCAGGTGGCAAAGCGGCACCGCGCCCAGTATCCGCGACGCTGGGCATGCCCCGCGGGTCAGACGGCGATTGCGCTAATCCTTGTTTGATCGTGGGACGTTTCATGATCTCAGAAATGCAGACTTTCCGAGATTATAGCAACAAACTCGATCAAGCCGTTTGAAAAAGCATGGACTCCTCGCTTTACGCCCCGTTGGGGCAAAAGAACTTAGACCAGGGTGCAACCCTGGGTAAGCGTCCAAAAAAACAATAACGCCATCGAGAGCGCGGCGAGCGATCTCGATGGCATCCCAAAAGCTCCCCTCCTTACCAAGGAGGTGGTGGCGTTTCGCCGACGGGGTGGTTCTCTCCGCTTAGTGCCTACCCCTACAATCCTAATGACGCTTATTGTTCTTTCGCGGCCGTCTCGAAGGTCGGGATCTCAAACGGTTTATTGAAGTAAATGTCGAAAATGCCGCTGAAGATCTTTCCCAGGGAGTAAACTTTTGCATTCGCGGAATAAGCGATGGCTAGTTTTTCTTCCGGCAGGTAAACCACCGTCGAGCTAAAGCCGTCCGTGCCCCCTTGATTCCCATAGATCGTTTTGCCGCCGATCTTTTGTTCAGTCATTGCCATTCCATTTTTCATCATCTGATTGACGTTCTCCGGCGAAATGAGCTTCCCGTCAAAGAGCGCCTCCATGAATTTGACGAGATCGCTCGGCGTCGAAATGATCGAGCCCGCGCCGCCCGTAAAGCCCAGATCCATTTCTTCCTGCTGTTTCCAGTCACCGGCGTAACTGTAGGAAAAGCTTTCCTTATTGCTTACGTCAGTCTTTCCCGTGCCGGCATAGGTATCCTTTAGCCCAAGCTTACCGGTGATCCTTTTCTTTAAGGCTTGACTGTAGGATTTGCCGTCTAACTTTTCGACGACATACCCCAAGAGCACAAATGCGGCATTGTTGTAACTGCGTTTTTCGCCCGGCTCGAAATCAGGCTTGCCCCTCGCGATAAAGGCGAGCGTCTCGTCTTTCGTTCTCGCGCTTAACGACCACGCGCGAAAATCGGGTTCCTGGACAAAGTCGTGGATCCCACTTCGGTGCGTCAGCATATGAGTAATGGTGATCTTACCGGCGTTTGGGATCTGCGGGAAGAATCTGTCGAGCGTGTCCGTTAACTTTAATTTTCCTTCCTCTACTAACTGAAAGATCATCGCCGCGGTGAACGTTTTAGTAACCGAACCGGTTCGGTATCTGGTCGCCGTGGTCGCCGCCCTTTTCTCGCTGCCGCCCAACTGGCTGTAGCCAATAGCGCGGCTGTAAAGGACCTTGCCGTCTTTGGCAACGGTTAAACTCCCCATCGCCTGATTCTTTTCAGCGAGCCGGTCAAAAAACTGGTCCAGTTTAGCTTTGTCCAGCGTCTGCGCCGAAACGGCGGTAAACCCGCCAAGATCATTAGAGCTACGGATAAAATCTTATTTCCCACAACTCTATTACGCTCGTCATTAGAATTTATTAACCGAACTGCGGAAAAACTCCCCGTTTAATGAAGGTATCCAGAAGCTGGGATGATTTTAGATTAATGCTAGGCCAAGCATTGCCAAAGAGAAACACTACTCCGACGCTCGGTTTTACGGAGTGACAGGTTTGAGGATTGACAGTGGATCACTCTAGACCGACGAACGTCATTGGTTGCATTCCGCTCACGATCGGCACCTCTTTAGGTTCGAACCTGTAGCGTCTAGAGTTGATTCGAAAAGTTACAGTCTGATTCGCCGCGACATTATCAAAGATAAAGTAACCTAGGGAGCTTGTCACTGCTGTTCGTGTTGCCTGAGATGCACCGTCCATCGTCACCTTAGCATTTCTGAGGCCTAGGCTGTTGCTAGTTAATACCTGTCCCGAAACTTCAACAAACGGTACAGGCGAAGGCGATGGAGTCGGAGTTGGTGAGGATGAAACTGTCCCGTGTCCAGAGACGGCAAATTCATATGTGCCCCCTGGATACTGGATACGCACAGTGGCTGTATTTGTTGAAGTATTGGAAGGCGTATATCGAATTTGGAATGTAGTTATTTGGTTCGCCCCCAGTCGGATGTGTGGCAGCGTATATAGTTCAAAATGTCCCGCGCCTGAACCGGCGATCTCCACCTGAGGATTCCCGGTCAGCTGCAGGAACTGGTCGCCGCGATTTTTGATCACAAACGTATGTGTCGCGGACGAGCTCACATTTACTACTCCAAAGTCGGTACGGTCCGCCACGCTGGGCGAGTTGTCGCCGGATGCGATCGGCACGTCGTAGCCCAGAACCTGCATTACAGGGCCGGACCCGGGTACAGGCAATTCTAGAGTATAGTATCCGTGATCGGTATGCCCTCTCCAGTACTCGAAGTTAAGGTCGGTAAGTTCCCAGAAACGGTACCACACGTTGCCATTGTGCTCGATCCGCAGGACCGCTGTACCGACAGGAACCCAATTCCAGTAGGAGTTCGGTGCATCTGTAAAGGGATTTTGCGGAAAATCGACATACCCGTTCGCATCCGTCGTAAGTGTGAATTCGGGGGTGTTGTTGATGACTTTGTTATAGAGGCCGCTTACCGGTACCGCCCCATAGAACCGTACATTTGCTCCCGCAAGCGGACTTCCGTTCAGGTCGGCAATTCGGAGGTGGTTCTGAAGCGGCAGATCTTGGAGATACACGCCGATATTGCCAGGAGCATTCATGTTGCCGTTCAACGCCCGCTTGCCAGCAATTAATTCAAGTGCTTTCGCTTCATGCGGTGACCATGCAAACGAATACGGGCCGCCCATTACGCCTCCGTTAACGTTGTAATGCAATACAGAATCAAAGGCTAAATACGGCATAAGCGGTGTTCCCGCTACCGGGGTGCCACCGTCGATAATTTGAACGTTCTGGTTTTCCGGGCTATTCGCAATATCCATCGCGTAATAGTCGATAAGATATCTGGCATGCCCCATTTCGTGAATTAGCGACTGCTCGATGTAGAAAGGGTTTGCGCGATCGAGCGAAGTTGTGTTCGCGTAGAATTCGTCGGAGAAAGGACCGGAAGGGAATCCCCACTGCATATCTATTGTCAGGTCGGTCGTATCGGGATTATTTCCGGGCAAGCCGCCATTAAGCGGGAGTGCTCCGTCCGGCACGATCGTTATTTTGTCGAGGCGTACTCGGTCGGTTACGCCTTGAGGCGTAAGCGGGTAAACGGCCTTAGCGTTGAACTCGTTCCAAAGTGCCACCTGCCGCTGAGCCCAGTCTTCCCACGAATTGGACCCGATGCCGAGATTGTACTGGTTTGCCTGAAAATAACTATAAACAGATTCCTCTATCCAGAACCCAATGCTTACGCCGTCTGTTCGGTCGGACACCTTGTTGTTAAGCTCGCTGGATTCTGCGATACCATTTGCCGGATCGACCGTGAGCGAAATATTGTGCGGGCCGGCCTGCCAGATCCATTGCAGGGTGACCACCGATTCTTGCCCCGCAGATAAATTGGTCAGTGTGCCATGTGAGACAGGCTCCCCATCGAGATGCCAGACATAGTCGACCGACGGAACGGATTCTTGCCACGTGCGGATGTGTCCAACAAACGTCACCGTCTCCCCGGGCGCGGGGTTGTTTTTTGCGGCGTTGTAATTGTACCGAGGAGTGCGTTCGATATACGTGACGTCGAGGTCACGCGGCCGTGGGACTGGCGTAGTTACTGTTACGTGAATAACGGCACTCTGTCCGTTCAGTGTTGCCGTCAGATCGGCAGTTCCCGCTGCATGAGCGACGATTTTTCCGAGGGCAGTATTAAAAGTCGCAACCGACGGATTAGAGCTTTGCCAATTTGCGACGGTGGGCAGAACATTTATGGTGCCTTGATTGGTTACTGCCTGTAAAATCGGAGTTCTCTGCCACGTTGGAAGCATCTGGAGGGCGTTCGGATCTGCTGTCAGGCTTGTGACGGTAGCGGAACTAACATAGCTTGCGGCTATTTCCTGCTGGCTGCGGGCGATGTTGCTGATCGCGAAGTTGTCGAGAACTGCGTTTGCATACTGGCCTTGCCCACTCCCACCTAGTTGTATCGTGCTAGAAACGGAAGATGTCGATCCAGTGAAGCTCTCGGAATTCCTCAACGTACCGTCAACGTATACATTTACGGACGCTTGCGATGCACTGTAGGTGAAGGCGACGTGATGCCACTCGTTTGCCAACCATGAAAAGGTGTTGAATGCTGTTTCACCCCCCGGATTTGTTCCAAACCGGTCCACGATTATTTTGAAATTATTTGCGCCGTCCTTTTGAATCAGAACTCCAGTGCCCCCATCGATATCCCACCGAAGAATTGCATGGTTTTGACCATCATTACCGTTCCATGTCGGTTTTATCCAGAATTCAACTGTACCTTCGAGAAGGTTGATGTTGTTTGCACTCGGATAAAAAATTTGGTTGTTGTCGAGTAATAGAACTCCTTGCCCCTGTATTCCCGCCTGAAAGCTGTGGCCGGTGGCCTGTGTTGGAGTTTCACCCTGTTCGCCATTGAGCGAACTTTCAAATTTGAGCAACAATAGAGTATTAGCGTCAACCGGAGAGTTCGAGCCGCTAGCGAATACGAGTGTTGCCACAAAACTCAGAACCAAAGTAGAAACGTATCCGAACATTAACGTCCCCCAACAACAATTTCATTTTGATGGAAGTGATTTATTCCGACAACTTACCACTTTACGGTAATGCCGTCAACGGATTTTGAAGTCCATTCCCGCTATCTCGTGTCTCAAGTTAAATACCGAAACACCATTCCGTACACGTGACGTTTTCGTGCGGCGTCAAGAACCAGCTTTCTGCGGGCCTGTACTTGGACGCCAGGCGTTGAACGGCTAAACTGATCGAACCAGTCCCAGACCGCGGGCGCCGAAGGATTCTAGGGGGCGTCAATCTTTTCATCTGTAAGGGCGTAAATCGCCCTACTCCATCACCCACCCGCCGTCTTCCAATTCGTAAAACTCCACATACCGCTGTTTTGAGCAGAGGTCGAGGATGGCTTCGCGGGTGGTGCCGTATTGGGCTAGGAGGTCGGCGACCGTTTCGGTGATGCCGCCCGGGTTCGAGCCAGAGTTTTTCGATGTATTCGAACGGGTCGGGGGCGGTGCCTGTATGTTTGAAGACCCTCTTCGCCTCGCGTTCAGGGAGCTGGACGAGATATCCCGGAAGAATTCGTGACGGGTGCCCTTCGGCTACGAGGCTTACGGCGAAATGAAGGTGTTTTGATCGTGCTGGATGAGCCAGCGGCCATTTCGCTTTACGACCACGAAAGTGCGGATATTTCGAGCGTTCTCCCGTTTTACCCCGTCAGGTAAGGTGAGTGTGCTGAGTTTACTGGGTACAACAACGATCGCCACGTCCGGCGAGGAGAATTTTACGTTATAGCTTTCAGGCGTATCTGTTACACCTTTCAGAAAGCTTTGATGAACAGTCCGAACATCCTTGAGCGTGGCATCACGCCCGATCGTTTGTCCTCCCATTGGGTTTATGTGGATCCAGTCGCTGGTCGTGTAGTCCTCGGCCCGCAAAAACCTGCCATCATTAAAGCCATCGTAGAACTTTTTGACCGTGGCAATCACTCCGGCCTCTGCCGTACTTTTTTGCACCTCGGTTTGGGGGACGGCTGATACCGACAACAATAAAAAGCAGGAGATCGCCAAAAATACAATTCTCATTTTCCGCACCTCATTCTTAGTAAATTGTAGCGTATAAATGCCACGTTGCCGTCGGATTCGCTAATAGTTGATCTAATTCCGGCCCTGCCCCAGATATGTGAATCCTCGTTCCTCAGGGCCGAGATCCTGTTCAATTGCCGTTCGCTTTAGCGAACGGTTGGCGATCTCAAAAGATCATGGGCTTAGCCCAACGCGGCTTTTGGGCTGAAGCCCCGGCCCCACCACAAACCCCGATCCGTTGCCTATAGGCAACGGCAATTCAAGAGATACTTAAGACGCCGAAGTATACGCCTTGCCCTACTCCATCACCCACCCGCCGTCTTGTAATTCGTAAAACTCTACATACCGCTGTTTTGAGCAGAGGTCGAGGAAGGCTTCGCGGGTGGTGCCGTATTGGGTAGGGCCGTATTCTCGAAGGCTATTGGAATTTTTGGGTCGTTTTTAGAGTCAACGTGATATCAAAGTACACTTAAATTTCGCTAAGTGTACTTTATTGCCTTAAAGTACACTTAACTGTTGCTAAGTGTAACTTAATGCCTTAAAGTACACGTGAGCCTAAATAAGTGTAACTTACGGCCATGAATAAAATTCAATCGATCGAGGGCTTTAAAGCGGGCATCTACGAGAGCGGATACAATTACCGGTATTTTGTGCCAACTCCAATTAACCAGCAATGGGAGTGGAGCGATGGCACGCTGAATGAACTCCTTGAAAAAGCATCAATTAAATTGGGAGAATTGAATTCCTTCGCTCGACTGGTTCCGAACATCGATCTCTTCATTCACCTACACGTGACAAAAGAAGCTGTCGTTTCGAGCAGGATCGAAGGAACTGAGACAACCATGAACGAGGCTCTTCTACCGTTTGAAGAGATCCGGCCTGAAAAACGTGATGACTGGAGTGAAGTACAGAATTACACGCAGGCGCTTAATAATTCGATTCGAGCTCTGGACACGCTGCCTCTGTCATCCAGACTGTTGAGAAATGCCCATGAGACTCTGCTGCAGGGTGTACGCGGGGAATTCAAAATGCCTGGTGAATTTCGCCGAAGTCAGAATTGGATCGGCGGAGCATCTTTAGCGGATGCAGCATTTATTCCGCCAGATCATACACTCGTTCCCGATCTAATGGGTGATTTGGAGAAGTTTCTTCACAACAGGAGCATCCATGTACCGGCTCTTATAAGGGCGGGTCTTGCTCATTATCAATTTGAAACAATTCACCCCTTTCTTGACGGGAATGGGAGAGTTGGCCGGCTGTTGATCACTTTGTATTTGGTTGGTGAGAATATATTGGAGAAACCGCTGCTTTATCTATCATCTTTCTTTGAGCGTAACCGTACACTCTATTACGACAACCTTACCCGAGTTCGCGAGAAAAATGACTTGCTATTCTGGCTACGATATTTTTTGGTCGGCATTGAACAGACGTCAACGCAGGCCGTCAATACCTTGGCCGGAATTATTGCGCTGAAATCCCAACTCGAAACCGATATCTCACTAAACTTCGGGAAGCGGACCCACTCAGCTCTCGCACTCTTGAACGTGTTATTTCGACACCCCGCAGTTTCTAAATCTAACGTCGAGGCTCTCTGCAATCTAAAAACAAAAACTGCGAGCACCCTGGTCAATGCTTTTGCCGAGCGTGGCTACCTTCGTGAGATCACTGGCAATGTAAGGGGCCAGGTTTTCGTATTTGATCGTTACATAAAATTGTTCGACTAAAACTCGACCCGTGGTTTGCAGACTGAGAATTAGCTGTTCTTCGGTCTCTTTATGGTCCTCCTTTTTGCTGCAGGCGTCGGACACGGCCCGCGGGTGCTCAGGGATTCGAGGTGGGCGTAGATCCTACTCCATCAGCCACCCGCCGTCTTGTAATTCGAAGAACTCGACATACCGCTGTTTTGAGCAGAGGTCGAGGAAGGCTTCGCGGGTGGTGCCGTATTGGGCGAGGAGGTCGGCGACTGTTTCTGTGATGCCGTCGTTTTCGAGCCAGAGTTTTTCGATGTATTCGAACGGGTCGGGGGCGGTGCCGGTCTTTTTGAAGATCTCTTTCGCCTCGGCTGAGGCGAGATTAACGAGGTATCCCTGATGAATTCGCGAGCGGCCCTGAGGGGTTTGATCGTGAAAATCGCCGAAGCACGGCAGTGCCTGAAGGTTGCTGAAAACGTTCCACGGCGGACGCCAGTCCGGGTGCGGTTTCGGCGGCTCCGCAGGCTGTAACGGCATTCCCCACGGCATTTGGCCGATGCCCGTGGCGAGTGCCTTTTTATACTTTCGCTGGGCCGTCGACCGCGGTATTCCGGTCTCTTCCTCGATCTCGCGATAGCCGAGGCCCGCGTGGACAAGCTCAACGATCTGCCTGAGCTCCTCCGCTTCGCGGTCCGCCTTTGGCAGCTCGAGATGCAATGACTCTGGCTGTGTCCCGGCGTGCTCAAACCCGAGGAAAGTCGAGCTTCGCTCGAGTGTTAGTGCCAGCACACGCTTTTCTGTGTAAACTGCCTCGCCGGTTCGCGAGCGGACCTGCTTTATATAAAAGCCGTTCTCTAACGTGCGGCTTTTGACCAGTGCAAAGATCGAATCGGCGTACGACGCCATCACACGCGAGGCGTGCAGGTGATAAAGCTCGATCGGCTTTGCGGCATCGCGGCGGAGCGCGTTATTTACGACAAGTATAGACACGCCAAGCTCGCGGCGGATGCGTTCGAGCTCACGCATTATCGGCACTTCCTCGCGAGTGCCCTGGTTCGAGCCCCGGAGCCGCGAAAGGCTGTCGAGCACCACGACCTTTGCTCCCGTTTCCTTGATCATTCGTCGAATGCCGTTCGCCAGAATGCGCGGCAGCGGCCCCGCGGCCGACGCTCGTGCGAGATCGACACCGACGCGAAGCAGGTTTTCGCCGAACTTGTGCTTCGCGTGTCGTCTCGACTTGCCGCGGCCAACGTTTCCCGAGTACCGCATCTGAAACTGCTCGTCCGTCAGCTTCAGGTCGATGTACAGGACCTTTTGCGGCCGCGCGGCGTCCGGACCACGCCCGGCCCCGGCCCCGCGGCTGATCATCTGGGCAATATGCATCGCCAGAAGGCTTTTGCCGGAGCCCGGCTCGCCATAGAGCACGCACAACTCGCCTTCGCGCCAGAGCTCGTCGTACAGCCGCCGCGGCACCGCCGCCGCCCGCCCGTGCTCCATGCACTCATTCGCCGAGCGCACCGTAAATATCGATTTGAAAGAGGTATTTTCGTTTGAAGTAGAGGTTTGGGTCATTGGAGAGTAGTCGGTAGTCAGTAGTCAGTAGTCAGTAGTCAGTAGTCGGTAGTCGGTAGTCAGTAGTCAGTAGTCGGTAGTCAGTAGTATCAGGCTCCCTCTTTGATCAGGAAGGGTGGCCGCAGGCCGGGGTGGTAGATCACGACACGTTCGACCACGTCCAAAAAAGCCCTTGACCGGCCCTGACGGATAATCTAACATAGTTGCGGGCGTAGTGCAATGTCCTGTAGATGAAACACCATACGCACAATATGAAAAATGGGACAAACGGAGTTAATCGTTGCAATGATTATGAGTTAGCTGTCCCACGCCCTGTCCCACGCAGGACAGCCAACTGGGGAAATAGGGGCAGTCCGGGGCGCAACCCGCCGTGTTCTGATAGAATGACTGTTTTTGGAACGCCGGCATCTTGCCGGCCGATCGCCCTCGGCGATCTCTCGAAGGTGATGAAGGATGACAGAATGAAAAAAGGCCGGCAAAAAGATGCTGGCGATCGAAGGGGCCGGCAGGATGCCGGCGTTCCAGGGGAGGAGGCCGGCGAGCCGCGGGGATGGTATAGCCGGGGATATTTGCCTCATCTTGATGCGGGCGAATATCGGAGCCAGTTCATAACCTGCCGATTGTTTGATTCGCTGCCTCAGAACGTGTTAGCACGGATCGAGGAAGAAATCAGGATAAGAAAGCCGGAGCACATCGCCCGAGAGCGATTCATTCTGGCAGAGAAATATTTGGACAAGGGATATGGCGGTTGCTTTTTGGGAAACCGTGGCGTGGCAGAGATCGTTCGAGATTCTTTGCTAAGGTACGACGGTGAAAGATATAGGCTGCTTGCGTGGGTGATCATGCCAAACCATATTCACCTGCTGCTCCGCCAGGCTCGGGGGCACGCACTCGAGAAGATCGTGCATTCGTTCAAGTCGTACACGGCCCTGGAAGCTAATCGGCTTCTCGGCCGAACCGGACCGTTCTGGATGCGCGAGGTGTTTGACAGATATATTCGCGACGAAGAGCATTTCGCGAGAACTATTAGATACATTGAGAAAAATCCCGTCGCTGCTGGATTGAGTTATTCTCCGGAGAACTGGGAATTTAGCAGTGCGTGGAACGCCGGCATCTTGCCGGCAGATCGCTCAAGCGAATCGGACGGGGAACGCCAGCATCTTGCTGGCCACGCGGCGGATGATGAAACTGTTTAGGTGACGAAGGTCGCGTGGCACAAAAAAAACTGGCCGGCAGGATGCCGGCGTTCCAAAGGGCCAGCAGGATGCTGGCGTTCCAGAGAGGCCGGCAGGATGCCGGCGATCCATTATGAATGAACCAAACAAGATCATCTTTTCGATGGTCAAGGTCAGCAAGTTTTACGATAAGAAGGCCGTCCTCAAGGACATTTATCTCTCGTTCTTTTACGGTGCGAAGATCGGCGTTCTCGGCCTGAACGGCGCGGGCAAGTCGAGCCTTTTGCGGATAATCGCGGGGACCGATAATGATTTCAACGGCGAGGTCGTCTTTTCTAAGGGCTATTCCGTCGGCTATCTCGAACAGGAACCGAAGCTCGACGAGACCAAGACCGTCCAGCAGATCGTCGAAGAGGCCGTTCAATCTACGGTCGATCTGCTAAAGGAATTCGAGGAGATCAACGCCAAATTCGCCGAGCCGATGGACGATGACGCGATGACGGCGCTGATCGAACGGCAGGGCGAGGTGCAGGAAAAGCTTGACCACGCCGACGCCTGGGACCTCGATTCGCGGCTTGAGATGGCGATGGATGCACTCCGCTGCCCGCCGCCCGACACGCTGGTCAGCACGCTTAGCGGCGGCGAAAAACGCCGCGTGGCACTTTGCCGTCTGCTGTTGCAGAAGCCCGACATCCTTTTGCTTGACGAGCCGACCAACCACCTCGATGCCGAGTCGGTCGGCTGGCTTGAGCAGCACCTTCAAAAATACGAAGGCACGATCATCGCCGTAACGCACGACCGTTACTTCCTCGACAACATCGCCGGCTGGATACTCGAGCTCGACCGGGGCGAGGGCATTCCATATAAGGGCAATTATTCGAGCTGGCTCGAGCAAAAATCGCAGCGGCTTGCCCAGGAAGCCCGCAGCGAGGACAAGCGGCAAAAAACGCTCGAACGCGAGCTGGAGTGGATCCGAATGTCGCCAAAGGGCCGCCATGCCAAATCGAAGGCCCGCATCAACGATTATGAGGCGATGGTCGAGACCGAATCCGAGAAGCACGCCGATGACCTCGAGATCTACATTCCGCCCGGCCCGCGGCTCGGCGATGTGGTGATCGAGGCCCACGGCGTTTCGAAAGGTTATGGCGATAAGGTGTTGTTCGAGAACCTGGAATTCTCGCTGCCAAAGGGAGGCATCGTCGGTGTCATCGGCCCTAACGGTGCCGGAAAGACGACCCTGTTCCGCCTGATCACCGGCCAGGATGAGGCCGACGCCGGCACATTCAAGGTGGGCGAAACCGTAAAGCTCGGCTACGTTGACCAGTCGCGGGATTCGCTGGCCGCGGAGAAGACGGTCTTCGATGAGATCGCCGATGGGCTCGACAACGTCATGCTCGGCACGCGCACGATGAACGCCCGGACGTATGTTTCGAAATTCAATTTCTCCGGCGCCGATCAGCAGAAATTTGTCGGGCAGCTATCCGGCGGCGAACGCAACCGCGTCCACCTGGCAAAAATGCTCAAGACCGGCGCCAATGTTCTGCTGCTCGATGAGCCGACGAACGATATCGACGTCAACACCATGCGGGCACTGGAAGAGGCGCTCGAAAACTTTGCCGGCTGCGCCGTCGTGATCAGCCATGACCGCTGGTTCCTCGACCGCATCGCAACGCACATTCTGGCGTTCGAGGGTGACAGCCACGTCGAGTATTTCGACGGCAATTACAGCGAGTACGAAGCCGACAAAAAACGCCGCCTCGGCCACGATGCCGACCAGCCGCATCGGATAAAGTACAGGAGTTTAACGCGAGCATAAGTGCTTAGCTAAACGGTGAAATATCAAGCTTTATTCCTGACATTTTTACTGCTTTTCCCAGGCTGCGCAACGCAAACCGAAGCGCCTTCGGAATCCCCCGTCGCGTCGCTGCCTCCGCCGCCGGCTTCGCCGACTCCAGCACCATCACCGGCGATCCCGAACCTCCAGGCCGAGATCCTCGATGACCGCAACAAGGCGACAACATCGCCTATAGGGAGTTTCGATTTCAGGAATTTTACATACGAACTCCCGCGGGGCTGGCAAAATCCGGATGGCTCTACCGAATTCACGCTTACCGGAGGCAAGATCGCTCCCGTCGAAGGCACCGTGAGCGACGACATGAGCGATGAAGAGAAAGCCGACATCAAGCAGCGCCGCCGCATCGGGATGTCGTACGTTACGACGAAGTACATGGACATGACCGGCGACGGCGAAGACGAGGCCGTCGTCGTCGTGAAGATCGAAACCGGCGGATCGGCGATCCCGCAGATCGTCTATGTCTTTGCATGGAAGGAAGATAAGCCCGAACTGATCTGGCATTTTCGTACCGGCGACCGGGCCGACGGAGGGCTAAAGGATATTCGAGTGGAAAACGGATCGATCGTGGTCGAACTCTACGGCCAGGACCGATTCATTCTCGGACAAGTGGAGACCGGCAGGATAACCGGCGATGAAGAACAGCTCTGCTGCCCGACGCATTTTACGCGGTCTACCTATAAGCCGGCAGGAACGTCGTTCACAATACAGGGGAAACGGCTTACGTACGCGGTCGCGGCTCCGGGGTCGCCGCCGCAGGAAAATCTCGGCGATATCCTCGATCAACAGGAAAAACGTCGGCTATAGATTTTTGAAAAGTCAACTAGCGTTGAATTCGGTAATTGGTCCTTGAACGAACTACGACATCAGGACGGGCAACCCTGACCTTCAGCTCGTGCAGCCGGTCGGATTCGGCCTCGTCGGGCGGGTAAAACCCCAATCTATACTGAAGACGAAGCTCTTCCATTATCGAGGCGAAGGTCTTTTTCAGACGGCCGTCCTCTGAAGCGTAGAAACGCCCGCCGGTCGATTCGGATATTTCCTGCAAAAACCTGATCGCTTTCTCGTTCATCCGTGCCGCACGCTGTCGCCGCTGTTCATCCCGGCCAGGAAAACGGACATTACGCCCATCGCGGATCCGCCAATACTGGTCAAAATGACGTTCTCTCATGGTCAGATGCCGGCCAAATCCCGTCTTGAACATGACCGTATACACGAGCGTGTCCGATTCCTGCAGAGCGTAGATCAGTTCGTCACGCGAGATGCGGCTGTCGACATCCTTGCCATCGGTCAGCACGATCACAGCCTTACGGCCCTTGATACCCGCAAACGAACGGTTGATAGTTCGAAAGGCCGCATCGCGGAGTCGAGTTCCGACGAATTCCGGGATATTCGCCGATCTGATCGCCCTTCTGAGCTGCTCCTGGTCGGACGTAAGTTCGCTAAGGATGTGGGTGTCGTAATCGAAGGCGACGACCATAGCACGGTCCTGCGGCGAAAGCAGTTTTATAAGCGATCTGGCGGAATCCTTGATGTCACCCAGAACAGGCTGGGTGCTCTGGCTCGTGTCTATGAGGAGAGCGATCGTAAGCGGCTCTTCGACCGCTGCGAAAAACTCTATCTTCTGCTGAACTCCATCCTGAAAAACGGTGAAATCAGCTGCCGACAGATCGGACACGTACCGGCCATTTCGATCGCCCACTACGACCGGCACGCCGACGAGCCGCGTATCCACACGTATGGCCTCTCTGGGGTCCGCGATCTGAGTAAACCCAGCTGACACCAATAGAGCCAAAAGCAGGAATGCATTAATTCGTCTAAACATAGCGGGCGTGAGTTACCTTATGTTACTCCTAAACCCTCTCCGCCGGAAGCAGAAAATTCTTCCGCGTTAACAATGCCGGGACGCTTCGGAAGACGATGTGATCAGTTCCTGAAGGCTTTGGATGATTAGAGGAGATAAAGTCCCAGGTGCCGTGTTTCACTTTGTACTACAAAGTACTTGACAAACGTGAATGGCATAGCATAGCTTGTATTTGTATGGCGAAACCAATCGCAAAGCCAATAGATGCCCAACGGGGTTCAAAAGCCATAAATATCGGTGATCGGGCCATCGACAACCTTGCCTTTATCCGGGAGACGATGGAGCGGTCGACACATTTCACGGCGGTGCCGGGTTATGGCGGGATGCTGATGGGGTTTACGGCGATCGCGGCAGCATACATCGCAGCGCAGCAAGACTATCGTATCGGGTGGCTGCGAGTGTGGCTGTTAGAAGCGTGCCTGGCTTTTGCGATCGGCTTGCTTGCCATGTGGCAAAAATCGCGACTTACTGACTCGTCACTCCTTTCTACGCCTGCACGGAAATTCGCTCTCAGCTTTGCTCCGCCACTAATTGCGGGCGTAGCCATCACCCTTGGCCTCTGGCGATACGAGCAGTACGAAATGATGGCTCCTGTGTGGATGCTGTGTTACGGTGCCGCGGTCGTATGCGGCGGTGCGTTTTCAGTTCGTGTCATTCCCGTCATGGGTTGGTGCTTTATAACGCTCGGGGCCGCAGCTTTCGCATTGCCGACCGTCTACGGCAACTGGCTCATGGCCCTCAGTTTCGGGTTTATCCACGTAGTGTTTGGCGTGCTAATAGGCAGGAGATACGGGGGTTAAGTGGCTAAAAACAAAGCGATCAAAGCAATCAGTAGCGAGCGAGCCTCGCTTCGCATCGAGCGGGCAGCCGAAACGGTTTCGAATGACCTCGACAAGGTCATCCATGACCGGACCCGCCTTGGCCTGATCAGCGCGCTCGCGGCAAATGAAAAGCTCAGCTTTACGGAGCTTAAGACCCTGCTCAACTCCACCGATGGTAATGTGAGCGTTCATGCACGCAAATTAGAGGAAGCGGGTTACCTCACCTGCGAAAAATCGTTCAAGGGCAGGGTGCCGTTGACAGAATACTCGATCACCAAAGACGGCCGTAAAGCGTTGATGCGATACCTGGATCACATGGAATCTTTAATTAAAGCGATGAAAATGGGCTGAATATTGATGAACCTTCGCGGTGTGGATATCCACGTGGTCGACATCGCAAAACGCGAATATGCTCGTGATTGCACAGGACTATAATTCCATGAACGAACGCACTAAATCCGGCCTTAAAATCTTACAAGTCGCTTTATTACTCGGCGTCGCCGGTGACCTTTTGCTGCGGCAGACGCCGTGGGGGTTGAACGTGCTGCTATTCAATCTTGCATTTGCAAGCGGCACGCTTTTGTTGCTTCGAAGTCGCGCACCTGAACGTTTATCGGGGCAAAGTTATGCGCTATTCGGGGCGTTGATCTTCTTCGCATCGATGTTCGTCTGGCGAGATTCTATCGAGCTGCGTGTGGCCGACACGTTCGCCATCGTTGTAATTCTCGGCGTGCTGTTCTTGCCGACGCTGCAGCTATCGGCGCGCGTCTCCGGGGTGTTCCACTACGCCGTTAGCGTCGTTTGGGCTGGCGTGAACTCCCTAATTGGCCCCTTCGCGTTGTTGGCGAGCGACATCGACTGGACCGACCTACCCATGACCGGCTGGCGAAAACACATCTTTGCGGTGTTCCGTGGTCTGCTGGTTGCAACTCCATTGCTGCTTGTTTTCGGTGCCTTGTTTATGGCGGCGGATACCGTTTATGACGGTTGGGTGCGAAGGCTCCTAAATGTTGATTTCGAAACGATCTTTTCGCATGGAGCACTGTTCACGTTATTTGCATGGCTAACGGCAGGATATTTTCGCGGGGTTGTTTTTGGGGGTACCGTTCCGGCCGCCGAATCGTCACTCTCGATCATAGTTGGGGATGGCCCAAAATCCGGAGGAAGTCCGGTCGACCGTATGAGTGCCGAATCAGGGGAGCATCCAGTCGTTCTTCCCGACAATAAAACCGTTGTTGAATACATCAACACGTCCGACTCGCCGAGCCAAGAGACTCCCGCGGAAAAGGACTCATCAACTTCCTCCACGAACGCAGATGGGGGAGCAAATACCTCATCCAAACCAAAATGGACATGGGCTAACATCGACAACTCGATAGTTCCGGGCTTTACGCTGGGAAGGGTTGAGGTTGGTATTATTCTCGGCCTTGTGAATCTTCTTTTCCTGAGTTTTGTGATCTTTCAGGTGCCGTATCTTTTTGGCGGGATGGATCTTGTACAGAACACACCTGATTTTAAGTTGGCCGACTACGCCCGCCGCGGATTTGGCGAACTTGTCGCTGTATCTGCTCTTGTTCTCCCGCTTCTGCTCATAGCGCACTGGCTGATCAAGAAAGACGATCGCCTGGCCGGAACGCTTTTCAAGGTATTTGCCGGCGTCCAGATCGCCCTGCTCTTCGTAATTATGGCATCGGCGGTGCAGCGGTTGGTGCTGCTCACCGGTAACCTTGGTTACGGAATGACCACCGTAAGGCTTTACCCGCTGATCTTTATGATCTGGCTCGCCGCTATCTTTATTCTGTTCTCTGTGACGGTCCTTCGCGTCGCCCGTCAACATTTTGCCTGGGCCGCTCTCTGGTCAGCATTCCTTGTCCTCGGTGCCACGCATGTTCTCAACCCCGATGCTTTCATTGTCCGCACTAATGTCGCATTGGCGGAACAGGGCCGGGAATTCGACGCCCATTACAATTCGCATTTGAGCGACGATGCTTTACCGGCATTGATATCGTCGTTCGAGAGTTTTAATGAAAATGATCAGATCTCGGCGATAAGCCGGGTCGCGGAACGATATTGTGAAATGAAGAGTGAGAATGACCTGCGAGGCTGGAATTATTCACGGTCGATAGCCAAATCATTGCTTGAGTCGAATCACGCGCTGATTTTGGAAATCGGCAATTGTGAAAAAAGGACGGCTGGCGATTAACAAATCCATCCGATCGAATAATGTCATGTTTGAGAGAGCTATGTATTTACCCGCAGACAGTAGAGGTGAAATGGTCAATTCGATAGATGAAGGGCCCTACCCCAACTCTATTCTTCCATTCATCGATAGGGAATTTTTTGATGAATCGGAATTTGGTGAGATGTGCCCAATTCTCGTCGGTTACTTAGGGGCTACCGTCAATGCGGGTAACGAGCCGATCGGGTTTTGGCGGAGGCAGTTTCAATCGAACCCTACCTTTGCTCAAAGGAAGTTTGACTGGCTCGTCGGCGTGATCTTACCGGTCATTTGTTTTGCTTTTGATCCTATCGTCTTTAAGACTGAAGGAGGCCTTCTTAACGATTACTCAACTTTTGCGAACCTTGGCAGTTACGTTGCTGTAATGTCAATGATGGCCTGGCTCCTTTGGGGTAAGGGACTTGCTTCGCTGACTGCACTCGTTGCGGGGCTGTTTTTTTCCGCCGCTATTGTCTCTTTCGCAATTGGGATATTTTTGTTCCCGTTCAGTCTAATAGGTCTTATAGTCATTGTCGGAGCCCTCGGGTTCGTCCCTTTCTTTTTGTCGTTTTCGTTGCTTCGGAATTCTGTCCGAGCGTATCGTTCTGCGGAATCATATCCGGCATGGAGAACCGGTCTATTCTGGCTTGGCGGCCTTGGGAGCATCTTATCGCTGCTTGCGATCGCCAAAAGTATATAGAAGACTTCTCTTTAGGATCTTCGCTTCTTAGTCCAAGGCTACATTCATTTCACCAGTTCTCATGCAAATCGGTCCAGCCATACCCAAGCGAAACTTAAAAAGGGAATACCTTATTTACTGCCGAGTAGAGAAGGGGCTTGCTGGGAACACAATTTCGAGCTATTCCATTGATCTTGAGCGGCTTTCGACTTGGGCGGTTAAGAATGGTTTCGATCTCTTAACCCTCGATCGCCGAGATCTACGTGAGTGGCTAATTGATCTGGGCACCGAAAAACTTTCGGAGAATTCGAAACGCCGGCTGATCAGTGCTGTCCGCGGGTTTTATAAATTTCTGATGTTTGACGGCCACATAACGAAGAACCCTGCCGAGGATCTCGTGGCGCCGCAAAAAGGCACATATTTGCCCAGGTTTTTGAATCAGACCGAGATCGAAACGCTCCTCTCCGCCCCTGACACTTCTACGGAGATCGGGCTTCGTGACCGTGCGATCCTGGAATTAATGTATGCGTCGGGGTTGCGAGTTTCGGAGGCCGCGAATGTCCGGATCGGCGACATAGATCTCGATGCCGGAATACTCACGACGACCGGAAAGGGGAGTAAGACCCGTCGGGTGCCTGTGGGATCAAGCGCCGTAGAGTGGCTCAAGAGTTATCTTTCGCTGCGTCGAAAAAAGGAAAATGTCGAGATCGATAACTTGTTTGTCACCGCGGCAGGATCGCCTGTAGATCGGCAGACTATATATCTTGCGATCACCGGCTATGCCGATAAATGCGGGCTCGATGGTGTTTCGCCGCATACTCTTCGCCATTCATTTGCCACACATCTCGTCCAGAACAATGCGGATATCCGCTCGGTTCAGAAGATGCTTGGGCATGCCGATATCTCGACCACTCAGGTATATACCCATATTACGAACAAGCAGCTTAAGAAGAACTACGAGCGATTCCACCCGCGTGCAAAATCTTCCGAATAAAAACCCGCGATACCGCGCTTGCGCATTGAAAATCACTTCGGTATTATTAAGAATTTGCTAATTGGCTCAAGAAGTCAGTTAATTGGCAATCACATTGAGATCAAGCATGGGTGGTCGAGCGGTCAAAGGCAACGGGCTGTAAACCCGTCGGATTAATTTCCTACGTAGGTTCAAATCCTACCCCATGCACCAGTTTGTCAGTTTGAAATTTCATATATGAGATTTCAAAACGGGCGGGAGTAGCTCAGTTGGTAGAGCGTCAGCCTTCCAAGCTGAATGTCGCGAGTTCGAGTCTCGTCTCCCGCTCCATTCGTTGTTTGCAAGGCAGTGTTTGAAGCCGGCCCAAGTAGCTCAGGGGTAGAGCGCATCCTTGG
>JBGSWW010000190.1:0-45341 GCA_041751735.1 Pyrinomonadaceae bacterium | reverse complement strand
TTTGACTGCGCGAAGCCGTATTATCAGAAATTCCCCATGCGGACGTGGCGGAACTGGTAGACGCGCAGGTCTCAGAAGCCTGTTGCCGCGAGGCAGTGGAAGTTCGATTCTTCTCGTCCGCACCATATTCAGTAGTCAGTGGCCGGTTGTCAGTGGTCAGTCCATTTAGGACTTTCGACTTTCATCCCGCCTGCGATCCACTCCAAGCGCGTTGACGGGCAACCAACTAATATCTGGAAAGTTGAACTCGCTTTCTTTGTCTCGCACTGTCTCGGTGCTGTCTCGCTCGCCTTTAACAACACTAAGCCATTGAAACTAAATAGTTTAAGGCCCGATTTTGACCTGTCTCGCTTTTTCCAGCGAAAAAACATTTTGCTGAAATCCGTAAGCCATCTTTTTGCAACACTTAAAGTTTCCACAGTCCCGGTCTTCCGCGAGACAGCACGGTCGGCGCCACACCATTAGTATATTAGCCTCTAGTATATTAGCCTCTCGAAAGCCGATCCATACTATAAACGTTGTCCCGCATGGGACGGGAAATGGGACAGCTTAAACCATTTCCCTTCCATAGGTTACGCCCGTTTGTCCCATTTTCTCAGAAACGCGCGTGGTGTTTCACACAGCGGACGCATTTTCCCTGGATCGAGTTGGTTGACCTAAATTCGGGCCACGGCTCAATCGGTATTTACCAACAAATATTTTCAAAGAACCTTCGGAAAAGAAATCCCGAATCGTTTCAAGTATAACACACTCTTGCGTCTGCGGCAACTAATTGTGATCGGAACAAAGTTTGTTAATTCACCAAAAGTGTCCCAGCCGCGGACACTCCGGATCCCATTTCCGCTTATAATTGCAACAATTACGGTTAGCATTCCGTGTCCCAGATATTTGCCCTGAAGTTCGTGTATTAAAAAGTATTACAGTCAGAACGGTCGTGTACCCCACCGGACCAAAAATGCCGGAAGGTCGACTAGAGCTTAACGATAAGTCAAGAAGATCGATCGATCAATAAATTATTCAAACATCGGTCCGGCCTTTGGTGAAGAAAAGACGGAGCACCGCAACAGGCTAGCCCATTTCCGCGATCGAAGGGAATACCAAATGTCTCACTTTGTATGATTTGGCGTAGTTGTCACAAAATGTATCATCTGGCGTAAATACCAGCCGTCTAGAATAAAGGGGCTAATCCTATGAATTTAAGCAAAACAGCGTCAGCTTTTTATTCAATCACTTTGTTGGTACTGTTAGTTCCTTCAGGCTATGCTCAGCCTTCAGCTCGCTCAGTTGATCGACCGAGCAGTTGTGAGGAAATAGTTCGGTCGCTCGATATTGCTGCCATAGAGTTCAACAAGCTTTCTAATGCTCGCAAGGTCATAATTGTGCTAGCCGGATCTCCATCTTCGAAATCACCGATCTCTGACTTACGTCGTGTTAATCAGGCTATTCGGTATCTGTCGCATACTCGCGGTATTCGTAAAGAGAACATCATTTACGGCATCGGACGGGCCTCCGGCTTTCCCTTGAGTTACCTTGAATTCTACGTTGGAGGTATTTTGGTTTCCGACGTCAAAACCGGTACTGAGGGCCGGCTTTGTGGTCCTCTGAATGAATCGCTCTGAGATCAATCTGTCTATCCGCTTTAATCCCTTTCGCTGAGTTAGACTAAATGAATGACGTTTCTGGCCTGGATGGGTGTTGCCGGTCTTTTGCTGCTGCTGATGGCGCTGACCTCCGCGTTTCTTCGAAGGCTTCCGATCACGACCTCGGCAGTTTATCTTACGATCGGTATCCTCATCGGGCCGGTCGGTCTCGGCTGGATCGAGATCAATTTTATCTCGTCCGGCGTCTGGATCGAGCACCTGACCGAGATTGCGGTGATCGTTTCGCTCTTCGTCGGCGGGCTAAAATTACGCCTGCCGCTCCAGAATGCGGCATGGGTGGCCGCTTTCAGGTTGGCGGGGCCCGTTATGATCGCGTCGATCGTGGGCGTAGCCGTATTTTCGCATCTCGCTTTCGGATTCACCTGGGCGGCGGCTTTTCTTCTGGGTGCCGTACTCGCGCCGACCGATCCGGTCCTGGCGAGCACTGTCTCGGTAAATAACGCGGCCGATCACGACCGAATGCGATACGGCCTTTCCGGCGAAGCGGGTTTTAACGACGGGGCCGCCTTTCCTTTCGTAATTTTTGCGTTGATGTGGATGGAGTACGACCGTTTGGGCGACTGGACCGTCGGATGGGCGCTTCACCGGCTTATATGGGCGATACCCGCGGGATTGGCTGTCGGATATTTACTTGGGAAAGGATTGGGCCAGCTAGCCATCTGGCTGCGGGCGAAGTATCAGGACTCAGATGCTCCGAATGACTTTCTGGCGATGGCCCTCATCGCCCTCGCTTATGTCGGAGCCGAAACGATTGGAGCCTGGGGCTTTCTCGCCGCTTTTGCCGCCGGTGTCGGATTCAGACGTGCCGAAACCAAGACGGTTACTGAAAATCCGGATGCACACCATGTTCGGAGATCGCCTGACGTCGAGCGGGAGAAGGATGATCGGTCGGAGATCCATCCGCCGGCGGAAGACCTCGTCGATAGTGCGAAAACTGCTGAAGAGCTAAAGCACCCCGCCAGGGCGGCCGGAATAGTGGTTTCGGAGATCATCTCTTTTGGCGACACGGCCGAACGTTTGATGGAGGTTATGCTGGTGCTCCTCGTTGGCGTTTGCGTTGCCGTCTACTGGGATTGGCGGGCGGTTCCCCTCGCCGCTGTATTGTTTTTAATTATCAGGCCAATAGCAGTATTAATCTTCCTGGCCAAGTCGCCAACAGATATGACGCAGAGGCTGCTGATGGGGTGGTTCGGGATCAGGGGGATCGGCAGCATCTATTATCTTAGCTACGCAATGACCCACGGACTGATCGAACATTTGAGCGACCTTGCCTCAATGACCCTCACTGTCGTGGCACTTAGTATCGTGGCCCACGGTATAACGAGCCAGCCGATCCTCGACTACTACGAGCGGAAGATCGCACGGGAGGCGTGAGCTGTTAACAATCGCAGAGTCGAATTGTGTTTTCATACGCAACCAAAGCACACTTTTAGAATGTCATCAGACCTGTCCATCGCGATAAAATCTCATCAGGAAGCATTCGGCCTTGAACTCAATGACGAAACGATCGACCGGCTCGACCGGTACTACTTTCTCCTGCTCGAACATAATCCGATACTCCACCTCATCGGCCCGATGGACGCCAACGAATTTGCTATCCGTCACATGCTTGAGTCGTTGGTTCTATTGCAATATCTGCCTGAAAAAGCCCGGTTCGCCGATATTGGCTCAGGAGGCGGATTGCCAGCGATCCCGTGCCTGCTCGCCCGCGACGATCTGATGGCTGTGCTTATTGAGTCTAAAGAGAAAAAAACGAAGTTCCTGGAGCTTGCCGTCGCAGAATTGGGCCTCGCGAAACGCGTGAGGATCGTTACACGGCAGTTTCACGAGGTAGATCCGGCTAACTGCGCATTCATCACGTGCCGGGCGCTCGACAAGTTTACGGAGAAGCTGGACCGGCTGCTTAAATGGTCGATGCGGAGACATCTGCTGCTCTTCGGCGGGCCGAATCTGCGAGAAGCTCTGAGAAAGGCAAAAGTCGATTTCGACGAGACGCTTATGCCGATGTCGGAACAAAGAATGCTCTTCGCGGTTCGACAGCCGTGACGCGGTTACCGCTTTTTCGCGATCCATTCATCCACATTTCTTTCCAGGATATTTAGCGGCACAGCGCCGGACAAAAGGACAACGTCGTGGAACTCCTTGATGTCAAACTTTTCCATTAATGCATTTTTCGATCTTGCCCTCAGTTCTTTTATTTTCAGTTCACCTATTTTATAGGCAAGAGCCTGGCCAGGGTCGGTAATATATCGGTCTATCTCATTGACTATGTCCTGGTCCGTTTTCGCCGCATTCGCCTTAAAAAAGTCGATCGCTTTTTGCCGGTCCCATTTGAAATAATGCATCCCGGTGTCCACCACCAACCGAACGGCGCGCCACATCTCATACGTCAGCTGTCCGAATTTATCATATGGGTCAGAATACAAGCCCATGTCATCACCCAGGGATTCCGAGTACAAGCCCCAACCCTCGATAAACGCAGTGTAGCCGCCGTATTTGCGAAAATCAGGCATATCGCCGAGCTCCTGCTGCAATGCGAGTTGAAAGTGGTGGCCGGGTACTGCCTCATGGATCGACAAGGCCATCATCTCCCATTTGGGGCGCACCTCGGGCTTATATAAATTGACGTAGTAATATCCAGGCCGGGAACCGTCGGCGGACGGCGAATTGTAGTACGCCGTCGTAGTGTCGGGTGCGATCTTGTCGGGAACCGGGATCACGCCATAGGGACTTTGCGGAAATGTACGAAAGACCTTGGTAGTCTCCGGGTCGATCCGTTTGGCGATCGCGCGATACGCATTAAGCAATTCGTCCGGGGATCTATAGAAGAACTTTGGATCACTTCGCAAATGGTCGAAGAATTCTTGCAGGTTTCCTTTAAAGCCGACCTGGGTCTTGATCCGTTCCATTTCCGATCTGATCCGGGTGACTTCCGAGAGCCCTTTCTCATGGATCTGCTTCGGAGTCATGTCCGTTGTAGTGTAATCTCGGGCGCGAAATTCATAGATCTTGTCGCCGTTTTTCATTTGCCATATACCGGCCTGCGGGTAACACGCCGAAAGATACTCATCGACAAAATAAGCCTTCAGCTTTCGGAACGACGGCACAACTTTATTCTTGATCGCGACGGCGGCGTCACGCCTCAGCCGCGCCTGGTTGTCGGCGGAAATGTCCTTGGGGAGATTCCTGAAGGGAGCGTAGAAAGAGCTCTTTTCCGGATCGTCAACGATCTGCTTGTCGATCTGGGCGGGTACACGGTCGACTGCTTGTCTAGACCAGAGAATGCCTGTCGCTTTGCCTTCTTTCAGCAAAGCTACGATCTGTTCCTGTAACACCGGAAATGCATTTAGCCGAGCTATCCAGTCGTCGAAATCTTTAACGGTAGCAAAATCAATAAACTGAGCAAGCTCGTCGGCCGTTTGGATGCCTTGGAGCTGACTAATGGGCAACAGATAAAAACGCGTGTTGAAATTGCCTATGGCCGATTCGTAATCTTGGCGAAACAGGTCGTAGTTGAGACGGTCAGCGACAGCGAGCTTGCTGCGGTCGATCTGCTTGAGTCTTGAGAGAGCGTCCAGGCGGTGCCGATTCCGCTCCTCGATCGCCGGAATAGAGTCATCGTCCCATCGGGTGTTAAAGCGCTTGTCGCCCAGATAAGATGCGAAGGTGGGGCTATTTTCGAGGCGCCATTCCCATTCGGTCTTGAAAAACGAATGGAGCCTGGATGACTCGGCGTCAACCGTTTGGGCGGTCGATGTGATCAACAGCGTGAAAAGCGATAAAAGACACAGCAGTAACTTCATGATTTCCTCACTTGCGGACGAATAAGGATACACGAGTTACAGATGAAAGTATTAGTGTAAGCCGCTATCTGACATCAAGGTCATATTCACGCAAACGCCTGTAGAGCGTCGAGGGCGAGATTCCGAGCAGCTCGGCTGTTTTGCCGCGATGCCAGCCGGTTTTCTCGAGGGCACCGATGATCTGCTGGCGTTCGGCGTCACGAAGGTTGGTCGGCGATGCATTGTGGAAAGTATTAACACCCTCGGGCTGCTGCATTGGGTAATTAACGGAATAATTTGGCTTTTCGGTCCTGAAGGCGATCTCGGGCGGCAGATCGCGCGGCGTAATATGGCCGTTGTCGCAAAGCAGGATGGCTCGTTCCAGACAGTTTCGCATCTCGCGAACATTGCCGGTCCAGTGAAATGCGGAAAGGGCCTCCATCGCGACGGACGAAAGCTCGGGTGCATTTTGCCCGGCCAGCTTATGAAGCAAATGACGGGCAAGCGGCTGGATGTCCTCTCGCCTCTCGCGAAGCGGCGGAACATTGATCTCAAAACTATTGATCCGGTACATAAGATCGGCGCGGAATATGCCCTCGGCGATCGAACGGTCCGGGTCACGGTTAGTTGCCGCGACAAGCCGGACATCGACTTCGACCTTTTTCACACC
Source organism: Pyrinomonadaceae bacterium (assembly GCA_041751735.1). GTDB lineage: Bacteria > Acidobacteriota > Blastocatellia > Pyrinomonadales > Pyrinomonadaceae > OLB17. The sequence goes on along the minus strand of JBGSWW010000190.1, from coordinate 39,228 downwards.
GCCGACGCGGAAGAATGACCGTGTCTCGAGAGCCCGCAGCAATTTTGATTGCAGCGGCATAGGCATCTCCATGACCTCGTCGAGGAACAGCGTACCGCCGTCCGCGATCTCGAACAGGCCCAACTTTCGCACGCGTGCACCTGAGAATGCCCCGGATTCGTGACCGAACAGCTCGCTTTCGAGCAGCGTGTCCTGAAGCGCGGCACAGTTGAGATCGATAAACGGTTTGTCCGATCGGTTGCTTAGACGGTGGATGGCCTGAGCGATCAACTCTTTTCCTACGCCGGATTCGCCCGTGATCATCACTGACGTGTCCGACGGCGCCGCACGCTGCACAAGCCGCAGGACCTCTTTCATCTGTTGCGACTCAGCGACTATCTCCGGAAGTGACTGGTTCGTCCGTGCGATCTGGGCCCGCAGCCTCTGGTTGTCGACCTTGAGCTGCTGCTTTTCAGCCGCCGCTGTTACGAGGGCCGACAATTCACCGATGCGGTAAGGCTTAGTGAGATAATCATAAGCCCCGAGCTTCATTGCCTGGATCGCGGATTCAACGGTGGCCTGACCCGTGAGCATGATCACCTCGGGCGGGTCCTGGTCGCGCTCCCGCGTCCGGCGAAGCAATCCGAGGCCATCAAGCCGGGGCATATTGATATCGCAAAGAACGACGTCGAAATCATTCTCCTGCAGCATTGCCCAGGCAGCTTCGCCGTCTTCGGCGCACTCGACTTCGTGGCCTTGTCGGGCCATTTCCTTGTGAACAACAAGCCTGAGATTTTTTTCGTCGTCAACGACTAATAGTTTTGCCATTTTGATTAGGAGTATCGGTCTGGGAGTTTTTGCTAATTAGCGACTGGAAGAAAGATACCGAAAGCCGTGCCTTTACCCACTTGTGATCTGACGCTTATCCGGCCTCCGTGTTCGGAGATTATTCCGTAACAAACCGAGAGCCCGAGGCCGGTGCCCTTGCCGACATCTTTCGTCGTGAAGAACGGCTCAAAGATCTTCGGCATATTCTCGGGTGAGATGCCCGAGCCGGAGTCCTCGACCTCAACAACCAGCCGGTTCCCCTTTGAGAAAACCCGAAACGTTAGCTGGCCGCCGTCAGGCATCGCGTCGATGGCATTCGTTGCCAGGGCGATGATCGCCTGCTGGATCTGGCCGCCGTCGGCGCTTACCGGAGGCAGGTCGGACTCGATCTTGATGCGTTGGGTAATATTTACACCGCGTTTCTGATGCGAGATCAGATTTGCGGCCGAACGAACTATATCACCCAGGTCAACGGGCGTTCGGTCACTCGCACGGACTCGGCTAAAGTCGAGTAGGTCCGTAGTGATCGTTTTGCACCGGAACGCCTCGTTCTTTATCAGTCCCAGGTATTCCGCAAGATCGTCCACCGATTCCGACCCCTCAAAAGCTCCTTCCTCGATGCGCTGTTCTAGGGCCTCGGCACATGCCGCTATCGTCGCCAGCGGATTATTTATCTCGTGGACGACACCTGCTGCGAGCCGGCCTACCGCCGCTAGCTTCTCGGCACGACTGATGGCACGGACCGCCTCGACACGAACCGTAACGTCCTCGCCGACAGTGATGACGTGCGTTACTTCGCCGGTTTCCTCGTTACGCATTGGGACCTTGCTCACCATCCAGTGCTGAGTAGTTCCATTATCGTCTGCGGTCTGCTGCTCGATCCGCTCGATCTTGCCAGTACGAAATGCCCTCTCGAACTCCTCGCGAAGTCGCCCTTGCGGATATTTGGCGAGCACATCGAAAACGTCACGGCCGACCGCGACATCCCGTGGAATTCCCTGATCGCCGACCTCGCGATGCCGGTTCCAGGTTACGATACGGTAATCGCGATCAACCACATATAGAGAAACCGGCAGGGCGTCGAGCACGGCCTCTGTGAACTTTCTGTCCTCTTGACGGGCCTCGGTGATCGAACCGCTCAGAGCCATTTCGTAGTGGGCTGTCACACTAACACTCATCGCGGCCATCTGCGTCGCCGCATCGATCATCCATGCCGACCTTTCGGTCATGTCGTTGCTCGACGCGAATCCAACGACGATCGCGCCCTTAACCTGGCCGTTGATATGAAGAGGCGAGACATACTCGAGCGCGTGATCGCCACCCTCGATAAAGAAGTCCAGCGGATCGTCCTGGGTGTAGCCGATCTGAGGCGGCATGAAGGACAGCCATTTCTCGAACTTGTCGCGGCGGAGAATGCTGGCGCCGATCACCCCGGTGTCGTCGCAGGCGCAGCTTATCAGCCCGATGCTCTCAAGCTCGGCAACAAACAGGCACATCCGAGCATCAATTCCTTGCTGCAAAGCGTCGGCGACTCGGGCAGCTACCTTTTTGGGATGCACGGTGAAAAGGAGGCTTCGGCCAAGTTCCGAGATGAATCGAAGGTCGTTTGAATTGTTTTCCGCAGACGCTGGCAGATGGGAAACAGCGTCTTTTTTCGGCGGCGAAGAAGTAATCATTATTGCGATGCCGCAGCCGTACTGATCGTGGAGGGTGAGTTGAACGTTGGAAAAAAGGGAGATTCGAGGTGATTCAGAACCTCCTCATCAATTAAAAACCATTTTTAACATTATGTCAATGCATTTTACAGTTTGCCCCTTAGTTGACACGGGCGATTTATATGTAAAAACTTAATTATGATGAGGGCATTTTTTACGCGATCGTCCGGCTACATTCCGCTTGCGGGGGTGCTCCTCTTTATGCTCGGAGCTGTACTTCCCGCGAGCTCGCAGGAGATCGTGGATAAAACGGTCGCGGTCGTAAGCGACGGCAGCCGAAGAGAGCTGATAACTTATTCGGACCTGCTGTGGCAGCTCGCATTGCAGCCAGGCACGCCGCTTGATCCGCCCAGAGTGGACGATCTTAATCAGGCATTGCAAACCTCGATCAACCAGCGCCTTTTTGCCCTCGAAGCTCAGCGTTTGCCCCGGGAAGCTCCCAGTAAGCCGGATATCAGCAAGAAGATAGCTGAGACCGTCGCCTTTTTCCCGTCGCCGGCCGCATTTCAGGCCAGGCTTCGGCAGGTAGGGTTTGACTCGGTAAGCGACGAGGCGTTTGAAGACCTGATCGGACGGCGGCTGTCGATCGAGAAGTATATCGATTTTCGCTTTGGGTCTTTTGTCGTTGTGACTACCGACGATGAGGCCACGTACTATCGCGATATATACGTGCCGGAATTCAGGCGTCGATCCCCTGACCTTTTACTTCCGACACTCGCTGAGGCCCGGACCGAAATACGAGGCCTCCTGACCCGGCAGCGGATAGCGGCCGCTATCGAAACATTTCTTGATGAGGCCAAACGCCGGGTAAGTATCGAAATACTTCTTGACGTGTAACCGTTTGGCTTGGACGATGCGGCGTCTTGACCGGACAGTTCCGCCGAATTATCATCTAAAGTTCGCTGCCGGAGTGGCGAAATTGGTATACGCACTAGACTCAAAATCTAGCGGGCTTAACGCCCATGTCGGTTCGAGTCCGACCTCCGGCACCACACCATCTTTTCCCTGCCCTCCATAGATGCAGGATTTGCCGGTATTAGCTAGGAAATGCCGGCTTTTTCATGCCCGCAGAACTTGCTGAACTTAACAAACTTGTACAAGGGAATGGTCACAAAGTCACCACGAAATGACTAGAGTCGATCTGCAAAGTCGAGCGCGGCCCGAATAACGATCTGCAGCTGCTCATTATAGGTACGGCCGGCTCTTCGGGCGAGGGCAAGGATCTGCTTGTTTTCTTCCGGAGTGAGCAGCTCGCTTCCCTTCTCCACCCGCTGCGGGCCCTGGCCCGTTAGCAGCCAATGGAGATTGATTCCTGTCACTCTCGCGATCTCGATGAGCATTTCCGCGAGAGGCAGGCGCTTGGCGTCCATGTAGTTTTTGATCGTGGCGTCAGAAGTATTCAGCCGCCGGGCGATCTCCGCGTTGCTTGCATCGTCGAATGCCTGGCGAAGGCGGGGAACGAATGCGGACCGGATCTCCTCGAGCTCGCCGTCCAGATATCTGCCGTCGACGGCAGGCCTTGCTGCTCCGGCGTCCTGCATCTCAATGGGATCCATTTTCTTTTATCCTCCGAATCGTGTGGCAGCCGCGGCAGTACGATCGCTCCTGGGGATTGCCGGTAAAGCAATGGTGACAATACCAGTAAGGAAGCCGAGTGCGAGCTTCGGCCGAGACGGGATTGATATTCCTGCAGAGCTGGCAATAAGCCGCGTCCGGCAAATTAAGGTGCATGCAAGAGAGACAGTGCCAGCTCCGGCTCTCAGACTCGACGCCCATCTAATTCGCTCCCAGGCCCTCGGCTCGAACAACCTGTCCGCCTTGTATAAAGTAATAAGTGTCTCTTAGCAGGTAGGCGCCGAACGCGTTTTTGGCCCGAAGTTTAAGCCGGACGGCCCAATATGGCTTCCCCTTTAGTCGGACCACAGCAACAGGCGACCATTCGACGAATTCGGAGCTCGAGTAATCGTTTAAGGTAGCCTTCAAATATTCTTTGACCGGCTGGACACTTCCGTCCCATTCGCTGCTTTTCGGTTTCTCCCCCAGGAGGGCTTGCTCCAAGTTTACGGCGAGCATTTTCTTGACTAACTTCTCGTTCAGGCCCTGGGCCTCCTTGTAGTCCTTAGAGGTTTTTGGAATCTCTCCAAGTTCCGACGCTAAAAGGCCATATGCTCCCGGTTCCTGTAGATATAGATTCTCGTCTTTAACATCGAGGAGTCGCTTTGCCTCAGCTCTTAAGTCCGAGAATTCCTGCGGCGTTGGCGTCGGGGTAGCCGCCGGGGTTGCCGCCGGTGGGGAGGGCGCCGAATTTGAGCCAGATCGGTTCGTAGTCGCGCAGCCAAGCACGCCCAAGAGGATCAGAAACGGAAGCGAATTCTTTAGGAGATCCGAAGCTTTCATATTCACATCCTGAAATCCGCCCGGACAACGATCCGGTCGCGGACGATCTGGGTTAGCCATGCATTGTCGGAGAGATCTTCGCCCTGCAGGCGCACCAGGTCGGGAAACGGAAGCAGGCCGACAAGAGCGAACGCATCGGCAAACATTTCCCGCGGATCCGAGGCATCCCCGCACGGCCGCCGATACATTACATGGTTCTCAGGAACGCCGGGCACATCGAAAAGATAGTGACAGAATTCATGGAGCGCCGTGTGAAGCCATTTGACGCCCGTCAGTTCGCTATTAATAAGGATATAGTGGCGGCCGCGCTTAGGCTGATAATATCCGTCCACCGCCAGCGGGATCTCCCGCACAATGATCTTTTCTCTTTTCGCAGCTCGCCAAAAATCGTCTTCGGTTATCGGCCGCTCGTTAAAGTGTGGAAATACTGCCTTGATCCTGGCAAGAGACAGGTTCTTCATATCTTCGTCCTTATGTGATTTATTCGTGTTGAGTGTAATTGGCTGCATTTACCGTGTTGGCCTAGTCCATTAAGTAGAAAGCTAAGGCTAGGAGAGTGACGCCGATCGCGATGAGGCGGGAACTGTTCCGCCGCTGCCACCGCTCGTTCCACTGGGTTATTACATATAGTTCCCTATTCATCATCCGCAATGTAGTCGGTATCGAATACCTCTTCGTCGGCCAGCGATTCAATGATCATCCGGATCTGCCGCTTGGCCAATCTTTGTTTCTCGGGCGAAAGCTTTTCGAGACCCGAGAAGAGCCCCTCCGTGTCGTCATTCTCCCGGAAGAAGCCCGCCTTCCTAAAAGCAATTTCGATATCGACCTTATGCCCGGTGGATTGTTTATTGATGGCTTCGACGAGAGATTCAAGCGTGCCTGCCTTTACGCCGGAGTGCCCATTCTCGATGCGGGACAGCTGGATCACATGGATCGGGGTCGCTTTTGCGGCGTCCGCCTGGGATACCTCTGCCAGCTCTCGTTCCCTCTGAAGCCAGGTGCCGAAAGCGAGCCACTTGCCGTCATTTGCCATATTAACATCAGATGTTATCTTGTCCGCTATTAGCATTTCAATTTAGGTAAAACATAAAATGGGTTGCACCGACTTAGCCTTTTGTGTTAATCTCTCGCCCATGAACGGAAACCTTTACGATTTCAAGCGGCTGGCGTCGACGCGCGAGCTGAAGTACACACAGGAAGAGTTCGCGAAACTGCTGGGCATTAACAAAATCACGCTTTCTAGAATAGAGAACGGTCATAACGCGTCTTATGAAACCATCCTAAAAGCGTGCCAGCTTTTGGACATCGACAGCTCAAAGATCGTGTACTCAAGTAAGCAGCTTCCGGCCGTGACTTAGCATATTCTGTTATTTTTGTGTTGACTGACTTAGCATCTTATGTTAATGTCACAAACAGCCTGATAAAGAAACCGATAAGATCCGGCGGATCGAACGGCGAAGTCAGGTGGATAAAACGACGGCTTTTCTGCCTCGACGCCAATATGGCAGAAAGTGTCCCGACAAGTAAACACCCGATTTTGGGCACTATATGACACCCATTGTGACAATGCTGGAACCGCTTCCCGAACAAAACGAGTTCGAGCGCGAGATCCGGGAGTTCTTAAACGACGGCGATATAACCCACACGGCCCGGTATCTGCAGATGGACCGGACCCAGGTCTCGAAGATGTTAAACCCCGATTGCCCCGATCGGCATAATCCATTCTGGCTAACCTTGGGGCTCCTATGGGCATTCGACGCGCAGAGGGACCATCTCGCCGACAACGTTCTCGACAGCATCGTTCGCCGACGCATGCAATGGCTGCCGCGGCCGGTAGCGTTGATGTGCCCGGCGAAAGCCACCTCGAATATCGGAGCCGAGCTAATGGACTTGATCGAGAAAGAGCTGGCCGGATATCCAAACGACGATCTGCTGAAGGAAGCCATGGACATACGGAATGCCGTCGAAGTGAAGATCCAGGAGATCCTCGCACGCCGGGGGATTTGAGGCCACAAACTATGCGCTTTTCAATGCGAAAACACTATGAAGACCGAGTAGTTGCCATAAAGCACGAGCTGCTGCAGCTTGCGGAGATCGAGGCCAAGCTTAACCGGTACGTTAAAGACCAGGACCCGGGGCAGCATCGGGATCTTGCCGCGGCAAGACTCAGAGATGTCGCATTGAGATGCGACCGGTGTGAACGCGAACTCGAAGAAACGAGGGAGCGGCTTGAATTTCTGGATTCGATGGAGCGAATAAAGCTGCTTCGTCAAACACCGCCCATTCGCCCGCTCGTTAATTTTTATTCGATCGACAGTGACACCGCGGCCCGGGCCGCGTAAACAGGAGACGCTTTTTATGAATTCCACAAACGACAAGGCAGCCCACGAACCGGTTATTCGGCCACTGCCGACGCTCGAGGAGTATCTCGCCATGGTCGACCAGGTCGTGTCCTTAGAGCCGGGCTATAACGACAAAGAGATCAAGGCATTTATCGATATCGTGATGACGCCGGCGAACCCGGAAGATGACCATTCCTGGAGTCTTGCCAACGCTGCTGCCCGACACGCTTTCACTAAATCCGAAGCGTTCGAACGGGCATACCGTGAATTTGCCGGCTGGCCCGAGAGATCGCCGTATAAAGCGGACCGCTATATCGTTCACGCCAGACAGGAGATGTGATGGCCGCTCGAGGTAGTGTCCTGATCGAACACGGCTATCAGCTGATGCCCGACGGCAAGATCGTGCCGAAACCATGCCGGCCGAAAACCCAGGGTGAGGCACGGAAATACATCGTCCAGATCTTCGACAAGAATCGGTGGGATGAGCGTGATCGACGGAAATATATGGAGATGCACGATGTCGAACCCAAAAACGTCGAGGATCTATCGGCCGACGAGATAAGGCTGCTGCTTAAGTCGATGGAAGATGCCCAGATGATCCTATTTCGCGAGGACTAGATGACCGACACGACAAAAACCCCTGACGAAATGATCGCAGAGATCCTCGGCCGACATTCCGTTACGGACCTCACCGAGCAGACCGACGCGGACCTTGAGCGGGCAGACGATCTCTTTTATAAATCGGACAAGCCGATGGAGGTTATCGCACAGGGCGAATACGAGACGCGTATCCGGTGGTGGAAGATCCGGTCAGGCAGTGAAGTTTATGAGGTTCGCAGGTTTAAGAACTTTGTCTGGTGCCAGTGCAAAGCGTTTTTCTTTTCTCGCAAGGCGTGTAAGCACATCGCTCAAAGCTGCGGGGCCCTCTGCATCGGCTGCGGTGTGATGCGGGCAAAGATCGACAAGCTTTGCCACGGCTGCCACTCAACTCAGCGGCAATTCTTAAAGCCGCCAAGCACGGCGATCTCCGCCGGAACCAACCAAAAGACAGGAGGAGAATTATGAACAACACAGCTTTAGAAAAATCTACTACCCAGTCCCAGCGGCTAGCGGCCGTCCCGCAAACTGGCCAGAACAATCTGGCCAAGATCAACATGCGCGAGCTAAAGGAACTAGCCGAGATCATGGTCGCGTCCGGGGCATTCAGCGATATCAAACAGGTGGCCCAGGCTCAGGTGAAGATCCTTGCCGGCGCCGAATTGGGATTCTCGCCGATCGTCAGTATGACGGGCATCCATTTCTTCCAAGGTAAGGTCACGATCGGTTCGAACCTGCAGGCGTCACTGATCAAAGAGAGCGGCAAGTACGATTACAAGATCACGGAGAGCAGCGATAAGGCGTGTGCCATCGAGTTCTATCAGATCGGGCCGAATGGCCAGCGCACCCTGATGGGCGTACCCATCCGGTACACGATCGGGGACGCAACAAATTCCGGCCTCGCCGGTAAAGACAATTGGAAAAAGTTCCCGGCCGACATGCTCTTTGCGGCTTGCATCCGCCAGGGAGCGCGCCGTTATTGCGGCGACGTACTCCGCGGAATAACCGCCGAGTCGGATACCGAAGTTGATGTCCAGATGTCATTGCTCGAAGAAAAGCCGGCCGACATCATTGAGGTCGAAGGCGAGCTCATCGACACCGCAACCGGAGAGATCGTCGACGCCGAACCGGTGGAAGAAGCGCCGCAGCCGCAGGCTGATGTAGCCGCCCCTATCGAGGCCGTCCCCGTCATAGAACCTGAAACAACATTGGAGCAGATCCGGAACCTGATCACCGTCAAATTCAATGGCGATGAGGAAGAGGTCCGCAAATTCCTAAAGGGCCGGGATCCGTCTGTTATGCCTGAGTCCGCTCTTGTAAAGCTGCTCGATGAACTCCGAGCATTTTAAGTTTGCGTTTGCCCGGCTGAGTGGGAGCGGCCGGGCAAAGGGAAGCGGCAGGGTCTCGAACCCTTCTCCGGGGGCCGCTTTCCCAATTATTTGAAGGCTTCGGCCGCTCAGGTTTGCCGGTTTTTGGGGCGGCCGTCGGAACTAAAGTTACAAACCGGCACAGATTTTTGATATGGCAGAGGAAGCGGGCTCTCCGCTTACGTGTCATCGAGAGCAGCTGATACCTAACCACCGTCGGTGGGAGGGCTGAAGGTGGTGAAAGCCTCAGGGTGGTTTTAAGACTACATGGTCCCTCAGTTGGTGAGCACGTTTCAAAGCGAGTACCCAATCTTGCCCTCTGCCAAACCCAGATCTCCGGTGATAAACACACCGGGATAGTCGCGGAGAGATCCCTCCCGCGGCGAGAACAAGGGGGACAAGATAGAAATGAATGCTTATTGGAAGGTCGGGGAAGTAACTAACCCGGCCGATCTTTTAAGAAAGTGAAGCCGTAGACGATGAGCGCCGAGACCCAAACAGTGAACCTGATACTGCCCATGCCGCCGAGTGCTAATCGTTACTGGCGCGTCGACCGGCGGGGATTCACGTTCGTCTCGCCGGAAGCGAAGAAATACAAGCAAGCGGTCGCCGATATGGCCGATGCCGGCGTTCTGATCTATTCCGAGATCTCGGTAACCCTCAAGGTTTTCCGGCCGCAGCGGTCCGGAGATCTCGATAACAAATTGAAATGCCTGATCGACGCTATGCAGGGCGTTGTCTTTGCAAACGACGGTCAGATCGTGGAGATCCATGCCTACCGGTATGAAGACAAGCACCGGCCGCGAGTTGAGGTTGAGGTGAAAGTCCTCGGTCTTTGTTAACAGTTCAAAAAAAGGAGAAAAATTCAGATGGCAACGGAAGCAACAGCAAAAGGAAAGAACGGGATCGGCAAGGAAGGTATTGCCGAGGTATCGATAACCGACGATCTTCGCAAGCTCGGCTGGCGGGTCGAAAAACTAACGTCTGGTTATTCGGCGTACGAGATCCACGGCGATCGCAAGATCGGGCCGGCGACCTCGATCAAGGCGCTGCAGACCCAGGTAATGCTCGCGTCGGGCCCCGCCGTCGCGAAGGCTAAAGGTCAACCGGAACCAGACCATGCGTTGCCGGATGCGGCCGAAGCCTATGAGCCGAGACTTCCGACGATGGAGGAACCCCAGAATGACGAGCTCAACCGCCTGGCCGATATCGCTATCGATGCAAAAGAAGCGAAGGAAAAGGCGACCGCCCAATTTAAAGACGACTGCGACAGTATGCGGAATAGGATGCGCGACTTTGACCGCAAACGATATACGCGGCGGGGCTTCACGTTGGTTATCGAGGACTCGGAAAAGCTTGTAATCAAGAAGGCTGAGCAGGCACCTCCGAAGAACCCGAAGAAAGCCAAAGTCATTAAGGTTTGACCATGCCCGAGCTTCACGAAAGCGAGTCGATAATGCCCGTCTGCGAGAACTGCGGACGGGTCATACTCGCCCGGGTCCCTCGGGGATTGAAAGGCGTTTTCACGCATATCGGCTGCAAATAAATTTATGAAACAAGTGTCGTGCAAAGCGGACCGCGTCCGGGCAGCTCGCCGCCGGGAGGTCCTCAGGATCTTCGCGGCGGCGCTGATCGTCTGCCTGGCGATCGCGGTAATGGCCGCAATGGAGAAATAGATGTCCGATAACCCGAAGCTCAGATGCAAAACTTGTGAGTTGACAGTGGTGCCGGCTCCGGGCCCGACGTGTCCTTTTTGCGGACAGTCGATCTGCCTCTATTGCGGATGTACGGACACGGCCGCATGTCCCGGCAGCTGCTATTGGGTCGCACCCGGCGTCTGCAGCTCCTGCGAGGTGCCGGCCGAGGGTAAGCGATGCTCGAGGTGCCTGGGGCTTTTTTCACCGACCGCTGTCGAGGACCTGTGCACGATCTGCAGGTCGCGGCCGGTACCGGTAAATGGATAGATGAATTGTGGCACGGCTTGATCGATGAACAATGATTATCTCAACGCCGCGAGGGCGATCAAAGTCGGCAACCCAACGGGCAAAAGTGTACTTCTCCTGCTCGCCGATCTCTCTCGGGGAAACGATGGGTTCTGCTGGCCAAGCGAAGATTGGATAGCGAACGCGCTCGAGCTGAGCCCATCGGCCGTTCGAAAATGGCTCGGGATCCTGGTCGAGCAAGGAACTATCACCAAAAGGCGGCTAACCGAAGCCGAATCCCAGCGATCGAAGCTCTCCGAACCGTGGAAACGAATGGGTTACCAGATGAATTTTAATCCAAATCAGGGAGCTTTAGGGTTTGGCCACACGCACCACGTGTCAGCGCCACCACGTGGAGGTGACAGAACTAAGTCAGCGCCACCTCGTAGCGGTGAGAAGCCTGAGTCACCTCCACCACATAGCGGTGACAAAAACCGTCAGCGCCACCTCGTGGCAGAGTCAGCGCCACCACGTGTCACCGACACCTCGTGGCGCCATATAACTTATATAGAAGAGTTTAAACCAGAAGAAGAACTTAAGAGAGGGCGTGCCGCCCCAAAGCCCGGAGGCGATCCGCGAAAAAATCATCCGGCGATCGTAGCGATCCGCGAGATCTCAAGTCTCTATCCGCCGAAGGAGATCTGGGACCTATTGATCGATACTCTCGGTGAGAAGCCTCACGCAGCGAGATTGAAGGAATGCTGGCTCGCCTGGCGAGTCCGGGGAAACAAACCAACGAACTACGCCTGGGCTCTTGAATGGTACGTCCAGGGCGTTCCGAGCTACGCGGCGAACGGAAACGGGCATAAGCCCACTGCTCCCGATCCCGGCCGGCCGATCGAAGCCGCGGGCGAGATTCGCGATCCGAAGCCGCAACGCCCGGCCGCTCATGTGACGCCGGAGGAAAGAAACCTTTGGACCGCGTTTCTCGACCACGTACGCAATCAGACGAGCGCCGATATATTTCAATCCTGGTTCAAGCCTCTCATTTTCGACGGCCTCGACGAGTCAAAAACTGCTTTCAGGGTCCGAGCACGTCCGATCACTCACGATTGGGTCACGAAGTATTACCAGCAGCTGATCTACGAAACGCTCGTGGCGATCGGACTGGCTGAGTTCACGATCAGGTGGGAAGTCGAAAAAGAAGAGTACATTGAGGTTGAAACAGCATGATTACTATGCCTGAGGAAGGAACCTATTGTGGTTGCTGTGGACGCGATATCGAGGAACGGGCCATGTGGTGCGGGGACTGTCTCAGCCACGTAACCAACACCGGCCCTTTTTGGGACCGTACGTATTACGGCCAGTTCGAGCGGACATGCCCATTTGAGATTGCGAATGCCGCGGAAAGCCTGGTCGATATGGAGATATGAAGTATACCGAAAGCTCTAACGTTACCGCTCAGGACGTGCAAGGAGACGACCTCAACCCGGTCACCCACAGCGAAGGATCGTCGGCCGAAATCCCGCATTTTTCCTATGCTGGGAAGAAATGTGCAAACTGCATTCGCGAGATCACAGGCGAGCCTTTCCTGTACACAGTTGAACCCAACGCGGCTGACGGACCGATCTGGTTATTCTGTTCCGAGCAATGTCGCGACGAGCTGACAGGTCCGATGCCAGAGTACATGAAAGAGTTGATTGATGAACATAAATGCGGCGGCGTGATCATGGGTGCGGAACCGCCGGCGAAATCTGAGGCCGTCCACCATCGGCCTTTCACCCTGACGCCCATTGAACGGGTTAGTCATTTTGTTTCAGATCTGGTCGACGTTCTAGGCAAATGTCTTGTGATATCGGTGGCTGTCCTCGTTATCGTCTTGATCTGGGCCTTCATCGCATACCTCATTCGGACGCAATTCTGAGGTGGACGATAGACGGTGGACACGTAGAGTTAGTCCCTGATCACCCCGATCAAAAAGCGGACAGGCGAACGCTGAATCTCGCCAGGGGCTGTCCCCGTATTTTCAGATTTGTTGATAATGAATAGAAGCCAAGGGGCGGAGAGACGATTCCAATATCTCCGCCCACTTTACTTTGATTGAACGTATAGAAACGAGGAGAATAGCGAACATGCCAGAGACAAATCTTTTCCCAGCATTTGAAGGGCCCGAGGGCAAAAACCTTCATACGAAAGGCATCGAGTGCGAGTGCCGGCCGTATTACAGAAAGACGGACCGACACGGTGAAGTGGTGAGTCCGACCGAGACCGGAGACGTAATGATGACTGTTAGGCACCGTCCACTCACTCCGGAGAATATTGCCAATCCACCGACGTGGATCACGCAGGCTGAGTCAGAGGGCGACTGGGAAGGCGGGAACATCGCTCTTTCGAACGGCGAGACTCTGGTGGTCGAGACCGAAGAGACCATCCCGGCGCCGGACAACGCGCCCGGGGTTTACAAGATGGAGATCTCGGACGAAGTGTTTCGGGAAAACTGATGTGCATTATTTGCAGATGTGGTGACGACGGCAACAGGGCTCTCGACGCGTTCGCTCTGTCTCGAACGGCGATGCAGCGGGCCGCCGTCGCTATGAAGATCTGCTCTGCGACGGACCCGGGATATGATGCCACCCATAAAAAGATGGTCAAACTAATGCGCGAGTGGAACCGTCTCGAGGAATCCCGCGAGAGTGGCCACTCCGTCGCGGGCCAAGTAGGTGATCGAGTTCCATGAAGGTCGATCTCACAGCTGAGCTGAACGCGTACGGCATCGAGGTCCGGTCCGATGGCGTTTTTGCTGCCGGCGTTACGCTCTTGCCTGGCGAGACTTTCACGATCACATGGCCGAACAGCTCGCTCAAATTGGTCTTCCAGTGCGTCGACGCTGATAGCAGTTCCGCCGTAGCCCCGGACCATGAGTGGCCAGAAGATCTCGACGATGAATGATACACCGAACAACTCCCACCATTCCCTCGTCAAAACTCTTTGCATTCGTAAAGATTTCAGAGTATAAACTACACAGGCGTTAAGTTCATACCACGCCATTTTCACGCGGTAATAAAGGGGGTTAAGACTGGTTCGCCGGCTGGGGACGAGATCCTACAAGCACTGGCAGAAACACCAGTGTGATTGAGGAACGATCCAACCTATGCAAATGTCAGCTGTCGCCGTCGCACCGGCTCCCGTTATCCAGACTCCCGAATCGATTAAAATGGAATTCCACCCTGTTGCCGAACTCTTTCCGATGATGAACTCGGACGATTTCGAGGTCCTGTGTCTGGATATCGCGACTAACGGACTGCGAGAATCTATCTGGACTTACGAAGGCAAGATCATCGATGGGCGTAACCGGTACAAAGCTTGTCTCCAAGTGGGCGAGGAGCCCCGCTTTCGCGAGTGGGACGGCACCGGATCGCTAACCGCCTTCATAGTCAGTCTCAATCTAGCCCGCCGACACCTCTCGGAAAGCCAGCGTGCCCTGGTTGCCGCAAAGATGGCGAATACGCGCCAAGGTGAACGAACAGACCTTCCCTCAATTGAGGGAAGGTTATCGCAAAGTGGTGCAGCCCAATTGCTTAACGTTTCGGTAGCGACCGTCGAACGCGCCGCGATCGTTCTTAGAAAAGGGGTGCCGGAACTTGTTAAAGCGGTCGAGTCAGGCGAATACAAGGTCGACCATGCCAGACGCCTTACAAACCTTTCACCGCAAAGCCAGCGCCGGGTAATCAAGCGCGGCCGCGCCAACGCTAAGAAGATCCTGCAGAACCTGAAGATCAAGTCTCTAAAGAAAACCGAGGATGGCATGATCAGCTGCTTTCACTGCAGCCCGATCGCCAAGTGGGATGATGATCACGTGTCGGCTTTCATGCAGAAGCTCGAGCATAAGGCGGCCGAAGCATTCCGCTCCGGGCGGGCACAAAGAAATTATGCACCGTTCTTCGAGGGAGTGGTTTTCGATATCGGCGAAGACGAGCTCGGGCAGATGTCTTCTGCCAACAAGGAGAAGATCCTCGCAGCGATCGATGCCGGCACCGTCGACGGTGAGCAGGGCATGAGGGAGCGAACAGATCTCATGAGGATTACGAAGATCCCGACGGCCGAGTTTGACCAGGCGATCTCCGTTCTTCTGGATTACAAAATGATCGAGGTGTGTTATCAGCAAGGAAAGACGGACGTCGCCCGCGGCGCTCGTAAAACTCTTTACAAACGTTCCGAGCGAACTCGGACGGCATCTCCCGATCAGGCGGATTACGACCAGGACCTCGGCGATCCGAAAGAGGACGTCTATCTAAGCCGCTGGGACTGACGATTTACCACCTTCTTAACTCAGTATCGTTGAGCGGGATAAAATTTCAACGGAGGCTTCTCACATTGCGCGGCGTATTTATTCGCCTCCTCGACAGTTGACCGTAACTCCTGGTCGAGGGCGCTAATCTCGTCTACAAGTCCCTGCACTTTATCTATCTCAAAAGCAGCTGCATGAAAACTTCCCCCCGAACTTCCCCTGAAGACTCCAGTATCAAGAGATTCAGCCAAACTTTTTAACTTGCTTATTACTTGGTCTCGTTTTACGCGTTGCTTTTCCGCGAGCTCGGATGTGGCTACATATCTGCCCAGAGCCTCATAATTTTCCATTTGTTATTTACCTCGCTAACAGTCCTAGATGATCGCGATAAATAATAGCATCTTGCAGTAATCCACATTAAAGCCTTTGGCGGGCGTAGCATTCACCACATGCCCGGCTACGCACAGCCTAATCCCCGAAACGCCACGGAGGTATCCCGATGAAGTTCGATCGCGGGATCTTTTTCGAGCAGTACCGACGTCACTTCGGAGAGATCCGGGAGCAGTACCAGGTTGACGGTCTCAACCGGCTCCTCACCGGCTTCGAAACTTATTACGGCTGGTGGGATGACGTCCGGCAGATCGCTAACGCCTTCGCTCAGGTAGGTTGGGAAACCGCGTGGTCATACAATCCGGTCGAGGAAGGCTACTATCTCGGCGATGCGGACGAGCCCGGATACTTTGACGGGGAGAATTCCGCCGCGGTCAAACGTCTACAGAAAAGCTTCAGATACTTTCC
The DNA here is from genome assembly GCA_041751735.1 of Pyrinomonadaceae bacterium. Taxonomy (GTDB): domain Bacteria; phylum Acidobacteriota; class Blastocatellia; order Pyrinomonadales; family Pyrinomonadaceae; genus OLB17. The sequence goes on along the minus strand of JBGSWW010000190.1, from coordinate 22,995 downwards.
ACACTTCGGCCGAGGTGACATTCAGCTGACCTGGGCCGAGAACTATGCCGACCAGGACGGGCGAATCCGCAAATACTTCCCCGAACGAGTAGCGGACTTCGAACGGCGGACGGGTAAGAGGTTCGACCTTATTAGGGATCCGGACCAGGCCCTTGATGGCTGGATATCATTCTGTATCTTCACGCTCGGGATGCATCTAGGCACCTTTCGACCGGGCCGGAACCTCGATCGATACATCACGCCCACGAGCTGCGACCACTTTAACGCTCGCGACATCGTCAACGGGGACAAGAACTACGTTAAGCAGGGCAAGAAAATCGGCAACCACATTGCGGAAACTGCTGCCCGCTTCCAGGCAATCCTCAAGGCTGCCATCGTCACTGACACCATTGATGACACCATCGACCGCCTTGGCGATGGTGTCGGCATAGCTTCGCCTCCGACAGCGAACATAGATCCCGCGGGGTCGCAATTTGGCTCACCTCAAACGTCTGCCTTATTTCCTGTCGAGCCGCCGGCGGGACAGGGAACGGGTGTTTCGATGCCTGAACCTTTTCCTGCCGTCACGGATCAAGCGCCGGGTGAGACTACGCTGACCCAAAGTACCCAGTCCCCGGATGGTACTCAAAAGCTCGAGGCCAGCGTCACCACACCGGCGGGCGATCCTCCCGGTGCTCCACCTTCCCATTGGTTCAGTGTCGAGGACTGGAAACCGCTCGTCTTTCGCTGGCTGAAACGCACGTGGGCAACTATCGTTCCGGCTAACATCGCACAGGGCAGCACCCTCACGTTTGCCGCAATAAACGATATGCCCAACTGGTATGTCTATGCCGCTATCGCCGCGGTGATCTTCCTCGTGCTCGTAGGCGCCGGGTTGATCGTCTCGGCAATATTGCTGGTCGTCTGGTTGTGGAACCGCCGCGAGATCCTGCACATGAAGGCAGCTGAATTTGTGGCCAAAGCCGATCCGAACATGAAGAATGTCGGACTGAACTTCGAGAGGAAATAATGCTTATCGGAATAATCGCAGTCATTGTTTTTGCAGGACTCTTCTTTCTATCCTGGTTCACCAATCACAACCGCATACAGCACAAGGGCAAGTCCGGCGACATCGCTCGCAACGGTCCGATGCTCGAGCGGGTCACGGGGATCCCCGAGGAATGGAAGATCCGCACCGCCAGCGGTCTGCAGATCTGGCAGGATCCGGGAGTCGTGATCACCGGGCCTGAGATCACGTTGATCGAGGCAGGAATTAAGGACTGCATTACCAAGGCCCGGGCCTACGCGCAGAGTAAAGGGCTCACATGGACAAAGGCCCTTGACCTTAGCGAATACATCGTGGCCAGCCTCAAATCCCAGCGGGCTGCCGAGTCGGGAACATGGTCCTTCGAAGTCCCGGATATGGGTGGAAAGTACAACGACACGGTTTTCGATCAGGCCGGCAACTACATCCTGGCCAACGAATGTATAGCCAACTACGGCGGTCGGTGGGGAAACATCATGTGCCTGCCGGATGCCCACGGGGCGACCGACGACAAGGACCGCGAAGCCCTCTACAACGGGGCGATGTACGGAGCTGAGCACATCATCCTCTTCCATAACGATCCCGAGTTTTATAAGGCAACAGAAGTTCACCTCACCGGCGGACACCCACTTTTCTAATGAGCGCACCGATCAAATGTTTCTTTCTTGAGTTTGCCCGATATGTTCCGGTCGAAAACGGCGAACGGGCGATCTGGAAACGTGCCGACACAGGTGAGGAGATGTTTTTACCGGACGCCCCAGCCGGGGCAATGTGGTACGCCGATTGGTTTGATAACCACTGGAATCCACAGCTTGGGCCGGGCAAGGTCCTGATCGTAAAGACGCCGGGCGGCGACTGGATCGTAGATAGCCAGGCTAACAATTGCACCATGCCGGACGATGCCAACCAGGACGAACATCACTGTTGGGTCCTGCACGGAACGCCTCCGAATATCACTGTCGACAAAGACGGTGTGACATGCAAAGCAGGTGCGGGCTCGATCGGACAGAAGACCTGGCACGGATTCTTAGAACGCGGCTATTTAGTTTTGAACAGACATGAAGCTCCTTGACCTTGATCCCCGGTGGTTCGATGTGCCGGGCGTTGGTACCAATAAAGACGGGGTCACATTTCTCTGCCCCTGTGCGACTTGTCAAAACGGAACGCCTGTTCGGCTCGCTGTGCAATTCAAGAATCCGGTCGGTGGATCCGATGCAGTGACGATGAGTGCGAAAGAAGTAATTCGTCACGTTCATGAGCTTCGGACCTTTGATGTGCCACCGAAAGGCCCGGTCTGGGAGCGGACCGGCGAGACATTCGAGCAAATGACCTTGTCGCCGTCCGTCGACGCGAGCGCTTCCGGCCACTGGCATGGCTACATTACGAAAGGAGAGATCCGGTGATCACGTGGGTTAAACAAGAAGACGCTAAGGGTTGCGGTATTGCGGCTATCGCCATGCTTACCGGACAGTCGTATGTCGAGGTAAATTCGCACCTGGTCAAGCTGATGAATCGCACCGCGGACTCCTTCGGCGAAACCGGCATCAACCATCTCCACATAGACCAGTATCTAGCTTCCAAGGGCTTCGCGATCGTCCGGCGATTATCGTTTAACCCGTTTACGAACAGGAAAAAGAGATCTTGGCCCCGGGCATTTTGTGACGCGGCCTATTGTGAGGTCGAACAATTGGCCACAGGGAACTGGCACTTTGTCGTTTTATTACGAGACGGAAGCATTTTGGATCCATTGCACTCCGAGCGTAAGTCCTTCGGCGATTACAAGCGGATCAGCTCGATCACCGGTGTGTTCAAAGTTCAAATGGGGGCCGCCTGAAAAAGAATACGGCGCTAGGCAACTAATATGAGCGAACAAAACTTTAGACCGAAAAGCAGACCCGACGGATGGCCAACGAGAGCCGACATTCAACTTTTGTCGCCGGCCGAATTGGCGATCAGGGCGGCGGTCGATGCCGTTGAAATGGCCGGCGCGAGCATCGCCTTAACGGACGCCGTGATTCTTCTCGGTAAAGCTCGAGATCGTGTCGCCGACCACATGGAAGGTATTCCATGACGAACCGGACCCGCGAGATCTTTGACTTTGCCCAGCTCGAACCACTGGCGATCGCCGATATCGAAAGCCAAATACAGGTTTGCGATGAGGACGAGATCGATCATGTAGAGCATGTCGCTCAGGCGATCCTCGAGGCGATAGGCAATCTTAATTCCCCGAACGGAGTACTGGAGCTGCTCGGATGACAAGCCTGATCGTCGTCGCCATTCTTTCGATCGGTACCGCCCTCGGAGTGCTGGTATTCAGATATTTATACAGCGTTTTATCGAAGTCATCATTACGATGAGATCCGAAAAATAACATGGAGAAAATTATGAAACTAAAACGTCTGTTCACTGCCTCCCTGCTCGCGATCGGGCTGCTCTTTGCCACGATTCTCGTTACAAATACATCGATAACCAAACCTGTGTTTGCGGCAAACGCCGCAACTCCGGCCGTGGCCACCGATTACATCACGCTCTCCGGTCGGGTAATGAGCTCGTCCGGCGGGGGGCTTAGGAATGGCCAGATCTCATTCACCGACACGGGGTCCCAGACGCTGTACTCGACCTCGACAACCTCGCTCGGCTACTACTCGATCGCCGTACCCGCTAACCAAAATTACCAGGTCGAGGTGACGCACGGCCAGTGGCAATTCAACACGATGGTTATGTGCTTCGGTGGTAGTTACGCTCTCGGAATTGATCTCTACGGCATCGCGCCGCCCGAGTGACCGGCTTCACTTTCTTAACAAGTCATCATCACTGATGAGAGTCCAATAAAAGGAGATATAGATGAAACTTAAAAACTTTTTAGCGATGGCGGCCGTGCTTGTTTCGCTCTTCATGTTTTCGGCATTTGCCGGCGACGTGGGCGCGGACCGGGATACGGCCGCCGTAAATGCTGAGTCCGTCGATCGTACTGATCAGACAACCGTATTGCTGCCGGCCGTGGCCGATCGCGATATTGCCGGTATCTGCGAAGTGCATGAGGCGTGGGTAAAGGAACGCAAGGGGATGACAGTGCTGAACGCACGGTCGGAACCCATCAAAGCCGTTCGTGAGCTCGAAGGATTCAGCGAAGTTGAGATCAAACCGAAGGCCACAACTGCATTCTTAGCAGCGCCCGGAGCGATCGGATTTAACGGACTAGGGGGCAACCACTATGCCCGGGCCGATGTTTAACCCGGAAACTGGACACGCCTAAGTTCTGTGTCAAAGCCGCGACGCCTGTCTCAACTGCAGGTGTGGCGGCTTTTCCTTGCCCACATTAAACCCGAAGCCTCCGGTAAAACTGTATCCATGAACCTCCATGAGCAGATCGATCACATCGGGAGCCTGTCGCCACGAGCTAAAACGTATCTTGCGATCGCCGTTTTTGTCGTTTTGGCACTGTTGGCCGGGGCTCTGGTCTATATCGGCTACAGGTGGAAGGAGCGTAATCACGCGATCGAGATCACCGAGCGGGACAGAAGGATCGTTATCGCCGAGGCCGACGCTGCGCGGCATCTGGAAGGCGAAACACAGCTTGCCGCTCAGAACTCGGTCCTCAAGAAACTGAATGAAGCTCAGGCCGAAGCTTTTACGTCCGCGGACACGGCGCGAGAAAGACAGGCCGCAAATGACCTGGCCAAGCGGAACGCCGATCTGGCCGCAAGGCTCGATGATATCGACGCCGACACGCAGCACGACAGCATTCTTTGCGGGACCTGTGCTGACTTCCGGGCCTCAGGCTTTCCGCTCTCGGCCGAATTTTGCAATCGATGTGAGGTAAAGAAATGAAGAAGTCTCGAATTATGCAATTGTGCAGTTTTGTGTTGTTTTCGGCCGTTTTATGCATGACCGCCTCAGCCCAGGAGACCGTCACGATCCCCCTTGCGGACCTGCAGCAGATGCGCAAGCTAGCAGCTAACCATGATTACTGGAAGGGCCTGGCCGAAGACCGGGAGAAACAGGTCGTCGCCGCCAATACATCCGCTGCCAACTGGAAAGGGCTGTTTGAATCGGAAAAGATACGCGCCGACAAGATCCAGGAAGGCCGCGTGGTAGCTGTCAAAGACGCGGTTGCCGATCTCCAGCGGGCGAACTTCGAACTTCACAACCAGGTCGGGGACATCAGGCAGGAGAATGCCGAGCTCAAGCGCGACAACATAAAGCTTCGAGCCTCGCGTAAGTATTACTTCATCGGCGGCGTGGGTCTGGGGGCAGCCGGAGGCGGTTACCTCGGGTACAGACTAGGTTCCACGACCATAAACTTTCCGGGTCTCAGCGCTCCTCAACCTGCAAATCAGCTCAAATTCAGCCTCAAGTTCTGAAAAACAATTAAATCTTGCCCCGAATTAGGCTTAGTCAACTGAGAATTTTGGCCGGCGCCGGCCCCATCAGTCTGATCTTCAACCGATTCGGGAGTAAATAAATGGCTGCTTTTAATAAATTCTATTCGTTCGTCGAGCACGTCGCCGAAAAAGTTCACAATTTGGCGTCCGATACGCTGAAAGTTGTACTTTCCAACACGGCCCCATCGCAGTCGAACACGATCCTCAGCGATATCACGCAGATCTCGAACGGCAATGGTTACACCACGGGCGGGGCAACTTCCGCTCAGTCGAGTTCGGCACAGTCGAGCGGCACATACAAGCTGGTGATCGCCGACGTTGTCTGGACCGCATCGGGAGCTGTCGGGCCATTTCGCTACGCTGTACTTTACAACGATACGCCGACATCGCCGGCAGATCCGCTGATCGGTTGGTGGGATTACGGCTCGAGCATCAGCTTGGCCAACGGCGAGACGTTCACAGTCGATTTCGACGGTACTACTGGCGTTCTGCAGATTGCCTAAGCCGATCAATTAGAGGGAAAACGAGGACTATTATGTCGGAGAAAAAGCCAAAGAAAAAACTTTACCAGATCGAGCGTGAATTGGATGCGGCCAGGGCCGAGTACCACGAGCTTTCAGCCGGTCTCACGGATGCTCAGCAGCGCGAATACACCGATAAGATCAAGGCTCTGATGGCCGAGCTTAACGATGCGATCGCGGCGGATGCTCAGGATTGTCCGACGAAGGACTGCGGAGCCAGGCCGATCGCGATGAAGCGCCGGGCCGGTGTGTACGAGGTAGGCTGTCCGGTCTGCGAGAACATGCGTGCAACCGCGGAGACACCGGAGGAAGCTGTCGACAAATGGAACGACGGTGATCTTATGCCGGCACAGGAACGGACTGGTGGCTTTAAGACGCCGGCACCTGGGGCCGACACAAAAAAGGATAAGGTCGAGAAAGCGACCGCTCCCGAGTAATTAAGGAAGGCGATCGAGAATCGAGGCCGCACCGTGCATTTGTTGCGGTGCGGCCTTTTTCATTATGGCGACAGAACTTGTCACAGCAACAGGATCCTGGACTTGGCCTGATGGCGTCACGTCAGTTACGGCTGAGGCAATCGGAAAGGGCGGTAACGGCGGGACGGCAACCTCCAACCCTGGTGCGGGTGGTGGTGGTAAAGGTGGTCAGTACGCCTCCAAGGTCATTACAAAAGGCGGTGAATCGACTCTTTCCGTCACTCTCAACAGCACACATACCGAGATCGCTCAAGGCGGAACGCCTATTGTCCGGGCACTGGCTGGCGGAAACGGAAGTGCTGGAGCTGCGAACGGTGCTGGAGGGTTTTCTCATACCGGAACGCCACTCGGTGACACAATCCGGGATGGCGGCAACGGTGGAAGTGGCAATACTGGCTTTGGTAACGGTTCCGGTTGCGGAGGCGGGGCGGGAGGCTCTAGCAGTGCGGGTACAGCGGGTCAAAATGGAAACATCGGTCAAACCGGAGGGGCAGGCGGTGGCGGCGATGCTGGAGCAGGAGCTAGTGGAGTATCAGCCTCTACTCCTGCCAATGGGAACGCTGGAAATAATTACGGTGGCGGCGGATCTGGTGGGTACGCTAACACGACGACTGACCGGCCCGGGGGTTCGGGTGCGAACGGATGCATCAGGTTTACGTGGTCGGATCTAACGCATTATGGTTTGACAGCCGACAAAGGTGATTTTGCTCACTCGGGACAGAATGCCGGATTACTACGAGGGTCGAAGGTCGAAGCGGCGCAGGGTTCGATAGTTCACAGCGGACAGGACTCGGCCGGGATCACGGGAAGGAAAGTGATCGGAGATGTTGGGAGTTTCGCTTGGTCAGGTCAAGCCGTTGCTCTGAATCCGGCCGGGACCGGTTCCGTCATCGACAGCTATCCCGAGTCCAATGAAGACTCAGGGATAGTTGTTCACGATCCACAGCCGCACGTCGGTCAGTCGTTTTTTGGGACCGGTAAAATACTTGGAAAGACAGTTTTTTACGGTAAGAAGTCAGGGACTCCGACTGGAAATGTCATAGCGGAAATATACGCAATGACGGGCACGTTGGGCGTTAATGAGATGGTGTCCGGATCTCCGTTGGCCACGTCTGATCCCGTGGCTGTATCGGGCCTGCCTACGAGCGATGCCCTGTTGGAGTTTGTCTTCAGTGGAGCAAATAGAATCTTTTTGACGAATGGGACGCTGTATTGTGCGGTGGTGACTTACGATGCCACGACGCATACGGATTCTATTGTTTTGCGTGAGGATGCAAGTTCAGGTACGCACGGCGGTGACCGATGGGCCTATAGCACGTTGAACGTCGAGTGGACCAAAAACAGTGCCAGAGATCTAGTGTTCTATGTCTATGCGGTATCGGGGTTGGCGGGTGTTTACGAGCTAACGGCCGCGGCGGGAACCTTCGCTCAAACGGGCCAGGACTCGCAGGGGCTACGAGGGCTCAAGGCGATCGCGGAGTTCGGTAACTTTGGACACACCGGACAGAGCGTGGGGTTGTCTTTCGGGGCTAAACTGTTGGCTGAGTACGGATCGTTCCCGGTAAGTGGCCAAGCGGTCAACTTTCTGAAGTCGACGCAGATGGTAGCGGCGCTTGGATCCGTCGTAGTGAACGGTCAGGCGGTAAATTTCAACTTTGCGAAGGTGATGCATAGCGATCTCGGGACCTTCGTAGTAGCCGGGCAAACTGTGGTGTTTCTGAAGGGATACCGGACCGATGGCGGGTTGGGTTCATTTGTCGAGTCTGGTCAAGCGATCAACTTTCTCAGGGGCTATGTTCTTAGCGCAGAAGGTGGCGAGACGACGCTGATCGATGCGGTTCTGGTGTCAGGTGCCGGTCTCGCGGGACTAGATGGGCTGTACGTTGAAGACGGCACGTTCGCCGGCAAGACGAAGTATTCCAAAGGCAGTGATTGGATCGGATGGGGAACGTACTGGTTCCTTTTCGATAATGCAATTGGCGAGGAAGCCTACACATCATCGGTTACCAGTGTTGATAATCCGTGGGACGCTCCCGGATGGGCTACAGGCTATGGATCACCGCCGGCGCCGACGTTCTCTCAGGCAAGTATTCTAACTCCGCTTTTCAACCTGTCAGGGCAAGACGCAACGCTTGAGGAAGGTAACTCGTTAAGTCTACTCGGTGAGGCTGGCGCGTTTGTTCTCGCAGGGCAGGATAGCTCCAGTAAAACAGATCGACGGCTACCGGGAGAGGTCGGAGTGTTTCCAGTGACCGGGCAGAATGCGGTATTGGCGAGAGGCACGCAGTTTATCGTCGACGCGGGATCTTTTGTGTTGGCGGGCCAGGATGCCGGTAGTTCGCGTGGCTATCTGACGACGGGTGGGCTTGGTTCATTCGTATTCGACGGGCAAGCGGGAAATCTGTTCTTCGGCTCTCGCGTCAGTGCAGACGCCGGGATTTTTGCGTTAAACGGTCAGAACGCCGGTTTTTCGATTACTTACCTAATGCCGGGAGATCTCGGGTCGTTCGCGCTGATCGGACAAGCGGCGGGACTGCTTTTGGGCAGTCGAGTGAACGCGGACGCCGGCGACTTCGTCGTATCGGGACACGACAGCGTGGGCCGCGCAGAACGGAAGCTGTTCGCGGATCTTGGATCGATCCTTCTCTCCGGTCAGGACACGATGTTTGCCCGGGGCTTGCAATTCATCGTCGACGCTGGAGCTTTCGATCTTACAGGCCAGAGCATCGAGATGTTATTAGCTCGGCTCCTTGCTGCAGATGCCGGGCTTCTTGGCGTGACGGGACAGGACGCACTCCTCCAGTACGGAAGATTATTTGGTGCCGAACAAGGGCTGTTCGATTTGACGGGGCAGGACGCAACTCTTAACCGAGGCCGGACCTTGATCACGGATGTCGGGATCTTTGACGTCGCCGGCCAGGTCGCGATATTTATCATGACGCGGATCTTGTCGGCAGATGCAGGGCTGCTCACGGTCGCGGGGCAGGCGGCAAACTTTATTTCGCAGAACACTCTTCTGGGCGATGCGGGTATCTTCGCCGTCGACGGCCGATCAGCTGAAATGCTGGCCGGTTGGCGGCTTGGAGCAGATGCGGGCGGGTATATTTGGACCGGACAATTGGCCAATACGGTCCGAGGCTCGCTTCTACCTGCAGACTATGGGGCCTTCGGTCTCGAGGGGCAAGCCGCCCAGTTCGGATCAGAGCTTCGGATGATAGCCGAGAACGGGCTCTTCGGGTTGGCTGGTCAATCGGCGGTTATGCTTCGGATGGCCGGGATGCCGGCAGAGGCAGGTTTCTTTGCCGTCGACGGGCATGAAGCTGTATTGACTTCAGGAAGACGACTAGCGGCCGATCTGGCCAGCTTTTTGATCGCCGGACAAGATGTTCAATGGCTACGTTCCTTCGGTATGGGCGCGGACGCTGGTTCTTTGGCACTCGCCGGGCAGGCAGCTCTATTACAAATAGGTCGGGCGCTGATTGCGGATGTGGGAACGTTCGCCGCAGATGGGCAGTCAGCTGGCCTATTCGCCGGTCGCCGGATCGGGGCCGACGCCGCGTTGTTGTCTTTTAACGGTCAGGACGTGGAGTGGCGTCACAGCTACATCTTCCCGGCCAATGGAGGGTTGTTTGTTTTCACCGGGGCAGCTGCTTTTCTCTTCACGCTCTCCCGCCTTGCTCTTCCTTTGATCATCTCGATCAGCCGTGGGCTGAACGAGATCTCGATCTCTTCGGGATTGAGTGAGACGTCCATTACTTCCGGACTGAATAAAGCGGATATTACTCGCTCGGCCTAAAACAATTTAATTCCCGGCGAAAAGTTACACTACGACACTGATGGCACCTCCGAATCTCATAACATACCTCTACCAGGGCGAAGTAAAGGTCCCCGTAACCATCACGATTCGCGATGACAACAGAGCTCTGGTCGACCTAAGTGAGTGGAGTGTCCAGTGGATTGCCGGCCTTCCGGATGAAACACCGATCATCGATGTGCAAATGACGCCTCATCCCGATCAGGTGAATTTCCGAGGTCAGGCGACGTATCTTACCGTCCTCGGCGATTCAACGCGCCCGGTCAACTCCTATCGATGGAAGGCGATTGCGACGCATCCGGACGGCCGAAAATTCGAGTATCCGAAGACGGAAAACGGCAATTGGGGAACTCTAGTAATCAGGAAACTCCTTTAATTCGCGATAAGTTCGCATTACCCACAGCATGCAAACCGAGATCAATTCAATCGACTACACAATTCCGGGCGTTATCATTGCGATCGCCAGCGCTCTTATTCTCACAGGAGCCGTCGTAAAGGCCGTTAAAGAAATACGTAAAGACGGCTGGGAACCGTTTCACGATAGGTGGCTGCGGCCGATCCGGGCTCGCCGGCGGGAGAGAAAAGAACTCTTGCTGGCGGTCAACGAACTAAAGGATACCTGCGGCGGCTACGAGTCCAAGCTCGATGAGATCTACAGAGAAGTTAAGCCGAACGGCGGCGAGTCTCTGAAAGATCGGGTCATAGGCATCGATAACAAGGTTGAAAACCTAGTTGCTCGAAACCGCCATCAGGATGAGACGTCCGAGGTACCGACATTCACATTAGACGCCACGGGGCAAATGGTTTCGGCCAATTCCGCGTTTCGGGAGCTTATCAATGCTGAAGAAGACCAACTCGTCCACAACAATTACCTGTCCTTAATGGACGACGACGATCGCCGCAGGTTCATTCGATCTAGGGACGAGGCGATACTCTTCAAAATGCCTCTTGATGCAATCGTTAAGTTCAAGCTATCCGGCCCGCACTTCGTAACTGTCCGCCTACAGGCCAGTCCGGACGTCCGGCACGGTGGCATTCTGAAAGGGTTTTTCGGTACCGCCGGCGAAGTTTCAGAGTAAGGAATTATGGCAAAGGCAAAACCAGCGTGGGCAAACCGCATTATCGAAACGGGCGAGAAGGCCGCGTCGGAATTCAACTTTAACCCGCTGAATTGGCGCGAGCATCCGCAGGTCCAGCGTGACGCTCTTAATGAGATCCTGTCAAAGGTGGGTTGGGTTACGGGGGTTATTGTTAACGTTAACACAAATCGCCTCGTCGATGGACATGCTCGGATCGAGGAGGCTTTAAGGCTAGATCCCACGCTTCCAGTTCCGTACACCCTGGTCGACCTGACAGAAGATGAAGAAAAGGAGCTGCTCTTGCTCCTGGACCCGATCGGCGGTCTTGCAGTAACAAATATCGACAAGTTTATGGAGCTTGCCGAGATGGTCGACCTTGATTCGTCCGGCCTGCTCGAGGTCGTCGCGTCTCTGTCGCGCCAGGACCAGATCGACACTGCAGGTCTTGATAAACAGGACGGCGGCATCGGCGAGCTGCTCAACTATTTCAGTTTCGGAGATCAGAAGATTCCGATCACCGATGACGAGCTCACAGCGTTTCGAACGAAGTATGAGGTCTACGTCGAAAAGCACGGGACCTATTACGGCTTTGCCGGGGAGTTGTTAGGTCTGTAGAGGTAAGAAAGTACACTTACGCATCGGCTAAGTTCCCTTTACCGCCGCAAAGTACACTTGTGATCGAATTCGTCCCTGATTTTCCTATTTCAGATCTCTCGCCGGCCGACTACAACCCTCGGAGGATCGATGACGAGTCCTTCCAGCTTCTGCGCGAATCCCTGAAAACGTTCGGCGTGATCAAACCGGTCCTGCTCAATGGCAACGGCACCCTCGTTGCTGGTCACCAACGCGTAAAGGCCCTGATCGCCAATGGCGAAAAGACCGTTCCAACCTTCAAAACCAAGCTGGTTAGCCTAAAAGACGAGGCCCGCCTGAATCTCTATCACAATTCGGTTGAGACGAACGCGTCAACTGTGCGAATTGAGGGCGTGGTTGAGCCTGGATACGTTTTTATTGACCATGACCGTATAACAGTCGTCGACCGTCAGAAACCAGCCATCGTTGCGGAGATCTGCAAGCTGATCATCAAGTACGGCGAATGGGGGAGCCTGATCGTCAGTGAAACGGGTGAGGTTTTGTTTAACTCGGATTATGCTGTGGCAACCAAGCTGGTGCGAAAGAGTGTCCTGGCCTATGTTTTGCCGGCCGCACAGGCCGAAGCAATGTTTCCTTTTCTTTCACGCGAATACGGAAAATATAACTACGACACATTGCCGGTCCATAACATCAGCCAGACCAAGTGCCAGATGCACCGTCTTCGTGATGGCAAGACGGGCAAAGCAAACCGCTCAAGCTGCTACGAGCTGCGCGTTATCCCTAACGTCCGCCCCGAGCAGCGTGGCATTGACTTTGGTGAGGGCTACGGCGATTACAGGCAAAAGCTCGCAGCGAAGGGGTACGACATTATCGGGTATGAACCGTTCAAAAGGACCGCCGGTACCGGAAATATAGATCTTCCGACGATCCGGGCCTCCATAAAGCGCGTCGAGGAAAGCGTGAGCTCTGGCGGGCTTTTCGATTATGTTGTTCTGGACTCAGTGATCAACTCGGTAACCTCGCTCGAGTATGAGGACCTCGTGTTGACTACATGCAATGCCCTGCTTGCCGAGGGCGGTACCTTCTACATGGGTACCCGCAAGTACGAGTTTGCTCACCTCCAGTCAAAGAACCGGTGCACGCGGAAACAGCGGAATATCGAGTTTCTCGACGATGAGGGATTCTCGACGATCTTCCGCGGCGGCGTCTGGACCAAGCAGCGGTTTCATACCGTCGAATCTTTGACGGAGACGCTTTCCAGGTACTTTGAGGAGGTCGATATAAAGCCGCTGGACCAGACGGCAAAGTTTCAAATCCATGCCATCTGCAGGAGGCCCAAGCAGCTCTCGGCCGCACACTTCCAAAAAGCTCTCGATACTGAATTCAACCTCGATTATAGCGGGCGTAAACTCAACTGCCACAGTGGGTTGGTTGCGGCCATAATGTTACAATTGGACAATGAACAGCGAATTATCTGAAGCACCTGAGACGGGACAGCCGCTTGGTATCGTACGCCTTCCCGACCTGTTTGCTGCCGGCCGGGAGACGGCGGTTAAAGAATGCCTCGGTGGCGACATATTGCATGAAACCCGCCCGATTGTGGACGAGCGACACGCCAATTGGGTCGAGGTTAGATTGACACACCCGGAGTTCGAACTAGTTGATCCAAATCTCCCGTTGCCGTTCTACGATGCAGAATTCACCGTTAGCCCAGACGGTACGGTAACGCGCGGGCCTCTAGTCAGAAGAGGTTAACCTTGATCGAATTTCGCGACATTGAGATTTCAGGCAAGTTCCGCTACCTGTGGCTGAAATATGTCACCGGTTACAATCTCGAGGTTCACTGTGCCAGATCTCTGAAAGGCGAGTACTCTACCCAGATCGTTCGCGATATGGGTAAAAAGAGCGAGATCTTACTCAATGAGTTCCCGGCAAAGATCGTTTACCTTTGCGGAGTAGCTCAACCCTATAATTGGTCCAAGAACTTTCACCTGGCACTGTTGGCCGACGAAGGCTATGGGCCGTTACCCATCGATGAACTGGGAATCAAGATGGCGGTCCGCAATGCAATACCGCTTCCGATCGAAACCACGTCGATGCGAGCGATAAACCATTCGAAGATCTCGCAGAAGGCGTATGCGACCTGTCGCAACTGGCAATTTGCCAATTTCCTGCAGCTGACCGGGATTCTCGACCCCGAACAATAACTCCCGAATCCTCGCTAACATTCCTAATCCGATATGGAAAAGGAACGCAATCCCAACGATTCCGCAAAGGAAGCGGCAGGTTCTACTTCGCCGGACAAATTAACCCGTAATCAAAAGAAGATGGGGATGACCGAAAAACTTGACAAGATCCTCGATCTTACTGAGATGGGGGCATCCATCCGGCAGATCTCCAAGCAACTTGAGGGGCAGGGATTTTCGGGGACTTCTCGCAGCAATATTGGTAAGCTTCTAAAAAAGGCACTTGACGCTCAGGCAAAAGAGGTCAACCTAAAAGCAAAGCACCACGTCCAGATCGCGCTCAATAAAATGCAGCGGATCGAGCTTGCCCACTTCTCCAGACTCCTGAATGCCACTGACGCGGACTCGATCGAAAAAATAAGCCGGGCCCTGGATCGCGTATGGAAGCGGCAGGACGCCCTGCTCGGAACCCACAAGCCCGTAAAGGTCCAGATCGATGCCCGCGAGGCTCTTGCAAAACTCTTAGGAAAAGCCCCGGAGGAACTTCCCAATGGAGATTCTGACTCGTGAAGCCGTTGCGGCCGCGATCCTTGCGATCGAAGACGAGGAAGAACGCGCCGAGGCTGCAGCGTATGCGCTAGATCTCTACGGCGAAGCCCCGCAGCTCGAACGCTTCGCTCCATATCGTTTCGACCCCGTCCGCTACATAAACGACTTCCTTGGCTGGGATCCCTGGGACGGAGACTCGAATGAACGTCCCGGACAGCGCCAGATAATTGCCGCGTACACCCTGGCCCTCCGACAGCAATTCGAGAAGCGGGACTATGAGGCCGGACGAATCTCCCAAGAGCAGCTCAGCTGTTGGCAGCCCGGTCAGGTTATTCAAAACTACATCCGGATGGAAGCCGGACACACCGTCGGCAAAACGAAGCTTGCAGCCGGTCTGATCTCACACTTTCACGACTGTTTTTCACCATCGGCAGTATCGATGTACGCCCCCACGGGCGATGCTCTCCGGGATAATCTTTGGGAAGAGCTCAAGATGGACCGCGCCGGCAAAGGACTGCCCGGCCGTATGCTCGGCAACATCGAGATACGTACTGGCCCGAATCATTACGTCAAAGGCCGCGCGACAACTAATTCTCACGGGAAAGGAACCGAACGGATCCAGGGAAAGCACGGTGAGTTCCTGATGTTCGTGCTCGACGAGGCTGAGGGCGTCGATGCTTTTGTCTACGACGCTATCAATTCAATGACCTCGGGCGGTATCACGATCGTCCTGATGCAGGCCAATCCGAAGACCCGGACCTCTAAGTTTCACAAGATCAAGGACAATTCCAATTGTGTCTCGTTCCGGATGAGCTGCATCAATCACCCGAACGTGGTAGCCGGCCGCGAGATCGTGCCGAACGCGGTCCAGCGTGAGTACGTCCGTTCGATGATCGAGCAGCATTGCGAGATCGCGGAGGAACATAACCCGGATGATGAGACCTTCGAGCTTGACTGGAACGTCGTCGTAAAGGATCGAATCTATCCGGCAGGAACGATCTTTAAGCCAAACTATGAGTTCTGTTGGCGCGTCCTTGGCGTGGCACCCGCCGACGTTTCCGATAAGACTGTTATCCCTGCCGGCCGCTACAACGCTGCAAGACTTCGCACCGAGGTTGTGGTCCTTCCGGAGGACATCGAAAGGGCAACATTTGGTATTGATGTTGCACGGTTTGGCACTGATTACGGGACGCTGTATATCCGGTGGAAGAACGAGGTGTGGCGCGAAAGGCAGTTTTTTCAACAGGATTCGAAGGCCTATTTCCACGGTGTAAAGGACGTCGCTCTCGACCTGGCAGAAAAGGGCGTTAAGATGCTGCATATTCGCATCGATGCTGGCGGCGACAGCTCCGGGCTGATCGATACACTCAAACACAGTATCGAGCTCAGGCAGGCATTCCACTCCTTCCAGGTGATTTCGGTCCAGTTCGGGTCGTCAGCAAAAGAGTCGGCTGTTTACGACGATCTGGTAACGGAGATGTATTTTCAGGCAAAAGAGACGCTGAACGGCATAAGGCTGGTTAAACCGCCCGAAACCCTCGAATCCGATCTAACCTTACGTGAATGGGAGCCCGTAAATCGATCCGGCCGCGAGCTGAAGAAACTGCAGGATAAAAAGCTGTTCCGCAAAGAGATCCATCGCAGTCCGGATGACGGCGACGGGTTTGTCCTCTGCATTGCCCCTGATTCTATCTTCCGTGCCGGTTCCCTGATCGCTCCGGTAGGCGGCAGGAAAACGAATATCTGGGGCTGACATTAAAACCCGTATAACCGCTAATCTCTCATTCGATGGCGGCAAAAACCACAAAATTCGGCGAATTCGGCAAAACCGGCCTGCCTGTTTATTCAGGGATCGTCTACGACGAGATCGATAAGAAGCTGACGCGCGACCTTTGGCAAAAGGCCGTCCGCGAGATGAGCGAGACGGACGCTTCGATCAAGGGCCTGCTCTTTGTCATCGAGATGATCGCCCGCCAGGTCGAATGGAAGATCGTTCCTTTCGAGGAAACTGCCGCTGACGAGGAACTCGCTCTCTTTGTCCGCCAATGCATGTTCGAGGATATGCAGCAGACCTGGCAGGACACGGTTGCCGAGATCCTGTCGTTTTTGCCTTGGGGCTGGTCATGGTTCGAGATCGTGTACAAACGCCGCGGGGGCAACGTTAGTACGGGGAGTTCACGTTTTAATGATGGCCGGATCGGTTGGAGAAAATGGGCGATCCGGGCCCAGGAATCGCTTTACGAATGGAAGTTCGATAACTGGGATGAAGTTGAGGCCATGGTCCAGATGCCGGAGCCTGACTTTGATATCAGGATAATCCCATTTTCCAAGTCGCTCCATTTTAGAACGAGCTCGCATAAACAGAACCCGGAAAGCCGAAGCATCTTGCGGGGAGCCTACCGAGCCTGGTACTTCAAACGGCACATCGAAAATATCGAAGGTATCGGGATCGAACGTGATCTGGCCGGGCTGCCTAAGATCGGAGCGGATCCTGCCATTTTCAAAGAAGGTGCCTCCCCTGACGAGAAGTCGATGCTGACGTATTTGATGAATCTTGGCGAAAGCATCAGGCAAAACGAAACGGCATACGTCCTCTATCCGCTTCAATATGACGACAAGGGCCATAAATTGTTCGACGTCGAGCTGCTTTCGACCGGCGGCAAACGGCAATTCGATACGACGGCAATAATCGACCGCTACGATCAACGGATGATGATGTCGGTCATGGCCGATTTCCTGCTGTTGGGGTCGAAAGAAACAGGATCTTACGCCCTTGGCGATACGAAATTCCGGGCTTTTCTAAAGGCGATCAAGACCTGGCTCGACACTATTAGCGACACGGTCAATCGATATGCGATTCCGCGCCTCCTCGAGCTAAATGGAAAAACAAGCGAGCGGGCGCCGTATCTTGAGGCCGGAACTCTCGAAGATGTTTCACTCGAAGCCTTGGGATCCTTTGTCGACATTTTATTCAAGGCCGGCGTGACCTTCACCGAGGAAGAACAGGCGTTCCTGAAAACGCGGGCAAACATCCCGGTCGATGCAAAGAAAACCGACGCGGCCAAGACGAAACCGGTAAAAGAAAATGAGCCGGAGAAGGACCCGGACGATGGGTCGGACGATACCGACGAGGACCAATAAACCTATGAGCGAGAAGCTGCCAAATCCGCAGATAGATCAAAGGCCACATTTCGGCCGTGTTTTCGATGCAGCTGTCTCTAGCGACTGGCTGATCACTGAGGAAGCATTTCGCACCGTACTTGCTGTCGCTTCTCGCACCAATCCCGCGAACGCCGTCGAGGCCTATCGGTCCGAGGCGATGCAGAAAACCTACACGGCGAAGGTCCGCGACGGCGTTGCCATAATCCCGGTGACGGGCCCGATCTCGCGTTACATGAGCTGGTTTTCGATGATCTCAGGCGGGACAAGTATCTCGGTTCTTTCTCGCGATTACCGGGCTGCCCTCGACGACCCAAATGTTTATTCGATCATGTTTGAGATCAATAGCCCGGGAGGAGAAGTTACCGGCGTTCACGAGTTTGCCGAGATGGTTTTCAAAGGCCGGAAGAAAAAGCCCACGACCGCGCGCGTCGGTGGACTCGGCTGCTCAGCTGCCTACTGGATCGCCGCGATGTGTGGTGACGTTGCCATCGATGAGACCGCGCAGCTCGGATCGATCGGCGTCATGGCTGTTTATCTCGACGATCGAAAGTACCTGGAAAAGAATGGCCTCAACGAGATCGAGTTCATCTCGTCACAATCCCCGTACAAAAACGCTCCTCCTTACACGGACGAGGGAAGAAAGCGGATCCAGACTCGCCTTGACGCCTTATGCGATGTTTTTGTCGCTTCGGTTGCCAAAGGCCGCGGAGTCAGTGTCGATACCGTCTTGAAAGATTTTGGCCAGGGTGACGTGTTTGTTGGGGAGGCCGCTATTAAAGCCGGGCTTGCGGATCGATTTGGTTCGTACGAGGAAACGATCCGCCAGCTTGCTAAGACCCACACTCCTGGGTTTGTCGATGGAGATGAAGGCGAGGAACCGGACGAACTTCCTGAGACCGACAATTTTGACGACGACGATCCTTACGCATCGGAAAAAACAATTAACAGTTCGCCTGCGGTAAATTTTTCAACTGTTGACCCTGATGAACCCGGCGAATCGACTTCCGCCACAAATTCTGAACCAAACGGAGACTTTATGAAGAACGAAGATCAAGATCCGAAAAACGAGGCCGCTAGCGGCGCACCGACCGATCCCTCCGCTGCAGCAGCAGCTCCCGCAAAGGAAGCAGCGCCGGCGAAGGAACCAGCTGCAGCTTCAGCCGAAGCCGGAGCCAGAGAAAGGTCTTCGTCCGAGGACTACGCCACCCTGAAAGCGAAGTTCGAGGCGAGCGAAAAAGCGCAGGCCGAGTCTGCCAAGAAGATCGAGGCTCTCGAAAAAGCCGCTCTCGACAAGTGGATCGATGAAGCGACTGCGGATCTCGCCGGCGAAACCGCTTCGAACAAAACCATTCTTGGGGCCCTGGTCTCCGCCAACGGAAAGGAATCGGCTGAAGTTAAGGCCTTCCTCGATAACCAAAAGGCTCTGAGCGCACAGCTCAAAGCCGGAGGGCTGTTCTCGGAAATCGGGAAGGCCGGTAGCGATACGGACAATTCGGCCGAAGCGAAGCTCGACAAACTTGCAAAAGAAAGAGCGTCCTCCGACAAAATCAGCTTCGAGCAGGCATATACGCTCGTTCTCGACGAAAACAAGGATCTGGCAAAGGAAGTGGTCTAAGACCGCTTCCTTAAATTCAAAAAACTTTTACAGGAGAAATTTTCATGGCATTCGAAATTCCAGTTCTTGTCGATTCGAAGCACCGGGCGTACGCCGATCTGAGCACGCACCAGTACAAGTTCGTCAAGCTCACCGCAAACGGGATCGAGCTCGTCGCGGCCCTTACTGATAAGCCTTTCGGCGTGCTGCAGAACGCACCGGTCGCCGGAGAGTCGGCCCAGGTGATGCGACTGGGACTGACAAAGGTCATTTCGGGCGGGACCATCGCGATCAATGCGGCTGTCGGCACAAGCGCCGCTGGTCTGGCGGTTTCCAAAACCCTCGGGACCGACGTAACGCATTTTGTAGCGGGAGATGCCGATGAAGCAGCGGTGGCCAATGACATCTTTACGCTCGGGATCAATTGTCTCGCACCGGGACGCGCGGTCTAAGAGAGGAAAGGCTCGTATTCTATTTCATTTTCTAGGAGAGAACACACATGTCGCAACCTACTAATTCACAGGTTCACATCAATAAGCCGCTGACGAATATTTCAGTTGGTTTCATGCAGGACGCGAATGAGTATGTCGCGGACAAGGTTTTTCCCCGCGTTCCGGTTTCGAAGAAATCGGACAGCTATTTTGTCTATGACAAGGAAGCGTTTACCCGTGCGATTGCGGCCGACCGAAGCGGGTCGACGGAATCTGCAGGCGGCGGGTACGAGGTTGGCAACGCCACGTACAGCTGTCGTCAAAAGTCCTTCCACAAGGACGTCCCCTCGGACATCGCGGCAAATATGGACGCCCCGCTCGACGCGATGCGCGATGCAACGGAGTTCGTGACCCGGGCAATGCTTCTGAAGAAAGAAGCCGATTTCGCCGCGGCTTATTTCACGACCGGTATCTGGACCGGAGGAGCAACACTCTCCGGCACAGGCCAGTGGTCCGACCCTGCGAGCAATCCGATCGCTGCCGTCAAGGCCGCCATTCGCTCGATCCAGACCGCGTGCCTGGTCAAACCGAATAAGTTGGTTGTCGGCCCACAGGTCTTCGATGCACTCGCTGAGCATCCGGATCTTGTGGACCGATACAAGTACACCAATGCTCAGACGCTGACACGCGAGATGATCGCTCAGCTTCTTGGCGTTGACGAGCTGCTTGTCGGAGAAGGGGTCCAAACGACAAACGTCGAAGGGCAGACCACGACAACCGGGTACATCTTCGGCAAACATGCCTTGCTCGTTTATGCCGCTCCGAGACCGAGCCTGCTCATGCCTTCAGGTGGATACAATTTCACCTGGAATGCATACGGCAACGGCTTCGGTGCCCGGATTCGCCGTTATCCTATGATCCACCTCAACGACTCCGAACGGATCGAGGGTGATATGGCCTACGACACCAAGGTTGTCGCTCCGGACTGTGGGTACTTTTTCAACAACGCAGTCGCTTAATATTACGGCCCGGCCTCGGGCCGTAGATAAACTCTCGAAACGCTATGGCCCGATACGTCGTAAAACGCCCGTTCCCGGCAAAAATGCCAATGAGATCGGGACAGATCGTTGAAGATCCTCAATGGAAGGATCTCACTTATTTGATAAGCCGCGGGTATATCGCCGAAGTAGGAGATGGTGCCGACGTACCCGACATCGAACTGAAGGTCCCAATCGAAGAGACGCCCGCCCCGGTTGACGAGACGAATGAGCGCGATCCGCTGCCGCCGCGTGATGAGCTTATCAAAATGAAGAAAGCAGACCTTATGAGAATCGCGCGGGAGGTATACGGCGTTCCTAAGATCTCGGACGATAACAACCGTGACGAGATCGCCGATAAGATCATCGCCTTTGTCGCTCAGAACGGATAGGTCGACCTAAGCCATGGCCTTCTCATACAACTCTTCAAAACTATCGGAGCCGGTAAATCGGCTCCGCTTTCTCGTTCAGGATACGGAGGATGCCGCGCATTTTCTTGAGGATGAGGAGATCTCCTATTCCGCAGAGCAGGAACCAAATCTTTACCGGGTAGCGGCCGGCCTGTGCCGTGCGATCGCTGCAAAGCTCTCGAAAACCCCATCCCTTGAGGATGTCACCGTTAAATTCGACGCCGACAAACGAGCCTCAACCTACATAAAGCTTGCCGAGACCTACGACAAAAAGGCTGACGAGCTCGACGATTCTCTGCAGTCGCCAACCTCTTCCGGACTAAACCTCCCGAGCTTCTCGACCCGAGAGCCCGCGTTTACCCGGGGCCTGCACTTTACCGACAATTAAGCTTCCCCTTTCGCTACTTTTAGTGATGTGAACGCCTCATTTCTGCAAGACCTGGTCGCTGCCGGCCTCCCCGCTCTCGGGAAGATCGCCGATAACGGCGAATGTCAGTTCCTGAGCCTCGATACATCGAATCAGACCGATGATCAGGGCTTTCTGGCTCCTGCATATACGGAAAGGACCGCTGAATACGTGAGATGTTCATGGAGTCGGGTTAGATCGCAGGTCCAACAGGGTACAGAACAGATCGTTGGAGGGAAACCCGAGCCCTTCGAGCGTTACCAGATCACCGTCGCGAAAACTATTGGCGGAGCCTGCATCGAGGTGGTACCGTCCGACCGAGTGAGGCTTCGAGAGGATCCGAGCGCAAGCGATGATTACAAAACGCTCGAGGTTATATCGCTGACGAATCAGACGAACACTGCGTGGCATATCGAGGCAGCTGAGATCGAGGCCGGCTAATGAAGACGAAGCGGATAACAAAGGGCCGGTTGCTTTTGCCAAAACGAAAAGCTCTGGCAGCCCGCACGATCACTCAGGGGGTCAAGGCCGGTCAGGAAGCAGCCTTAAGACTCTGCCCGGTGGATAAAGGGGACCTGGCGTCCACGATCACGATAGAAGACGACGGGGCAGGCCATGCAAGCCTGGGGACCGGGGGTCAGTCGAATGCTAGCGATATGAAGGTGAACCATCATGTTTACATCGAATACGGCACCTCGAAGATGGGAGCTCAACCGAACTATCGTCCCGGGGTTGAAACGGCGAAAGCTCACATCCGATCGCAGATGAGGAAATCACGTGGCTGAAGAGATCTCGACATTTCAGAAGTTCTTTCGCGATGCGGTCCTTGCCGTCGACGAGGTTGAATCGCTTATTGCCGACAAGCTCTTTAATACGTTTGTCCCGCCGGGCACTCCGTTTCCGTACGGGGTCTTCAAGATCGTCCCGCTAGGCGATGGCGTTGGCCAGGCGCGTCAAAGCTATCAAAAGAATCTTCTCGTAGACCTTAAGTTTGTAAGTTCACTTCCTGTGCCGGCCGGCGTCCCTGCTGCAAGGAAAGCCGTCGAGGAGTACTTTCGAACGTCCCTCTCCTTTGTCACGGACGGCTACCGGATCTCCATCCGGCACGATCGCCCGATCGAGATCCCCGAGATCGGCAGGACCCCTGACGAACGGCTGCTGCATATCGGCAGCACGTACCGGGCATGGATCCACGGCGTCGAGTAAAAAAGACAATTAAAGTGTCGGTTTGGGGATACTTGCTTGAGTGAATTCACCCTTCTTTAGGAGCAAACGAAACGTATGAATCGAGGCGCAGTCAATGATGTATCCCAGATCGGAGTAGAGA
>JBGSWW010000189.1:0-103813 GCA_041751735.1 Pyrinomonadaceae bacterium | reverse complement strand
AGCGGCGGTCGCGTTTCTGCGTACTGTGCAAAGTCTCGACCAAATCGGCTGCGACGGTCGCCGACGCCATCTGCACCTCGCTGCTGCCGGTCCGCGATAAGGTGCTCACGATCACGAGTGACAATGGGATCGAGTTTATGCACCACCAGACCATTGCCAAGATACTTGACGCGGACTTCTTCTTTGCCGACCCGTACTCGTCTTGGCAGCGAGGCACGAACGAGAATACCAATGGGCTCGTGCGGCAGTACTTCCCAAAGCGAACCGACTTCGTCGTCGTACCCGACCTGGCGATCCGCGACGTCGCGTATCGCCTCAACCACAGACCCCGCAAGGTGCTCGCCTTTCGAACACCAGACGAGGTCTTCAATAACCGTTTTGTTGCACTTATTACTTGAATCTTAGAGTACCTTGCGGATCTGAATGCTACTTTTTCAGGTCACCGAGCAGCGATTTGATTGCAGCGTCGAGCTGAGAATCACGGCCTGTATATGTCTCTCCGATCGGACGCGTGACGATGATATCGACCGGGCGAGGGTTCAGCTCCATATTCTGGCCTGAATTGTCGGTGATCCGCTGCCGCGGAAGACGAAGAGTGGTTCCATCGAAAAGCGTCGTGTTCCATGTGAATATGATCCAGCCGGAGGTCGGTTCGCCGACGACCTTGCCGAGCTTTAGCTGACGGTAGCCTTCGGTCAGGTCCTCGGCGTCGGACAGCGAGTGTTGGTTCGTGACGAGCACAGTCGGCCGTTCGAGGGCACGCTGACCGAGATTTGCACGACCGGGTACGGTCCATTTGCCACGCTCCGTCATATTCAGGTAGCCGCGGCGGGCCAGTACGTCGATGACGTAGGGATTGATGAAGCCGCCGTTATTATTTCGAATGTCGATAACAACACCGTCCTTGCCCTGGTTTTGCACGTCGAGATCAACATATAGCTGTGCGAGACTGCCGCTGCCCATGTCCGGGAGGTGTACATAGCCCAGGCGGCTTCCGCTTTCGCGTTCGACATAGCTGCGATTTGTTTCGACCCATTGTCGATAAAGCAGGTTGCGCTCAGTATTTGTCGTAACGGTCCTGACGGCTATCTCGCGGCGGTTGCTGCCGTCGGAGCCGGAGGTAAAGGTCAATTCGATGCGCCGGTTCGCCTTGTTTTCAAGCAGCGCATCGAGATTGGTCGAGCCAGTCAGCGTAGTACCGTCAACGCGGGTCAGGTAATCTCCAACCTTCACCTGCCGCGTGATGTCGACCGGGCCGAGGGTGATTATTTCCGTGACGCGGAAACGGCCATTCGACTCGAGCTCGTTTCGGTCAAATCTGAGGCCCAGTTTTCCGATCGGGGCGGCCGTAAACCCGCTTGGCCCACCGACGCCGAGGTGCGATGCATTTAGCTCGCCGACCATAAGGCCCATTACGCGTCGGACCTCGTCCATGTTTCTAGCCTGGGTGATGACGGGTTCGTACGTGCGGCTGAGGGCCTCCCAATCAGCACCGTGAAACTTCTCGTCATAGAAATTGTCGCGAAGATAACGCCATCCCTGCTTGAATACCTCAAGCTTTTCTGCATTAAAATCTATGTTCATTTCCATCGTAATTGCGAGCGGCTTGGCGTCCCGACGTTCCAGATTGGTGATCATAACCCTGCCGCCCTCGATGTAATAAACCTCTTTCGAGTCCGGCGAGAACTGGGTCGCGAATTTTCCCCCTGAGGTCGAGGTGATCTGGCGAGGCGTCGTATCGGCGGCGAGTTCATCGAGCGAGATCGTGTAAAGGTTGAATTGCCCTTCGGCACTTGCGGAGACCAAAAGCGTCTTGCCGTCGGGGCTGATCACCTGTGAGCCTACATCGAGGCCAATCGGCAGCATGCGAAGCCGGGAACGGATCTGGTCAAAAACGATCTCGGTGCGTTTCTCGTCCTTTTTTTCCGGGCTCGCGGAAGGAGACGGCTGTGGAGCAGGACTCGGGCTCGGTGCCGGAGTCGTCCCCGGCTGCGGCCGCTGCTGCGGATTCTCTTGACGGAAAAGATCTCTAAACTGGTCCTCGCGGAACTTCGGCGTTTTCAGCCTGAGATCGACGCGGGCGATCGCCGTATTCTCGGTCCGCTGGTTTGTGTCGAAAAGAATATATTCGCCATCCGGACTCCATGAGATGGTGCCGCTATTTGAGTTAGCGATAAAGCTTAGCGGCTGTGCGGGCCCACCGGCCACGGGTACCGCCGACACATTGGTGTAAGAACGCTGCTCGGGTGAGTTCGTCAAAAATGCGACCCATCTATTGTCGGGGGACCAGGCGATACTTCGAGTGCCGATCAACGGCGGGGCGTCGGTGTAAAATTTGGCCAGCTCGCGTTCCTGTTTGGCGGCGACGTCATAAACCATAAGCGACCGGGCATCGCGAATGAAAGCGATCGCCTTGCCATCGGGCGAAACGACCGGCGAATAATCATTACCTTTTTGCGTCAACTGAGATTCTGCTTGAGCTGCGAAATCATATCGAAATAGCTGCATTGCCCCGCTGCGTTCCGAGGCATAAACGACGGACATGCTATCTGCAGCCCACGTGACCTGCGATTCAGGTGCAACTGTATTGGTGACACGAACTGCTTCGCCTCCATCTTTAGCCGAGGCTGCAAATACCTCTCCGCGAGATACTACGGCAACCTTTTTGCCGTCGGGAGATAGAGCCATCTCACGCACCTGTGTCGAGAGATTCACCCTCTCGGTCAACGGGCCTGACGCCACGCCGCGAAGTGATATTGCGACCGGGCCGCCTCTTCCGTTGTCCGTGTCCACTTTCCAGATCCTGAGATCTCGTTCGAATGCGATCTGTTTTCCGTCCTTTGAAATGCTCGTCCACAAAACGCGTCCGTTGTTGAAATTGGTCAGCTGCTTCGGCTGCCCGCCGATATTATGGACCCAGATGTTCTCGTGGCCGGAACGGTCGGACATGTAATATAGGCGCTGGCCATTCGGATGCCACATCGGCCAGAGCTGTTTGGCTCCGCGAGGCGTCAAACGCTCATAGGCTTCGCCCTTCTTCAACCAAATCTCGCTTTCATCAAGGTGCGAACGTCCATGTCGCCACCATTGTCCATTCGCAACACCGCGAGCAGAAAATGCGAGGCTCGTGCCGTCGGGTGACGGAGCGGCAAAGTACTCGCTCGTATATCTGTCGCCTGAGACCTGCATCGGTGTACCACCGGACGCGGGAACGCGATATACGTCGCTGTAATTGATGTCCCGGCCTGACGACGAAAAATACAGCCATTTGCCATCATTCGACCAGCCGTCGAGGATATCGTTGAAATCGTCGAACGTTACTCGGGTCAACTTATTCGACCGCAGATCGAGCACGTAAATATCGCCCGCTCCGGTGCGGTTGGAGACAAAGGCGAGCATTGAGCCATCGGGCGAATACATGGGCCTCGATTCCAACGCCGGATGTGAAACAAGCAGATGGGCCGTTCCGCCGTTCGCGGGCACGCCCCATATATCCCCGCCCGATACAAAAATGATCTCACTACCGTCGGGAGAGAAGGACGGTTCGGTCATATATGGCACGGCTGTTTGGCCCAAGGGTGAAGTAGCACATCCAAGCAATACGAGAAGGACCAGACATAAGGAACGTCCGGTCATTGTTGTGTGAAGCATATGATTAAAGAGATTGTAAGACGGTATTACGTAATTCAGCACCGGCCGGTTTCCAATTTCCGTAAGGATTTCAGGAACCGGTGATACCTGATAAGCAGTATACTCGGACTCAGCGAGATGGAATGATCAATGGTGCTTCGCTAATTGACGGCAAAGCTGACGTTCACTACGGCAGCAATGTCTTTTTCGATCGTGCCGGTGTCGTACGTCCCGTAGTCGGAAACCTCTGTGGAATCCGCGGCAGTTATTTGCAGCACGCCCATTTTTGCCGAACGGACCGAGCCGATCGAGTTTCCCGTGCTTGACGCTATTCTTTCGGCACGCTCCTTGGCGTCCTTGGCCGCCTCGCCGAGCATTTCGATCTTTAGGTCGCCGATCTTTGTATAGTAGTAAAGCGGCGGCTTTGACTCGATCAAAATGCCCTGGTTTATTAGCTCAGTAGCTTCACGAGCTATCTGCGATATCTTGGCTACATCTTGCGATCGGACCTCGATCTGCTGAGAAAGGGAATAACCAGCGACCTCGGACGTTTCGTTGCCATTCGAGTCCTGGCGTTTGAGCGTGGTTGTCGTAATAGACGAAACGGTCATCTGTTCCTCAGGAATTCCTTTTTGGACCAAATATTGTTTGATCTTGGGGATGTTTTCCGATAGTGCTCGATAAGCCTCCTGCAGTTCAACCGATTGTGATGACACACCGGCGCTCCAGACGACGAGATCGGATGTTATGCGGCGTTTGGCCGAACCGGTAACCGTGATCGCCTCGTCGCCTTTTTTGCTGCTGGAATAGAACCACCCGAATATCAATGAAGAAAGGATCAAGCCAATGGCAAGAGCCACGCCTCCATTCATCCAGTAACTGTACTTATCGCCGTTCATTCCTGAAACACCCATGATCAGATCTCCCTATCGCAACTATAGCGTCAGCGAAACGATACGCTTGAACGGGATAGGTGTCAATAGGAAGAACCGCGATCGCGCTGTCCCGCACGGAAATCGTAAAGTTTGCATTTGGTATATCAGAAAGTTACGATTGAATGACCGTAATTATATCTTCGAGGGACACAGTGAAATGAAATTACCAGGTGGATTAGATCTCAATTCGATGATGCAGCAGGCCCAGCAAATGCAGGAGAAAATGGGCCGTGAGATGAAGGAAATGGTCGTTGACGCGGCCGCCGGCGGCGGAGCGGTGACCGTGAAAATGCGGGGAGACTTTGAGGTCGTAAATCTGACGATCTCGCCCGACCTGATAAAGGACGGTGACGTCGAGATGATCCAGGACCTGACAGTGGCTGCCCTTAATGAGGCCCGGCGTAAGGTCGAAGAATCGCTGAAAGGCAAACTTGGCGGGATGCTGCCGCCGGGACTTATTTGAGTTTGGAGTTCGGAACGCGGAGTGCGGAATTAAGGAATAAAAACATCTGATGTGACAATGGTTGGAGAGCAAAATGCCAGGGCATTTGCTTTGAGAATAATCAACTTGGTAGAAAGCCTTCCAAATACCATGACCGCGAATACCATAGGGAGGCAGCTTTTGAGGTCAGGGACCTCGGTGGCAGCCAACTACCGAGCGGCCTGTCAGCGAGATCGAATGCCGATTTTATAGCGAAGCTGGGAATCGTCGAAGAGGAGACCGACGAATCGGCATTCTGGATCGAGCTGCTGGTCGATGCTCAAATAATCCCACTCTCTATTGTCACTGATCTTCTGGATGAAGCGAATCAGCTAACTGCAATATGGGTAAGCTCGATAAAAACAGCAAGAGGGCGTAGGCGATAACACTCAAAATTCCGCATTCCGCATTCCACATTCCGCACTGAAAGTATGCTTGATTATTCAGAACCCGTCGCTAAGCTTATCGACGAATTCAAACGCCTGCCCGGTATCGGCAATAAGTCAGCTCAGAGGCTGGCTTTTTATATAATGAGGCGGCCATTGCCTGAGATCGAGCAGTTTGCCAGCGCGCTGCGGGAAGTTAAGGAAAAGATCGTTTTTTGCACAACATGTAATAACCTAACGGACGTCGATCCTTGCCTCTACTGCGCTAATCCCAAACGCGACCGCTCGATCATCTGTATCGTCGAGGAGCCATACAATCTGGTGGCTGTGGAAAAAACGCGCTCGTTTCGCGGGCTATACCACGTGCTTCATGGTACTCTTTCGCCAATGCGGGGGATCGGTCCGGACGAATTGATGCTTGCTAATCTGCTTACGCGGATGAGGCCGGCGGCAAACGAAGGCGTCGAGATCAAGGAGATCATCGTAGCGACCAACCCCACGACCGAAGGCGAAGCGACCGCAAATTATATCGCCCGGCTACTTAAACCGCTCGGTGTACTGGTCACGCGGATCGCCATGGGAATGCCGGTGGGTTCGGACCTGGAATTTGTTGATGAGGTGACGATGGACCGAGCACTGGCCAATCGTCACGCCATCTAAAGGTTAGAATCTGACTGTTTCAGATTGAGCATCGGTCGCGTTTCGCGACGTTTTCCACTCGTCCTCGTTCTCGTAAAAGTTTACGTCGAATTTCAACATCGATTTTACGGGCACTCCGTCAAAATCAGTTGGGGCGTCCTCAAAAGCCATAATGGCCCCGATGCCGATGACCTCGGTACCGATCTCGGCCAAAAGGTTCATAGTTTCGCGGATCGCCCTGCCCGAACGAAGTATATCGTCGACGATAATGGCGGGAAACAGTTCTCCCGTGCCGATGTACTGCCGAAACTGCCTTTTGCCCTCCTCCATTTCGGCCCAGTAGATCTGCCTGGCCTCAAGAGCCTCTCGCACACCGAAGGCCACCATAATTCCGCCCGGGCTCGGACTCACGATAGAAACCTTGGGCAGGCGTTTGGCTATCGACTTTTCCATCCGGAACATCCGGCTTAGGCCGACTGACAATACGCGGGCGTTGTCATGTTCACGAAAGGCCAGGGGCATCTGAAAATAATGTGAAGCGTGCTTGCCGTTTGGGTAAATAAAATGGCCGCGTCTATAGGCTTCGGTTCTTGTCAGAATGTTCATCACCTCTTCGGGCGAAGGGATCAAATTCATTAGGTATCTCCTTAATAAATGCCAATTATACAATTCAACGAAGGTCTTTCAAATTTGCGTTTCATTGTTCATTTGCCAGCATTGAGTGCGCTTTGGATAAGTTTTTTCTGCCCCAGACTCATTTCGGCAGGCAAGTTGTTTGGCGCGAACCATCCCAGGGCCGTGATCTCGCGGCTTCTCACCTCCGGCTTACCTACACCTTTCGCGGTCAGGATCACTTCCACATGCCGGTTGAGAGTTCGGCATCCTAAGATCTTTACATCCGTCAGCTGAAGACCGGTTTCCTCACCGATCTCGCGCCTCAGGGCGGCGTCGGGCTGTTCGCCATGCCCGATAAAACCTCCCGGAACTCCCCAGCCGGACACTGTTGATCTAAGCACATGATCCAGGAGTAAAACTTCGCCGTTCTCATTAGTGATGATCCCCGCTGCCGAAACGGTAAAGGTAGTGTGAATGCGGCGAGTCAGCCATCGACGCAGGTTGGCCGGCATTACTTTCCAGAATCCTCCGATGGCGCGTGTGATCATTAGTAAGAAATTACTCTTCAGACTGACCTTCAGAAGCGTTCGGATGGCCCTCAAGAATATTCTTTGCGGCTTTGATCTTTGGCGATGCCCCTGATAAGACAACGGTATCATTTTCCCTGAATATGTAGTCGGCCCCTGGCGAGATCTTGGTCTTATCGCTCCGGATAACGGCGACGACGGTGGCTCCCGTACGGTTCCTAAGATCCAGCTCTCCAAGAGTTTTACCGACCACATCGGCGTTTGGGTCCAGGGTAACTGTTTCCGTGATCGCCTGCAGCAGAGCCTCATTCAAATTAGCCATGGCGGGGGCCGGTAAGGAAGTTGAGCGAAGCATCTCATACCCTTGGCCGCGTATACGGTTGATCTGGTCTTCTATTGTGTCATGGGGTACACCGAATCTGTGGAGAACCCGCGAGAATATCTCAATACTGGTCTCAAATTCTTCCGGAATGACCTCATCGGCGCCCAACCTCAGCAACTCTGTGATCTCCGCAGTATATCGTGTGCGGACGATGATATAGACCTTTTCGTTGAGGCGGCGGGCGAGGGCCACGGCCCTGCGGGTTGCCAAGGGGTCGGACATCGCCAGTACCAGAACCCACGCACTGTCGATACGGGCATGAACGAGCACTTCACGGCGCGTTGCATCGCCAAAGTTGATTTTTTCCCCTTTTGATTTCGCACGCCGCACCGCATCCGGGTTCACGTCAAGGATCGTGTAGGGGACCGCGACAGACCGCAAAACCCGGGACAGGTTGCGGCCGTTGAGTCCATACCCGACGATAATTACGTGATGTTCAAGGCCGCCGCTGGAGGTAAGGTGGATATCCTCCTCGATATTTTCGAGTTCGCCAACCCGGCCATCCGATAGCAAGGACTGGACCAAAAGACCGAACCGCGGTGCATAGCCGATCATAAACGGTGTTGCGATCATCGACAGTATGGAGGCCGCGAGAAATGTCTGATAGTCATTATCCGGCAGCAGGCCGGAGCCTTGTCCTGCCCTTGCCAAAACGAATGAAAATTCGCCGATCTGTGCCAGCCCGAGGCCGACCATTGCGGCGACCCGCTGTGGTGACCCAAGTGCCCGGACGACGGCCCATATGATCAAGGCTTTTAAAAGGACAAGGCCGGTGAAGATCACCAAAACGTTCCCCAGGTTGGAGATCAACGCGGATACAGACAGCAGCAGCCCCATCGAAACGAAAAAGACACTGTTGAAAACATCCCTGAAGGGCAAGACTTCCGCGGTCACCTGGTGGCTATAATCCGAATCTGCGAGGACCATTCCCGCGATAAATGCTCCAAGGGCAAGCGACAGCCCAAAATGCGAGGTTACCCACGACATGCCGAGGCAGAGAAGAACAACCGTAAGTAAAAACACCTCCGGACTCCTCAAGCGAACTATCCTGCCGAGGAACTTGGGTATCAGAAGCCAGGCCCCCGTCACTATCAGTACGAGAGCCAACAGTGAGCCTCCGAGATTGAAAGCTGTTGCGGAAAGCGACCCGCCCCCTTCGCCTCCCAGTATCGGGATCATCAGGAGCATAAAAACGATACTGATGTCCTGGAAGAGCAAAATGCCTACTCCGGACCT
The DNA here is from genome assembly GCA_041751735.1 of Pyrinomonadaceae bacterium. GTDB lineage: Bacteria > Acidobacteriota > Blastocatellia > Pyrinomonadales > Pyrinomonadaceae > OLB17. The sequence continues at coordinate 94,982 of JBGSWW010000189.1, read as the reverse complement.
CCCATGCGGAGAGTCGATCTCGTTGCGGTCCACATAAGATTTCAATACGATCGCTGTACTGGACAAAGCTACCAGGAAACCGAAAAAGACGGCTTGTTCGACTTCGCGTCCGAGCAGATAAGCAGAGACTGAAACAACACCAATGGTCACGACGACCTGCAAGCCGCCGCCTAAGAGCACAAGGCGCTTCATCTCACGAAGCCTGGCAAGGGAAAATTCGAGCCCGATCGAAAAAAGGAGGAGCATCACACCGATCTCAGCGAGGACCTCGACCCCAGTTACGTCTGAGATCAGGCCGAGTCCGTATGGGCCAATGGCGATGCCCGTAAGCATGAATCCGACAACCAGAGGCAGGCGCAGACGCAGGCACAAAAACGCGACCGGAACCGAGGCCAGGAGGATGACGAGAAGGTCTGCGAATAATTGAGGTGTATGCATTATCCTATAATTGGTCTGGAAATTATCGACCAGGTATAACCAAAGCCTCGCCTTTTAGCCCCAAATCAGGTGTTATATTGCTATCTTACAATAAATACTGCGTCCCCACATTGCCGCCTTTTCCGGATGCCCAGCGACAACTATGCCCGAAACTGATCTCCTGTCTTCAACCGACGCGATGCTTACATGGAATGAAGTTAATAGTATTCACCGGTCGAGAAACGGTATCTACCAGAAAAATGGACGATTGGTTTCGCTGCTCACCGATTTTGGGCGCATCAATCCATGCTACCCCGATTCTCACGGTGGTTCTTCGGACATAATTCTTTACACCGGAAACGGACGCCGAGGAGACCAAAAACTCGATATGCAGAACCAGTCCTTGCTCGATGCCATTACGACCGGGATCACGGTGCCTTTATTCAATAAACTAGCTCCGGGCAAATGGCACTACATGGGCCTTTGGCGGGTCGCCGACGGCGTTTACATTTTTGAGGAAGATCAGGATAGAATGGTGTGGAAATTCACCCTAATTAAGGAAAACTGATTCGCATCGAGTTTAGAACCGATCAGCGAGCGGGCCGCAATATAGGCTCAAAACGGAAGCATTGGAGGACAACGTGATGAAGAGACCGGCGATAGTAATGTTCATTTCGATATGTTTGGCGTTTTCGGTGGCCGGCCAGAATACCTGGTCACCGGAGATGCAATTGAAGGTAAAGGCCCTCGGAACGCCACGGATGTCACCCGACGGAACGCGAGTCGTTTATACGGTCACCGACGAGGTGATGAGCGCCGATAAGAGCGAATATGTCAGCCAGATCTGGATGGTGTCCATCGATGGCCGAGACAATCTTCAACTGACCTTCGCCGATAAGTCATCGTCAAATCCGAAGTGGTCTCCTGACGGTAATTGGGTAGCTTTTACATCGACACGAAAGGACCGCAGTCAACTTTATTTAATGAACGCGCGTGGCGGCGAAGCTCAAATGATCACCGAAGGTAAAACCGCCGTCGGCGATTTTGACTGGTCGCCCGACGGCAAATGGATCGCCCTGGTAATGAGCGATTCAAAGTCGGATGACGAGGAAAAGAATGACAAAGGCCGAAACGATTTTCGGTGGGTAGACGACAACCCGAAAATGGCGAGACTTTACGTCATGCCCGTTCAAAAAGATGCTAACGGCAAAAGGGAATTGCGTAAGCTTACTAATGACAACCGCAGCGTAACGGGCATCGATTGGGCCCCGGACGGAGCACGGATCGCTTTCAGCCACGTTTTGAATCCCAGAGTCGATTCTTGGCCAACTTCTGACATTTCCGTCGTAGATCTCGCAAACGGAAATGTTGTGCCTTTGGCGGCCACGGCTGCCGCTGAGACTTCCCCAACCTACTCGCACGACGGAAAATTTGTCGCGTACTCCGGGAGTGACGGCCCGGCACGCTGGGCCCAGAGCAATCGGATCCACATCGTCCCGTCAGCAGGAGGCACCCCAAAGGTATTGCCGCTTTCGCATGACGGCCAGCCCAACCTGATCAGCTGGACGCCTGACGGCACCAAAGTAATGTTTTCGGAAGGCAAGGGCGTTGGCACTTCGTTATATGAAGCTGATGTCAACGCCGGAAAGATCGCTGAGGCCGATCATCAGGATGCAGTAATTAGCGCACCCCAAATGACGCGGCTTGGGAATGCCGTTGGCATAGCATTTGTAAGGCAGACCGCGAATTTGCCGCCTGAGGTGTATGCCGGGCGGCCGGGCGGCGGCAATATCGGGCAGGTCACGCAAATAAACGCCGCTGTCGCGAAGATGCCCGTCGGGAAAACAGAAGTCGTAAAATGGAAGAGCAAGGATGGCCGTGAAATAGAGGGCCTGCTTACCTATCCGGTCGGTTATGCCTCGGGTACCAAAATTCCCCTTATTCTGAATATCCATGGCGGCCCTGCCGGGGTCTTTCAGCAGAGCTACATTGGCAGCCGCGGCGTTTATCCGATCGCTACCTTTGCCTCGAAAGGTTATGCCGTGCTTAGGCCGAATCCCCGGGGATCGAGCGCCTACGGGACTGAATTCCGGCGAGCCAATCAAAAAGATTGGGGCGGGATGGACTATCACGACGTGATGACCGGCGTCGATCACGTCATCGCGATGGGCGTGGCCGACCCGAACCGCCTCGGGGTGATGGGATGGAGCTACGGCGGATACATGACCAGTTGGATCATTACGCAAACAAAACGATTTAAGGCCGCTTCGGCCGGAGCACCCGTCACAAACCTGATGAGCATGAACGGCGTAACCGATATTCCGAGTTTCATTCCCGACTATTTTGGCGGCCACGCTTGGGACCTGCCCGATGTGTATTCCAAGCATTCTGCCATGTTCAATATAAAGGGCGTTACCACCCCAACCCTTATCCAACACGGCGAGGCGGACGTAAGGGTGCCGATCTCGCAGGGATACGAGTTATACAACGCCCTAAAAGCCCAAGGCGTTCCGACACGGATGATCGTCCTTCCCAGACAACCGCATGGCCCAAATGAGCCAAAGATGCAGCTTGCTGCTATGCAGAGCAATCTTGACTGGTTTGAAAAGTATCTGAAATAGGGGTCTTTTCTACTAGAATACTTTCTCTATTTGGTCGCAGGCCGTTTCCGTGCCGTTCTCGTCTCTCACTTTCGCTCCGATCTTTGAGGCCTGCTCGATATATGAAGGATCATTCAAAAGCTCCGTAAGCTCGGAGACCAGTCGCGGATGCGTCAGACGCGAGATCGGAAGAGCTCGCCCGACGCCAAGGTCCACACACCGCCGGGCGTTGTCGGGCTGGTCCTGGCCGTGCGGCACAACCAGGATTGGCTTTCCGGATCTGAGGGCCTGACCCGTCGTGCCGATGCCTCCCTGATGGACCACGCACAGCGAACGGGGCATGACGTAATGATGCGGGGCATAATCAAAGGCACCAATGCCGTCGGGAAGTTTTCCCGTTGGGAGGTTCCGTTTATCGCCAGTCAAAAGCAAGGCTCGCTTCCCGAGACTTTCCGCGGCCTCGACTGCGATCTTATAGAAATCGCTGGCCAGCCAAATAAGCGATGAACCCAAAGTGAACGTAATTGGCGGCTCACCATCGTTCATAAATTCTTGGAGTTCATGTGAGACCGCCCCCAGGGCGTCTCCCCGATCGTAAAACGGGAAACCCGTTATCAGCGTATCTGGAGGGAAGTCAGGTTGAATATCGCTCAGAACTCGCGAAAATAGTGCGAGCACCAGCAAAGGCGAATGCTGCCCTTCGAAGATGAGATTTGGGATCCGAGGCAGGCCCAACTCTTTCCGAAGTTCCTGGATCGGCTCAACCCATGAGCTCATCGACCACTTACCGATGTCCATTAGGACACGCGCTATTTCCGGGTGAAGTGCAGTGATACTCCGAACCACTGGAAACTGCGGCGGTGTAGGCGGATCGTAAATCGACGCGAACGACATTGGGAAAAGGACGGACGAGATCCATCTGATCCCCGTCTTTTCAGCTACGATCCTTGCTGTAAGCGGAACCTGGTGCGACACAAGCAGGTCAGCACCGCCGTTCGCCGTCACTGCCGCAAGGGTATCGTCGTAGGTGTCGCGAAGGTGCGGCATCAGCAATTCGCGAAACAGATAACCGGGACCACTAAACGTGTCTGAGAGTTTCTCGATCATCTCCGCCGCCGTTTCCGAGTCAGGTGCCGGCAGGTCTGGACGAACCGGGTAGAATCCCAGCCCTTCCGACTCTATCTTTTCCCGGTAGATCTCCGAGGTTGCCACAACCGTGTCATGGCCTCGTGCCTTAAGCTCGAGAGCGAGGGCCATATGCGGATGAAGATCTCCGAACGATCCCCAAGTCGTGAAGACTATGCGTTTTTTGCGGTCGATCTGTGTCACTGATTGCTATCGCGTAATGAGAATGGCGCCATTAGCTCTTTCGGCCTAGATCGGCCGCACGTTTGTATGCCGCGTACACGGCCTTTGAGAGCACGGTCCGAAGCGTACCTTTTTCCATCTGGTAGATCGCCTCGGCCGAGGTACCACCGGGCGATGTGACCATATTTCGAAGTTCCGCGGGATGCTTGTGTGAAGCGATTGCAAATTTGACCGAGCCAAGCATGGTTTCCTGAACCAACTCCTTTGCCATATCGCGTGAGAAGCCTAGATGGACACCGGCATCCGTTAAGGCCTCCATCACCATAAATATGTAGGTCGGGCCCGTGGCGGAAAGCGATGTGGCCATGTCGATCATGTTCTCGGTCTCGACGAAGATCTCTTTTCCGAGCGCCGCCAACAGGTCGCATACGTGCCTACGTTCCCTCTCTTCAACCGCAACAGTACAGGTCCATGCAGTTATGCCCGCCCCGATCTGGGACGGCGTGTTTGGCATGGCGCGGACGATCTTGGCCGTTCCGAGTTCCTCGGCAAGGTGGCCGATACGTGCCCCCGCCACGATCGAGATGACAAGCTGATCAGGATGCAGGATGCCATTCAGGTCGGCGAAGACCCGCTCGAGCCGCTGCGGCTTGACACAGATCACGACGGCAGAGTTTTCTGCTCCCGCGACAAAGCGGGCAGCCTCGGCATTGCTTTCGAAAACCTCAATGCCGTGATCCCGCGCGAGGTCGTCCCGACGATTTGGACGCGGGTGACTTGCGGCGATATTTCCCGGTGCAATGATATTCTCTCTAAGCAGGCCGGCGATCATTGATTCGCCCATTACGCCGCAGCCGATGAATGCTAATTGAAGTTCTTTCGGTTCGTTTGCCATATATCAATTCAATGTGAAAAATATGATTTAACCACTCATCGGATAGACCTACAACTTTCGGATAGTTTGGCGATAAGAGCCACGTAGAGCAAAATGTCGGATCATAATGAGGTCTTTTTACTAAATGGCTGAGATACGAAAAGCATCCCCGCGCGACAAGGTCGCGATATGGCACATCATCAGGTCCGTGCTCGCGGGCGGGGACACGTACGTTTTTGCTCCGGATTCCACCGAGGAGGAATTGATGGCTTACTGGTTCAGCCCGGAAAAGCACAATTATGTCGCGATCCTCGACGGCGGTGTGGTCGGCACTTTTTGGCTAAAACCAAACTATCCCGGACTGGGTTCGCACATCGCTAATGCGGCGTACATGGTCTCGCCCCATGCTGCCGGCCGCGGAGTTGGCCGAAGAATGGCGGAGTTTTCGATCGATGAAGCCCGGAAGCTGGGTTTTACGGCTATGCAGTTCAACTTCGTCGTGAAAAGCAATACGATCGCCGTCGAACTATGGAAAAGCCTTGGATTCGAGATAATCGGCGAAATACCAGATGCTTTCGACCACATTGAAAAGGGCCTGACTAACGCTTACATTATGTATCGTAAGTTATAATTGCCGTTTCATATGACAATCGACGAACAGCTCTCATACTTGAGAAAAGGCACTGTCGACCTTATCCGTGAGGAAGACCTGAGGGTCAAACTCGAGCGCTCGGCAAAAACTGGCAAGCCGCTGCGGGTAAAACTCGGCCTTGATCCCACCGCACCTGACATTCATGTCGGCCATACGGTCGTGATCCGCAAACTAAAGGCATTTCAGGACCTTGGGCACAAGGTTATTTTCCTGATAGGCGATTTCACCGGCACGATAGGAGACCCTTCGGGAAAGAACGTCACACGGCCTCCACTTTCACGCGAAGAGATCGACGCAAACGCCGAGACATACAAACGGCAGATGTTTAAGCTACTTGATCCCGACAAAACCGAGTTGCGGTTTAACGGCGAATGGATGGACAAGTTCACGGCGGCGGATTTTGTAAAACTGTGTGCAAAGACGACCGTAAAGCAGATACTCGAGCGTGACGATTTTACCAAGCGGATGGCTGAGGAAAAGCCGATTTCGCTTCATGAGCTGCTTTATCCTCTCGTGCAAGGTTATGACTCTGTTGCACTTAACGCCGATGTCGAGCTGGGCGGTACTGATCAGAAATTCAACCTCTTGATGGGCCGAAATCTGCAGCGTGAATTCTCGCAGGAGCCGCAGGTCATCATCACGACACCGCTGCTCGAGGGCTTGGATGGCGTCAATAAGATGTCAAAGTCGCTTAATAATTACATCGGCATCGATGAACCGGCGAACGAGATGTTTGGCAAGGTCATGTCGATCTCAGACGATCTGATGTGGCGATATTATGAACTTTTAACCGATCTCAGCGTGTCAGATATATCGGTTCTGAAGGCAAGATGCGACAGCGGCGGCGAAAATCCGCGTAACGTTAAGGTCGATCTGGCAAAACGGATCATTACGGATTTTCATTCAATCGAAGCGGCAAATGATGCCGAGGAAGACTTTAACCGAAGGTTCGTAAAGAAAGAGGTCCCTGATGAGATCGAGGAGAAGCTTGTAGCGGAAGGCAAACATAAGTTGATCGATCTGCTCACCGAGACAGGGCTGGCGGCCTCAAAAGGAGAAGCCCGGCGATTGATGGAACAGGGCGGGGTCAAGGTAAATGGACAAAAGGCCTCGGCGGCGAATGCGGACATCGAAATAACAGAAACAGGCGTCCTTATCCAGGTAGGCAAACGCAGGTTTCTCAATGTTAAGGCCAGCAGAACTTTAGTGTAGTCAATTAAGATTGCGGATTTGCATTTGTCTCTGACGTCGTTATACTAGCCCACACACGTACAATGGCAGGAATCGCAGCAAAACGGATAAAGTTTTCCGAACGGATCAACGCTTACCGATCATCGCAGGCCCCTGTCCGACAATTTGCCGGTAACTGGTCGCGGGTAGCAAAAGTCGCGATGGATGAGGCAAATAGCCTCTCGCTCGAACGCGTCGCAATTCGTCTGAAACGGCTGCCAAAAAAGCTTGACGGTTTCAAAATAATTCATCTTTCGGATATTCATCACAGCCCCTTTACCGGCATTGAACATATTAAACGGGCCGTAAAGATAGCGAACCGGCTGAAGCCCGACATGTTCTTGCTGACAGGTGATTATGTTTCGCACGAGCGTGAGTACATCGCTCCGGTGGCGGCCGAGCTTGCCGTTTTAAAAGCTAAATATGGCATTCATGCCTGCCTTGGTAACCACGACCATTGGACGGACGCCGATCTTGTCACTCATTTATTCCGAGGGGAAGGAATCAACGTTCTGGTCAATCAGGGTCTGAGGTTCGAGGCAGAAGGAGCTTCGTTTTGGCTGGCAGGCGTTGACGATTACATGGTGGGGAAGACGGATGTGCCGGCGGCACTTCGGGGATCCTTCCCGGACGAAATGAAGCTTCTCCTTGCCCATAACCCGATCATTTTTCGTGAAGCAGCCCGATGGGGCGTTGACCTGACGCTCAGCGGCCATACTCACGGCGGTCAGATCAAGCTCCGGGACGAAGACAAACGCATTCTCCCCCGGCGAAAGCTCTCAAGCGGTCTTCACAGTCGCGGAGATTCGCAGGTCTACATCACGAGGGGCATCGGAACCGTAGTCGTCCCAATGCGTTATCAGTGCCCGCCTGAAATTTCACTCCTTGAGCTTCGCACGGCGGAATGAGCGAACCACAGCTGTCCTCTAGGGTACTCACGATCCCGAACATCTTGACCTTCATGCGTATCGCGCTGATACCAGTCTTTGCGATATTGCTTGTCTACAACCGCGAAGGCTGGGCCCTGATCGTCTTTACCATCGCCGGGGTGTCGGACGGCGTGGATGGCTTTATCGCCCGCCGAATGAAGCAAGAGTCGGAACTCGGCACGATCATCGACCCGATCGCGGACAAGTTGCTGATGACCACGGCATTCGTAATGCTGACTCTTTCAAGCGTCGTCGGCACGCCGCGGCATCTACCGGTCCCATTCTGGGTCACAGCGACCGTGATCGGGCGCGATGTTGCTATCGTCGCGATCGCCGGAGCGATCAACGTAATGACCGGTTTTCGCGGCTTTAAGCCCTCCTGGCTTGGAAAGGCCAGCACGTTTGTCCAGGTCGTGGGAGTGATCCTCATCCTTGTAGCGGCCGTATTTCCGGAACTGCGAGGCTTCTACCTTCCGACCGTCTACACGACCGTAGCTGCATTTGCCGTATTCTCCGGCATCCATTATATCTTCCACGTTGCCAAGCTGATGCGAGAGGATGAACAGATCCGCGAATCTCGCTGACAGTGGTAATTCGTTCGAGCTCTCTCTTTACCCAGATCCACATATATGGATATCGATCGATGGGCAAATTTGCACTTAAATTAACTTGACAATGACACACTCAACCTTTATACTCCCCTCAGGCTCAACTAGTAATAATCGTTAAAGAGCAGAGCAATAATTGGTATTGGAGATAAACAAATGAGCAAAATTATAGGTATCGATCTCGGAACGACCAATTCGGTCGTAGCGGTCATGGAAGGCGGCGAGCCGGTCGTAATTACGAATTCGGAGGGCGGTCGGACGACTCCGTCGGTCGTTGCGTTCACCAAAGACGGCAATCGATTGGTCGGCCAGGTGGCCAAACGTCAGGCTGTTACGAACCCCGAGAACACGCTTTATTCGATCAAGCGGTTCATGGGCCGCAAGTATGACGAGGTCACGAGTGAGATTAAACAGGTTCCCTACAAGGTCGAAAAGGCGTCGAATGGCGACGTAAGGATCTCGGCGGAAGGCAAACAGTACAGTCCGCCTGAGATAGCTGCGATCGTCCTGCAAAAACTCAAGCAGTCAGCTGAGGACTATCTTGGAGCGAAGGTAGAAAAGGCGGTTATTACCGTTCCTGCGTATTTTAATGACGCCCAGCGACAGGCCACCAAAGATGCCGGAAAGGTCGCGGGTCTCGATGTCCTGCGTATCGTCAACGAGCCGACCGCGGCCGCTCTGGCATACGGATTGGACAAGAAAAAAGATGAGATCATAGCGGTTTTTGACTTTGGGGGCGGCACTTTCGATATATCGATCCTCGAGGTCGGTGAAGGCGTGGTCGAGGTCAAATCGACCAATGGCGACACTCATCTTGGCGGCGACGACGTCGACGAAATCCTCGTTGGCTGGATCATCGATGAATTTAAGAAAGATCAGGGCATTGATCTTCACAACGACAAAATGGCGCTTCAGCGGCTAAAAGAGTCAGCTGAAAAAGCCAAGGTCGAGCTCTCAAGCGCAATGGAGACCGAGATAAACCTTCCGTTTATAACCGCCGATGCTTCCGGACCAAAGCATCTCGTTATGAAACTGACGCGTTCGAAGTTCGAACAGCTTGTTGAACCAGTTCTCAAGCGATTGATGCCGCCGGTCGAACAGGCTATCAAGGATGCCGGTCTGAAGCCCAAGGATATCGAGGAGATCGTGCTCGTTGGCGGATCGACCCGTATCCCGAAGGTCCAGGAAATGGTCAAGGGCTTCTTTGGCAAAGAGCCGAACAAATCGGTCAATCCTGACGAAGTTGTAGCACTCGGAGCAGCGGTTCAGGCCGGTGTTCTCGGCGGGGAGAAGACAGACATTCTGCTGCTCGACGTTACGCCGCTTTCGCTGGGAATCGAGACTCTTGGCGGCGTTATGACGCCGATGATCACGAAGAATACGACGATCCCGACCCGAAAGTCGGAGATCTTCTCGACGGCGTCGGACAACCAAACGTCGGTTGAAGTTCACGTCATTCAAGGCGAACGGCCAATGGCGGGCGACAATAAGACGCTCGGTAAATTCCACCTTGTCGGCATTCCGCCGGCACCGCGAGGCGTGCCTCAGGTCGAGGTCACATTTGACATCGATGCTAACGGTATCGTGAACGTGTCCGCGAAAGACGTCGGGACTGGCCGTGAACAAAAGATCACGATCACCGCATCGTCCGGCCTTTCGAAGGAAGAGATCGACAAGATGATGAAGGATGCCGAATCCCACGCCGGCGAGGACGAAAAGAAAAAGGCCGCGATCGAGGCCCGCAACCGGCTCGATGGGCTGATGTACAGCGTTGAAAAGACCTTTAGCGAGAATAAGGACAAGCTTGACGCTGCCGCTACGACCGAACTCGAATCGGCGATCGCGGATTCCAAGACGGCCCTCGGAGGCGAGGATGTCGAAGCCATGAATAACTCGTTCGAACGCCTGCAGACCGCTTCGCATAAGCTGGCCGAAGCTCTGTACAGCCAGACGTCACCGCCGGGAGCCGAAGGCGAGGCGGAGCAGGCTTCGTCTGCAAGTGCCGGTGCTGACGGCGACTCGACGGCCTCGGCGGCAGACGACAATGTCATCGACGCCGAGTATGTGGACGTTGAGGAAGATAAGAAAGACTAAGGGCTGTGTTATAAAGAGTGAGCGGTGAAATTAAGTAGCCGCTCATTTTCAATTACACTACACACCTATGCACATAGTCGAAATCGATGAAACCCTGGCTGAATGGGCGGTTAAGGCGGCCGATGAAGAGGACAAGTCTTTAAACGACTTCGTAAATTCTGCTGTCAAGGAATTGCTTAGGAAGCGAAACGCCGAAAGATCGGATGAAGAAAAGGTCCAGCGATTCGCCGATAGTTATTCGACGTTTCCTCAAAAGGCGGCTGAATGTGAGGTCTGGCTTGATGAGCAAGTATGGGAGGACGAATGATTCAGGGCGATATCTATTGGTATAAGTTCAAAGAACCCAATAAAGAACGCCCTGTCCTGATTCTAACCCGTACCGATCTTATCCCGTATTTGAACACTGTCACCGTCGCCGAGATAACGACCTCGGCGCGAAACAACGATGCAGAGGTGTGGCTGGAACCATCAGACGGCATGCCTGAATATTGCGCGGTAAACTTCATTAATATCCAGACGGTTCCCAAATCAAGAGTCGGGAAATTTATAACGCATCTTTCGCCCGCCCGTTGGAGCGAAGTTCGTTATGCCATCGAATTCATTTTCAATTTCAAAAGATTCTGAACGTAACTTGAGTGGCCAAAAAAGATTATTACAATACACTCGGCGTCAAAAAGGACGCGAAGGCGGACGAGATCAAAAAATCCTATCGCCGTCTTGCGCGTAAGTACCATCCGGACGTCAACCCCGGCGACAAGACATCGGAAGATAAATTCAAAGAGGTCCAGGAGGCCTATGACGTATTATCCGATGATAAGAAACGTAAGGTTTTTGATCGATTTGGATATTACGCCGACAATCTCGATGCAGACTCACCATTTGGGGCCGGAGCGGGCGCTGGCGGAGGCGGGGCCGGTGGAATTGATTTCTCTGGCTTCGATTTTTCCCAAGGCGGTAGCGCCGGGGGAAGTTCGAGTTTTAGGGATATCTTCTCGGACCTTTTTGGCGGCGGTGGCGGTACGCGACCCGAGCCTGAACCGCCGCGTCCTATGCCGAAGAAAGGCCGGGACATCGAGATACCGCTGGCGATGAGCTTCGAAGAGTCCTTTACCGGACTTACGACCAACATTACAGTAAATCGTTCCGAACAGTGCTCACGATGCATGGGGGCAGGTGATACGGGCGGCCCTGTGGTCCAGTGTCCGACATGCAAGGGAAGCGGCCAGGTCATGCGGTCCGGTGGCAGATTGCAGTTCTCACAGTCATGTCCCGATTGCGAGGGCACGGGGCGTAGGCGTCAACCTTGTTCTTTGTGCAATGGTAAGGGAGTCACGCCCAAGGCTGAACAGGTAAAGGTAAGAATCCCGGCCGGTGTCGACACTGGTTCGAGAGTGCGGATTCCCAAAAAGGGGCACGGCGGCCGCCTCGGTGCCGAACCGGGCGACCTGTTCATAATAACTAACGTAGGAAAGCATAAGTTTCTCGAGCGCAAAGGCGACAACATTTATATAACACTACCAATTACGGTCTCAGAGGCCGCCCTCGGCACCAAGATCGAGGTCCCGACCGTCGAAGGTAAAGCGCAGCTCAAGATACCGTCAGGAACCGAGTCTGGCCAGAAATTTCGCCTTCGCGAGCGCGGTTTTCCGAGTCTTAGAAATCCCAAGCTCCGCGGCGATCAGTTTGTGGAAGTGAAAATAACGCTGCCGCGGGTCATTTCCGAAGAGACCAAAGATGTCCTAAGACAGTTCGAAAAGCTCAATCCGGAAAATCCACGGAAGGTAATGGGATTGGAGTGAAGTTACGAAGTTGCGAAGTTACTAGTTTGTGAAATTGAAGTTGGGAGAGTTACGAGGTTACGAAGTTTCGAAGTCAAAAAGTTGCGAAACCACAGGGGCGTAGAAACTAGCTAAACGTCATGGCTAAGTTCGATGGATTTGAAGAGATACAAGCGTGGCAAAAAGCCTACGACGTTACGCTTCGCATTTATCGGCTGACCGCGAATGGGGCGTTCGCCAGGGATTTTGGCCTCCGAGATCAGATTCGTAGGGCGTCGGTATCGATCATGGCAAATATCGCAGAGGGGCACGGTCGGCGGAGCAATCCCGAGTTCGCTAACTTCCTCAATCTGGCTCGTGGATCGGCCCACGAAGTGCAAAGTCGCCTCCACGTCGCGGTGGGATTGGAGTATATACAACGGTCCGATTTTGACGAATTGCGAGTTGCACTTACTGAGATATCAAAAATGACCTTGGCTCTAGCCAGATATTTGCGTGATAAGGCCTAAGAAAATTCGCAACTTCGAAACTTCGAAACATCGCAACTATTATGAAGAAGCGTATCCGAACATATACGATCAGCGCGGTCGCGGAGATGTATGACATCCATCCGCAGACGCTCAGGCTGTACGAACGTGAGGGGCTGCTCAAACCTTCTCGCTCCGTTGGCAATACTCGCGTATATGAAGATCCGGATCTAGAGCGGCTCGAAGTCATCCTATCTCTTACGCGTGATCTCGGGGTCAATCTCGCCGGCGTTGAGATCATACTGAACATGCGTGAAAAGATGGCGCAGATGCAGCGTGAATTTGAGCAGTTTTTTGAGTATCTCAAGACGCACGCGAATGAGTTCTCGCGTCAGAGCGAGGCCTTCACTTCCAGCGAAGCGCTTATACCGATATCCAGGACACGCATCCGTCGAGCGGAGGTCATTTTGTCCGACGAACAGGACATTGACGTCGCTCTGATCGACTCAGAACCCTCTTGAAAGACGGCCCCTTCGGCTCTCCATTTACCGTTGCGTTCTCCTCGCCAATGGGATAGGATTCAGTAATTCAAATACCGTCCAGGGAAGGTTTTTATTAGGAGTTTTAGATGATAGGAAGTATTTTGTCCCGCTTTTCAACGGTTGTGCTTGCGGTGCTTTTGTCAGCCTTCGCATTGCTTGCTCAGGACCTCGATGACGTTACGATAAGCGGTCAGGTCAAAGACAGCAACGGCCTGCCGATCGTCGGTGCAACAGTAACCGCGATCTCGGTCGAAACGGCCCTCGAACGAAATATCGTAACAGACGATGATGGCCGTTACCGGATGATCAAACTAAAGCCTGGAACATATAAGATCAAAGTCGCTCAGACTGGATTCGCTCCTCAAGAGACTCCGGCAATTACCACTGTTTCTGCCGAAAATCTAATCAAGGATTTCAGCCTTTCACCAGCCGGTGTTACGGCGGAACAAGTAGTGCAATTCTCGGAGGACGATGCACCTGTTGTGGACACGACTCGAACTGTGGTAGGGGGCACTATCACCGAGCGTGAGGTCGAAGAACTACCGAATAATACTCGTAATCCATTGGATCTCGTTCTTACGCTCGGAGGCACGTCGGAAGAGCAGCTCTCAACTAGCGGTCTGGCTGAAGACCGTAACGTTAATGCCGGGACTGCTCCCCTGGAGCAAGGCAATTTCTCCCTTTCAGGAGGAGTAGCTTATTCAAATAACCTGACGATAGACGGACTTGATAACAACGATGATCGGTCGTCGCGCGATCGGTTTCAGCCTTCTCTAGAATCCATCGCGGAGGTTCAAGTAATTACTAACCAATTTTCGGCAGAGTATGGACGTGCATCGGGCGGAAGAATAAATCTAAGAACTCGAGCCGGCGGCAACCGGCTTCGGGGACGTGCATTTATGTTCTTTCGTGATTCGAGGATGAATGCAAATACCTGGTATAACAACAGTCGTCAGTTTGAAAGGCTACCACTAACGGAGTACAATCCCGGCTTCTTACTAAATGGCCCAGTCGTATTGCCTTTCTATAATGGCCGGAACCGGACGTTCTTCTCGATCGCATACGAGTATACCAACCTTCAGGACACGACATTTATCGACACATTTGTCCCCGGTGCTTCTAATTCGCGTTTCCCGATTCCTCCCTCCAATGCTCCTTGTCCTTCGGGTGTCAATTGCGTCGATATCAGCAGCTCGCCGGCAACGCCAATTTTGCCGTATCAAGCCCGGATTGCAACTCCCAATCTCGAACACAAGCTTACCGGGCGGATCGATCACAATTTCACTCAAGCGAATAGTCTGACGGTCGGCTATCAGTTCGGACGGCGAAGAAACCAGCGGACTACAGGAGGTGCAGTGACGCGATTCGACGACGCCCTGCAGATCCGCAACAGCGATACGGACGCTATCAACGTTACAAGCAATTACGTTATCGGCTCGAATGCGGTTAACCAGCTTCGAGGGCAGTACTCGATCTACGAGCCCAGTTTTCAAACGAATCAACCGCTGGCACCCGTGGTGCTGATAGGGTACACGAACCCCATCACCGGTGCGTTTCAGACTCTGGTCGCCGGCAATTCAACGTCGGGCATCACGGGGGATGCAACGGGGTTTCCCCAGAACCGGCGAGAAACGCGTATTCAAGTACAAGATAGTTTTACGTGGATAGTTGGCGATCATTCGCTGAAACATGGATTCGATGTAATGAACATTCGATCGAGGGCACTCGGATTGGGGGATGCGACTGGTACATATAGCTTTACCGGCATGCTCAATTACCAGAACAATGTGGTTTCGCGATACCGTCAAAACTTTGGGACCAGGTCAGATGTCGAGAATACGTACGCCGGCGTTTTCTTTAACGACGAGATAAAGTTAAAGCCGAATCTTACGCTCAACCTTGGGCTTCGCTACGAGATTGAAACAGCCGTCAGCGATAAGAATAATCTGGGTCCCCGATTTGGCATTGCGTGGGATCCGTTCAAGAAGGGCACGGGCGTGATACGAGCCGGAGCGGGCATTTTCTACAATCGCGTCCTTCTTCGGACCGTCGCCGATTCGATACAGAACACTGGGGGCAATCTAGTTTCATTTGATACAAATTTTATCGGCACTTCGGGCGCGGACACACGCCGTCAGGCAGTTTTGGCGGCGATTGCAAGCTCTTTTCCTGATAGCTTCACATCGGTCGAGGCGATCCGATCGATGTTAGCTTCCGCGTGTCAGAATGTCACCAATCCTATCGCCCCGTGCACAACCGACATCGGGTTTGCCGATAGAGTGACAAGTACTGGGAATCCACTTAGGACCGTCGATCCCAATTTGGTAATTCCCGAAAGCTATCAGTTTAACGTTGGCTTTGAACGCGAGGTCATAAAGAGCTGGGTTTTCGAAGCCAATTATACGGTAAACAAGACAGTCCACCTATGGCGTGATACGAATGGCAATGTCCCTATCTTACCAGCCGGGTTCAACGATTGGACAGCCTACCTTCTTGCCAATACCTACTCGATCGCTAATACAAACGGAACAATCAGAACGTACAATTTCGTACTCGGCTCCACCACTGACACCTCCGGTGTTTCTCCATGCAATTTTTCGGCGAATAACACTTGCACGGTAAACCTTAATTCTCCAAACACATCCCAAACCGCTCCTGCCGCGGCTTTACCAGGAAATAATAACAATGCGACAGGTGCCCCCATCGGCATTGCACTCGCCGCGATATCCAGTTTTCGTCCCAATCCGAATGTTGAGGAGACATCGATCATACGTTCGGTTGGAAATGCCTTTTATCACGGGTTGATCCTCGAGCTGCGCAGCCGCTACCGCAAACTTGGCGGCGGATTTGGCTCGTCATTTCGTTTCGCATATACGCTTTCCAGCTCGAAGGACGATGGCTTGAACAACACGGCAAATGCCGAGATAAACGGGGATTTTCGTCGCGAGTGGGCACGAAGCCTACAGGACAGAAGGCAGCGCATTGCTCTTTCCGGCACTTTTGACACACCGTGGTGGTTTGGCAAGCTCCGGCTATCGCCGCTTTTTAGGTATGGCAGCTCGGCCCCCTTCAACCTGGGCGGCGTTGGCGACAGGAACCTAGATGACTTGAGCACGGACAAGCCAAACTTCAGCGGCAACTTGGCGGATATCGTCTGGCGAGAGCCGGGCTCACCGATTCCGACTGCCCTCATTTCCCAGTTCTCGCTCGCTCCTATCGGTTCGCGGAGCGGCAATTTACCTCGCAATGCTGGCACCGGGCCAAGTTTTTATACCTTTGATCTAAGTGTAACGAGAGAGTTCAAAATGGGAGAGAGGATGCGGCTGCGTCCGATCGCCCAATTTGACAATATACTCAATGCGGCTGTGTTCAGCTACGGCTCGGCGTTTATAAACTATAATAATTTGACTGTAACCAATTCCACGGCCCAGGCTAATTTTATAGTGCCAACTAGGACCTACAGACAACGGCAGATCCGGCTAGGAATGAGGTTCGATTTTTAGCCATTTTCATTTCTGCTGATGCTTTAGAAGGCTGCCACCGATCCGGCAGCTTTCTTGTTTTATAACTACAACTTTCTAATGACTATCGACATTCAAATATGCTAGATTTAGATGTTGAACATTTTTGTTCACACCTCGAATATGAGTCAGGTCCTTGAATTGGGTACAGCCCCCGTAAGCGAATCGACGATCGAGTCCGTGCTTCTGGATGCCGATCTTTTTGTTAAATACAGCTCGCCCGAGAAGGCCTTCGAGCTGCTTCGAAGTTCTCTCGAACGCAGTCCGCGCTCCATCGGGCTTCGTGAGAAGATGCGAGATATCTGTGTTCGGCAAAAGAACCTAAATGAAGCCGGAAAACAATGCCTCGCTCTCGTCAGCCTTTATATTGCCAGGGAAGATTTTGACCTCGCCTACGATCGTCTGCAGGAAGCAAAGCTGCTTGACCCGCGCATTTCCGTTGCTCCCGGGCTCGAAGCGATTCGCCGGGCAAGGCGGCCCGATTTTGCACTCGATAGAGACAAAACGCCGAAAAAGGTCCGGACAGATGTCACATTTGCTGGTAATTTGGCGTTTGTGACGATATTTGACGCGGTCCAGGTCATCGAGAGCGCGAAAATGACCGGCCTGTTGGTTATCAAGGCTGATCTGCATCTGGCGAATGTGGCGTTCAACGAGGGCAAGATCGTTGATGCGGAATGCAACGGCAGTAACGGGGTAAAGGCGTTCCGCGATATCATCGAGATCAACTCGGGAACATTTGAGTTTTCGACGGCCGAGAACGAGTTTCCAATCGTCATAGTCGTATCGAGCAATACGAATTTCCTTCTGGACGTATTGACCGAACTGGATAACGAACGTGCCGAAAAACAGGGCTTGCGAAGCGTCGGCGGAGAACTTATCTGATCAGCCTGCCGTCCTAGATCGCGGGCCAAATCGGCCCTTCGTAATCATTGATTTAGTTTGACTTCAAAGAACAAATACAACAAAATATAGTGCTTTCCCAAAATCCGAGCACTATAGAATGTTTAAGCTTCAGCGTTTAGAAATCACCGGTTTTAAGTCCTTTGCCGATTACACCGAGATCGTTTTTACGGGCAGCGGCATAACTGCAGTTGTCGGCCCAAACGGTTGTGGAAAGTCCAACGTGTCGGACGCTATGTCCTGGGTGTTAGGCGAACAGCGGGCCAAATCGCTTCGGGGCGGCGAGATGAAGGACGTCGTTTTTGCCGGAACCAAGAATCGTAAACCAGGCGGCATGGCCGAGGTAGTGCTTCACCTGGTCCGCGATGACGGTGTCTTCGATACCGAGGAGAGCGAGCTTGAGGATATCGACGAGGCTTTAAGCGAGATCGACGAGAACTCCGTTGATCTCAGCGAAATTGAGGCCGCTGAATCGGAACCTGGAGACGCGTTTGCCGAACTGGCCTTCGCAGGTGAGATCGTGGAGGCTGACGATGAAGAGGTCGAGACAGTAAAGGCCGCCCAGGTGGGGTCTGTCCAGACGATCGAAACAAAGGTTAGAACGAAACGTCACTGGCGCCCACGTTCTTTCGCCCTCGATTTCGCACCGGGCGAAGCCGTGTCCGTAACCCGCCGGTTGTATTTGTCTGGCGAGAGTGAGTACCAGCTGAACGGCAAGACCTGCCGTTTGCGCGACATTACGGACCTCTTCGCGGGGACGGGACTCTCGGGAGCCCATTACGCGATCATTGAACAAGGACGTATCGGGCAGATACTTTCCGCCAAGCCGGCCGATCGTCGTAATTTGATCGAAGAAGCGGCAGGTATCTCCAAATTCCGTGCCAGGCAGCGAGCCGCCGAGTCCAGGCTCGATTCCGCAAAGACCAATCTCGGCCGTATTGCGGATATTGTTTCGGAGATCGAAAAGCAGGTAAATTCCCTGCGGCGCCAAGCTGCAAAAACTCGGCGTTTCAAGATCTTACAGGAAGAGTTTCGAACGCTGCTTCGACAGCTCTACGCTGCAGAGGGCCTATTTTTGTCGGATCTCTCGAGCGAGCTTAAGACCGAGTTGATAAAGGCCGGGGAAGTCGAAACAAGCCTTCTTGACCAGGTCGCGGCCAAGGAGAACGCAGCACGCGAAGCGACTCAGCAATCGCGCGATGCCGAGGAAAGCCTGGCCGAACTTCGAAAGATACACTCTCATAACGCCCTCGAGCGCGACCGTGCCGAACGTGAGCATCTTTACAAGTCGGACCAGATCGTAAGCCTGAATAATCGGATCGAGGTGCTTCGTGGTGAGATCGCCGCGAGCTGGGAGCGGATCGACCTCCTCGCTGCTGAACTCGAACGGCTGAAGAGTGACGAAAAAAGCGAATCTGCCGAACACGAGCGGGCGGAGTCAGCACTTAGGGAATCAGAGAGCCTCTACAATAGCGAGGCGGAAGCTCTGGCAGGGATCGAAAGATCTATCGAATCGATGCGTGCATCACTAATGCAGCATACGGGTGCGTTTGAGCGGTTCGACGAGATCGGCCGGCAAATCGAAAATAACCTCGAGCGGCTGCACGCACGCGCCGCCGGCCTCGCAAACGAAGGTGCCCGGGCATCCGAAACATACGCGTTCAATAAAAAGAACGCGGACGAATTGGCTCAGAGTCTTGTTTTCGAAGAAGAAAAGCTGGTAGGGCTTAATAGTGAAAAAGAGCAGCTTTTAAGCCAAACCGTCGATTCCCGCAGTAGGCTGCGGGATTCGGAGCAGAGCCTAAAATCTCTCCAGGATGAGTATTCCGCCAAGAAGCACAGGCTATCGACGTTACGGGAACTGGAAGAGAAAAAGGCCGTTTACAGACCGCAGGTCCAGAAGGTGTTTGCAGCTGAAAAGTCGATCGGTGTGAAACTGAAAGGGGTGCTCGCTGACAGGCTTAACGTGGCCAGGGACTCGGAAACCGCCGTCGAAACGCTGTTCGGCCCATTTCTCGAGGCAGTGATCGTCTCCTCACTCGACGACGCGAAACGCGTTTCCGTATGGCTGCGTGAAAATGGAGTTGGCCGGACTGCCATGCTCGTACTACCTGACTCGGTCAAAGGAAAAACAGCGAATATTCCTGCCGGTGGAACGATCGCCGATCAACTTGGCGTTTCGGATGAACTCGCCGCCGTCTTGCACCAAATATTTCCGAGAGAAATGTCTGCGAAGTTAGTTAAGGAGTTCGGATCAGCCGCCGGCGAGATCGAGGTGAATTACGACGGTGATCTTTTGCTTAGCGGCCAAATGCTCATTGCCGGAAAGCAAAAGCAGGACGGGAAGAACGAGTCTCTTCTCGCCTTCAAAAGAGAACTCAATGAGCTGGACAAAAGCTGCAGCCGTCTCTCCGCGGAGATAGACGGGGCTTCCGGGAAAGCTGAAGCGAACCGATCGGAGCTCGTTGATCTGGAAAGCAGGACTGTTGATCTGCAATCGTTGATCATCAAGGTCGATCGTGGAATTCACGGTCTCCAAATTCAAGTGCACGCGGCCAAGGAAGAGATCACGCGGGCTGAGCGACATAAGAAGGTGGTCGATGAAGAAGCCATTCAGATCAAAGGTGAAATAGCGGACCTTGAAGAGAAAAGAAGGGATGCTTTGTCGAATAAAAATGAGGCGCAAACTGCCCGGTTCGAGGCCGAGCATGCTCTCGAAAATATTGGTGTGGCATATAGTTCCGCTCGTGCGAAGGCCGAAGAAGCTGCGTCATCTTTGAACCAAAAACGCATGATCGCAGCGACATCGGATGAGCGCAGGCGGTCGGCGGTTTCGGCCTTGCGAAGGGTCGAGAATGAGTACAACGATATCAAGAGCCGCCTGGCTATACAGAATATTGAACTCACCGAGGCCGAAGGCCAGATCAAGAGCTTGCATATTGCGATCACGGCGATCACCGACATGATCGCTTCCGCCGAGAGTGAGATCTCCAATGAGAGCGAGGAACTGCAGGCTGCGGTCATGGCATTGACTGCCGCAAGGCAGCTCTCTGATGCGACCAGCGAAGAGCTTGCGGAACTGAACAGACGCTCTGCAGATGCACGTAATGATCGCGCGTCGATCGAGATCAGGCAGGCTGAGGCCGTAACGCAACTGAAAAACGTCAGCGAAAAATGCCAGCAGGAACTCAACATTTCGTTAGCCGAACTAGTCGAAACGATCGACATAGGCGAGGGCTTCGATCTCGAAGGTGCTCGTCAGGAAGCTGACGATCTGCGGCAGCGGCTGGATAATTTTGGGGCGATCAACATGCTTGCTCTCGAAGAGTTAGCTGAAACTGAAGAGCGGCATCTGTTCCTGACCTCGCAGAAGAAAGACATCATTGACAGCATTGCAGCCACCGAAGAGGCCCTTCGAGAGATCAAGCAGCGGTCACGCGAGAAGTTCAAGGCGGCTTTCGAAGCGATCAATGCAAATTTCGTGGAATTCTTCCAGGAACTGTTCGGTGGCGGGCGTGGTGAGATGACGCTGCTGGAGTCCGACGACGTTCTGGAAGCGGGTATCGAGGTAGTTGCTCAACCGCCGGGAAAACGTCTCCAGAATATTCTTTTGCTATCGGGTGGCGAAAAGGCAATGGCTGCCATAGCCCTTGTACTTGCGATCTTCAAATATCGCCCATCGCCTTTCTGCCTGCTTGATGAGGTGGACGCCCCGCTCGATGATGCGAATGTGGGCCGCTTCGCTGCGAAGATCGCGGAGATGTCGGAAAGGACCCAGTTCATCGTCATTACCCACAACAAACGGACGATGGAAGCTGCCCGGGCACTCTACGGTGTTACCATGCAGGAGGCGGGTGTTTCCAGGATAGTGTCCGTCAAGTTTGATTGATCGGCAGATACCAACCTTACGCTGACTAACGGTCATCTTAGTCTTCGGTGTTTCTACGCTCGGGCCCGTCTTGGATAGGAAATGAAGATCCAGATCGCATTAAGTGTTCTTATATTGTCGTCGGCCTTGGCCTTGGGAGCCCTTCCCGCGACGGATTCTGTCGGAATATCGCCGTTGCCAACCCCTACGCCTGAATCAGACCTCAAAGGAAAAAAGAACGTTCGTCCGGACTCGAAATCTCCCGCACCCGAACACGCTTCCCGTTCAGCCGGAAACGTAGCTGCTGGCCAGCCAGTATATTTTTACGGGTTTCTTCGACCCGGGTTCGTATACAGCCCCGTCGCGATCGAACACGATGAAGAGGGCCGTGGGAGCATAACATTTGGAAAAGACGGCTTTGAAGAACAAATAACGGATCCAGTTTCTTTGTCACCTGTCACGATGGATAAGATCAAGCAACTGATCTCCGAATTGGATTTTTTGAATTCTACCGAGGAATATCAGCATGAACGCGATTTTTCCAACCTCGGCAATGTGACATTTACAGTTCGAAAAGGGGGAAAGGAGCGAACCGTCAAGTACAATTGGACCGCCAATAAGACTGCTAAGGAACTGATGGACGAATACAGGCGGATCGCGAACGAATACACATGGTTGTTTGAGTTCGATGTTGCGCGTGTGAATCAGCCATTACGCACGCCCGGAATGATGGATGGGCTCGACGGATTTTTTCGCCGAAATGAGATCCCGGATCCGCCGCATCTGGTGCCTTACCTCACCGCGATATCGACTGACGAGAAACTACCACTGATGGCCCGTAACCACGCCTTGAAATTGATAAAGCAGATCGAAAGTACGAAGAAATAGGTCGCTGCCGAATACAACATCTTTTCGAAATTCCGCTAAAGATATAAACTCTTAATACAAGTAAATTAGCATTCAAACGTAAGCGGTAGTTCTGTTTGTTTCATTACCAGATCTTAACAACGGCAGGACCGAAACTGGTGACACACCATTCATCGCAGTTAGATAAACCCGGAAGGTCGGCGGTGGGGATGCTTGCGGTCGCGGCCGGAGCGTATGCCGTGATCGGCGGATCCATTTCCCTGCTCGGATGGATACTGGACATACCGAGGCTGGCGGATTGGGACCTCGACGGCATAAGCATAAAAGCTAATCCAGCTATTTGTATGATAGCGGCCGGAGCGGGCTTGACGTCATGGGTTTTCGCTCCTCATATTAGATGGGTTATCCATGCTGCGGGTTTTGTCACGGTTTTGATCGCTGGATTAACGCTTTCCCAGCATATTTTCGGAATAAACCTTGGAATCGATACATTCCTTTTCCAGGAATTACCTGGCGCGGAAGCGACGTCATCGCCAGGAAGAATGGGCCTGCCGGCGTCAAGCTCGCTGACCCTGATCGGCACAGCACTGATCCTTTTAGCATCAGAAAGGACCCGACGCTGGACGGGCATCCTGGGCATCACCGCGCTGTCGATATCGGCTCTCTCTCTGGTCGGCTACAGCTTTGGGGCTGACAAGCTCTACGCTATACCTCAGCTGACAGGTATCGCATGGCAGACCGCAACAATGATAGCCGCGCTCGGGGTCGGCCTTGCCGTTGCAGTTCCTGACAAGGGCCTCGCTGCGATCGCTGCACGAAACGATGCAGGGGGCATCATGTTTCGACGGCTTTTTTTCCCCGTTATCACGATCTCACTTGCATTGGGTTGGTTACAGGTGTTCGGACAAAACCTGGGATTTTATGAGGCTCCATTTGGCTCAGCAGTTCGTAGTCTTGTAGAGATCATTCTGTTACTAGGGCTTCTGTTATGGACCGCGAGCGGAGTCAGCCGTCGAGAGGCCCGCATTAGCGAGGGCACAATCGAGCTTGCCAGGCGGGACGAACACATTCGCGGCGTTCTGGAGTCTTTATCGGATGCCTTTATTGCTTTCGATCGCGACCTGAAGATCGCTCGACTCAATGCTGCGGTCCGAAGTCTTTTTGATGAAAACAATGTAGTGTCATCAGAAGTCATCGGCAGAAACGTTTTCGATGTATTTCCTGAAGCACGAGATACAGAACTCGGACAGGGCCTGACACGGTGCCATTCTGATAGACGGCACATCGAGATGGAGGAGTACTACGAGCCATTCGACCGCTGGTTTCATGCGCGGTTTCTTCCTTCGGATGAGGGCGGAGTGACGTTATTTGCCCTCGATATTACTGAACGTAAGAATGCTGAACGCCTCGTTATCCGAGGGGCACATGAACTCGCCGTTCTTTTCGGTTTTACGGACAAACTAAACAGGGCAGATACGTTGAGTGAGGTTTACGAGGCGGCCCTCGACACGATCGTGAGCGCTTTGGGCTGTCAGCGGGCGTCAATCCTTCTTTTCGATGAGCAAGGCGTAATGAGTTTTGTTGCGGCCCGGGGACTGGGCGAAGGATATATGAAGGCGGTGAGCGGGCATTCGCCCTGGAAGCACGGCGAGAAGAATGCAAAGCCAATCGGGATCGACGATCTGGAAAAAGCCGAAATAGAACCAGAGCTGAAGTCCGTCATTCAGGCTGAAGGCATTTCTGCCCTGGGATTCATCCCTTTGATCTCGAACGACGCCCTTATCGGTAAGTTCATGGTGTATTACGTTAAACCACATCTTTTTACCGAAGCTGAATTTGAGATCTCGCTAACGGTCGGTTACCAGATAGCCTTTGGTGTCGAGAAGAAAAGAACCGAAGCGGCCCTGCGGGAAAATGAAGAGCGGCTTCGGCTAGCAACCCAAACCGGCAAAGTCGGCGTATGGGACTGGGATATCGTCGCAAACACCGTTTCCTGGACGCCAACGGTTTATACAATGCACGGATTGAAGCCGGGAGAATTTGACGGCTCGGTTGACAGCTTTTCTGCCCTGATCCATCCGGAAGACAGGGAGTTTGTAGGAAAACGTATTGAACTCGCCTTGCGCGGAGAAACGCCTTACGAGGTCGAATTCCGGGTCCCGATATCCGACGGGAGCACCAACTGGTTATTCACGAACGGCATTGTGCTTCGCAACGCGGATGGGCAGCCGATCCGAATGATCGGCGCCACGGTCGACATAACCGAGACTAAGATCGCTGAACGGGAACTTGCCAGGGTGGCGGCAATAGTCGACTCGTCGCGGGACGCAATAGTTGGTAAAGATCTGAATGGAATCGTTACCAGTTGGAATAGAGGGGCAGAGAGGCTGTTTGGCTATACTGCTGCCGAGATCATAGGAAGATCGATCACAACTGTGATCCCCGAGGATCGACTCGACGAAGAAACCGACATACTGGCCCGTTTGCGGCGTGGAGAATTCATAGACCATTATGAAACTGTTCGTCAGCATAAGGACGGGACCCTTATCGACGTTTCGCTGAGCGTTTCGCCGGTTGCCGATTCCAGCGGCCGTATCATTGGAGCGTCAAAGATAGCCCGCGATATAACTGAAATCCGAAAGACCGCGGCCGCTATTCGCGACAGAGAGATCATGAGCCGGCTTGTAGAAGCTCAGGAGGCTGAGCGTCATCGTATCGCCCGGGATCTCCACGATCATCTCGGACAGCAGTTAACCGCCCTTCGGCTAAAACTGGAATCCGTCAGGTCCAAATGCAACGGGAATATATCCCTTGCGAGCGAGATGGAGGAGATCCAGAAATATGCGTCACGCATAGACATGGATATCAATTATCTTGCTTGGGAGCTAAGGCCGACCGAACTTGACCAATTGGGGCTATCGGATGCACTTGGCAGTTTCGTTCGTGAATGGTCAAAGACCTATGGCATCGAGGCAGAGTTCCACGCTTCTAAAAACAATAGCTATCGGCTGAATCCGGACCTGGAGACCAATCTTTATCGCATCGTGCAGGAAGGTCTGAATAACATTCTCAAGCATGCCGAGGCGTCCAGCGTTAGCGTGCTTTTGGAACAGCGAGTCGGACAGATCGCGCTGATCATAGAAGACAACGGCATCGGATTCGATCCGGAATCCGATCACAATGGTAGCCGAAGGAGCGGTTTGGGGCTCGTCGGCATGCGTGAACGTACAGCGTTACTTGGCGGAACTCTGGAGATAGAAAGCCGGCCCGGAGACGGTACTACCGTCTTTGTGCGGGTGCCACACGATTTTAATACAAAAGATAAGTCAGTACCGAGTCCTTCGGTTTGATCTCAAGAAACGCACCGAAGTTTCTTGATATCCCGCTTTACCATCTGTCTACCTGACAGCCCAACCTTCATCTCCTTCCGCAGCCTTTCCAACACTTGAACTGGAAACGTACCATTATTGCCTCTATATCATCACCGAAGATAACGGTGATGACAGTACGTTCAATCCATCTCAGGCTCCTTTGCTGCCTACTCGTCTGTAGTGCGGCGGTTTCCGGCGTTTTGGGCCAGAATTCAACTGCCGACGCTGATCACCCGGCCGCCTCTTACCGAATCAACCCCGGCGACAAATTGAATATTAAGTTCTTCGCAAACTCCGAACTTAACGAATCCGGGATCTTGGTTCGCCCGGATGGCGTTATCAATCCGCAGTTGATAGGTGAGGTCAAGGCAGCAGGGCGCACGGTCTCCGAACTTAAAGCTCAACTTGAGAAAGAGTATAACGAGATCCTTCTGTCGCCAATGATAACTGTCTCGATCGTAGATCTCGTTCAGCCGCGCGTTTTTGTTGGAGGCCAGATCAATAAACCAGGGCGATACGAACTGCGTGAAGCGAAAACGTTAATGCAGTCGATCTTTCTCGCGGGTGGCTTTACACGTGATGCACGTAGGACGATGGTGATTCACGCCCGGCCGGACGGAAAAGGCGATTGGATCATCACGACAGCAGATGTCATGAAGCTGATCGAGGGCAAGTCGGACAAGCTGGATGTTTCGCTAAGGGACGGCGACTATGTTTTTGTGCCGGACTCGAGGATCTCTCAATTCAATAAAGCTGTGGAGGCTTTTCGCGGCTTAATGCCTCGTTTCTTCTGATAGCAGACAAGGACCTAATGTATAGGGACAGTAAAAATGACAGGTCGATTTCCGAAGTTCTAAGGAAGTTGGCGAAACGAAAACTGTTGATCCTGGCGGTGCTATTCGTAGTGGTCGCGACTGGAATGTCGGCGACCTTCCTGATCACACCCAAATACGAAGCGACAATGAGCCTTCTCGTATCCAGAGGCCGGATAGACCCACAGATCACTTCGTCAGATAAAAGCGTCGACATTACGTCGACGGCGATCAGCGATGAAGAATTCAACTCTGAGCTGGAACTGATCAAGAGCCTTGAAGTGATCAAGGGAGTGGTTACGGAACTAGATCTAGTTAACAACCAAATGCCTAAGCAGGACACATGGCTTAGCAAAAAACGTGTTGAGCTAAAGCTGGCCTTTTCGGGCTTATTTGCTCGCGATAACAAGGCAAGCGAACCGAGCATTGATGATTCGAAATTGGACATCTCCCTCGAGTCCGCCGCCAATCGCGTCGAAGGTAATCTCGATGTAGTGCCGATAAAAAAATCAAGGGTCATAAAGGTCACTTATACGGACACTGATCCGCTTCGTGCCAAAGAAACACTAGACGCCATCTACAAGCGCTTTGTGGAACTTCACGTTCAGATCAATGAAAAGCCAGAGGCAATGCAGGTTTTCAATGAACAAACGGGAAAATTCAATGAAAAACTAGAAGCGGCCACAAGAACGCTTAAGAACTTTGACAGTTCGAAGGGCATTTCCGGAGCCGATATTGGCACCCAGCAATCACTGCTCCAAAAGCAGCTTTCAGATGCGCAGGCGCAACTGAATGCTACTCGCACTGAGATCGGCGAAACCGGCAAGAGGATAACTTCGCTTCAGGAGAAAGTGGCCGGTGAACCAAAAGAGATCCAAACGGGATATGTTTCAAAATACGTTCAGGCGTTGGACCGAATGAAAGAGGAGCTCACGCAATTAGAGCAGCAACGGACCCAATTACTACAGAAGTATCAGCCCCAAAGTCGGTTCGTTCGCGAGAATCAGCAACGGTTAGACCAGATCAAAAAAACAATTGCCGAGGAGACGGCTAATCCGCCACAAGAACGTTCTTTTGCATTAAATGAGATTAGACGACGACTGGAAGCCGAGCTTTATGATGCAGAAACCAAACTATCTGGCCTCAAGGATCGGGAACGCTCACTATCCGGCCAGATCACTAAGTTAGCAAGCGAGGCTGCGCTTCTGAATTCGAATAGCATCGAGCGCACTACCCTCGAACGGCAGCGAAGCATAAATGAAGAAGCGTACCTTCTTTACCAAAAAAAGGCCCGCGAGAATGAGATCGGGCAAGTGCTGAACAAAGAAAGAATTATGAATTTTGCGATCGTCGATTCGCCGAGGACTGACGGGCAGCAAAAGAACCCAAAGCCGGCGATGAACCTCCTTGTGCTGCTAGCCATAGGGACGCTAGCGGGAATGGCCGCGGCGCTCCTGGTGGAAAAGGCAGGTGCCAATAACCCTACAGTAGGCTCAAAACGAGAGATCGAATCGCGATACGACTTGCCGGTCCTGGTATCCATTCCTTACATGGAAATGCCGGGGACGCGATCCGTTTTAGCGTCCGGTCGTCCTTTGCTGCCGCCCTCGGGCGAGTCTGTGACGGGAGAGGTATAGAAAGAGGATCATAATGAAAGATCGCCTTAGAGCTTCATTGATCTTTTTCTACCGGGTGCTTGACCTCTCGGCCCTTGGCATAGCTTTGTGGAGCGCTTTCTATTTCGGGGGTCCCCAGGGCACAGCCTATATCTTCACCGCAGCTTATACGCCTACTATCGAGTCAACTCTGTTTTTTTCCGGGGTTTTCGGAAGCTGGATGTTTATGTTGTCATCATTCTGGCTTTATCGCTCAAAGCGTCTCGCTGGTTTGGGAGACGAGTTGTGGGATGTATTGAGGGCCGTTTCGTTCGCGATGCTGATAGTCGCGACTTTTATTCTACTTGCTGAGTGGCCAATATTCCCCAAAAGATTCCTGCTGATATTTGCGGCGGCAGCATTTCTGATGATGTTTGCTTTGCGGCTCTTGAAGAGAAAGATGCTGCGGGAATTCCGGATACATGGCCGAAATCTCCGATCGGTGATGGTCATCGGAGCAGGCAGCCGAGGGCAGAAGATCGTTAAGCTAATGGACGAGAATCCGGAGATCGGGTATGACTTCAAAGGATACATTGACGACCTGGATGCCCCAAATGTCATCGGCCGGCTGTCCGACATCTCCGAGGTTCTGGCTCAAAACGTTATTGATGAGATCATCATTTGTTTGCCGATAAAGACCTTTTATGATCGGATGCAAACCATAACGGAAGCTGCCGAAGAGCAGGGTATCACTGTGAGAATTTACTCGGACCTGTTCGATCTGAAACTCTCACGTGCAGTAACAGGGGAGCTTGGCGAGGCCCCAATCCTCTCTGTATATGCTAGCCGGATCTCCGAATGGCAGTCCTTCATCAAAACATCGACCGATCTCCTCGGGGGCATTTTACTTCTTATCGCATTCACCCCTTTGATGGCGGCCATCGCCATCCTGATAAAGCTCACCTCACCAGGCCCCGTGTTTTTTATCCAGGAAAGGGTGGGGCTGAACAAGCGCCGTTTCAAGATGTTCAAGTTTCGCACGATGGTCGTAGACGCTCCCGAGAAACAGAAGGAACTTGAGAAATTCAATGAGGCGGGAGGGCCTGTGTTCAAGATGCGCAATGATCCGCGGGTCACGCCGTTGGGTAAGTGGCTGCGAAAGACGAGCCTCGATGAACTGCCTCAGCTACTGAACATACTTCTGGGGGACCTGTCACTTGTCGGGCCCCGTCCGCTCCCTGAACGGGACTTCCAAAGGTTCGATAAATCGTGGTTCAATCGGCGGTTCAGTGTAAAGCCTGGAATCACCTGCATTTGGCAGATCTCCGGCCGGAGCGAAACAAGCTTTGACGATTGGATCCTGCAGGACCTCGAATACATCGACAAATGGTCACTATCTCTCGATCTTAAAATACTTTTCAAAACAGTACCCACGGTGCTTCGCGGCACAGGCGCAATGTAGTCATGGAGATACGTCACGAGCCAAATATTGTCCGGCAGCCGGACACGGTTAGGAACGCCATATTGGTGGGAGGGATGATTGCGGCTTCAGGCTTGCTGGGGATCGCTCTTACGGCAGGGGCTTCCGACCATTCAGCTCAAATTTTGTTTGTAGCCGCTACGGGTTTGGGACTCATTCTCGGTGTGTCGGTTCTTGCATTCGATCTTTCCTTAATTTCACTTGTCCGTGCAGCCTTTGTGGCGTCCTTTTTCATTAAGATCGACATGAATTTGTTCAAGATCGACGAGATGGAGGACCCGTCTGGGCTGAACTTATCGGCGACGCTTCTGCTGGCAATCATATTGTTGGCCTACGACAAGTTGAACAATCACGACGAGGGCAGCGTTTTCCCATCGATTCTTTGGCTGATCTTAACGGCCTTGTTTTGCACGGCGGCAGCTTCGGTTGTTTTGGCTGGAGCCCAGACGCTCGGTCTTTTCTCACTATTTTCACTCGCGGCGTCGATCCTTGTGGCGTATACTACGGCATCGCATTTTGGCCGTCATGACCGCATAAAAACACTGATCTTATGGCTTGCCATCGGGATCTGCTTTACAGGTTTGGTGGGTCTTTCTCAATTTATTCTGGAATGGCCCCTGGCTATGCCATTCTTCGGAACAGGTACCGAAGAGGAACTGCTCGGAACGCAAAGCCAGTCACTGGGGCGTGTGCAAGCCTTTCTCAGAACACCGACGGAAATGGCCTGGGTGATTTCGACCCTGGTCCCTCTCGTAATTGCACCCTTCGTTTTTCGTGTGAAAACGCTTTCGTCCTCTCATAAAAACTTTTTGACTGTTGCAGGTCTTTTGGGGTGCGTCGCTATTGTCCTCTCACTCGCGAGGGGAAGCTGGATCGGAATTGTCACATCTGTTTTACTGCTCGTTGTTTTTGCGTGGTTTCGCCTTCCTAGGGCTGAAAAGAAAAGCTTTTTATTGTCAGGCGTTGGAGTGGCAGTACTTCTGATCGCGGTGATGGTCCCTTTTTCAGAGAGAATTTACGATCGATTGACGGGGGACGATCAGGGGGCCGCGGCGATCCGGCTGCCATTGATGCAGAACGCCCTTTTAATGATCGAGGACAATGCGGTCGCCGGCGTCGGGCTGAACGGGTATCGATCGACGATGACGAAGTATGATGAAACCGGCGTCTTTGTTTCAACCATATTTCCCAATCCAGTACATAACGTCTTTGCCCATATTACGGCCGAGGTAGGCATTGTTGGGGGAGTTTTGTTCTCACTCTTGCTAATTTACGGGATCGCTAAGGGGATCAGCAATTCTCGGTCGCCGGACCGTCTAATTGCTGCCTTGTCTGTCGGGGTTGCAATTGGCCTTGTAGCCTTTGTCATTTCGGCGGTTAAGGAGCCCGGATCGTTGGGGTCCGGAAGGCCGCCGATCCGCACTTGTTTCCTTTTGATCGGAGCCGTAATGGCTGTCAGTAGAATACGGAATTACCAGGATTTGGTTCGGAGGGACCGTTCGTAATCAAATGAAGGACTCGGGCATCAACCAATCGGGGCAGCCCAAACTCGGCCGCAACTTCGTATGGATGGCGTGGTCCGGAGTCGTAGGGATCGCAAGCAGCGTCCTGGTCTGGGTCTTCATGGCTCGAATGCGAGACATTGAAGACGTCGGGCGATTTACGATCATCATGGGGCTCTACGCTCTTTTCTTTAACTTCAATTCTCTCGGTCTTATGCCGTATCTTGTCACCGAAATAAGCCGAAAAGGTTCGGCCGGCAAGTTAAGCGGCTTTGTCAGCAGTTCAGGCGTTTTTCTTTCATTAGCGAGTGTTCTATGCGCGGTTGCAATGACCGTTAGCTCATTCCTTATCAGCGATTCGTATCAGGTCAGGATCTCGGCGTTTGTACTTAGCCTTTCGTTGTTTCCGTCGAACCTGATCACGATCTCCGAGTCGGCTGCCATCTCGTCGGGTCGTACGAGCTTCATCGCCGCCGTGACTACGATCGAAAACCTGCTTAAGACGGTGATCCCTGTTGGTCTGATATGGACCGGTTACGATATATTCTCCGTTTGTATTTCGTTCGCGATCATCAGGTTTACAGCGATGCTCGTTCATCTAACCGCGAACAAGGTTCGATTTGAGCAGTTCGAGTTTTGCTGGAGGGAGTTCCGCAAAATCGCGACGGTATCGCCCACTTTTGCCGGAACCGGAATTATGGCCGCTTTGAACTGGCAGGCCCCTTTGTTCCTTCTGGCTTACTTCAGTACCGAGGCCCACTCCGCAGAATATGGAGCAGCATCACGATTTCTTATCCCTGTTTCAATCCTCCTTGGCGGATATGCAAATGCGATCCAGCCAAACCTCGTTCGACAGATCGCCGATGAGCCGGGATCCACTGGCTCTTATTTATCCAAAATTGCGAGATATCCTCTAATTATAGCTGTGATTGCAGCAGTTGCCTCGTCCTTTTTGTCGGAATATGTCCTTTACGTGTTATTTGGCGAGGGCTACGTAATAGCCGCGCCAACTCTCAACATCTTGACGATTAGCATTATTCCATTCTGTCTCGTCATGGTTGCGTCCCGGGGGTTGATAGCTACAGGTTTGCAACGCGTTGATCTCTATGCAAATGTTTTCGCCTTTATTGCGTGCGTCAGCGTCGGATTGATCACTATCCCACGGTACGGAGCTGTCGGTGCGGCAATCGCTCAACTTGTTTGCTTTTCAGTGATGGGCGTGGTGGAAGTAGCCGTTTTATCCAGAAAGGTTGGTGGCTTTCGTATATGGCGACGTGCAGCACTATCATCCGCGGGCGTCGCTTCGCTAAGTTTACTTCTCTGGAATTCCTAACTCTTTAGGTGTCTACAGTTAGCAAATAATTCGCCCTCGCCGGCACAACACCAATCGTTTTATGTCCAGATTTCAGTTCCAATCCGATGCCTTTGAACCGAAAAGTCTGTCGTCAGTGATGTCGGCTGAAGCTCGGCGGGTTCTTAAAGTGTGTCCGCGTAAATCTGAAATAGTGATGGTCGGAATGCATTTGACTAAGACTCGCGGAGGAATCACGACATTGGCCGCAAGCATTCTCGGGTCGAGGCTCAGCGAGAAATGCAACTTTACTTATATCGAATCTCAGGCGGAGGAACTGGGGAAATTTCGAAAGTTGTTGCTGGCGTTAGAAGCGGCTCTCAGATTCAGCGTTGCCTGCCTAACAAAGCGCCCGGAAGCTGCATATATTCATGTCGGAAGCAATGCGAGCCTTTATCGCGAATCAGCATTTCTTGTTCTTGCCAGGCTCCTGGGGAGAAGGACGATTTGTCATTTTCATGCGGGTGATGTCGGGAAATATTTGCCGGTGCAGACGCGACTTGGACAATGGTTTATTCGCTGGGCGCTGGGCCATAGCCACAGAATTATCGCTGTTTCTAACGAGTCTGCTAGTGAGCTTGCAGAAATCGTAGAGACGGCCGATGTTTCCGTTCTTCCTAATGCTATAGATTTGTCATGGCTCGACGCTCCGACGTTTTCAGATGACGGCAGAGACAGCGATAAGAAAATAAGGGTGCTGTTTGTCGGCGCAGTCGGGAAACTCAAAGGTGAGAAGGATCTCATAGATGCGTTGGCGCTGCTTAGAAAAACCAAAGTAGATATCAAAGCGTCCTTCCTTGGATATGGGGCCGAACAATTAGCCGAAGCCTGTACTCGTGCCGGGATAATCGAGATGATCGAGCATCTTGGTCCCGTGCCCATGAGCGAACGGGCGGATCACTACAAGAAGGCCGACATTTTTGTCCTGCCAACCTATGCCGAGGCCATGCCCGTTTCACTGTTAGAGGCAATGGCCGCCGGGCTACCCGTTATCACTACACCCGTGGGCGGAATTCCGGAGATCGTTGAAAACGGAAAAGAAGGGATTCTATATCCTTGCGGTGACGTTCAGTCACTCGCGGACGGTATCAAGCTCTTGATCGAAGATCCGGCTGCTCGCATTCGAATGGGAGAATCGGGTAAACAACGAGCAGCCGAACAATTGAATTTTGATAAGTACATACACAAATTGGAGATTGAGTTAGAGGCGGTGCTAGACGAGTCCGCATAAACACATAAACAAATGACAACTACAAGC
The DNA here is from genome assembly GCA_041751735.1 of Pyrinomonadaceae bacterium. Lineage (GTDB taxonomy): Bacteria > Acidobacteriota > Blastocatellia > Pyrinomonadales > Pyrinomonadaceae > OLB17. Next base: position 60,955 of record JBGSWW010000189.1, on the reverse strand, counting down.
TTATTTATAAAACGATCGATCAAATCAGCGGCGTCTGTTGCGCGGGCCCGAATCGGCCTGCCTAATCCCGCGCCGGGTTCGGTTAATATAATGGCCTATCATAGAGTCGTGAATGATATCTCGAAAGCCGAGCGTGAAGCGATATACGGAATCGTGATTTCCGCCGACACCTTTCGTCACCATTGCGAATTGCTTAAGCGGTCCTTTGATGTTGTTTCCCTTGGGACGGCGATGCATTTCCTGGAATCGAAGCGACGCGTCGCTCGTCCCCTTGCGGTGATAACCTTCGACGACGGATATCTCGATTTTTACGAAGTGGCTTTTCCAATCCTGAATGAGCTTGGGCTTCCGGCAACCGTGTTTCTTCCCACGGCTCAGATAGGGCAGGATAAACCTTTGGCCCACGACCGCATTTATTGGCTTTTGGACCAGAGCCTCGATAGGCCGCAGACTATTATCGACGTGTTGCGTCAGTCGGGGATAAGTAAAGTAGCTGACAGAGAGGTCAACCGGGGAAATCTGCTCGGTCTTACAAACGCCCTTGTTTATCTACCACACGCTATTCGCGAAGACATAATAATTCGCCTTGAAAACGAGATCGGCCCGCGATTCCGCGAGTATCCGATCGAATACCGGCTGCTGGACTGGGACATGGTCCGCGAAATGGACCGAAAAGGGATCACTTTCGGTTCGCACACGGCCAACCATGTTGTCTTACCCCTCGAGACCGGAGATGTGATCAGCCACGAGATCAATTCAAGCAAGAAGCTGCTCGAACAGCAATTGGGGAATAAGGTCTACTCCTTTGCCTATCCGAATGGGGAGTACACAGACGAGATTCGACGCGTTACAGAGGCCGCCGGGTTTACGGTCGCGGTTACCACCGAAAACAGGGTGAATTTGTCGGGCTCCGACAGGTTCGCACTCGGCCGCACTAGTCTTTGCGAGGAATCCACTCGTGGGGTCCGAGGTTCTTTTTCGCCCGGAGTCGCGGGTTTACGCTTGGGAGCCTAGGTCAACTTCTCGAATTGTCTGGGTCGATTAGGGCCACCAGTCTTTCGGCCGGAAAAGCCTGAAGTGTTGGATCGCATGCCGTGCCACCTCGTCGGATTTGCCCGCGGTTCGCGTTAATAACTGGAAAATCCAGTCTTTTATAACTCTAACAAGACCGTACAGACTGTCTGTAGAATTACGATTCATCAATAATTATGAGTGTAGCGATCATTACAGGCTGCTCGGGGCTTATCGGCAGCGAAGCGGCTAAGTTTTTTCACGAGAAAGGTTTCGAAGTTGTCGGGATCGACAACAACATGCGTGAATATTTTTTCGGGGCCGACGGTTCGGTGAACTGGAATACGGATGCTCTAAAATCCAAACTCTCGCGGTTTACCCATTATTCAGATGATATTCGCGACGAGAATGCGATGGATGCCATCTTTCGCCGTTACGGTATGGATATTTCCATCGTTATCCATTCTGCTGCGCAGCCCAGCCACGATTGGGCTGCTAAAGAGCCTTTGACGGACTTTAGCGTAAATGCCACCGGTACGCTTATTTTATTAGAGGCAGCCCGAAAACACTGTTCAGACGCACCTTTCATCTTTACTTCGACTAATAAGGTTTACGGTGACACGCCTAATAGACTCCCATTGATCGAAACGGAGACGCGTTGGGAAGTTGACCCAACTCATGTTTACTCCGCCCACGGTATCGATGAATCGATGTCGATCGATTCTTCCAAACACAGCGTCTTTGGAGCGAGCAAGGTTGCGGCCGACGTAATGACCCAAGAATATGGCAGATACTTCGGCCTCAAAACTGGTGTTTTCCGCGGGGGTTGCCTTACCGGTCCGGCTCATTCTGGGGCTGAACTTCACGGATTTCTGGCATATTTGATCAAATGCGTTGTTTATCGTAAGCACTACACGATCTTTGGTTACAAAGGAAAACAGGTGCGTGACAACATCCATTCAAACGATCTGGTGAATGCTTTTTGGCACTATTACAAAGCTCCTATCGCGGGGGCAGTTTACAACATCGGGGGCAGCCGCCATAGCAATTGCTCGGTTCTTGAGGCGATCGCGATCGCGGAAGAAGCCGCTGGCGAAAAGCTCTCATACAGCGTTTCCACTGAGGCCCGCGAGGGCGATCACATTTGGTGGGTAAGCGACGTTCGGAAGTTTCAGAATGATTATCCAGCTTGGAATTACGAATACGATCTTAAGACCACGATCCGCGAAATGGTGGAAGTGACAAAAGAAAAATGCGTTGCAGAAACCGAGCGACTTATGGTTGCCGCCTGATAGGAACAATGATAGATCTGGGAAAACAAAATGTACTCGGCATCGGAGTAAACGCGGTAGATTACGAGACGGCTACTGAACGGATTATTCGCGCCGCTGTCGACAAGACGACTCTTGCTGTCAGTGCCTTGGCAGTTCATGGTGTTATGACGGGAGCTATGGATCCGGTGCATAAGCAAAGACTTAATAAGCTGGATCTTGTCGTTCCCGACGGTCAGCCCGTTCGATGGGCAATGAGATGGCTGCATGGCGTCGAGTTGCCTGACCGAGTTTACGGTCCGGAGCTGACCCTTCGAGTTTGTGAGCGCGCGGCTGCTGAAGGTCTTTCTGTTTACCTGTATGGAAGCCGACTCGACGTGCTGGACAGATTAAAAGAAAACCTGCAGTGTCAATTCCCTTCGCTTAGGGTCGCCGGTCTTCAGCCGTCAAAATTTCGCCAACTTACCGCAGTGGAGCAGGCCGAGATCGCGGAAACCATCAGGAAAAGCGGGGCTTCGATAGTTCTCGTCGGCCTCGGATGCCCTCGGCAGGAAACCTGGGTGTACGAATACCGTGAGCTCCTGGCGATGCCGATGCTTGCCGTCGGAGCAGCATTCGACTTCCATGCGGGTATGGTCTCGCAAGCTCCTCCGTGGCTTCAGAAACGTGGCCTCGAGTGGTTATATCGTCTAATGAAAGAGCCAGGGCGATTGTGGAAGAGGTATGCGGTGACAAACTCGCTATACATTCTATACGTTGTTCTGCAGTTCACTAGAATCAGAAAAACCGAGATAGACGACATGTCGCGGCCGGTGCCGCAAATGCGTTTTGGTTAGAAGGGGTAAATGCTGGAGATCGAAGTACTCAAGGGCGGAGTTGAGATAATACCTGCCCTCTCGGCCGAATGGGCCGGTTTGTGTCAGGAAGGCGGCGGGACCACCCCATTTCTTCGCCCTGAGTGGTTCACGGCCCTCGTAACCAATTTCAAAAAAGATGTTGAATTGTTCACCGCTCGAAAGAACGGAAAACTCCGGGCACTGCTTCCGCTGATGCGAAAACGAAGTCGCATCCACGGTTTGCCGGTTCGCAAGCTACAGGCCGTCTTCAATCCTAACACTCCTCAATACGATTTGATCCATGGAGCGAAAACTGGTGAACGGCCCGAGATAGTCGACGCTATTTGGAAAATGCTCGAAAGCTCAAAGGGCTGGGATGTCTTCGAATGTCGTTTGGTGCGGGCCGATAGCTGGCTTTCGGAACTCGTCCGAACGGCTCATGCAAGAGGTTTTCCTACTGGCGTTTGGCCAATGGATACAGCCCCCTTTGTCGAGGTCCCTGCGATACAAGCTGATGGATCTATAAGTAGTTTTTTTAGCGGAAAGCGGAAACACCTGGGGAAAGAATTGGCTCGGAGGTTCAAAAGGCTTGAGGAGAAAGGTGCCGTCGACTTCGTGGTCTCAAGGGAATACTGCCCCGAGATGATCGAGCGGTATCTCGAGCTAGAAAGTAAAGGGTGGAAAGGACAAGGCGGCACGGCTGCTATTTTTGATGAAAGATCGGCCGGATTGCTGAAGGAGTTTGCTAACTCTATGGCGGCGAACGGGGATTTACTGGTTTACGAACTCCGCCTTGAATCAGTCACGATAGCGATGAGTCTGAACATAAGGAGCGGGGGGCGAGTGTTTCACTGGAAGACAACGTACGATGAAGAGTTTTCCCGGTACTCACCTGGTAACTTGCTTTTCAGACATCTGTTGACAGAGTGCTCCGCAAACGGCGTAGGGGAGATCGATTTTCTTTGTCCTTCTCTACCGTATAAAACGGCGTGGGCCACAGGTGAGCGCGATCACGTCGCTTTCTATATCTTCCGGCCAGCGTTCATAGGACGGATGAGTTGGATATGGAAATTCCGGATCATTAGCCGGCTACGCAAGTTAAAAAAAGCGTATCCCCGACTAGTCGCAACACTTAGTTTCTGGCCCGTTTAACTGATTGACCGGTCGATGATCGCAGTGAGCAACTGAAAATGATCCGAATAGAAGTACACGAAGGAATAGACGGTAAGCCATTTGAAGAGGCCAAGGCAGAATGGCGCCAACTCTCCCGGTCGACTCACCTCTCGCCGTTTCTGTCATGGGAATGGATGAGCACTTGGTTTGACCACTTCGGAGGCTGCCGAACCGCGTTTCTCTTAAAGGCATACCGGGACAACAAGGTGATCGGAATATTACCGATGTTCCACTCGGATCTTAAACCGATCCGGGCTAACAGAAAAAGACTCGCGTTAATGGGCGAAGGGCCTGGCGGTGCCGATCATCTCGACCTTATTTGTGATCCGGGTGACTTCGATGACGCATTCTTTTGGATAATGAGCTTTTTATTGAATCGACGTGAATTCGATTCAATCAACTTTGATAGCTTGGCTGGTGGTTCGCAGGCTATCGGTCTGTTGAAACGCATCAGTCATTCGAAAGGTTGCGAGCTTGAAAGGTTTGCAATTCAGCCGGCGGGTTTTTGCCCGCAGATCGATCTTTCGACTGGGTGGGAATCGGTACTCAATAATGGAAAGAGGGCGGCGAATTTCAAACGCCGATTGAAGAAGATCGAGAAAAGGCCAGATTTCGAGTTTAGGACGGTGGTTGGCCCGGAGGGAGCAGGAGCGGCTTTTGAGAGGTTTCTGCGTTTGCATCAGCGTCGCTGGGAGCAGTCAGGAGGCTCGGAATTAACCGGACATCCAAAGCTTGAGGACTTTCAAAGAGCGTTAGTTCCGAGAATGGCTCAGGCCGGGCTGGTACGTTTTGACGAGATCTGGCTCGACGGTGAATGCCGAAGCTCTGTTTACGGATTCGATGACGGGCGGACATTCTACTATTACAATTCCGGTTACGATCTTGATTATGCGGATCTCAGCGTAGGGCTGGTCTTGATAGGCCTTTCTATTAAAAGTGCGGTCGAACGGGGGAACAAGGTCTACGATTTTCTTCGCGGTGACGAAACGTACAAGTTCGATTGGGCAAACAAGAGCATTGAGATCGTGAACGTTTCGGTTTGCAGGCCATCATTTTCGATGGCGGTCGCGGATAATCTGGCCGGGCTAACGGCAAAACTCAATAAGATCGGAAGGGCAGTATTGCCAAAAGGACTGGCCGCATCAATTGCGAACAGACGGCGAGCGTGGAGGCGAGAATACCAGCTGTCTGAGCGGTAGGCTATCGAACATGGATAAGGCAGTTTCCATTGTCGTGATCGGTCGCAATGAGGCACGGACCATCGGCCGTTGTTTCGAGGCCGCACTTGTTGCGGCCTCGCAGATCGGTGGCGCGGAAATGATCTATATCGACTCGCGATCGGCAGATGATTCGGTTTCAATCGCTGAGAGTCACCTGTTTCGTTCGGTTGCATTGCCTGCGGACATGCGGCTTTCTCCCTCGGCCGGGCGTTTCGTGGGGTCAACCGTGGCGCGGGGTAAATACGTGCTGTTTCTTGATGCAGACACGCTGATATATCCAGATTTTTTGCAGAAGGCGATAGCGGTCTTCGAACAGGATCTTAAGTTAGGTGGTGTGAATGGCCGGATAGATGATTTTACTGAGGCGGAAGAACCGGTTTCCGATGTCGAAGAACCATGCGATGTCGAAATGGATGTGAAATGGCTTCGAGGGCCATGCTGTTTTTATCGCCGTGACGCACTCATTGAGGCTGGTTCTTTCGATCCGGAGCTTGCCATGGAAGAGGAGGCGGAACTCGGCCTCAGGATCATCAACAGTGGCTGGTGGCTTAAGAAGATACCAGTGGCGATGGCTAAGCATACTCGTTGTTTTCATGGAGATTCGCTGTCGAGTATTTTCAGGACCTTCTTACGCGATTACCGTGCGAACAGGCTCGGTGAAATTACGAAAACCATCTCTCAAGCATTTATAGCGGGCAATGGACTGGAGTTTTGCTGGCTGCGTTTGAAGACGACGATCTTGTTTCTCCTCTGGCTCGCTTTAACACTCTCAGCGTTAATGCTTCCTAACGACCTTCATCCATGGAAGGCTGCGGGAATACTGACATCAGCCGGATTTCTCGCCCTTCTGGCAAAGAAGCGAAGCATATATCAAGCCCTTATTTTTGTGCCTTCCAAGATCCTAAACATCGTGGACATTCTAATGGGTTTGCATAAGATCCGGGTACGGGCGCCCGAAAACCGCCGCTCCGGCAAAGCGGTAGGACATAAAGCCCGACATACTACTTGACCGTTATCGTTCCGTCGTCGCCTATTTTGGGAGCATTTTGGCCGAAGTCCGTTTCCGATAGATTTCGCACTACCTTGACAGCAGTTCCGGTTTCGTCGAGAACCGGGATACCGCGGCCTTCCTGTTTGCCCGAGTGAATAGTGCCTCCGAGGAATCGGCCATTCGCATCTAGTTTTGCGTTCAGGATGATGGTCAGTGCGGTCTCGGCCTCCAGTCTGAACCAGCCATAAGTCGAGAAATTTCCCAGCGAATAGGCGATCAACCTATCCTTGTAGATCTCCATTCCTCTCAGGACATGCGGGCCATGGCCAAGAACGAGATCGGCCCCGGCGTCGATGACCGCACGAGCAAATGCGGGAAGATTTCCACGGGCCTCGCCGGCATACAATTCAGTACGGTTCGGGACATTCTGCGAATCCGTTCCTTCGGCGCCGCCGTGAAATGACACCACAACGATGTCCGCCCGGCGGTCAGCTTCCAAGACCAGCTGGCGAGCTGCGGCAAGGTCGTTCACATTCGGTGTTATGCTATTGTGAGCAAACCCGACAAACGCCACCCTTAGCCCTTTTACATCCAGAACCGTAGTAGAAAATTGGCCCCGATCGCTTCCGGCGTGTTTGATGCCGAGCTCGTCGAGGACGCGTCTTGTGCTCGTCCGCCCAGCGTCTCCAAAATCGCCAGCATGATTGTTCGCCAGGCTCATCACGTCGAAGCCGGCTTCCCTGAGATATTTGCCGTACCTGGTCGGCATCCGGAAGGCAAAGCAGCGTGTGCTTCTTGGCGAGCACTTGGTAGAGGTACCGCCATCAACGATCGGCCCTTCAAGATTTCCAAAAGCTATATCGGCGGCTGACAGGATCGGCGCTACTGACCTTAACAAGTCGGCGCCGTCGTTGGGCGGCATCCGGGTTTCATTCGGAAACGGCGATCCTAACATTATGTCTCCGACTGCGGCGATGGTGATCGGCCCGGAGTTCTCTTGCTCCACGGGAGTGGAAGAAGTGTTCGTTGGCACAGGTTCCTCGCTGCGCACTGCCTTTGGCTGGCAGGCCAGAATGAAAATGATCACAAGCAGAAACGTGCTTGCGACCGCCAACTTTGCTTTTGAAGAAATCACGAGATCAAATCCAACCAGTTGTCACGCTCCTGCAGGGGCCAATTTTTCAGATACCTCAGGCTCACTCGCGGCCGGAATCTCATCAGTATCCACGAATAAAGAATCATTCACGATCTTTTTCTGCTCCATTTCATGGATCGAGTAAGATCCTGTCGCTGGCGATGCAGATGCTGAACGTCCAATATATGAGAGGTCCACCCCCTCGGGAAGAACGTCCTTCAATCTTTGTTCGACGAAGAACCATCCGCCCATATTCTGCGGTTCTTCCTGCGTCCAGAAAACCTGCGACGCGTTCTCGTAAGATGCAAGGATCTCGGAGAGCTTTGCAGCCGGAAACGGATAGAACTGTTCGAGTCGAACTATGGCTGTTTTCAGAGATTTGGCCTCTTCTCGCCCGGCGATGAGATCGTAATAGACCTTCCCGCTGCATACCACGACCCGTTTGACGGCTGAGCGGTCGGTGATCGCCGAATCGTCCATCAACGGCTGGAACCCACCGGTCTCCAATTCGCTTACGGACGATCCCGCCGCCGGCAGCCGAAGAAGGCTCTTTGGAGTCATTACGATAAGCGGCCTTGCAGCCTCCTGCTTTACCTGGCGCCGGAGAAGGTGGAAATACTGTGCGGGCGTCGTCGGATAACACACCTGCATATTGTTCTCGGCACAAAGCTGGAGGAAACGCTCAAGTCTCGCGGAGGAATGTTCCGGGCCCTGACCCTCGTACCCATGGGGAAGCAGCATAACAAGGCGGCATTTTTGCTTCCATTTATCTTCGGAGGAGGAAATGTATTGGTCAATTATGATCTGGCCGCCGTTTGAAAAATCGCCGAATTGGGCCTCCCACGCAACCAGTTGATCACTGGAAATAACCGAGTAGCCGTATTCGAACCCGAGAACCGCATATTCAGAAAGGGAGCTGTCGAAAATATAAGCCCGGGCATGTGGATTGGCTTCGCTTCGAAGCTCATTAAGCGGGGCCCAGCGGTCACCTGTCATGGTGTCGTACATCGACGCATGGCGTTGCGAAAACGTGCCGCGTCCCGAATCCTGGCCGCTGAATCGCACTGGAATGCCCTCGAGCACCAGCGACCCAATAGACAACGCCTCGGCGAATGCCCAATCCATCGGCACCTCTCCGGTGCCCATTTTTGAACGCCGGGCGAGCTGCCCAACCATTTTTGGGTTGATGTGAAAACCCTCCGGCACGAGCGAGATCTTCTCCGACACACGCCGAAGTACTTCGGCAGGTGTGCCGGTCTCGAGCACTGTTGACCCATCTTCATCGGCGGGAGCAGCGGGCAGTTCGGTCCTGGCCGTCTTCTTAGCGGCGATCTCTTTAGCCCGCACCAATATACCCTCGTATTTTTCGACAACCTTGTCAGTCATCGCAGTGAGATCTTCGTCAGTGATGACTCCCTCTCGGATCAGCTGCTGAGAGTAGAGATGCCGTGTTCCCGGATGGGCCTTGACCCGAGCGTACATCACAGGCTGGGTGTAGCTGGGCTCATCACCCTCGTTGTGGCCCAGCCGGCGAAAACCGACGAGATCGAGCACGACATCCTTGTCGAATTCGTGGCGGTAATCAAGGGCGATCTGGACAACGCGATAGGCCGCCTCGGGATCGTCGCCGTTTATATGGAAAACCGGCGTTTGGGTAATGTGGGCAGCGTCGGTCGAATAGATCGAACTGCGGCCGAGGCCGGGTGATGTCGTAAATCCGATCTGGTTGTTTATAACGATATGGATGGTCCCGCCGGTTCGATATCCCGGGAGACCCGCGAGCTGGAGCGTCTCCATCACCACGCCCTGACCGGCAAACGCCGCGTCACCATGAAGCAGTACCGGAAGCACGTGATCATATGTGTTACGGCGTTCAAGGCCCTCGCCATCACGCAGGTAGTCCTGCCTGGCCCGGGCCATGCCCTCGACCACAGGATTGACTGCTTCGAGGTGGCTGGGGTTTGAGGACAACTGAATCTTAATTTCGCGCCCGGTTTTGGTCCTTCGCTGCTGCACGGCTCCCTGATGATATTTCACATCGCCCTCGTCGGCGGGGAAGTCAGGGTGCGACGTTCCCTCAAATACGGTGAAGATCCTTTCGGCCATAGCCCCGGTCTCCGGGTCGCCAATAATATTCGCCAGCACGTTCAGCCGTCCACGATGGGCCATTCCCATGTATATCTCGTCGACTCCGCGGCCGGCAGCGCCCTCGAGAAGCTGGTCGAGCATCGGGATAACGGTTTCGCATCCTTCGAGCGAAAACCGTTTCTGTCCTAGATATTTCTTGTGCAGAAACTGCTCGAATTGCTCGGCCTCGATCAGCTTTTGCAGCAATTCCTTTTTGGTTTCGGGATCGATCGGTTCGGTGTCAACAAACTGTTCTCGTATGCGGGCTCGGACCCACGCTTTTTCTTCCTTATTCTGGATATGGCGATATTCGATCCCCACCTTACCGGTATAAGCCTTTCGCAGGATCTCGAGCACCCTCCGCAGCGTAGCGGTCTCTTCACTATGAAGCCCGCCGGTGATGAACTCCCGGTCAAGGTCCCAAATTGTAAGTCCGAAGTTTTCCAGATCCAGGTCCGGGTCGACCTGGGTGGTCATCTTAAGCGGATCGATATCGGCGAGAAGATGGCCCCGAACGCGATAGGCATCGATAAGCTGAAGGACATTCGCCTGTTCCTGAGCCTTCTCACGCTCGCCTCCGAAAAAGGTCGGATTATAGTCTTCGGCCCACCTTAATGGCGGATACATTATTTCGAGATCACTGAAGATCTTGTCGAAGAATCCGTGCTGCCCCTTCAAATATTCGTTGATCCGGGCAAGGAACATACCGCTTTCGGCCCCCTGGATCACACGATGGTCATACGTATTGGTGATCGTGATGGTCTTGCTGATCCCGATCGCCGATAACGCGGCAGAGGTCATCGCCTGGTATTCAGGTGGATATTCGATCGCCCCGGTCGCCAGGATCGCACTTTGTCCAGCCATTAGACGAGGATTTGACGCCGCGGTCCCGATGGTTCCGGGGTTTGTCAGAGATATGGTCGTGCCCTGAAAGTCAGCGATCTCAAGTTTTCCTTCGCGTGCCTTCTTGACCTGGGTATTGTAGGCATGAAAGAACTCCACAAAATTCATCGTGTCGGCTTTCTTGATATTGGGAACGAGAAGGCTTCTGGAACCATCCTTCTTCTCGACATCGATGGCAATCCCAAGGTTTACGTTCTCATTCTCAAGCCGCGAGGGCACACCGTCGATCATTCCGAAGCCGTGATTCAAGCTCGGGAACTCTTTAGCCGCCTGTACGATCGCCCATCCTATAACATGCGTGAATGAAACCTTGCCGTGCCCGAGCACGGCGAGATGCTCATTGATTATCCGGCGATTTTCTTCAAGAACCTTGACGGGTATCTCGCGAAAGCTTGTAGCGGTCGGAACAGTCAGGCTCTGTTCCATATTTTCGACGATCTTTCTGGCCACGCCGGTGATCGGTTTGGACGTGGCGTCCGCGGAAGGGGCAGCGGCGGCGGCTGTTTTCGCCGCAGCAGGGGCGGGTGCCGGTTTTACCTCGGCGGGCTTCCCGGCCGGTTGTGCTGATGCCGGCTTCTGGGTCTCCTCACTTGCAGCCCCGGCAGTCGTTTTGCCGCTCAGCAGATCCTGGAAATAGATTTGCCACGATTCGTCAACCAGATCTGGGTCGGACTTGTAACGTTCAAGCAAACCAACAACATAAGTTGCGTTCGATCCGAACGCCTCTTCAATAAACTCAGTTATCTTCGTATTATTTTCGGTCACGATTTGTACTTTTGCCTCGATGAATCTTCAATTTTAACGCAATTTGAATCAAAAGAATAACAGGCTATGGTGCCCGCGGCCGGACGATCCCATAACCGTGAGTCGAATGCAGGATTCAAAATGAGCTAAGTGGTCGAAGCTGATCTGCCGGCGGCATCGGGTGAAGAGTCGGCCTTTTCCAGGTCTTGTTTTATCGCGTCAAGTATCCCGTTAATGAATTGCGTCGCTTCGTAGGTCGAGAAACGGCGGGCGATCTCAAGGGCCTCATTGATGGCGACCGTTGCGGGAGTGTCGTGATAAAGGAATTCGTAAACGGCGAGTCGAAGCACGTTTCGGTCGACGATAGCCATCCGTTCGATCCGCCAATGTTCCGCACGGGTCCGGATGCGGTTATCTATTGCTTCAAGCTCGCGTATTGTGCCGCGAACAAGTGAATTGGCAAAATCGCGAGTCTTTTCGTCTATTGCCGTATCGCCAAGTTCGTTCCAGTAATCATCGGTAAGAGTGATCCCGTCACGGTTCGCCATATCCGCCGCAAACAGCATTTGCAGAGCGCATTCGCGTGCTTTGTGCCGTGTGCCCGAGCTCTTATCTGCTTTATCAAATGACATGGATCAGCTAGTGCCCTGCTTTACGGTAATACTATTGGGACTATCCATCTCACGCATCAGATGGGCCATTTCGACGGCGGAGAGAGCGGCTTCGTAGCCTTTGTTATCTGTCTTTTCACCGGCGCGGGCCTCGGCCTGCTCACTGTTGTCAGCCGTGATCACGCCGAAGAGAATGGGCGTTGCGGTTTCGAGCGAGGCCTGCATTATTCCGCGAGCCGCCTCACCCGCCACGTAATCGAAGTGGGGCGTGTCGCCGCGAATGACGACCCCAAGGGCGATGATCGCATCAAATTTGCCGCTTTGCGCCGATTTAAGACAGACGACCGGAAGCTCAAACGCGCCGGGCACATACAACGTCGAAATGTCTTCGGATGCCGCGCCGCTTTCTTCCAAAGCTTCGATCGCACCCGCGGCCAATCTTGATGTCAGGCGCTCATTCCAACGGCTCACAACGATGGCGAATTTAAGGCCGGCCGCAGATCTAATGTCACGATTTAATTCAGTTTTCAAGACTACCACCCATCGGCACAACGTCTAAACAAGTATAAAGAAGGCAATTCGTAAATGACAAGCAATCTACTGTTATTTATGTTTGCTCGTGAGATTGATACTATTGCTCAACCAAAGGTTCGCTGTTACGCATTTCGCAAGCCCGTCATTCCTAAAGTAAAATCGTTTGTAATGAAAGACATTTTAGTAACAGGCGGGGCCGGTTTCATCGGTTCGCATCTGGTCGACCGTTTATTGGCCGAAGGCGGCTGGCGTGTGACTGTGGTCGACGATTTCAACGATTTTTACTCGCCCGAGATAAAACGAGCGAACATAGCGGGCCACCTCACCCACGAGAATTACCGGTTGGTTGAAGCAGACATCCGCGATGACAAAGCTCTCGCCGATCTATTCGCCGAAACGAGCTTCAACGTGATAGTGCACCTGGCTGCACGGGCCGGAGTGAGGCCATCACTTTCGGAACCGAAGCTCTATGCGGAAACGAACATTAATGGAACGCTCAATCTGCTGGAACTTGCCCGCGAGCATGGTATCAAGCAGTTTGTCTTCGGCTCGTCATCTAGCGTTTACGGCATCAATGCGAAGGTCCCCTTCGCTGAGGAAGACCGCATTCACCAGCCGATCTCACCATATGCCGCGACCAAGGCAGCCGGTGAGTTGATCTGCCACACTTATTCGCACCTTTACGATATCCGCTGCATTTGCCTGCGGTTTTTCACGGTTTACGGGGCCCGCCAGCGGCCGGATCTGGCCATACACAAGTTTTCGAGGTTGATCTCTGATGGCAAGCCTATCCCCGTATTTGGTGACGGCACTATGCGGCGCGATTACACTTACATCGACGACATTATTCAGGGCGTGAGGGCCGCCATCGATTACGACCGGACAAATTACGAGGTGTTCAACCTGGGGGAGTCAGAAACCACGGAATTGTCGGAGCTGATATCGCTGCTCGAACGCAGTCTCGATATGCGAGCCATCCTCGACCGTCAGCCAATGCAGCCTGGCGACGTTCCCGCCACGTATGCCGATATATCCAAATCACGGGCGCTTCTAGGATATGACCCGGCAACCAAGATCGCTGACGGTATACCCAAGTTCGTTGAGTGGTTCCGAGGTTCCACTAGCACTTAGGTCTTGATCGATCTGAGTGTCTGATCCGCGCCCGCAGCGAGACACAGATCTCTCGTGATCGGCTGTAACCCATCCGAAACGATTGGGTTAGGAAATAATGCCAAAGCTTTGTCTCGTACTGTCTCGCCCCTGTCTCGCATGCAAAGCGAGACAGCCAAGCTCTTGAAAACAAACCGTTTAACTGCGAAAAAACGGCCTGTCTCGCGTTTCCGCAGAAAAACACACGACACGTGCACGACAAAATATTAGCTGCGAAAAACAAAAACGGCTTCCAGCGTATTTTCAAAGAGCCTGCGCCAGAGCCGCTCTGATACATTGTAGCATAGACGCAACAATATTAGATAAGAGGTTTTTCTGCCGCTGCCCACGGGGGCAAGGCTTACAAAAGCTCTTTCATTACCTCGCCAAACTCCAGTAGCGCCTGTGATCCGTCGCCGGAATAACTTGAACCATGCATTGCCGCGATCGTAGCCGGCTGCAGGCCGATGAGCTTTTGCATGTTGGCTTCGGTCTGCCGGGTGCAAGACATATAGCCTACGAGCGGTGTAGCGTTGTAATTTAGAAAAGTTTCGCGAACGGTCTAATGGACACACAACCGCGGCCATGCGGAATTTATACTCTCAAGATGGGCGTGCCAAAGAGAAACTCACCTCTCCGTTCGCTCGGATCTCGCCCCTCGTCCAGCCCTGAGCGTGATAAAAACGGTCGGCCCGGGTGTCGGGGTCCGTGCTAAGCACGATCCTGGCCGCGCCCATTTCGAATAGCCATTCGACGGCAAGCTTTAGAAGCCGCTGGCCGATATTTCTCCCTTCGAAGCCGGGCCGGACAAAAAGGGCCCAGATCGATGAATCTGTAAGCGAAGCGATCGAGAAACCGACGATCTCCCGCTGAAATTCGCAGACCCAGCCTTTGCCGGTCTCAGTGAGGTACTCGGCGCACATTTCAGGAGTCACGCCCTCGGGATCGGCAAGGCGATTCTCGAGCACCGACAGCCGAATGTCGCAAATGACTGGGATGTCTGACAGCAAGGCTTCCCTGAAATTCATTTTTAGCTCCAGCGGAATAAGGGTTTCATGATCAGCAGCAGCCGATGCGTGCGGCCGATGGTCCAGAAGATTGCTTCGCGCACCTGACTGGGGCCGGAACCCAACCTTTGCAGCCATTCACCAACGCGTTGACGATGGTCCCATTCCTCGGCCTCGATCTGCCTGATGCGGTCACGCTCAGGCGATGGTGCGAGGCTCTTCCAGTGGCCGCGATAGGCATAGGCCGCTGCAATCTCGCCGGAGTAGGCGCTGCGAAGTATCTGTATAAGATGCTGGCGAGATGATGTTGCTACCGGCGTGACGTCATACGTCCATCAAGCCATTTCCAGTGACGGTCAGGCCCCAGTAGTATGCCAGAAAACCGGCGAACCTCACATGCATGCCCCTACCGGAGTTCGTGCGGGCTATCCTTCCGGGTAGAAAAGAAAAAGCGTGCATCCCGTTTCGGATTGAGGAATATGCGAAGATCCTGCCGGATTATGGATGAAGGTCCCCGCCGGGTAGTCGCGTTCGCCGTCATTCATTACCCCGGACACCACGAAAACCTCCTCTGGACCAGGTTCGTGCACGTCGATGCCGGGAAGTATGCCGCCGGGATCGATCTCGACGACCATGGCCTTCGCCGGTCCGTTCTCGTCCTGCCACAGGGGCCGAACTCGAAAAAGCTCAGTTCTATTCAAAACGGGAGCGTCCTTTAGCTCCGACCAAACTACTCCTTCGTTATTCATATGGAATTACCTTCAACAAATTGGTTTGCCGACGAGACTCATAAAAAGAAAACACGCACGATACCGATCAGACCCCCTATCACTATCGTTACAAGAACATCCGCACCGAATTTATAAAGCGCGATGAATGCTGCGACGCTAATTATCAGGGAATACCAGTCAACTGTTCCGAACAGACCTTGCGGCAAAATTACGGCCGCCCCAAAGACCAACGCGAGATTAAGGATCACCCCGACAACCGCCGCCGTCACTCCCGATAGTGCTCCCGTGAGAGCCGAATTGCCGCGCAGAACCTCGATATACGGAGCCCCGATGAAAATAAAGAAGAAACACGGCAGAAATGTCACGTAGGTAGTGATCAGGCCGCCGATGATAGCAGCGGTCGTCTGGTCAATGCCGTCGGGATTGTTCCAGGCGGCTAGAAAACCTACGAATTGCAGCACCATGATCAGAGGGCCCGGTGTCGTTTCGGCCAATGCAAGGCCATCGACTGTTTGCCCCGGGTTCATCCAGCCATAACCGGGCGCAGCCTGAGCCACGTAGGCCAGGACTGCGTAAGCCCCGCCGAATGTGACAAGCGCAGTCTGCGTAAAGAACCGATATTCGTCGGCATGAGTGCTGTCCCAACCTCGAATGGAAACGACAGCGACGTATGGCAATGCCCATAATGCGGCACCGACAGCGAGTGATCTAAAGATCCGTGATCTGTTTGGAACTGTGTGCGGGGGCGGCTCGGCATTATCGTCTATAACGAGAGGCAGGGCTTCGGCGATGTCGGCTTTTTTACGGTCCTCAATTTCCTGCCTTTTCGATTTGGGGCGCTCCGCAAAGAATTGCGGAACCAACTTGACGCCTGCCAGACCGATCAAAGCCGCCGCCAGTACGATCACGGGAAAAGGAACATGCAGAAAGTAAATGGAAACGAATGCGAGGGCAGCGATCAAGAAATGCACCCGCCGCTTTAGGGCTTTTCCGCCGATCTTGAGCAGGGCCTCGACGACGATCGCAACGACGATCGGCTTGGAGCCGGAAAGCACGCCGGCGACGAACGGCACGTTCCCGTACGCCACGTAAATATAAGAAAGAGCTAGAAGTATGAAGATAGACGGAAAGACAAAAAAGAAACCGGCGACAATGCCACCAAAGGTCCGGTGCATCAGCCAACCGATATAGATAGCCAACTGCTGAGCCTCTGGCCCTGGCAGCAGCATGCAGTAGTTAAGCGCGTGAAGGAAGCGTTCATTTGAGAGCCAGCGACGTTTCTCGACCAGCTCCCGGTGCATTATCGCTATTTGTCCCGCAGGGCCGCCAAAGGAGATAAAACCGAGCTTAAGCCAGAATCGAAAAGCCTCTGCAAACGAAACACTTCGAGAAGGCGGTCCAGCCTCAGATTTGGGTCGTATATCTGCTCTCATGATCAACCTTGCAGCATCCTACTTGTTTTTCCTTGTTTGCTTTTTCATGTTCGTGTCGGATTGCGAGTTCAGTGGATCATTCCTAAAGAATTCGTATAAGGCATCGAAAACGGGCATGCTCTGTTTCAATCTTTCCATATCATTTGTATAGATGGCAGAGAGTCCCTGGATCATGGCACCCAGCCCGCCAACCTCAGAACGCTTGAATTTATTGTCCTTTAGATCCAGGTCGTGCACGACCTCGGCGAGCCGTACCAGGCCGGGATCAGTGTTCAGGCCAAAACGCTTTATCATCGTCTCGAAGGTGCAATCCTCGCCTCTGTGAGTGAACTCACCTTCGTGCATGTCGAACGCGAGAGCGTTGCCAATACGTTCATCATCTGAAATGAAGAAAAATCGGGGACGCTTATCGATGAATCGTCGGATCAGCCAACCGGAAGCCAGACGATCGATATGAGGATTTTTCCTGGTCACCCAGCGGCGGTTTTGATAGTCCGATACGTTCAATTCTGCTGAACTGCTTCTATCGTTCAATGCATCGGCTTTGTTGGCTCTCCCAGTCCGAAATTCAGTCCGGAGACGCTCAAGTGAGGTTCTGGCCTTTTTGCTCATCGGAGTGTCAAAGAAGTCGATCGACAAAATCCTTTCCAATTCATTTTGTAGTCTGTTCAGTTCGGCCTCATATTGCCCGAACTTAGCCAGCGAAAGG
Source organism: Pyrinomonadaceae bacterium (assembly GCA_041751735.1). Classification (GTDB taxonomy): domain Bacteria; phylum Acidobacteriota; class Blastocatellia; order Pyrinomonadales; family Pyrinomonadaceae; genus OLB17. The sequence continues at coordinate 43,370 of JBGSWW010000189.1, read as the reverse complement.
GAATTTCCCCTGATCTGTTGACGAGCCGCTCCTAAAAGTCCATCCGACTCGCTAATAAGTTTTGAAAATTCCTCGGCGCGCTCTTTCTGAAATAGAGCCACGATCTCCAGGTCAGTGGCCCCTTCGATCGAACCGGCTCGGAATAGACTGGCTTCGCCTCCGGCTGATTCTATTTCCTGCTTGAGCCACTGAAAATCCTCATTCGTTTTTTCGTTGAATGGCAGAACATAAACCGAGTTCTTGATAGGGACCGCTCCCAGTGCCTGCAGCCGCCGCCATATTCGCACACGCAGCTTCGTCGGCCTTGCGGGCAGATGGTGTACAAGCATTATCCATTCCTTCTGGGCTGACCACTTTTTCATGGCGAAATGTAACAAATAATGATAATGTAACAAGTGTTACAAACTATTGCAAGCATCTTGATCTTAAGGATGAGGACCTATGAAGAAGGCGGAAGGAACATTGCTATTATCCCGTAATGACGTTTCACAATTACTCGGAATCGAGGAATGCATCGCTGCGGTCGAGCACGCATTTAAGCTACATGGCGAGGGTACTCTCCAGCCGCCGGGCATTCTCGGTGTTCACGCAGTGGACGGCGGATTTCACATCAAGGCAGGGATAATGGGCCTTGCAAGGCCATATTTCGTCGCGAAGATCAACGCTAATTTTCCTCGAAACATAGAGATCGGCTCGCCCACGATCAGGGGAGTTATTGTCGTTTGCGACGCAGGCACTGGAGAGATACTTGCGGTAATGGATTCGATCGAAATTACGATCGTACGCACGGGAGCAGCGACGGCCGTTGCCGCGAAATATCTAGCTAAGAAGGATGCGAAGAAAATATTAATTTGGGGCTGTGGCAATCAGGGGCGCATCTCTCTGCAGGCGATCATGAAGGTCCGCAAGCTGGAAAGAGTCTATGCCTATGATATCGACCATGCTATAGCCGATCAATTTGCAAATGAATGTGCCAAGGAGTTGGGACTGCCGATAGACGTGGTAGACGATATAGCGGGAGCCGCAGCCGAGTCTGATATCTGCGTTACGTGCACGCCGTCAAAGGAATATTTTCTGAAGCGGGAATATATCACTCCGGGAACCTTCATAGCGGCGGTTGGTGCCGACAGCGAAGATAAGCAGGAATTAGAGCCAGCGTTGTTATTGCACAATAAGGTCGTAGCGGACATCGCCGCTCAAAGCTCGAGCATCGGCGAACTGAGTCACGTCTTGAATTCCGGAACGGCGCCGACAACTGAAGTTGTTGAGCTTGGCCAGATCGTCGCGGGAATCGCGCCTGGTCGCACAGGTGACGATGAAATAATCATTTTTGACAGTACCGGAATGGCACTTCAGGATGTTGCCGCGGCGGCAATTGTCTATGAACGGGCTGCGAAAAATGGGTTCGGACAACGGATGAGTTTTGCCTGAAATAGATCTTGTGAGGTTGAGCTGGAGACTTCAGGATCGAATGTTAAATGAGCGGCATGGCTCGTTCACATCGTAAGAGACAAGCTGCCAATCTAAAGTGTCACAGCATTTCAAAAGTTTGACGCAAACTGCGAAAAGTTAAGGAATAGCGAAGAATTTTCACCTCGGGGATACTGTGCTGCCAATCCTCACGGGCAGGGCCGCGAAGCAAATATACCGAACGCGGATTGAGAATTACCGAGTGACGCTCCCAACCGTCTCTTACGGACCGGCGAAAGCGGAAAACACAGACCGAGATAAGTGAAACGCCCACAACGTCCTCAAACATCGGACGGTCGCGATGCCAGCCTATGGGTGACCCGGGAGTGTATTCGGTAACAAGAGCGTACTGCAGATCCTCGGGGGCGAGACCCGCAAAAGCCGCTGCCTTACCACGTAAAGAAACAAGAAACCAGGGAATGGGCTCAGCGGTCTCCTCTCCAGCATATTGCGTGCCGAAAGAGATCGTACGCCGCCTTCCGAGGTAGCCCTGAAACTCGTACTCCGAGAGAGGAAGATCCTGGATCCGCTCGATGAGTTCGGCTTCTTCGGCCGGGGTTATCAGGTCTCCTCGATAACGAAACCCTTGGGGCGGGCGGGCAACTTTTATCGTCTTGCGGGCTGTGGGCATCTGTCTTCCTGGAGTCCCTGTATATATTTTATACGATCTCACGAACCACTGCCGTTAACGGCTTAGAAAGGACGGCTTGACATTTATTAGAATTCGAATCATTCTAATTGGCACAACCCACTAGGAGACTCATGAACAATCTTGGAAGTTTAGCATTAACTAAACAACGCCAGGCTGTTCTGCGGGTCATTCAGGAATCGAACGAGCATCTGACGGCGAATGAGGTGTTTGATCACTCGCGCCGGATACTTCCGGGAATATCCTTTGCAACAGTTTACAATTCTCTGCGGTATCTCAGGGCTGTGGGGCTGATCGGCGAGGTCCGTTTCGGAATGGATTGTACCCGATACGACCGTAAACTGACTCGGCACGACCACGCGATCTGCAGCCATTGCGGAAAACTGGCAGACCTCGAGCTCCCGATCCCGGACGAGCTTTTGAAAAAAGGAGAGTTCTTGTCGAAATTTAAGGCGGATTCGATCGAGGTGGTTCTCAGGGGGACATGTTCCGATTGCAATAATAAGATCACAGAATCCAAAAGAGGAAGGTAAAAAAATGGAAAATGGTAAAACGAATGGCTCCAACGGATGTCCGGTGACCGGGGGAACGACCTCGGCGGGCGGCAGCCGGCGAAGGGGGAACAGAGAATGGTGGCCTGAAGCTCTGGATCTCAGCACACTCCGGTCGAATTCCAGCCTATCTAACCCTATGGGCGAAGATTTTGATTACGCCGCGGAATTCAAGACTCTTGATCTCGACGCAGTGATCAAGGACCTTCACGCACTAATGACCGACTCGCAGGACTGGTGGCCTGCGGACTTTGGCCACTATGGCGGGTTATTTATTCGCCTGGCGTGGCACAGTGCCGGCACGTATCGCACAACGGACGGCCGCGGCGGCGCCGGCGGCGGGCAGATGCGCTACGCGCCGCTAAACAGCTGGCCAGATAACGCTAACCTCGATAAGGCACGCCGTCTGCTGTGGCCGATCAAGAAAAAGTACGGACGCAAGCTTTCGTGGGCAGACCTTTTTGTGCTGGTCGGTAACGTTGCCCTGGAGGACATGGGCTTTGAGACCTTCGGTTTCGCGGGCGGAAGGAAGGACACCTGGGAGCCGCAGGAGCTGTTTTGGGGGCCGGAAGGCACGTGGCTCGGTGACGAGCGTTACAGCGGTGAACGCCAGCTTTCGGAGCCGCTCGGTGCCGTTCAGATGGGCCTCATTTACGTCAATCCAGAGGGCCCCGGCGGAAATCCGGACCCGGTCGCGGCGGCCCACGATATTCGCGAAACTTTTAAACGAATGGCGATGAACGATGAAGAAACCGTCGCTCTGATCGCAGGCGGGCACACGTTCGGAAAGACGCACGGAGCCGGCGATCCGTCATTCCTCGGACCGGAGCCCGAGGGGTCGCCGATCGAATCCATGGGCCTAGGCTGGCAGAGCCAGTATGAGACCGGGATCGGAGCGCACGCGATCACAGGTGGGCCAGAGGTCATCTGGTCGCAGACACCGACGAAGTGGAGCAACCACTTTTTCGAAAATCTCTTCGGCTTCGAATGGGAGCTAGAAAAGAGCCCGGCCGGTGCGCAGCAGTGGCGCGCTAAGAATGCGGAGCCCAACGTTCCCGACCCATTTGATCCGTCGAAGAAGCGCGTCCCGACAATGCTGACCACAGACCTCTCTTTAAGATTTTATCCGGCATATGAAAAGATCTCCCGGAGATTCCTGGAAAATCCCGATCAGTTTGCCGACGCGTTCGCCTGGGCTTGGTTCAAGCTGACCCATCGCGACATGGGTCCGATCCAGCGATATCTCGGGCCGCTCGTGCCGAAGGAAAAGCTGATCTGGCAAGATCCGATACCGGAGCTCGACCACAAGCCGATCGGCGAAAGCGACGTCGCAGCCCTTAAGTCGAAGATCCTCGATTCCGACCTTACTGTTTCGCAGCTTGTCTCGACCGCGTGGGCCTCTGCCTCAACATTCCGAAACTCCGACAAACGCGGCGGAGCCAACGGAGCCCGTATTCGTCTCGAGCCGCAGAGGAATTGGGCCATTAACGAACCGTTTGAGCTTGCGACCGTACTTACCACTCTCGAGGGCATCCGAAAGGAGTTCAATGAGTCTCAATGGGGCAATACTCAGGTTTCGATGGCTGACATGATCGTACTCGGCGGTTGTGCAGCGGTCGAAAAGGCCGCGAAGGATGCCGGCGTTGACGTGACCGTTCCGTTTACTCCTGGACGCATGGACGCGACTCAGGAAGACACCGATGTCGAGTCATTCGCTCCGCTCGAACCGCGAGCAGACGGCTTCCGCAATTATCTAAGCGGCCGGCAGTGGATGCAGCCCGAGGAGGCCCTTATCGATCGCGCCGATCTGCTGACGCTCACGGCGCCTGAGATGACTGTGCTTTTGGGCGGCCTCCGTGTACTTGGTACGAATGTCGGCGGCTCCAGGCACGGCGTCTTTACCGACCGGGTCGGCGTGCTCACCAACGATTTCTTTGTCAACTTGCTGGACATGACCTATGCATGGCAGCAGCTGGACGATGAAGGCGTTTACGAGTGTAGTGAGCGTTCGTCCGGCGGCAAGAAATGGACCGGCACCCGGGTCGATCTCATCTTCGGCTCACACTCGGAGCTTCGCGCCATCGCCGAGGTTTACGCTTGCGACGATGCTAAAGAGAAGTTCGTAGTGGATTTCGTTCGGGCGTGGGACAAGGTGATGAACCTCGATCGATTTGATCTCGCCTGATCGGGAATGCACTTTCAAGTTGATAAAGGTGGCCGCCATGGTCACCTTTCTTTATTACCTTACGAGTTTATTTGCGCAGATAATCGATCCAATCACCCGACGGGATCAGTGTTTCACCCTGACATCTATCCAGTTCAGGGCAATAGATCCAGCAAGATGTAGGCCGATCGTTTATCGAAATAGAAACCTCGCTGCGGCGATAGTTCGCGGTAGCTTCAAATTCATCGAGGAGGCTTAGGGTCTCGTCGTCGATCTCGTAAACCTCGCCGATGACCTCTCCCAAATCACCTAAGACCAGGCCGGGATAGTCGCCAAGATCGTAAAGATTACCCGTCAACCTAGCGTCGGAGAAGTACTTTGAACCAGGAAAGTTGTCGGGTAATGAATTCCCGCCGCCTTTGCGAAGTTTTCCGTAGACGAATAGAAGGTGCATCACCCAGGGCCTGCAATCAGCGATTCTTCGATCATTCCATTCAGGACCTCGATATCAATATCTTCCAGTTTATTGATGTAAAGACAGCCCTTGCCTGTTTTATGTTTACCGAGTTTTTCGAGGGCATCAGCCTGTTTATTGATATCCATGGTCAGATGGAGCGACAGGTTTGCTTTGCGTGGCGAAAATCCGATCAGGAACCAGTCAACTTCGCGGCCAGTGGCGGGGCTCTTGTATCGTTTGTTTCCGAATCCTATGATTGAGCTGCCCCACATTGTCGGTTCCTCACCACTCGCTTTTTTCATCATTTCCAAAATGATATGACTGTCTTTACGTTTTCGCTCATCCGGAATTTCATTGATGAATTCCGCGGGCGACTGTTGTGTGGGCTTTGTCTTTATTTCCACCAATTTCGATTTCTTTTCACGCATATATGTTCAGCTAAGGATCGTTTGTAGCGAGCTCCTTTGATTAGTCATTAGGGTCTCGATCCACTCCGCCAGGAAACGAAGAAACGTGCTTTATTGACAGCTTTTTTCCACTTCCAACGCTCACTGTGGACTTCTCAGATATAAACAATTTAAGATATCACGCTATGAAAAAGCGAGATAAGATCTTTTATTGGATCGTGAATGTTATCGAACGTTTCGAATCTAATTAATAATTAGCAATTTAGTTATCATTTCATCAACCGCAAAAGAGATCGTGAAAAAAACAGGATTATCACCGGAACAACGCATTGAATTGCTCGCCGTACTAGAGGTCCGGTTCGGGAAGAACATTGCGCGTCATAAAGGCATCGAATGGGCGAAAGTCCGGAGCGGACTGGAATCAAAACCGGAAAAACTGTGGTCGCTCGCCGAGATGGAACGAACTGGCGGCGAGCCGGATGTTGTCGGGTTTGATAAGAAGACAAGCGAGTACATTTTTTACGACTGTTCGGCCGAAAGCCCAAAGGGGCGGCGGAGCGTATGTTACGACCCTGAGGCTCTCGAGTCGCGAAAAGAGCATAAACCCGAAAACAGTGCATTAGGAATGGCCACTGACATGGGAATCACGATCCTTAACGAAGAGCAGTATCGTGAGCTGCAAACGTTCGGCAGATTCGATACAAAAACCTCAAGCTGGATCGAGACTCCTCCTGCGATCCGCGCCCTTGGCGGCGCGATCTTTGGCGATTGGCGATACGGACAGGTATTCATGTATCACAACGGGGCCGAGTCATACTATGCTGCACGCGGTTTTCGAGGATCGCTAAGAGTCTAGATCCCGTCAGCGGGTTTATTCAAGACCTCAGCCGACAAGCGGTCGAGATTTTGTTCGTTGGCGGGGACGACGATCTTCTCAATTCGCCTCGCGACGTCCGGATCGTCGAATTCCTGCGACCAGGAGACGACAGTTCCTGCCTCTGAAGGAGCCAGCTCTATCGTTAGGCCATACAACGGCTGGGAAACGTGGCGAATCATCACCGTTCGCGGCGGCTCGACGAGTTCGAAGACGCTTTCGTTCTCGGGATTTCCCCCGCCGGGCGCGTGCATCGTGTAGATCCAACGCCCACCCGTCTCGAATTCGCAAACATGAAAGGTGTTCGTAAATCCCTCCGGACCCCACCAACGAGCGAGTCTATCCGGATCTGTGAACGCGGCGAACACGTCTTCGACGGTTGCGGCAATTTGTCGTGATGTATGGAAAGTCATGATGTCCGTTTTCGTTTATTAGCTTCGCTTTCTTAATGTGATCACCGATTCTTCGGCTTCGTTTGTAAGCCTGCCTTTCAATTGAAGCTGCCCGCCGGAAGGTTCGTAGTTGCCGATCAATCAGACGGGGTTTTCAATTTGCCTCCCATAATCGCCATAGGAAGCAGGACCACGGTAAACACTATGTGGTACCAGAGAGGAACGTAGGGCCACGACATCACTACTTTGAGCAGACCCACGACGAGCAGCAAAACAGCGAGAGAGAACGGAGCTCGTTTGTTTTCGCCGGAAACGGCGGCGGACACGAAACCCGAAGCAGCAGCCACGATGATGACGATCAAGATGTGCATCGCGAGAAGGTGGGTCACGGCCGTATATCCCGCCGGGCCAGGCCCATTCTCGATAACATCCTGAAACGCAGCCTGGGGTGCTCCGTACCACTCAGGCATTGCGGCGGAAAGCACCTTCTCGATCCCGACCCATAAGACTATCCACGCAAAGAAACCGGCGATCACGCCCATAACTATCCGAACCATGATTTTCCTCCTGATCTCAAAGCCATGCCATTATTTTTCATGCCGGTTCATAATAGAGCGTTATCGCGCCACAGCCAAACGTTTTGGTATTTACCAGTTTTAGGTCGATCCTTTCAGAGACATTCTTGAACAGGGCCAGACCGCTTCCCACGATAGTTGGGTGAACACTGAACTGGTATTGGTCAACTATGCCGAAAGGGCAACTATCAAGCTCGGGCTGCCGACCAGAATGGCTTTACCTGGCCGCTCCTTTAGCTCAAGGATCTCGTTTTTGTCGATCTCCCGTTTAAGTTCCGTGTGTTTCCAATCTACGCTGTCGAGCGTGCGTGAATAGACGATCTTTGTACAGCCGTCGATAGTCGCCGCGAAGTCATCTGTCGCCTTTATACCTGTGGGATTGTCGACGACAGAACGCCAATACTCCATTAGCTGGAACGTTTTCCGGCCGTAGATGAGCGTGTCGGCCTCACGGAGGAGGTCGGTGTAATGCTGGTGGATCTCGTCGTCGGCGTTCATCACCGTGTGGTCGCAGTACCCGTCGAGCGTCACGTTCATCGCCGCAATTAGTCGTCGCATGTTATCAGGGTTTCGCGATCTCGTATTCAGGTTTTGTTGCCCCAAGCAACCACTTATCGAACCAGCCGACGATGTGCTGGAGCCGTTCGATACGGTGCCATGGCTGGCCGGAGCGCGAAAGCTCGTGACCTTCGTTGGGGAACCGGATCATCACGGTCGGGACCTTGCGATATTTCAGTGCCCGGAAAAGTTCCTCGCCGCCGGCCGCCGGAGGTGTTCGCCAGTCGGCTTCGCCCAGGATGAACATCATTGGGGTCTTGATCTTAGCGACGTGAGTGATCGCCGACCGTTGGCGAAAGCCCTCGACGTCCTCGAACGGGGCACCCTTGAACCACGCCGGTTGAAACTGCGTGAAGTCAGCCGTGTACCACCAATTTGCCCAGTCCGAGATGTCCCGCTGCGAAACGGCAGCCGCAAACCGATCGGTTTGGGTGACAGCCCAGTTGGTCAGCACCCCGCCTCCGCTGCCGCCGGTTATTCCAAGCTTTTTGTCGTCGATATAGCCGCGTTTGACGACCTCATCGACGGCGAGCATAAGGTCTTTGTGGTCGTCGCCGGGATAGGCGTGCTGGATGATGTTTCCAAAATCCTGCCCGTAACTCGTCGACCCGCGAGGGTTTGGGTAGACGACGATGTAACCTTTCGCCGCCATCCACTGGAATTCGTGACTGAAGATGTAGCCGTACGCAGCATGCGGACCGCCGTGGATGTTGAGGATCAGGGGATATTTCTTGTTCGGATCAAAGTCGGGCGGTTTCTGCACCCAGGTTTGAATTCGCTTCCCGTCGAAGCTCGTAAGCCACACGTCATCCGGTTCCGTAAGATTGACCTTTGCAAAAAGCGCGTCGTTCAGGGCGGTGAGCTGCTTTGCATTACCGCCATTTCGGTCGGCGATGTATAGGTCAGTGATCCTCGTCGGAGTCGACCTTGTGTAAACGATCCGGTCGCCGTCACGTGTCGCCCGGTATGAGAGCACGGCGTGATCGCCTTTTGTCACATCAGTGAGCTTTCCGGTATCGGCATCGAAAAGTCCAAGATTCAACCGTCCCTCTTTTGCGTAACTGACGATGAGCCCGCGGCCGTCAGTTGTCCAGATCGGGGAATTGCCGCCGCCTGCGCGAGGCGGCGCCTGGTCACCGGTAAGGCCGCTGCCGATGTCGAAATCGAAGCCGGTCGTAAGATTTTTGGGCTGGGCATTCGGGGCAAGTTCCATTACCCACAGGTCCGGCTGCGTGTATGACTTGACCGGCCGGTGCGCGACCGAGCCGGTAAAGGCGACGCGGCGTCCATCCGGGCTGAGGCTCATCGCCCCGACGCCCATTTGAACTTTTGTTAACAAAGTAGGCGTGCCGCCTGTCGGGCTGACCGAGTAGATCTCAGTTGTGGGGACTTCATCGTAATAGGACTCGACGGAGCGGTTTGTGACGTAGTAGATCTTCGAGCTGTCGTGCGACCACACGGCCCCGCCCTCGCTGAAAAGGCCGCTCGTTAATTGCTTCGGCGAAGGTTTATCCTCAGGCGACTGCGGCGCAGCGATCACCCAGATATGGCCGGGATGATCGGGATCTGTATACCCGCCGCCATCGGAACGATAAACTGCCCGCGCAATGACGCGTACGTCGGATACACGCCCGTCCGCAGGTGTAGGGGTTGGGCGCGGGCCGCGGGCGACCTCCTCGGCATTCTGGCTATTGCCAAAGACTATCCATTTACCATCGGGCGACCACCCCGGGCCGCCGGCACCGCGTGGTATCGATGTCACAGCCCACGAATCGCCGCCCGCCATTGAGAGCATATATATCTGAGCAGCACTCGCCGGGCCGGGCTGCTCCCCAGAACGAACGAAGAGCAGGAACCCGCCGTCCGGCGACCAACGCGGGTTCGAATCGCGAGTGCCGCTAGTCATACGCCTCGGCTGGTCCTTGCCGCTGGTCGAGACCGCCCAGATCGACGTGTCATAATTCGTTTTCGCGGTATTTACCGCAACCTTGACGAAAGCCACTGTCGACCCGTCGGGAGACACCTGCGGATCGCCGACCCATTGAAAATCAAAGAGGTCGCGATCGGTGATGTTCCGCTTTTGCGCCTCGGCGGCGACGACAAAAACGAGCAGAAGGATAGATAGTTGAACAAGGAACCTTCTCATTGGGATCTCCTTCATGAATTGTCTGCTTTTCTTAGATACTGCTTTGCGACGCATTGTAACGCCTTCGTGAGCGATTGCACCAGTGGTGATGAAATCGTGTGTCTAAGGCCCGACTTATGCGGTTCGTGAGTGAAGTGCAAAAGATGCGCCAAAATAGACCGCGGCGAGCTTAGTAGCGAGTGACACTGCGACTAATACTGAGAATGTAGAGGTCAGGCCGCCGGCCAGCACTATGATAGTTAGATCGATCGCAGCATATGAAAGCCAAACCACGAGTGCCGACTTCACCGCAAACTGACTATTCCTCCAGCGGCCAACCCACCAGCCCGCCAGAAACATTAGCGGCATTCCTGCCACGATGCTGCAATATGGGGCCGCGATCTGGATATGATCATTGTAGTACTGGGGTTCATGGCCAGGATTGATCAGATAACTGTAAATGACCATATAGGCGACGCTGGCCGTGACGTTCGCGATCAGTACTATGACCGCGACAGCTACCAGCCACGCTATACGCCTGATACTTATAAACGTCTCTCCCATGAACCTCCCGTCGATCGATGGCCTTGTTCCTATTGTGGGCCGTATTGTAACCGATATCTGGTGTATGGAAAAGCGTCAACGAATGTGCTCTTTTCAACGTTGCCGGAGCGGGTCGCGGGTTTAGTCAATGTGCGGAAAAGCTCCGCTTTTCCGTCCGGTAAATCTAAGTTCTTGCGGCTATGCCGCCGGAATTCCTACTATCAAAGAGCGGCGACATAGCCGCGAAGTTCTCAATTGAGAGCATCAAACGGCGGAGCCGAAAGACCTGTTCAATCAACCTTTCGTGCTGTTTCCGGTTCGAAGCCTTTAAATCCGTAACCACGAAGATTCACGAAATAGCACGAAAAAGAGCCAGCCTAACCAGCATGTTTATTCTCAAACCCAAACGCACAAGCCCCTTCGAGAACATTGATGTTTATATCTTTTACAGTTTTGAACCGTATGCGATACCCGGTCACGGTCGCTTTGCCGAGGGTGCTGGCGTATGTTTCGGCGAGGTAGTTCTTGTCTTCGATACCGAGGATATATACAGATATACCGGTTTTGTTTGGGCTTAGGCCGATCTGATAGAATTCGCTGATCGAGCCGTCGGCGTATTTGTGGTCGCGAGACCCGTAACCGATATCCGGATTAGACACGACTTTACCTTCGCTGTTCTTGCCGTCGAGAAACCACAATTTACATCCCGGATTTACATTCTGGATCATGTCGTGCAACCGCTCGATCTCACCGCGTTTCGGTTCGGGCTGGCTCGCGATGAAATCGTCGATTTGATCCTGTACGTTCATAATGAGTGACCGCTTAGCGGTCGTTTGATTGTAGCCGTGGGTTTCAACCGACGGTAAATCGGTAAAACGAGGCCTTTTCGCGTCAGCGACAACTGAATGAATCATTCGACGGGATTCAATCGTCGCTACGCGACGAGGTTTATTTATCATCGTTCCGTGGGTTGAAACCCACGGCTACATTCAGTTCGTCGCTTCGCGATGTAAATCCACTACTACTTTTGAGCTTTCGCGTTGAGAAAGTCGTTGATCATCGGCATTATCGTTTGTCTGTGGTTCATCAGCGTAACGTGTGTCGTGCCCGGCAGAATGGCTAATCTCGATTCGGCACGCGGCTGCATGTCGCCGTGGACGTTACCGCCGCCCTTGAGGCGGTACATTTCGGCGATGTGTTCGAACCGCACGCCGTCGGCGTCGCCGTGGATGAAGAAGAACGGAGCTTTGGCTGCCTTGAACTTATCAGCGCCAAAATCGTACGGCTTCATGGCCGCCGCCTTTATGTGATTAAAAAATCCGAGAAGCTGCCCGGCACAGGATTAAGTTTCTCACGTTCGGTTTCGGCTGGCGTGCCTTTGAACATCTCCGGCGAGAAATCGTGCCAGGCATCGTTCCCCTCTTTGACCCAGCCATCGCGTCTCATCGGTGCTGAGATGCTGACGACCTTTCGCACTTTGTCAGGATGCCGGATCGCACAATTCATCGCGGCTCCGGCTCCGAGGCTATAGCCGATGAGGTCCGCCCGCCCGATCTTGAGATAGTCGAGCAGCCCGGCAACATCGTCTGCGAGATTATCATAAGTAATTTCGCGTTTGAAATCCGCTGTCCGCCCATGGCCCTGCATTTCGACGGCGATGACCTTGCGAGTTTTGGCGAGTTCATTTATCCAATCACGCCAGTCGTCCGTGATCGCCATAAACGCCCCATGAAGCAACACCACAGGCTCGCCGCTGCCGTGGACCTCGTAATACATCTTCAGCCCGTTAACCGGAGCATAGCCCGTCGTCAGTTTTTGCTGCCCCAATGCACTTACCGAAAGGAGTGTTGTCAGGAACATCGTGATCATCAATGCTGTTGTCTTCATTATTTCGCCTAGTTTTCCAACGATAAGCTCGTGAGCAAGTCTTCCAGATTTTGTAGCTGAGCTTTTGTTCCTTCGACGAAGCCGAATTCAATCATGCGCTCGAGGCGTTCGAGCGACTCGTTGTAGATCGAAACATGAACCTTCGTCTTTCCGTCATGCTCGGTGAAATTCAGGTCCCAATTTGAGCCGGGCAATTCCACATTTTCGTCGGCGTCGGCGAATGTGTTGAAGAGCTTGAAATTGGACTTCGGCGTGATCGAAATATATCTCTGCAAAACCCAACGCTCGACGCCTTCGGGGCTGACCATTGCGTAAAATCTCTTGCCGCCAACGGTAAAGTCCATGACCTTTGTCCGTGACGCGAAAGGTTTTGGTGCCCACCACTGATCGAGCAGCTCGGGTTTTGTATACGCGTCCCACACGAGGTCTCGCTCGGCATCGAACTCTGCGGTAATCGTGACCGTCTTTGTCTCTTTATTGACAACAAAGTCCATAAGTTTTTCTCAACTCTCTGTCGCTGAAGGCGACTGAACGCCAGATTTTCAAACGGCGAGAACTAATTCTTGATCTCCGCAAGCACCTCGTCGAGCCGCTTGTAGCTGATCTCCATACCATCAGTCATGCCGGTAGAGAACGCCGCGTCCCGGTCGGCCTGTGAGCCAAATTTGATGGTGGTCGTCACGTTCGTGACGCCGAGCGCGCCTTCGAAGGTGACGGTGACGATCGACGGTTCGCCGCCCATGTCAAAGCCCAGGTCACCCGGATCGAAGGCCTGCGTATGCACGATCTTTGCGTGCAAAACGACTTCGAGGACTTCGCCGGTGAACCCGAATTCTTGACCATTCTCGTCATTGCGCCACCGCCAGCGATAACGTCCGCCGACGCGCATATCCATTTCGCATACGGGCATCGACCAGCCGGGCGTCCCGGTGCACCAGCGACGCATCAGTTCGGGTTCCATGTAGGCCCGCCACACCAGCGTGGCGGGGGCATCGAAGCTCCGTTTGACGAGGACCTCGGTTTCAGACGGCAGACTTGCTTCGGCGGGTTTCATATCTTTTTCTCCTTTTTCTCTTGTTGTTTTAACTCTGCAAGCAGCGTATCGAGCTGCTCGTATCTCGTCTCCCAGATCTGGCGGTATTGCTCGAGCCATTCGTCGATCTCTTTCATTTTTTCGATCTCGAGCCGGTAATAGATCTCGCGGCCTCGCTGTTCGGGGGTCACGAGCTCGCATTCGGTAAGGATGCGCAGGTGCTTCGACACCGCCTGCCGAGTCGTGTCGAAATGCTCGGCCAACGCATTGGGCGTCATAGCCTGCATCGCCACAAGCGCAATGATCGCCCGTCTCGTCGGGTCAGCAATGGCTTGGAAAACATCTCTTTTCATGATCGCGAGAACATTATGCAACCAAATGGTTGCATATACAAGCGCAGAATGTGAAATTTTTCTGATCGCGTAGCATCCGTGATCGTAGCCGTGGGTTTCAACCCACGGAAGTTCGACAGAAATGATCGCCGTCGCGTAGCGACGGAATGAATCTCATGCGGGCATACGTCTTCAGTCGTCGCTACGCGACAAGGCCTATCTATCATCTTCCCGTGGGTTGAAACCCACGGCTACAATCAGCCTGCCGCTACGCGGCCCAAATCTTGTAAGAACTGCACCGCCTGATCTTGGGAACCGTGGGAAAGTCTTGCAGGAATTGCTCAAACTTATGCCAGCCGGCGCGATAGTCTAAAAGGCTCTGAGCCGGCACTCGGGTCGTGAGCGATTTGTTAGGGTTCGTGAGCGATCGTACCCGTGTCGTGGGCCATTTCCAGCGCTTCGTGAGGCACTGTCTGGGCTTCGCGAACTGCAGTGCTTCGGCCGCGATTTGTCGGCCGTGCTCGAACGAAGTTCTTACAACGCTGCCACAGTCAGGCTTTTGATCAGAGCTTCACGATAGTCCTGATCCTTCTCATTCCAATACGCTAGGCCATTCGCGAAATCGACATTGAAGAAGCACTCGAAATAATCTTCTTCAGGACATTTCTCCTCGTCATTTGCGAAGAGTTTTATGTTGGCGAGCTCCGAATCGAACTCGATCCTGCCTTCGTGCAACGCGATCGCCGTGAAGGCGTGGCTATCGACCATTCGTAAGCGACGTAAAGGTAATCCGTAAAGATCGCCTATCACAGAAACTAACGAGTCGCTATCTACGCCAGAACGGAAGAACTCAACACCCTCATGGTAGACGTTTTCTTGGACGAGCTGAAGCTCCTCGTTTTCATCCTCACGAAAACCACCTTGGATTCCTTTTAGCATTTCAACATTGAGGCCGACCTCGTTTCCATCATACGAGGCGGATAAGTGAAATCGGTACCGCTGATCACCATTCTCAAAAACACTAATTCGAAAGACAAGATCAATGAATCCTTCTCCACTAAATTGATCTAGAATCGGCAATCCGTCGGCGTCCGTTGGCATTAGGCGGCGATTCCTTCCACGCGGTTATAAACGGTATCTCTATTGACAGCCTCGAATCCCACGCAGTGGATCATTTGGATGATCTCCTGCTTGGTCAATTTTACTTCGCCGCCCGATTCGACGGAGTAACTGTGAGTGAGTTCGCGGCCGTCGGTGATGGCCGTCGAGGTCGTGGATATCTGCCAGTAAGCTATAGTTTTTCGAATTCGGCTTCAGAAAGACGAGCCTGCCTTAGGATACTCCGAAGCGTTCCGCTTGCCACTTCCCTATGTTTTGGAACGGTCGTCGTTATCAGGCCATCCGAAACGGTCTTCGCGAACTTAACATGGCTCCCGACCTGGCCGGCCTCATGGAAGCCCGCTTCCAATAGTTTCCGTCTAACCTCGCGATACGGGATCTCACGCTGCAAGCTCTAGTTCAAAACGCCGCACCTTCGGTAACACTGTAGCGACAGGCGGAGTGAAGTGAAGCAGGAGCGCCTCGTTCAGGTTCTTCATGGCCTCCTCCTCAGTCGTGCCTTGTGAGGCCCCGTCAACATCCAGACACTGAGCGACTAACCAATCGCCCTCCTTGATGATCACGGCATTAAAATTCTGTGTCATATTCGTATTTTAACACGATTCCTACCGACTGATCGCTCACCTTGCGGTTGCGACGCGGTTGTAGATGGTGTCGCGTTCGACGGGGTCGAAGCCGGCACGGTGGATCATTTCGATGATCTCTTGTTTGGTCATTTTACTTCGCTGCCCGAATCGACGGAGCAGCTGTGAGTGAGCTCGCGGCCGTTGGGTTTACCAGATCTCGGTGACGTCGAGTTCAAATCCCGGTAAAACGTCGTCGGCAGATACTTTGGACGGATTATTGAGAACTTCGGCCAGACTGTTAGGGCGATATGTGTGAACTTGTTTGGTTTTTGTGTCGATGAGCCACGCCAGGCGGACGCCGTTTTCGATCCATTCCTCCATCTTTTCTTGAAAACCGCTCAGGCTGTTTGAATCGGAACGCAACTCAACGACGAAATCAGGAGCGACCGGCAGAAATTTTTTTCGCTCCTAGGCCGAAAATTGTTCGAGCCGCTCTTTTCGTATCCATGCTGCATCGGGAGCCTTTGTCGCACCATTTGGAAGGACATACGCACCATTAGATTCCGTTACTTTCCCAGTACCATCTTTCTTTGCCCAAATCGCCAATTGTAGAACTAATTCCGCATTCTCTTCGCTGGATTCAAAACCGGTGGGCGCCATAATTATCACGTCTCCATCTTTAGTCAGCTCAGCTCGTAGTTTGCGGTTCTTGGCGCAGAACTCCCAGAACTCGTCAGGCGTCACCTTTCGACGAGAATCTCCGAAATCGAAATGAAGGCGGATAGACCGAGTATCTGCCGTAAATGGCACCGGAAGAATTGTGTCTGCAACTGCTAAGTTCATTGTCTATACTCCAGCGCTTTCAACACGATTATACACCGTATCTCGTTCAACGGCTTCGAACCCCGCTCTCCCGATCATTTCGATGATCTCTTGTTTGGTCATTTTCACTTCGCCGCCGGATTCGACGGAGTAGCTGTGGCTGAGTTCGCCGCCGTCAGTGATGGTGCCGTCGAGGTCGTTGGCCCCGAAGTGGAGCGCGGTCTGGGCGGTGGCTTTGCCGAGCATTACCCAGTAGGCCTTAATGTGGTCGAAGTTGTCGAGCATCAGGCGTGAGACGGCGATGGTCTTGAGATTGTCGATCGCGTCGGGGCCGGGGAGCGACGAGAGGGCCGTGCCCGGCGGATAGAACGCGAGCGGTATGAAGCACTGGAATCCGCCGGTCTTGCCCTGCTGCTCGCGGAGGCGGATGAAGTGATCAACGCGGTCTTCGATCGATTCGATATGGCCGTAGAGCATCGTAGCGTTGGTCTTAAGGCCGGCTTTGTGGACCTTGCCCGCAAGCTCGAGCCAGCGGTCGCCGTCGCATTTGTGATCGCAAATTCTGCTGCGTGTCGGCTCAGCAAAGATCTCTGCACCTCCGCCGGGGGATGAGTCCATCCCGGCGGCTTTGAGTTTCTCGATGACGTCTTCGTCGCTCATCTTGTAAAAGCGTGCGAAGAAATCCAGCTCGACCATCGTAAGGGCTTTGAGATGCAGCTTGGGGAACTCCCGCTTGAGGGACGAGAAAAGGTCGGTGTAGTACAAAAAGGGAAGCTTGCTGTTCAAGCCGCCGACGATGTGCAGCTCGGTCGCACCTTCGGCAACAGCGTTGCGGGCGATCTCGATGCCTTCCTCGATCGAATGCGTATACGCATCGTCTTGCCGTGCGCGGCGGTAAAAGCCGCAGAATTTGCAGTCCGCGACGCAGATGTTCGTGTGGTTAAAGTGCCGGTTGACGTTGTAGTAGGTGGTCAGACCATGCTTCTTTCTTCTGACCGTGTCGGCCAGTTTGCCGAGTGCATTGAGATCGGAAGTATTGTAGAGTGCCCGGCCTTCTTCAAAGGTCAAACGCTCGCCGTCCTCAACTTTGAAGGCGATCTCTGTGATGTTCGGGTCAAATGAAAACTGCATAAAGGGCGATAGATCTAGCCCTATCTTAACGCATCCCGAGCACTTTGTTCATTCTTGCCAAACGGAACAAAATAAAAAAAGGAGGCTGTGATCGCCTCCCATTTTTCCTTTTTTTAAGATCCTTGATCTTATTTCGATGAGCTACTTTTGGCTGATGACCTCGACGAAGAACTCTTCGACTTGGTCGTTCCGGAAGAAGCTCCCTTTGAGCTCTTTGCCGCGCCGCCGCCGTTCGTTGTCGACTTTCCACCTGACTTGGAGCCCGTCGTGGACTTCGAACTGCTCGAACCGGTTCTGGTGGATGAGGATACAGATCGCGAGGCCCCTCCACCAGATGCGGCCCCGGATGACTTCGAAGCTCCGTTTCGGCCGGTTGATTTGCCGGACCGCGCAGACGAAGATCCCGTGGTAGATCGATTGCTCGACGACGACTTACTTCCATTTGAACGCTTCTTACCTGTGGAGCCGTCTTCTTCGCTCGGCGTGAACAAGCCAGTTACAGCGTCGATCATGCGGGTCAACATTCCCTGGCCCAGCGCATTATCCGCGGACGTTCTCTTCGGAATGCCTTTTCCTTTTGAAAACGAGCTCGTTCAGCTTCCATTTCCTCACCGAGTCTTTCGAGAGCTTCAGAGGAGAATTGAGATTCGACCAGGTCAAACATTTCGTTCTCTTCTTCCTTCACGTGGTGCCGAATATCTTCCTGTAAGACGGTCAGTTTCGGCTCGAACCTTTCTTCAGCCGGTTTCATAGTGTCCAGTTGGTCATGGAACATATGGATCTGGCTGTGTTCCTCGATCCCCTCGAGAACGATCTTTTTAAGTTCCTTGTCGCCTTCTTTGAGAAGCCGCGGATAAAAAATTGCTTCCTCGATGTGCGCGTGAGCGGCGAGTTCGTTACTGATCTTTTTGTATACAGGCCCGCGTTTAGATGGCGACATGCTCATCGCCTGCGTGAATAGCGCGTCAACGACGCGATGGTCCAATTTCAAAGTGTCGATTGCGTTCATAATTTCCCCCTCTTATTGAGCTGAAATTAACACCGCTCTGCACGCCTGTTTGTTCGCTCTCGTACATTCTCTATTTAGGCTCACTCCGTTCGCGGAGGCTGTTTTATGACCGTAATCATATTTTTTTACGGAGGAGTGATCTACGCTCCATTTATGGAACTCGAAACCAGCGGGATTATCTTCAAAACAAATATAGAGATCGCCGGCGCGCACGCCTCGGATAAGGAACTCGAGGTGCGCGAAGTGATCAATGACGATCGGCGTCGAGTGCTCGAGATCTCGATCCGCGCAAGCGGGGTTCTGAAGCGCCATCGGGCCGCTGAACCTATTACGGTCTTATGCGTGAAGGGCGAAGGGAGATTCTCCGCCGGGGCAGAACTGGATGAAATTGTGGCTCTCACGAATGGCACCATCGTCGCTCTCGGTCCCGATATCGACCATGAGGTAAACGCCGACACCGATCTGCGAATTCTGGTAACAAGATTTAAATGATCAAGGCCGTCAGACGGTCATATGTAAATTGGAGTGGATACAAATGAAAAAACTTTGGATATTGTTAATAGCAGTTTTTATTGGTTCGTTTGCGATACTCGGATGGGTCGGCCTGGAGATCTTTCGTCAGGCGCCGCCCATCCCCCGCGAGGTTGTTACTGCGGACGGAAATGTATTTATCGCAGAAGAACAGGTCATGGACGGGCAAAACGTCTGGCAGGCCATGGGCGGAATGCAGGTCGGTTCGATCTGGGGACATGGCTCATATGTCGCGCCGGACTGGACCGCCGATTATCTGCATCGCGAGTCACTTTTCATACTAAACGATTGGACTGCCGGCCAGTACGGCCTTGACGGTGCAACCCTTCCGGCAGATCAAAAAGCAGTGATGCTCGCACGGCTGCAGGAACTCATGCGAAAGAATACGTATGACGAGACTACTGGACGCATCACGCTCCACCCGGTACGGGCACGGGCATTCGAGGATAACCTAAAACATTACGCCGGGATATTTTCTAATGGCAGTCCGGAATATGCTATACAGCGTGGGGCACAGTCCGACCCGGGCAAATTGCGCGATCTGACATCATTCTTTTTTTGGACCTCATGGGCGTCAGCGGCCAACCGGCCCAATGACACGATCTCGTACACCAGCAACTTTCCATCCGAGCCACTTGTCGCCAATGTCCCCACAAGCAGTTCGATCATCTGGACCGGGGTCAGCGTGATTCTCCTGATCGGAAGCATCGGCGGAATGGTTTGGTTTTATGCTGGCTGGCATAAGGAGGCGGAGGAACGCGATACACCTGACGAAGATCCTCTCGTGGGGGCCAAACTCACGCCTTCGCAACGTGCTACCGTTAAGTATTTTCTTGTCGTTTCTCTTCTCTTTCTTCTCCAGATCGTTATGGGCATCGTCACGGCGCACTACGGCGTCGAGGGCGGAGGTTTCTACGGGATACCGCTTGACCAATGGCTGCCGTACGTTGTTAGCCGTACCTGGCATACACAGCTTGGTATCTTTTGGATCGCCACCGCATGGCTTGCGGCCGGTCTGTTCATCGCGCCTTATATCTGCGGATATGAGCCAAAATGGCAGCGGGCCGGAGTGAATGTCCTTTTCGGGGCACTGCTGTTGGTGGTACTGGGTTCGATGACCGGCCAGTGGCTGAGCGTCATGCACATGCTGCCGGGCGACCTCTGGTTCTGGTTTGGGCATCAGGGGTACGAGTACGTCGACCTCGGCCGTGTTTGGCAAGCAGCATTGCTCGTAGGCTTGCTTCTGTGGCTTTTCCTGATAGCAAGATCAGCGATCCCCGCTCTGAAACAGAAAGGCACGAGTAAATCGCTTATCCTTCTCTACCTCGGCACGACGGCGGGCATCGCGTTGTTCTATTCACCCGGGCTCTTCTGGGGAATGCGTTCGCATCTGACAGTTGTCGAATACTGGCGGTGGTGGGTAGTTCATCTATGGGTGGAGGGATTCTTCGAGGTGTTCGCCACGGTAGTTATTGCGTTTCTCTTCGCGAAGCTCCGCGTCATTCGAGCTGACCACGCTGCTTACGCAGCACTGCTGTCCGGGGCCATATACCTAAGCGGCGGAATAATCGGAACGCTGCATCACTTGTATTTCGCTGGAACGCCCACGGTAGCCTTGGCCTTTGGTTCTGTATTCAGTGCACTTGAGATCGTCCCGCTGGTTTTCGTTGGTTATGAAGCGCTCGAGAATATTAGACACTCACGGGCGCGTCCATGGCTCGCCCAATATAAATGGGTCGTCTACTTCTTTGTAGCGGTTGCATTCTGGAACCTGGTGGGAGCCGGTGTGTTTGGATTTATGATCAATCCGCCCATCGCACTGTATTACATGCAGGGACTCAACACGACGGCCGTCCACGCGCACGGTGCTCTTTACGGAGTGTATGGAACACTCGGATTGGCGCTTACGCTGTTTTGCCTGCGTGCGATGGACCCGAACAGGAAATGGAATACGAAACTGCTCAGTTTTGCATTCTGGGCGATCAATATCGGCATGCTTATGGAGATCTTCCTTAGCCTTTTACCGATTGGTTTGCTGCAGACCTATCAATCTATATCAGTAGGGTATTGGTCAGCACGAAGCCCTGAATTCATGCAGACCGCGCTGATGCAAAACCTGCGATGGATGCGAATGGTGGGCGATACCCTATTTGCGGTCGGAGCCGTAGCATGGGTGTGGTTTGCCATCAACCTGATGATAACTAAGGGTGAAAAAGAAGTAGTCGTGGCCGAACCTGTGAACATTCCTGCAGAGGCGGTCTAGAGCATAATCGGTGCGGCCGTATACCCATGCGGCCGCATCAAACTCTCTTTTTATGAGTCTAAAGGACATTACAAATCGAGAAGATATCGACCTACTGATGAAGCACTTTTATCAGCTGGCGATGACGGATGAGCGAATCGGTTTTATCTTCACGGATGTGGCGAAACTCGACCTCGATCACCATCTGCCGGTGATCGGCGATTTCTGGGAAACGATTATTTTCCAGAACGGTGCCTATCTCAAGCACCGCCGTAATCCGCTGCAGGTTCACGGAGAGTTGAATCAGAAGGCCTCTTTGTTACCAATTCATTTTGAGCGCTGGTTAGAAATATTTACTGAGACCGTCGACGGGATGTTCGCTGGTGAAAGGGCGGAGTTTGTTAAGTTACGAGCAAGGGCGATCGCCTCACGTATGCTGCAGTATGTCGGCACGGTCAATTCCGGTCAGATCAGCTTTCCGCAAGCCGCTTGAGGCCAGTGATGTCGCCGACGATTATCTTGCCGTGATCGATCGTCACGATGCCTCCGACGGCGAGGCGGCGTATTACCCGGATCGTAGTTTCGGTCGTTAGGCCGGCCATTCGAGCGATATCCTGACGCCGCAGGGTAATCCGGACGGGGGGATCGTACGGCTCCTTTTCTGCGAGTTTCAAGAGTACATTTGCGACACGATGATCCGGTGAAGCTGTCGCCAGATTCTGGATCGTGGCAGTTTTATCGCGGAGCATCGAACACATCCACGAAATAACGGCGAATGACAATTCGCTCGATTGTCGAAGAAGTTCGAGGAAGCGTGTCCTTTCAATCAGCAGCAGTTGGCTCTCCTCCATTGCTATCGCGGTGGCAGGATAAACGCCCCCGTCAAAAACCGGCGGGACCGCAAACATTTCGCCCGCGCCGAAGATGCCGATTATCACCTCCTTGCTCGGTTCGAGGAAATGAAGCATCTTCACGCGCCCCGAGAGCACGATCGGCAAGAATACGGCCGCGTCGCCACCGGCGAAGATCTCCTGGCCTTCTCCAAATGTGCGTTTTCGACCGGCTTTTAGAAGCAATCCTTTCAGCTCGGCACTGAATTTTTCAAGAGATGTACCCACTGGTTCTATCTAAGAAACACCGCTGTTCCGAAAGCAGCGAGCAGTATCATGCTGACAAAAGCATTAGTCGTAAAGAATGCCGCGTTCATCCTCGAAAGGTCCTTCGCGCTTATCAACGTGTGCTGGTAAACAAGCAAGCCCCCGACCGTGGCCACACCAATGACAGCTGCAGCACCCAGGCCGGAAATGAAATAGAGGAGGATGAGCACGATGAATGACTGCAGGTGAAACAGGCGTGCTATCCAAAGCGAATTCGCAATACCGAACCGCGCAGGTATAGACCGCAACCCTGCCTTTCGGTCAAAATCATAATCTTGGCAGGCGTAAAGTACATCAAAGCCGGCCGTCCACATCAATACGAAAAGTGAAAGCAGCAGCGGCACGGGGTCATCGAGGCTTCCGCGGACGGCGATCCACGCGGCCGAGGGCGAGATCGCCAATCCCAATCCAAGAAGTATATGGGCAAGGGACGTAAATCGTTTCGCATAGGAATAGCCCAGGACAACCATCAATGCCACAGGCGAGAGGGCGAGCGTAAGCCAATTCAGCATGTATGCGGCGACTAGAAAAACGCCGATCGATACTGCCAGGAACGTCCAGGCGAAACTTACAGTAAGTTTGCCCGCGGGCAGCTCCCGGCCGGCGGTCCTTGGGTTCTGAGCATCAATGTCGCGATCAACGATGCGGTTAAAGGTCATCGCAGCTGAACGAGCGCCTACCATTGCCACGGTGATCCACAGTATTTGCCTCCACGTCGGAAGTCCGTCGGCCGCCAGCAACGCGCCGAGAAAGGCAAAAGGCAATGCAAAGAGCGTGTGCTCAAATTTGATCATTGCCAAGGTGATCTTTAATCTCTGTAAGACCTGTGTCATTTCGCTGAAGTCGAATAAACAGAAAGTCTATCAAAAACCGGCTGAATGAGCTGTTCAGCATCTCAAAATCTGCGGCGCTTTCTGACCGGATGCAACTGCGGTAGAATTTCTGAGGAAGTTCCGCCAAAACTATATGCCCGAAACAACGAAAAAGGCCGTGTCAACCCGTACTGAATCCGACTCGATGGGTGAGATCGAAGTTCCAACCTCTGCGTACTGGGGAGCCCAGACGCAACGGTCGCTCAAGCATTTTGACATCGGGTTTGATGTGATGCCGCGTGAGGTGATTCGGGCACTGGGCATCCTCAAAAAGGCTGCGGCTATCGTTAATTTTGATCTCGGCAAGCTTGATGCGGAAAAAAAGGACCTGATCGTCCGGGCTGCTGACGAGGTTATCGAGGGCAAGCTCGACGAGCATTTCCCGCTGCGAGTGTGGCAGACGGGGTCCGGGACCCAGACGAATATGAACGCGAACGAGGTCATTTCTAACCGCGCGATCGAGATCGCCGGCGGTGAGATGGGTTCAAAGGCGCCGGTTCACCCGAACGACGATGTAAACAAATCTCAATCGTCGAACGACACATTCCCCACGGCGATGTATATCGCGGCGGCAGAGCGCTTGACCGCTCTGATCGACGAAGTGCAGAAAGTCTACGACGCAATCGATACCAAGGCAAAGGAATATGCGGACGTCGTCAAGATCGGCCGCACGCACCTGCAGGATGCGACACCGATGACCGTTGGGCAGGAATTTGGCGGTTGGGCAAGCCTGATCGAACGCGATATCGAGCGTCTTAGAATGGTATTACCCGGACTTCATGAACTGGCGATCGGCGGCACCGCGGTCGGAACCGGCCTTAATTCTCATCCGGAGTTCGCGGATCGGGCCGCTGCCAGTATCGCAGAGCTGACGGGATTGCCATTCACGTCTCATCCGGATAAATTTGCCGCTCTTTCGGCCCACGACGAGATCGTGTTTGCATCGGGCGGGGTTAAGACATTGGCGGTCAGCCTGATGAAGATCGCGAATGACATTCGCTGGTTGGCTTCGGGGCCTCGGTGCGGTATTGGGGAGTTTACGCTGCCGGAGAATGAACCCGGGAGCTCGATCATGCCCGGTAAGGTCAATCCGACGCAAAGCGAGGCAATGACGATGGTGGCGGTTCAGGTATTCGGGAACGATGCAGCCATCGGTTTTGCCGGATCTCAGGGAAACTTCGAGCTTAACGTATTCAAGCCCGTAATGATTCACAATTTCCTGCATTCGGTTCGGCTGCTGCATGACGCGTGCCATGGTTTCGTTGACTACTGCATTAGTGGGATCGAGCTTAACCGCGAACAGATCGATCATTATCTCCGCAATTCGCTCATGCTGGTCACGGCGCTAAACCAGCATATCGGCTATGACAATTCCGCAAAGATAGCAAAGAACGCCCACAAAAGAGGCATTTCGCTAAAGGAATCTGCCGTCGAGCTTGGATTGCTTACTAGCGAAAGATTTGACGAGCTAGTGAAGGCCGAAGACATGACCCATCCGTGAAGTATGTTTGAGGATCGACCCCGAGTCAGCTATGGAAGCTGCTGCCCTCCGGTTCTGAAGAACAAGAAATACACCATCAGAAATGCGATCCCCGCGATCAGGAGAGCGAGCAGGCCTACGGCGGTCATTGAGAGACTGATATTATCGCCGCGTTCGTGTTTTCCAACGGCGTTCTCGCCCTGAGGGTCGCTAGTGGCTTCTGCAACGTCATTCTGTTCGTTTTCCATGGTGATCTCCCGCTCCTTTTGTGAATGTTCCGTACCCCTGCTGTCTTCGGGATCATTTGGCGTAGATTTAAGGTCCTTGCCTTCTGACGAACGATAAATGGGTTCCGGCATTGACCATTCTGCCTCGGTGCCAGTGTTCTCGGGTTCGTTGTTCATCCGCTTCGATGCTTATCGATCTAGGTCTGAATATCAAGCACGTCCGACCGGGTTATGATCGCGGTAATGCGTTTGAAATCCTCGATAAGTACCGCGGGCGACTTTGTTAGCTTATTCTTTATATCGGCGATATTGGTGTCCATGTCAACTACGGGAAAGCTCTTATCCATCACATCGCCGACGCGAGCGTCCAGAAGGTTGCGGTCGACAAGAAGTTTTGCAAGAACATGACTCTCACGAAGACTGCCGACGGAAAGATAGTTTTCGAGAACGGGAATCTGAGTTACCCCATTTTCGTCCATCAAAGCCAGCGCAGAACCCACCGTTTCATCGGGCGAAACATAGATAAGCTGTTCCGGCGCACCCGAATTTTTCGTTTCAGCGATCAGGCTTGCGGTCATTCGCTGAGGTTCGAGTAGGAGCTTTTCCTTCATCCACTCATCCGAGTGGAACTTGCTAAGGTAGTGCTCGCCGGTATCGCAGACGATAAACACTATGACGGCGTTCTCGTCCGCCTCTTTTGCAACCTTTAGCGCCGCGGCAAAGTTTGTTCCTGTCGAACCGCCGCAAAAAATACCCTCACGCCTGGAGAGATCGCGAGCGAGCTCGAAAGATTCACGGTCCGTTACATTGACTATCTCGTCGATGATCTTCATGTCGGCATTCCCAACCGGCAGGCTCTGACCGATACCTTCGACCAGATACGGCGTAGCCTCGGGAACATGCCCGGATTCCTTGTAAGGCTTGAAGATCGAACCGTAAGGGTCGGCCCCAATGATCTTGATCGACGGATCTTTTTCCTTGAGATAACGTCCGGTACCGCTGATCGTTCCGCCCGTTCCGATACCCGAAACAAAATGTGTGATCTTTCCGGCGGTATCTTCCCAGACCTCCGGCCCAGTCGTGCGGTAATGAGCCGCCGGATTTGCGGGATGGCTATACTGGTCAGGATAAAAGGAATTCGGGGTCTGATTCGAGATACGTTTCGCGGTCTCGTGATAGTGGTCGGGCGTACCGTGCTTGGCGGCGGCCGGGCAAACGACAATGTCCGCGCCTAATGATTTCAAATATCGCTGCTTTTCAACCGAGACCTTGTCCGTTAGTACAAATATGCATTTGTATCCACGCACCGCGGCTACGAGGGCGAGTCCGATACCGGTATTGCCGGATGTGGCCTCTATTATCGTGCCACCTTTCTTGAGTACGCCCTCTTTTTCGGCCCAATCGATCATCGAGATCCCGATCCGGTCTTTGACCGAGTAACCCGGATTCAAGCTCTCCATCTTCCCAAATATTTGGCCTTTGATCTTGTGTTGTTTTGTGAGTTTATTGATCCGAACCAGGGGTGTTTTCCCCACCAGGCTAAGAATATCGTTATGAAATTTCATCTAGTTATTAATCTCTCAAACAACATTGAGTTTATTCGCAAACTCGACTGTAGGCAACAATGCTGCTTTCCGACCTATCCTTTACGCCCGGTGCCGAACACGATCAGGTTCGATGTGCCGCGAAATAATTCACCAAATTGTTGGTCATTTTGTTGGCAAAGGCTATAATGACTTCAAATTTACTTTCAACGTTGTTTCGTCCGCCGATCCACATTGCGGACATTGCCTGGTGACTTCAGGATCCAGTGATTTAGGGGGAATTCTCAAATGTCAAAAATTCAACGAACCTCGGCTGTGGTAAGACGTCGTGCTCTTATCTCGACATCTTCCGTGTTATCTCTTTTGATGGTTAGTGCGTTTGCAGGCTTTTTTGATTTCTTCGGTCCGGAAGTTATTAACGCCGGATCGGCGTCTAGCCGAATGGCCCCCGACGCGACCCTCCTTGTAGAGGAGTTTCAATATCCGACCGGGCAACTCACCGACCTTGCCGGCGGTGCAAATGTCAGTGCGGGCAATTGGGTGGACTTTTCGGGCACGGGCAACCCGATAATGGTGAATGCCGGGAGTTTGAGTTACCCTGACTATCCATCATCAGGGATCGGTAATAAGATCCGTATCATAGCTTCGACAGCGTCATCTGAAGACGCCTACCGATCGTTTGATAGTCAGACCAGCGGTGCGACATACGCGGCATTGATTGTTAATGTGACCGATACAAATCTTTTGCCTTTAAATTCGAGCACAACAGGCGAATATATTACGGGGTTTTTGCCGGGTACTTCGACCTCCGCTTTTGCTTCCAGGATATCATTCAGGCAGGGAACGGCTCCTAATACATTTCAAATTGGCCTACGGGCGAGTGGAAATGCCGGGAATACCGCCGAATTTTCTACGGTTGACAGGCCGGCTGGAATACCAGTATTGATTGTTTTTAGTTACGAGATCGTTAGCGGAACAGCTAATGATGTAACAAAAATGTGGATCAATCCTTCGTTGGGTGGGTCGGAACCGTCACCAACAGTGACTCAGGTGGCGGCGGCCGAGATTGCGGAAGTGAGCCGCATTTTTGTTCGGCAAGGTACGTCTGGGGGCGTTGCTACGCCGAACGCGGATCTCGATGGAATCAGAGTTGGGACTAGCTGGGCAGAAGTGACAGGAACTGCAGGGGTACCGACCGATTGTCTGACGGTTACACAACTGTCGGGTGCTCAGGAGGTCCCGCCCACCGCTTCGATCGGCTCGGGTGTCGGGACAGTATCGCTTTCTAGCGATGAAACCACTCTGTTTGTTGACCTCAGTTTTACGGGCTTAGGCAGCAACGCAACGGCGGCCCACATTCACGGACCGGCACCGGCCGGAGCCAATGCAGGCGTTGTGTTTGGGCTTACCGGGGTGCCGTCGGCGACCTCGGGCTCAATTCCGACTCAGTCCTTTGCGATCACGCCCACTCAAGTGGCGCATTTCAAGCAGGGCCTCTTCTATTTCAATATTCATACTAGCAATCTGCCGGATGGCGAAATTCGGGGACAGATCATCCCGACATGCGGCCCGACTGCCGTGCAGTTCAGTTCCTCGACTTTTGCTGGGAGCGAATCCAACTCGGCAGCAATAACAGTCACCCGTACGGGCGACGCGTCCGGCACAAGTACTGTGACATTTTCCACAGTCTCGGGTGGAACCGCCACGGGTGGCGGAGCTTGTGGTTCGGGGGCGGATTATGTGACAACTTCGCAAACTGTAACATTTACAGCTGGCGAGACAAGCAAGACCGTGAATGTCACCCTCTGCGCTGATGCGGCCGCCGAATCGAGCGAAACTGTAAATCTTGAGCTTACAGATCCGGCGGGGACTGCTCTAGGTGCTCAGAGTACTGCCGTTCTCTCTATACGCGATGTGGCATCTCAATTTCGGAATGACACTCCTATCACGGTTACCGCGGGGGCCGCGGGCAGTCCGTATCCGTCCACTATCAACGTAACCGGTGCTACTACGACTGTATTTCGCATCAGGGTGACCCTTTACGATTTCACTCCTACGCCTGGCGACCACGTCGACGTTCTGCTGGTCGGTCCAAACGGAGCGAAGTATATCTTGATGTCTCACGTCGGTGCTCCCACCGGTATTAACCCGCCATCACCGGTGACCCTGACCTTTATTGACGGAGGAACGACTGTTCTCCCGAATTCTGCTCCACTAACTTCGGGTACCTTCCTGCCCACCAGCTGCGATACTAACGAGAGTTTTCCGGCGCCCGCGCCCGCCGCACCATACATCGAGCCTGGTTGCGACGTAGAACGGTCCGCCAGCGAGACGATGTATGGCGCGTTTAGCGGTCAAAACGGAAATGGCTTGTGGAGCCTATATGTACGGGATGACGAGGCGCCTGGTGCGGCTGTCGTAGCAACGATAGCCGGCGGCTGGGGGATCGAACTGCTGGCTGCTACCTCTTCGGATGCTGCAGTTTCGGGCCGGGTCGTCACTCAAGATGGCGGCGGACTTCGCGGAGCCAGGGTGACCATGGTAGATACTAACGGGGCGACAAGGTCCGTCATCACGAGTTCCCTCGGGTACTACCGATTTGACGAGATCGAAACAGGTGAAACGTACATAATAAGCGTTTCGTCCAGGCGTTTCCGCTTTTCGCCGATAGTCGTAACAGTTCACGATTCGCTGGCAGATGTCGACTTTGTCGGTATTGAATGAGACCGATGTACGGTTGATCTGGGAGGCGGCCTTACGGGCCGTCTCTTTTTACTGATCGTCAATCGCGGTTTAATGGATAACCATCGCGAACCGCAAGAGCTTTCCCGGATCGTTGGTTATTAAGGCTTTGATTCCCATGGCGCAAGCTTTTGCCACCCACCTGGGGTGGTCGACGGTCCAAACTGTAACTGGCATCCGAACCTTGTTGGCCGCTTCCATCAGGCCACGGTTGACGAGCGACCAATGCAGCGAAATATGCCTGGCACCGTATGCGGCTGCAATGTTCACTAAATTTGCTCTTCGTCGAAATACCGTTTTTACACCCGGCTCGAAAAGTGCGGCGATCTCTACGCCGGGAAGCTCCTTTCTGACTTCCTGAATCGCTGCCAAATGAAAGCTCTTGACAATTATCCGCGGTAACAGCGGCGAAGTGCGGATCAGCTTAACGCAAGCCCGAACGAGCGTCTCGGTATCCCGGCCATCGGTCTTAAGCTCTATATAAACCGGCCCCGATGTATCGGCCATTAGATTTAAGACCTGTTCAAGCGACGGTATTGTTTCGTCCGAATATGCGGCGGATGCTTTCGCGGGAAATGCGGAATTGAACCACGAACCGACGTCAATTGAAGCCAGGTCGGCGTACGATAGCTGAGCGACCGCAACATTCCGTCCTGCCACTCGCCTCAGGTCAGCGTCATGGATCACAACCGGAATGCCGTCCGAGGCAAGCCGGACGTCAAATTCGACGCCGTCCGCCCCAGCGTCGATCGCCATTTTTAGCGCCGTGAGGGTATTTTCGGGAGCGTGGGTGCTGGCTCCGCGGTGGCCAATTATCAGCGGCAGCCGGCTCATTTCTTTTCCAAAAGAAATATCGTTTTTGACCAGGCTATTGGTTCGATTATCGGGAATTCGTGTTTATCAACGATCCGAAAATACTCCGATGCAGCCAGACGGACGCTGTCGACCGGATGGATCTTGAAATTATAGAGTAGTTCGAGCACGGACCCGACCACAGACTGCTTTACAGGGAGCAAAACGAGGATCGCCCCTTTCTTAAGTACCCTCGCCGTTTCCTTCAGGCCCTCATCCAGCGGCGTGTATTCAAGCACGCCGCACATCATTACAAGGTCGAAAGAGTCATCGGGAAACGGCAGATCGAGGATATTTCCCTGGACGGCGTCTGTCCGGTTTGAAAAACGTTTTCGTTTGGTCAGCTCAGAGCGCGAAACCTTAAGTGAGTTGAACGAAAGATCGAGTGCGATCGCGCGGCGCGGTACATAGCCTGCGTCCTGAAAGGCGAGGGTGACGATCCCGGTGCCGCTGCCGGCGTCAAGAACGAGCGAGTCGGGGCCGATATCGAGGTCAAGTGATTTAAGATATTTGGCCACCGACGATCGATAACCGTTGATCTTCATAGCCAGATTCTGGACGTCTGCTATGCGGTCGTACAGCCCCTGCGTCTTTTCCTTTTTTTTGGCGGATCCGATCTGGCCGTTCCTGGGCATTTATTTTTCCGACATTAGCTTAAAGAGCATTTCCCGCATTTGGTTCAATCGAGACGGACTCGTCCCGGATTCAATGTACCGTATCACTCCTTTCCTGTCGATCAAAACTGCTGTCGGAAGTGTCGTTCCGCCATATAGCAACTGAATGCCCTGGCCCTTTCCCACGACGAAATCATACGGCAGTTTCTGTTTCTGCCGAAAACGCTTAAGCTCTTCGATCTCTTCAGGCATTTCGACGGGCATCCCGCCGTTGGGGCCGTAATAACGCGTCACGCCGAGTATCACGAGCCCCTCGCGTGAAAACTGCTCATTCCACTCGATCAAATGCGGGAATGCATCGAAACATGGCCCGCACCACGTGGCCCAGAAGTCCAGCAGCACGACCTTCCCTTTGAGCTCCGCAAGAGTTTTGGGTGTGCCCGGAAACCACTGATCGATGTCGGGCATTTCCGGAGGCGCTTCGCCAAGCAGCTGATAATGCCGCTCGCGTTTTTTGAGACGGGCGAGAACGTCGTTCTGTGCCGTTTTGACCGAAAGTTCTTTAACGGCCGCGATCTTCGACGCCTCGTAAAAGCCGAGGGCCTCGGTCTTTCGGCCCGTTTCGATCATGTATTTGATCTTCTGATCAACGGCATAATAGTAAAAGCTGGGCGACTGGACCAATGCCGCGGTCGCACGCATATCGTCAAGGGCAGCGTCAGCTCGCTTTTGCTCGGCAGAGTCACGAAACGCTTCGTAGACCAGCATCCCGGCATCGAGTATTTCGTCAAGTCCGCGAGCCCGCGATGAGGCCTCCTTCAAAAGTCCCTTCGAGGCATCGTATGCCGTCTGAGCGTGCGGGGCCATGCGACCGAATTCCTTCCTCGCCTGATATGCTTTGGCGAGTTCGGCGCCCATTCGGGCGATCTCCGTCAGCTTTGTCGGTTCAGCCTTTCGGTAGTCCGACAGCAGCGATTCGGCAGCTTCGGGCTTATTTTGCTTTGCCAGTACAACGACCGAGATCGAACGGGCTGTTTGACGCTTTTCGTTGGCTGCGTCGGGCGTCGCGATATATTTTTGCAGGCTTTCGACAGTGCCATCCATATTTTCGGCTATCCAATGGAGCATGCCCAGATAGTAATGGTCTTCGCCCGCTAGGTCTTTACGCGCCGCGGCCATTGCGGCGTATTTCGCAGCCAGCTGGCGCTGTTCGAGCTTGGTATTCGATAAAAGCTTTTCGCTAAACCTGACTTTTTTTGCCTCGAATTCATCAACTTTTGCCCGGACGAAACCGTTGGCCTCGGTGAAGAGTTCCTTAACACTTTTTTCCACCTCGACCGCACCGGATGGCGCCAACAGATCCGGCGCGGGGCTGCGGCCCGATTGGGAGCTTGCGGAACTCACGCTAAAGAAGATCATCAAGGTCAGGAAATAACGCATATTCGATCAATTTCCAATTCGGCCGGCTCTCATTCTAAACCGATCAGGCCCAAAGATACTTAGATATGGCGAATGCCGCCCGCTGATCATGTTATCAGCAATTATGGCTGCGGTAATGGGCGCCAGAAGTATCCCGTTGCGATAATGTGCGGTCGCGATGAAAAGTCCATCGATTCCTTCGATGCTGCCCATCACTGGAAACCCGTCTTTGGCACGCGGCCGCAGTCCGGACCAATGAGCGTCAAAGCCGAGGTCCGAAAGGGAAGGTGAGATCTCACGCGCCATCGTGAAAAGGGAAGCAGCCGCTGCGTCTGTCGTTTCATGGTTAAACCCGACCTTCTCAGTGGTCGACCCGGCAAGGACCGTGCCGTCGCGCCTTGGGACTATATACCCGTTACGCGAATAGATGACGTGTTCGAAAAACTGGTTGGCGGTTCGAAACGATATCATCTGGCCGCGAACCGGCTCGACCTCGACGCGGAGATCGGCAACGATCTGCGACGTCCAGGCACCGGCGGCGATGACCACCCGGTCAGCCCGGAAAGTTTCCGGACCGCTCAGAACGCCGGAAACCGTATAGTTATCGGCGACAATGCCCGTCACAGATTTATTCTCAATGATCTCAATGCCGTTTATTTCACAGTACCGGCGCAATGCCGAGCAGAGCTTTCGATTATCAACCTGCCAATCGCCTGGAAAATAGAGGGCTGCCATCACGTCGGGGGAAACGAAAGGCTCGGCCCGTCTGACCTCGCTGGCTTCGAGCCGCTCGACCTTGAGGCCCGCGGCCTTTTGCCAGCTAAATCGGGAGTTCAACGCCCGCGCGTCGTCTTCCGAAAATGCAAGATGCATCGTTCCGGCACGATCCAGTTCGATATCGATGCCAGTTTCTGCTATTAGTTCGCTCGCCAACTGCGGATAAAGGTCTCGTGATTCACTACATAGCTCAAAAAATGGGCCGGTCTCATCCGCCTCGGCCTGAGGCCCGAGCATCCCTGCCGCGGCCCACGAAGCTTTACCCCCACAGGAAGCCTTTTCGATTAGTTGGATCCGCCCCGCGCCTCGCTTGTGCAATGCGCGCGCGGTCGAAAGTCCGATCACACCACCGCCGATAATTATCACTTCGATAGGCATCTCGATTACCGAACCGATCAAATTTCTATAATCGCAAACGGTGAAACTAATGTAAAAAATGGAAACTGGCGGCCGGGGTACCTGAGCGGGAGCGGGCTTGGGCAACTGCCGGATAGCAGCGACCCCTGCCCGCTAAGCCGGTTCCTCAGGATGACAAAACTAGGTGTTGATGCTTGCGGGTGGTCAGCGTCCTTCGGACACTTGCAGGCGAGGGGGCCTGCGGTCCGACGAGATATGCATCCTGGCTCGGGCTCGCTTTGTCGAAGCTTCCATACGATAACGTTTTAACATCGCATTTCTGTTAATCTACTGGCTTTTATTACAATGAAGGTTCCACCTTAGACCGCGTGGCAAGGAAACGGGTTATGAAACACAAAATCACATTGATCCCAGGTGATGGCATTGGGCCGGAGATCGTGGCGGCGACAGTTCGGGTTATTGAGGCGACGGGGGTCGATATCGAATGGGAGACCCAGATACTGGGTGCGCAGGCTCTCGAGAAGTTTGGCGATACACTTCCGGAATCGTCGATCGAGACGATACGGCGAAACAGGGTGGCTCTGAAAGGGCCGATAACTACGCCCGTCGGGAAGGGATTTACGTCGGTCAACGTTGGTCTTAGAAAGGCGCTTGACCTTTATGCCAATGTTCGGCCCGTCAAGGCTCTACCAAATGTGAAAAGCCGCTACCCTGAACTCGACCTGGTGATCGTTCGTGAGAATACCGAGGGCCTTTATTCAGGGATCGAGCATATTGTCGTTCCGGGTGTTGTCGAGAGCCTGAGGGTCATTACAAAGAAGGCATCGGACCGCATCGTGCGGTACGCATTTCAATACGCACGGGACAACGGCCGGAAGAAGGTTACCGCCGTTCACAAAGCCAACATCATGAAGCTGTCGGACGGGCTCTTTCTCGAGTGTTTTTATGCTGTGGCAAAAGAGTACCCCGAGATCGAGGCCGACGACAAGATCATCGACAATTGCTGTATGCAGCTTGTAATGCGGCCCGAGCAGTTCGACGTGATGGTAATGGAGAACCTGTTCGGGGATATACTGTCCGATCTCTGTGCCGGATTGATAGGCGGGCTCGGCCTTGCTCCGGGAGCCAATATCGGCGAACAGGGCGCAGTCTTTGAGGCTGTTCATGGGTCGGCACCGGACATCGCTGGGCAGGGCGTGGCTAATCCAACGGCGTTGATACTATCGGCGATACAGATGCTCCGTTATCTCGGGGAACGCGACGCAGGGGACCGGCTAGAAGCAGCATTGCTCGCTGTGTTTGCCGAAGGAATCTCGATAACAAGAGACTTGGGCGGTACGGCAAAGACCAACGAATTCGCCAGAGCGATCGAAGAAAAGATCCGCGCCGCATCGTCAGCGTCGGCATGAATAGAGGCCGCGCTTTGACGGCCTCAAATTTGGTCATTTTCAAAACATGGCAGCCGAGCCGGCTGCCATGTTCGCTAAGGGCTTCCGCCTGAAACGGGCTGGCCGATGAAATCCTGCTGGCCCGCCCCGGGAGTAGTAAGCGGCACGGTTCTCGGCGTGAACGTATAGCGTTTTCCGTTGACCGTGATGGTGTAGGTTATGCCGGTTGGAACGCCCTCAAAGCGATAGTATCCGAAGTTGCTGGTGAAAAACGTCCGTCGGAAATTTCCAGGCCCCGTGATCGTAACGAGTGCGCTTCTAATACCGTAGCCATCAGGCGTAGTGACCTTTCCGTGTATATCCAGAGCGGAAGGCACCGGTGATGGAGACGGCGACGGAGTTGGAGTCGGTGTCGGCGTTGGTGTCGGCGTCGGAGTGGGCGTCAGCGTCGGAGTCGGTGTTGGGGTCGCCGTAGCCGCTGCTCCCGTAAGCCTTAGCGTCGCTGCCGTGATCGTTCCTGTATCCTCGTTCGTGCAGTCGTTGAATTTCAATATCCAAGTCC
Source organism: Pyrinomonadaceae bacterium (assembly GCA_041751735.1). Classification (GTDB taxonomy): domain Bacteria; phylum Acidobacteriota; class Blastocatellia; order Pyrinomonadales; family Pyrinomonadaceae; genus OLB17. The sequence continues at coordinate 7,942 of JBGSWW010000189.1, read as the reverse complement.
CATTCGGATTCCCCAGATTCGCAAAGACCGGGTCCAGTGCTACATTAGCACCGTTTACGTTAGAGGCCCTGTAATCACCGGGCGGGACGGGGCTGGTCTCATTTGCCGCGGCTGCGGCAGTCCACCAACTGCCGGGTGCCGTATCGAAGAAATTATACGTGCCGTTCAGGTCAGAACCGTCGCCAAAATCGGCATTTACGTCATTTCCCGTAAATGTAAATATATCCTGGCTAGCAGCATTGTTCGGGGCGATGAGAAGCACGTCCAGATCGCCAACATAGGTGTGGGTCCCGGTAAAGCTCACGCGAATGTCCGATATCGGACCAGTCACACCACTAACCGCAAACTGGACCTGTCGTCCGGGTCCCGAACATGCACCCTCGCCATCCGGGATCGCACCTAAATTTGTACCTGTAAACGTGACCGTCCCTCCCGTCGGGGGGCTTGCACTTGGGCTCGCGCTCGGACTCACGCTTGGACTTACGCTAGGGGAAATCGAAGGCGAAGGGCTCGGCGAGCCGGCCGTACAGCCGTCAGAAGTGATCGTGATCGTCCAACCACCCGCAAACTGACCACCCTCACCGGATATGAAATCGATGACAAAAAGCGACCAATTTCCGTTCGGGGCAGTTCCTCCGAATACTGAAGCAAAAGTCGCGGTACCGGCAATAGAAGGAACCTGATAGTTGGAACCTGGTCCCGGGGCCGGAAAATTACTCGGCTCAAAATAAGTAGTCGGGCGATAGGTTCCCGGGCCCCACGCCTGCGTATCGGGTAACGCGGTCTGGCCAAGATCACTCAGTTTATAAGTGACGTTGACCATATCCGGATCATCCCCGGCACCGTCCTGCAAGAGAAAACCTGCTCCTGTAGGTCCCACTAATACCATCCCGACATCGTCCGGCCACGTATGCGAGAATCCGTTGAGGGTAACCTCAACGCCGCCCGCAGAGGTAACTACATTACCGAGCAGATTCGATACGTTGATGGTTGATGGGTAAGGATTTGCATTCCCCGAGGCCCCCGTACTCATGGCAATTGCAGTTGAGTTAGTGAACGACGTGGGTGTACATGGCGCGAGAATCGCCGATGCCGGGACTGTAGAGGATCGTTCTTCGGCCTGCACGGTCAACATTATGGGAAGGACAGCCATTGCAGCCGTCAGTAGTGCCCCGAGCACAAAAAAGGCCTGTCTTAAGGACCTAGGTCTCTTTTTCTTCGCGAGTCCGTCTCTAGTCATAGTATTAGTACACTTTGATCGATATTTATTTCAGAAGATAAACGATTGCCGGTTATGTTTGGGTGGAAAATTGAGATGTATGGCTATCGAAGATCCATTAATGGCCGAGCCCTATTATACGTTAGTAATACATCATCTCAAAGAAAAAGTTTCAAAGGCCGGCACGGCTGGTCAAATTTCCTGCATCGATCAGCGATAGGAATTTGAGTTCGTTAGGATCATTAATAGGAGGAGAAGGATGAAATAGGGAATCAATACCGCAGCACCCGCATAGTCTTTCGCTACGCGTTGGCCAAAAAACAAAGCGGTGATCGCCGCGGCGCCGAGTACAGCGGAATAAAAGATAAGGACGAGTGAGCCCGCAGCAAAGTAATACACAATTCCGGAAGCGGCAAGAACTCCGGTAATGATCTCGAGAACGGTTATCGTCCCGAGCATCATCGGCACCGTGCTTGCCAGGAATGTCTTTGAGAAATGGTCCTTTAGAAATCCAAGGTTTCCACCCCAATCAAACGCCTTATCGAGCCCGGATTGTATAAACAAGATCGCTACAAGGAGCGCACAGAGAAGTGCCGGCAGGTCCTTTGCGATCGTATCAAAATTCATTATTGGTCTAGGCGGCCTTGCGCCGGGCCGCTCTCGGGCTGGCGGCAAGTGAACTGTTCATGAGAGCCTCGATCTCGTCAGCGACCTTCGGTACACGTGCGGTGAGATTAAGATTGCCCCCTTCAGTCACAAGAACGTCGTCCTCGATACGAATGCCGATCCCGCGGTATTTCGCCGGTGCCGACTTATCATCGGGTGGAATATACAATCCGGGTTCAACGGTCAGGACCATCCCGGGTGCAAAGGGCCGTGAGTCTTTGGCGGTCTGATCGGTGAAGTAACGTCCGGCGTCGTGAACGTCAAGGCCGAGGTAATGGCCGACTCCATGCATGTAGTACTTCATATAGGCCTTTTTCTTGATAAGGTCCTTCGTCTTGCCTTTGAGAAGCCCGAGCTTTTTCATACCTTCCGTCAGCAATTCGATCGAAAATTCCTGTCGGCCCTTCACGGTATTTCCCGTTTTTGTGTATTCGATGCACTGCAGCTGAACATCGAGGACGACATCGTAGACCTCACGCTGCGGCGCCGAATATCTGCTATTCACCGGAAACGTCCGCGTGATGTCCGACGCATAACCCTGGTATTCGGCTCCAGCATCAATGAGGATCAGATCGCCGTCGTTTAGCGGCATATTATTCTCGACATAGTGCAAAATCGTCGCGTTATCGCCCCCGCCGATGATGGAATTATAAGCAACACCGCCGGCACCCTGGTCGCGCATATACGATTCCATAAGCGACTCGACCTGGTATTCGTTCATTCCCGGCCGCACTTTTTTCATCGCGAGGATATGTGCATCCACCGCGATGTCAGCGGCTTTTTGCATCAGGGTTACTTCTTCTTCCGTCTTGTGGAGCCGCATCTCGCCGGTGATCATTGTAGGATCAATAATGGTGTGCGGGGGATATGCGGTCTTCAGGCGTCGTACACGCTGTTCGGTGAGATACTGAAGGATCTGAAGGTCGAGCTTCTCATCCACGCCGAAGCGGTAATACAACTTTTCGCGGCCGTCCAGAAGTTTGCCGATGTCGGCCGGAAATCTTTCGACGGGAAAAGAACGGTCCGCTCCGTAATTCTTGACCGCCCCGTCAACGCCCTGGCGGCGGCCGAACCAAGTTTCCATCTCCGGATCACGTGGCCGCACGTAAAGCGAATACGGCTTCTTAGCACCGGCCGTGATAACGGCGATCGCATCCGGTTCCGGAAAGCCCGTGAGGTACCAAAAATCCGAGTCCTGGCGGAATTTGAATTCGGTGTCGTAGCTCCGCCTCGCTTCATGAGCGGCAGGTATGATCGCAACGGAATTCTCGTCCATTTGATCGATAAAACGTTTGAGTTGTTCACGCATGGTAATGATAGTCTAGCGTAATTAACTCAATATTTTTAACCACGAATGGCACGAATGAAACGAAATGCTCGGATCTAGCGTCGCTGGGTCGACCTATTTACCACCGATCGTGTGCTGACCTTTCATACATTTGTGTAATCCGTGCTATTCGTGGCTAAATTCTTTTTGTGGATAAGACGCTTCGTATCACCGAGATCTTTCTCTCTATACAGGGTGAGTCATCCCATGCCGGACGGCCGTGTTCTTTTGTGAGATTAACGGGATGCCCCATGCGGTGCGTCTGGTGCGACAGCGAGTATACGTTCACGGGCGGTGAGCGGATTTCGTTTGACGAGATCTTCGCGAAATTAGAGCAATTTGGCTGTCCACTCGTTGAGGTCACTGGTGGCGAACCGCTGGCTCAGAAGAACGTGTTCCCGTTTATTTCAGAGCTCTGCGAACGCGGGTATGAGGTGTTGATAGAGACCGGCGGATTTATTTCGACCGAGAATGTCGATCCCCGGGCGAAGATCATTCTCGATATAAAATGCCCCGCGTCGGGTGAGGCGGAGCGCAATCACTGGCCCAATATGGAGCGGCTTCGTCAGGACAGAGACGAAGTGAAGTTTGTCGTCGCAAACATAGCCGACTGGGAATTCGCGAAAAAGATCATCGCCGATCACAATCTGATCGCCCGCACAAGGGCCGTGCTGATCTCACCCGTCTACGGCCTCGAAAACATGGCCGAGATCGCCGAGTCAGTCGCTACAAGCGGCTTAAAAGTTCGGCTGAATTTGCAAATGCACAAATATATCTGGGGTGCCGAGGCGCGAGGCGTTTAGCAGATGAGTGGAAGAACGGAAAGAGTCTTCGGAACAACGGAGGAATCGATTATTGCCGCGGAGCAAGAATTGAAGCGACGGTTTCCGCCGTCGTATCGGGCGTGGCTTCTGCAAAACAACGGTAAAGGCATAGATGTGGTCGATCTTTTTCCCGTCTTTGATGCGCGTGATCCGCGCAAAACGTGGGATTCAATCGTTCGGAATTATCAAGGCAATTGGCAGGACTGGTTGAAGAATGTCGCGGAATGGGGATTCGATTCCAGCACATACTTGCCGATAGGCACATACTCTAACGGAGACTACTGCTCTTGATTATGGTCGGGTCGCAGAGGACGGAGAGGTGCCGGTGGTTTTGTGGTCCCATGAAACCGGTGATACTGATCCCCGGGCCGCCACCTTCGGTGAGTTTTTAAGCAAGCTCGACAACGGTGAATTTGACAATGACTAGCTTGGCAATCGTTTTGGCTTCGGGAGGGATGGACTCGTGCGTGACGGCGGCGATTGCGGCTGGTGAAAGTGATAGTCTCGCGTTTCTTCACGTTTCGTATGGGCAGCGAACCGAAACGCGAGAGCGACGGGCATTCAATGAGGTTGCCGATCATTACAAAGTTGAAAAGCGATTCGACACATCTATCGAGCATCTCGCAAAGATTGGTGGTTCTTCGTTAACAGATGTACAGATGAGCGTGTCGGACGCGGATCTGGGATCCCAAGAGATCCCGACGAGCTATGTTCCATTTCGTAATGCGAACATGCTTTCGATCGCCGTGAGTTGGGCGGAGGTGATCGGATCGAACGCTATTTATATCGGGGCGGTGTCGGAAGATTCGAGCGGTTATCCGGATTGCCGACCGGAATTTTATGCGGCATTTCAATCAGTGATCGACGCTGGAACGAAACCTGAAACCCGCATCGAGATCCGAACGCCGATCATCCATTTGTCTAAAGCAGAGATCGTCAAAATGGGTATGGAGCTCAAAGCACCGCTTCACCTGACATGGTCTTGTTATAGGAGTGAAGACCTCGCCTGCGGCACTTGTGATTCGTGTGCTTTACGACTGAGGGGGTTCGCCGGCGCCGGAGAAAAAGATCCGATTGAATATCAAACCTCATAAACCGGGGGCCTTCCCGTTCTCGAGTTGGGTATTAGATTACAAAGTCGTTACGGTTGAGCCGGAGTTTATTGAGATCGCCTAAGGCAGCAAAAGCTATATTTGAGGTCGTGAAATACTCTCGGGCGACAGCTGCAATGTCATTGATCGTGACCGCATTTATTTTTTCGAGAGTCTCCTCGACCGAGATCTGCCGGCCGTGGACCATTTCTGACTGGGCAAGCGTCGCGGCGCGTGCCGCCGAGTCTTCCAGGCTGAGCAGTATAGAGGCGACAGACTGCTGCCGGGCGAGTTCGAGTTCCTCGGACCTTACTCCGTTTTGAACTACATCTTGCATTTCATCCAGGGCGAGTTTGACGATCTCGCGTACATGCGATGGTGAACACGCCGCAAATATCGAAAACAAGCCGCAATCCTGGTAACTAATGGCTGACGAGCCGACACTGTAGGCGAGCCCGCGTTTCTCGCGGATCTTCTGCCACAGGCGGCTTGAAGTGCCGCCGCCGATGATGTTGGCGAGCAGGTCCGATGCATATCGTCGCTCATCCGTCGCGGAAACCAACGGCGTGGCAATGATCAGGTGGGCTTGTTCAAGCCCGCGCTTTTGTTTTACTACAAATGGCGATGCGAGATCCGGAAGTGTCGGGGAAAGCTCGCCGGTTCCATTGCTTGCCTGCGAAACGGAGCCGCCGAACATATTCCTGGCCAGGCCGATCACCTGTTCATGCTCGATATTCCCGGCCGCAGAAATGATCAGATTTCGCGAATTAAATACACTGCGGTGATATCCAGACGTGACCTCAGCGTTAAACGAGCGAACGGTTTCTTTAGTACCCGCGATCGACATTCCAAGCGGATGCCTCGGAAAGAATTCAGTGCTAAAGATGTCGCCGAGGTATTCCTCAGGCGAATCTTCAATCATCTTCATTTCTTCGATGATCACTTGTTGCTCACTTTTGAGATCGTCCGCAGCGAAACGAGGATTCGCTAACATGTCGGCGATCAGATCGAACGCTTTGGGAAGCTGGTCATCGATTACTTTGACCGCGAAACCGGTTTCTTCGTGTGTCGTAAATGCATCGAGGTTTCCGCCCAACCGGTCCTGCTCGATCGCGATCTCAAGAGCTGAACGTCTGTTTGTGCCCTTAAAAACCGTGTGTTCAATGAAATGGGAAATGCCGTTTAGATGGGGTGGCTCGTGCCGCGACCCAACGCGGAAAAAGAATCCAAGAGTGGCCGAACGAACGCCGGGCATCCGATCGGTCAATACAACCAGGCCATTATCAAATCGTGCTTCCTGTATCTCTTCTCTCATTAGCAAAAGAGAGAGAATAGCACATCAGAGACCAAGCATCCTGGCTCAGCTACTGGGTTCTGACTTGGGCGGCTCGGCCTTTGCGACCGGTGTGACCGGCTTTGCCGGAGGCACGGGCGAATCTTTGTCGAGTCCAAGCTGGGCCATTATGTCGGGCAAATTCAGCCCGAGTGCCTGAAGCTGCTGCAGCAGCGAGAAGATCACGGTCGGGCCAGTCTGTGCGAAACGGTTGATCCCGCTCTGATGTCCGTCACCGTTTCCATTTCCGCCCTGGTCGATCATCACGATCTTGTCGATCTTGCCAAGGGGTTCCGAGACCGCTGCAAAAACAGGAGCCGAGGATTCGATAATTGCCGGCAAACGTTCGAGGATGGTCTGGAGACGGGCAGCATCATTAAATTCACGCCACGCCGCTGCCTTTTCCTTGATGGCGGCTGCTTCCGCAAGGCCCTGTGCCTCAATGGATTTGGCTTGGGCGAGGCCGGTCGCCTGCAGTTTTTCGGCCTCAGCGAGACCGACGGCCCGAATCCGCTCTGCCTCCGCTTTTCCTTCCGACTCGACCGCAGAAGCTCGCCCTTGTCCCTCTCGCTGCAGTTTCTGCGATTCTGCCTCGGCCGTTGCAATAAGGGCCTGTTTGCGTCCTTCGGCTTCCAGGATCTGTGCCTCCTGCAAGCCCTGGGCACGCAGAACAGCTGCCTTGCGATCGGCTTCAGCCTGCTTAACGACGGTTGCTTCAAGTTCTTTTTCTTTTCTAAGGACCTCCTGTTCCTGAACAGCGATCTGCTCCTGGGTGCGGACCTTTTCAACGCGGACCTCTTCGACAGTGACCTGCTGCTGAGCCTTGGCGTCGGCCAGCGGGCCGGCCTGCAGCGATTTTGCACGTTCAGATTCGATCTCGGCCTGCACCTGAGCTTTTTGGATCTCGGTTTCGCGGGTCGATTGGGCGATCAGCGCCTCGGTTTCGAGCCGAACCTTTTCGCCTTCCTGGAGGGCGAGGGAGGCTTTTATTTTCGAATCGCGATTTGCCTCGGCCTGGCCTATCTCGGCGTCGCGTTTGACCTCGGCCGTGCGGCGTTTGCCAAGAGCGTCGAGATAGCCTTCTTCGTCGGAGATCTCTTGAATGGTCAAGGCATCGAGACCGATGCCCATTTTTTCGAGATCGCCGGCGGCTTCGGTCAATAGTTTCTGGGCGAAGCTCTGGCGGTCGTTGTTGATCTCTTCAACCGTCAGCGTGCCGAGGATCGCGCGAAGATGGCCTTCAAGTGTCTGGAAAACAAGTTGGTGAAAGACCTGTTGGGGCATACCCAAAAACCTTTCTGATGCCGCTCGCAGGCTCGTATCGTCGCCTTTGATCTTGACGTTCGCCACTGCCTTCACCGAAACGGGCACGCCTTGTACGGTGTAAGCCCTCTGCGTGGCGAGCGGTACCGTGATCACATTCAGGTCGAGATATTCGACCTTTTCAAGAAACGGAAATACGAGCGTCGCACCGCCGCGGAC
>JBGSWW010000188.1:0-92990 GCA_041751735.1 Pyrinomonadaceae bacterium | reverse complement strand
CGCGGATCGCCTCAACCACAGACCCCGCAAGGTGCTCGCCTTTCGAACACCAGACGAGGTCTTCAATAACCGTTTTGTTGCACTTATTACTTGAATCTTAGTAGAATTGGTCAGTCACGCACGGTCTTGTGCGGAGATATTTGAAAAACTATGTGTTTTCAGCTCCAAATTGTTTGCGAGATTCGCAAAATAAAAAATACGCGGGACGCGGGACAGCTTCCCGTAACCTATCCGGAATAGGAAGGTTAGGGGTATTTGAGGCGTCCCGCCGTGGGACAAAAACACGGGGTGCCGTTCAAAACTCATCGGAGATGCTTTCTTAAATAAGTGACGATCTTAAAGGCGTCCATGTACACCCACGGTTTTTCGCCGAGCGTGTAATGGCCGCAGGGGATAGCCGCCCGGCTGTGTTTTATCCTGAGCCGTTTTAGCTCACGGATAACGTCGCGAGAGAGATCGACGGGAAAGCTGAGGTCGTAAAGCGTGTAGATATAACGCTGCGGCCGCGGCGGAAGCTTGGCAAGTCGCCCGAGATAAGACATGGGCGAGATCGGCAGCCAGTATTCGCGAAGTTCATCGAGGGTGAGGTTGTCGCCGAAACTTTCTCTCACGTGATAGGTTGAGAGTCCTCGCCAGACTACATCGGCCGGATACCCGGACACATGGTTAAAGACGGCGGCGTCGATATCCATATCGTGCGTGAAGGCAAAAAAGCCCACGCATGAACCTATGCTGGTACCGACGATGCCGACCTTCTCGTAGCCCTGCTGTTTAAGCCACTTAACGGCCGAGCGCGTGTCTACCACGGCCTGCCGAAGGCTTTGGAGTGTTCGCCCGACATTCGGAGCGACGAGATACTCGGCCCGCTCCAGCTCTGGCGGCATCCGCTCTTCGTGATAGGGAAGGGTCAACCTGAGGACCGAGAAGCCCAGCTTATTGAACAGCTTGCAAAGGTCGAAATAAGTCCCTGCCTTTGCGTTCCAGTGTGGCAGAACGAGCACGGCGGATCTTGCTCCTTCGGCCCGAAAATAGGTCGCGTATGCGGTATTGTTCTCAGTAGAAGGTGTTTCAATGCCGCTGGGCCATTTCAGTGTTTTGAGTTCTGGTCTTAGCGGGCCCTCATTTTCCGGCTGAGGCCGGGCCTCAAAACTAAAGTCTCCGATCTCTGGCGAAAAGAAAAACGCATCGCTGTTTTTCACCGTTTCAGCCGCATATCGGGCGAACAAGTGGTGAGGCTCTTCGTTATTGGGATTGCCTTCGATATATTCGAAGCCCCATTCAAACGGCTGCACGACGCGATTATCATTGAGCATCGCAAAATGCCGTTCACGGTTGTGCATGTAGCGTTTGAGCATACGGAGCGGGGACACTCATGTCTCCAATATTACCGGGAAACACTCATGCTGCTGCGGCACTCGCCTTCTGCACGATCTTTTCGTAAAAGGCTATGTACTGAGGGATGATCTTTGAGGTTGAGTATCTCTGGACCGCTAGTTCGCGGCCTTTCTCTCCAAATGTCCGGCGAAGGCCCTCGTCGCGAAGAAGCACCAAAGTGTCACGGCTCATCTTTTCGACATCGCCGACATCGCTGAGAAACCCGCTTTCACCGTCATTTACTACTTCGGGAATGCCGCCGATACGCGTGGCGATGACGGGCACTTCGCAAGCCTGGGCTTCGAGTGCGGCAAGGCCAAAGGACTCGAGTTCGGAGGGCAGTAAGAAAACATCGGCTATACCAAGGTAATCCGAGATATTCGCCTGTTTCCCGACAAATACGACGGAGCCGTTCATTCCTAGCTGCTCGGCACGATAGGTGACCGCCGAAAGTTCAGGCCCGTCTCCGACCATGACGAGCTTGGCTCCGATGCCCGCAGCACGGACCCTTGCGAGTATCTCGACGCAATCCGCAGGCCGTTTGACGGCTCGGAAGTTTGAAACGTGGACCAACAGCCGTTCATTGTTTGGACTGTGCTCGGTACGAAGCGGGGAGTCCTCGAGCCGACGGTAATGCTTCTCGCAGATGAAATTCGGGATGACCTCTATCTCGTCAAAATCGAATGTTTCGATCGTTGCTTGCTTGAGAAACTTAGAAACCGCGGTCACGCCATCCGATTGCTGCAGCCCGTACCGAGTGATCGGCAGGTACGACCGGTCGGCCCCGACAAGCGTGATATCCGTTCCATGAAGCGTCGTGATGACCGGCACATAGCGTTTTTGCTTGATCGATTCACGGGCAAGGATGGCGGAGATCGAATGCGGGATCGCGTAATGGACATGGAGCAGGTCGAGCTTCTCGGCTCGGGCAACGGTAGCCATCTTGGTGGCAAGAGCCAGGTCGTAAGGCTGATGTTCAAACAGCGGATACGACATCATTTCCACCTCGTGAAAATGGATGCGTTCGCTAAGCTCAGTCAAACGTGTCGGCAGAAACGACGATATGAAATGGACGTTATGCCCTCGATCAGCCAGGTCGCGGCCGAGCTCGGACCCGACGATGCCGCTTCCGCCGTATGTTGGGTAAACCGTAATGCCGATATTCATAAAACTTCAAGCGGGCAAATAAATATGGTATCACGGCGGAATGGCAAACTACGGCGCGGGTCGAGCATTTCACCGCTTTTGCCGGACCAGATAAACGATGCCGGAATGGTCGTCACTAAATAGAAAGGATGTCGCGTCGAGCTTCAGCACATCGCAGGGCCGGCCAACGACTTTGCCTGATCTCAGAAACCCGGTTACCAGGTCCTGGAGCTTTTGGCCTTTCCGCATCACGACGATCTTATATCCGCGGCCGATGGCTTTATTTGTCGAGCCATGGAGCGACACAACAAACGAATCCCGAAACGATGCCGGTGTTGCGGGATCGTCAAAAAAGTCGAAGCCTAGAGCCGATGACCTGGCGGGAAAGGAGGCGTAAGGAGCGGCAACGCCGCGGCATGCTGAGCTTCGCTTGATCTTCGGATCACCGAATATTCGGCCGTTTGAAGCGTGACAAAAAGGCCACCCGTAGTCCGCACCTGGCTTGACAGCATAAAAGGTCTCGTCGGGCCGGGCTGTTCCGAGATGGTCGGAACCTTGATTGGTCGCAAAGAGAAAATTACCGGTCCAGCGTATGCCGACGGCGTTTCGCAATCCACGGGCATATTCACGCTGGCCTGTACCGTCCGGGTTCATCTCGAGGATGCTGGCTCGTACCTTTTCCTTTTCGACGCACGAGTTACAGCTTGAGCCGACTGATACGTAGACCTTACCGGCAGGCGAAAAAGCGATCGTCCGGGTCAGATGCCAACCGCCGTACTTGTAAGCCAGTCCGTAATCGGGGAAGGTTGCCAATACCTCAGGCCTTGTATCGGAGGGTCTTGTTTCGCCGCTCGTGAATCGGCGTCGTGTTAGCTGGTGCGTTTCGGCAAGGTAAAGCCAATTCTGGCCCGATGGGTCCGTGAAGAACTGGACACTGTTGGGATTTCGCAGGCCGGTCAAATAAGGAGAAACAGATGAAAATTTACCTGTCCTTTCATCCCACCCGTCGAGGATATAGATGGAGCCACGCTTATTATCGGTAAGGTTGTACATGTCCGTGACGAATATTCGCCCGTCCGGTGCCTTTGCGAAGAACCGGACCCGCTTCAGGCCCTGGGCTGCGGGTATTATCTCGAGGTCCGCGGGAAGGTTGAGCGAGATGGTCTTACCGCCTGCAAGTGAGATCGTTTGCGAGATCAGCCTCGTTTGACCTGATGTCGCGCCGGTCAGCCCTATGCTCATTACCATTGCCAGGACTAAAAATCTGCAATTCATCTGTGTTAACCTGTGCTTCAAATGAAAATCGACAAATTTCGAATAGCCGAGGGTTCCAAGCTCGATCTTAGTGACCACCCGACCGATTTCACCGGCGATTATACAGACAAGCAGGACGCTGTAAAAGACCTGGAAGCGAATGTTGAGCGGCTCAAGGGGCTCCAGGATATGCTTTATGCGCAGGACGTCCATTCACTTCTGATAATTTTTCAGGCAATGGACGCCGCTGGTAAAGACGGAGCTATCGAACACGTGATGAGCGGCGTCAACCCGCAAGGCTGTCACGTGGTCTCATTCAAACAGCCGTCGCACGAAGAACTCGACCACGATTTCCTATGGCGATGTCAGAAAAACCTGCCGGGCCGCGGCATGATCGGGATCTTTAACCGCTCTCATTACGAGGAGGTGCTCGTCGTACGCGTTCATCCCGCCATTCTCCAGAACCAGCCGCTGCCTGATTACGCCAAGAATGATAAGGACATCTGGAACAAACGCTTTAAGCATATTCGTGATTGGGAAGACCACCTTTATGAGAACGGCATCCACGTCATCAAATTCTTTCTGAACGTCTCGAAACGAGAGCAAAAGGCCAGGTTTCTTTCCCGCATCGACGAAAATGAGAAAAATTGGAAATTCTCAATGGGAGATGTAAAGGAACGTGAGTACTGGGATGATTATATGAAAGCCTATACTGAGGCGATCGAAGCGACCTCTACTGAGAGATCGCCCTGGTTCATCATTCCCGCGGACAAGAAGTGGTTCACCCGCCTGGCCGTGTCAGAAGTGATCGTCCAGACCCTTGGATCGATGGCCCTCCATTATCCGCGCATGACCGAGGAGCACATCGCAGAACTTGATGAGGCGAAAAAGCTATTGACCGCGGATGATTAAGGAACCGCCGATGCGAAAAAACTTGCCCTCCCCTCGTACGGGTTTTTATCCTGTGAATAAATTATTTAATCGGAACAAGTCTCATTATCCTGTCATCGTCAGGGGCCGGTCGGCCGCGGCCGTCACGGTTCGACGTAGAGAAATAGATGTATCCATCAGGCCCTTCGGCCATTTCGCGGATGCGTCCGTACGTCCCCTCGAGCATATTCTCTTGTCGAACCACACGGCGTCCGTCGAGGACCACACGTATTATCTTTGCACCACGGAGACAGCCGAAAAAGAAATTGCCTTTAAACGCAGGAAACTCGTTGCCGTTATAAAACATTCCGCTTGCCGGCGCACACGCCGGTGAATATTCCAGCAGCGGGGAGATCATCCCTTCACGTTTTTCGTTATGATGTATCTCGGGCCAACCCAGGTTTTGGCCGGCTTCCACGAGATTAAATTCATCACCACCCGATCCCTTCCCCTCAAAACTGCTCGGTCCGTGCTCAGTTTGGAACATCAGCCCCGATCCGGGCTGCCACGCGAGTCCCTGAGCGTTTCGATGTCCGTAACTCCAGATCTCCGGCCTGGCTCCGGGCGTTTTAATGAACGGATTGTCAGGTGGGACCGTTCCGTCGTCGTTGAGCCGTAAGGTCTTTCCAGCAAGGGAATCCATCTTCTGTGCCAGATTCCAGTCGGTCGCGTCTCCGGTTGTGACATAGAGCTTTTTGTCTGGACCGAATCTTGCCCGCATACCGGCGTGGTTCGGTGCCCCAGGAATGCCTTCGATAATGACCTTAGGTTCAGAAAATGAACTATTTGCAAGCTTATACCGCACGACTTTTACACGACGCCCGTCCTGGTTATAGGAATATGCAATATAGACAAAACCGTTAGACGCAAAATCAGGATGGACGGAAATATCCATCAATCCGCTTTCGCTCGAGGGCTCTACGTCGGGAACGATGTACACAGGTGTCGGCCGCAGCTTGCCGGATTCGATAATACGAACTCGCCCAGGCCGTTCCGTAAATATCAGGTCGCGATTCGGCAGCCATGCGAAAGCCCACGGCACCTCGAGACCCGAAGCCACCACCTCCGGCCGAAATCGAGCACCATCTTGAGATTTGAACTCCGCATTCTCGGCCGCTCCGGTCGGGGCCGCGTTGCTGCAGCCCCAACATGTCAAAACCGTCGTGAACAAGAGTAGAAATGATCTTATCCTCAGCATATTAATTCTCTCGCTTATCGAGAGTTTATTATTGCACGAGCGTCTATGCAGCCGGAGCCGATGCGGCCGTGCTACGGCGTGAGGACTTCAAAGTGCCGATGAGTGCTGCTATCGCAAAGCCGCTTGCCGCGACCACACCGGCCGTAATAACAGGGTGCAGCATAGCGTTGAGGTAAATACTATTCTCGAACACAAAGCGCACATCAGAGCCGCGTGTCCGCAGTTTGGAGTTTGTACGGTAAAGCCCGTCCGGCCGGTCTTGCTCCGCCGGCTGTCCTGAATTTTGCATCGAGTCGATCATACTTTCATTCATCAGCTCGAATAACCGCGGGGTAGTCTTCGCCATGGATGAATGCAGCTTTGCCATTTCTCCTACGAAGAACTCGCGTGTTGGATGGGTCGCGCAATGAAGTATCGCTTCGGCAACCAGCTCCGGCGCGTACAAGGGCTGCGGGAGCTGAGGCTCGTATGGAAGATAATTTCGGGCATTTTCGGCGAACGGAGTGTGGATAGCCGTTGGCTTTATTAGAGTCACCGAGATCGGAAGATTGTCGGCCTCAAGCTCCATCCGCAGAGCATCCGTAAATCCCTTTACCGCGTGTTTCGATGATGAATACATACCCTGCAGAGGAATTGGCGCGTCCGATACCTCGCTGCCGACGTTTATCAGAGCGCCTCCAAGCTCCCTCAGGTACGCAACAGCGATGCGTGATCCGTTGACCACACCCCATACATTTGTTTCAAATAAACGCCTGAGATCACCTGTCGGCACATCCATGATCCGGCCGTAGATGGATCCACCGGCGTTGTTGACCCAGGTATCTATCCGCCCAAATTCGCTGAGGGTCTTTATCGGAGCTTCCCGCAGTTCCTTTTCATCGGACACATCCGCCTCATGATATGTGGCCCGCCCGCCGATGCTTCTGATCTCGTCGGTCAGGGCTGATAGAGCTTCGCCATTGCGTGCGACGAGCATCAGGGACGCTCCCTTTTCGGCTGCCATACGAGCCGTTGCCAAACCGATGCCGCTAGTGGCGCCGGTTATAACTATGACTTGTTCGGATATTTTCCTTAATCTCATGATCTACCTATTGGTGTTTCTTTGGGTCATGTTGCCCTGTCCGGTGCTGCCCTGCAGCTTCGCCTGAATGCCTTTGATCCGCTCTAAATGTGTTTTCAAAACCGGAAGCGTCTTGGCGGCAAATGCCTTTATATCAGGATCTGCGGAATTATCAGCCTGGCGTTGAAAGGCGGCGACATCTGTTTCGTGTGCCTCGACCATTGCGTCGACATACGCGCGATCAAACTCCGCTCCCTTTAGTCCTTTTAGATCTTCCATTGTTGACTGGTGAGGTCCCGGGTCTGTCGGCAGTGTAACGTTCTTTTTGGCCGCCAGTGACTTTAGCTCAGCGTTGGCTTTACTATGGTCCGCCGCCATCATTTGACCGAAGCTTTTGACCTCAGCATTTTGTTCATTTGCCGCGGCCAGTTTGCCCATCTCTACTTCTGCGACCCCGCCGTGCGCCGCTTCCTGCATGAAGTCTTGAGGACTGTCCGTTGTAAGCGAAGCCGCCGTATTGCTTACGGTGTTGCTAACGGTGTTAGCGGCATTCGACATAGAATTCGCCGCCGTGTTTAACATAGAAGAACGGTTCGAATCTGCGTTCACATTCACAGTAGTCTCTGAACCGCAGGCACCGGTCAAAAGTCCGCATAGGGCGAGCAAAGATATTTGCGATATTCTTTTCATTTCTCCTCCAGATGTTTTAAACAAGATGTTCGTAAACGCTGATTATATTGATCGGGATCGGACGAAGATGTTTGGTTCCTTACAAACCTGCGGGAACATCCGGCTCTTGAGAAAAATACCGTTGCAAACGAACTTCCAGGCTTCGTTATGCAACGGTATTCGAAGGCTGCGTACAAATGGACTATCCCACGGTCGACGGTCGATCGGGAACTTCAATCGGATGGTTTTTGCCGTTCCACGTGGCGGAACTCGCCAAAAATACACGGTTCGCCCGTTTACATCGATCGTTTGCTACGGCTTCCAGTCACCCATATTGAAAGCATGCGAGACGATTCGAGTCCCGGGTTTTAGCGCCAATAGTTTCGGTCTGAAGGCTTAAGGTTGATGTCCGGCAACAGATAGAGTGTGATGACCGTCGCCTCGCTCAGCTCCTGCTCGAAAAGGTCTCCGACCTTGAATTTGGCTTTGTCGGTGACCTTTTCCTTCTCGGCATTCTGCGTGGCTGTTTCAACGAGGGCCGGATTTATGTCGATCCCCAGGCCTTTTGCGCCATATTTTTTCGCGGCGGCGATCACAATTCGGCCGTCTCCGCTGCAACAGGTCGTAAATTATGTCGTTTTTCGTTACGCCTGCTGCCTTTAACATCGCTTCAACCACTTCAGGCGGCGTGGGGACGTAAGGTACATCCGGAGTCCTGGCCCGACCCTCGGTCTGAGCGACTGCAGAAGCGGCCGCAAAAAAAGTGATCAAAAATGTAAAATATATTCCATTCACTTGTTTCACGAAAATTCACCTCCGATTTTAGAACTTATTAGTGATGACTATTTCTTCTCCGGCACCCGCCAAAAATAAACGTAGTGATCAGTGCCATCGACACTGATCTTTCTAGAGTTTTCCGGTGCCCAATCGCCCATATCATAGTTATGCGAAACGACGCGTGTACCGGGTTTCATGCTTTGGATCTTGGGCCTCAGTTTGAGGTTTACGCCAGGCAGTAAATAGAGGGTCACAACAGTCGCCTCGGCGAAATCTTCCTCAAATATGTCGCCTTCGATGAACTTCACTTTGTCTGTTACGCCGGCCTTCTTGGCGTTCTCATTAGCTTCTTTGACGCGTACGGGGTTTAAGTCGACGCCGACCCCTCGGGTTCCAAATTTTGCGGCCGCCGTTATCGGTATCCTGCCGTCACCCGAACCGAGGTCGTAAAGAACGTCGCTGCCCGTCACCTTCGCCATAGCCAGCATCGCGTCGACGACAGCCTCCGGAGTCGGGACGTACGGAACGTCAAGTTCACGTTTTGTCGAACCAGTGGGCGATGCCTGTTGAACGGGCGGAACATCGACCGGTTCGGCTCTCGACGCGGCGGCATTGTTTATTCCCCCCGTCGTGTTCTGAGAACATGCGGACGCAAGGCACATAATAATTGTCAACAAGATCAAATATTTAAGCTGCTGAAATTTCATCTTCTTTTCTCCCGAAATCGTCCTTTTCTACAAAATTTTCTACGGCGGGCAAGGCCGCCAGGATAATGGCTCCAAGCACTAGGACAGCGATGCCAACAAGTGCACCGGATCCCGTATGCATTAGACTCGAATAGAGCAAGTACAAGCTCGTCCCGCAAAATATGAGGGGCACGATAGGATACAAAGGCACGCGAAATGGCCGCTCCGCTTCCGGTTCCTTCCGCCGAAGAACAAAGAGCGAAATGCCGACCATCAAAAAGAAAAACCAGAAAACCGGTGCCGTATAGTCGATGATCGACTTAACTCCCTCCCGTGTGAATATACTTAGTCCAACCAATGCCAATGCTATGATGCCCTGGATAAGAAAGGCATTTACCGGTGAAGCCGCTCGCTCGTTCCATTGCCCCAGTACCCGGAAGGTTCTGAAATCCCGCCCGAGGGCGTAGTTTGTCCTTGCTCCAGTGAAAATAGTGGCGTTGGCCGAGGTTAGGGCCGCAATAGCTATCATTAAGCCGATCACCCACGCGGCCCCGTCGCCAAGTGTTAACCGCATTACGTCTCCAGCAACAGCGCTCGACGCAGCAACACCCGTCATTCCTAGCACGTTGAGATACGCTAAATTTATCAGTACGTAAAGTGCCGTAATTATCGATATCCCTATTATCAAAGCCCTTGCGATCTGTGTCCGACCCCGTCGCATCTCCGCCGAAAGATATGCAGCTTCATTCCACCCCCCGAATGTAAGCAATACAAAGACCAACGCTAACCCATAGGTGGCTGATCCTGGCGCTGCCGTCTCAGAAGCCGTAACCGTATTGGCCGGCGCGAAAAAGATACCGGCAATTATTATTGTGACGACCCCTGCTATCTCTAACGTAGTCAGTAGTTTCTGAACGCCAGACCCAAATTGTATGCCTAGGATATTGATCAGTGTTAGGGCCGCGATGACGAGAGCCGCGTAGATCATCGGCGAAAAAGCACCGAGGCTATAAAGCTGAGAAGCATAGTCACCGAAAATAAATGCGAGAATGGCAACCGATCCCGTCTGTATCACGCTCATGCGGGCCCAAGCGAATAAGAACGAGAGTCGATGACCGAATGCGCGTTTGAGAAAATGGTAGTCGCCTCCTGCACTTGGAAAGGTTGTGGCCAGTTCAGCGTAGCAAAGTGCCCCGACCAATGAGATCAGCCCTCCAATCAACCAGACTAAAATAAATGCTGTCCCACTTCCCGTGTTTGCGGCAACCAATGACGGAAAGCTAAATATCCCGGCGCCCACAACTAGTCCGACGATCAACGCTACCGCGTCAAAAGTTCCCAGGAAGGGCTTAGGGCCGTAAATGGGGGTTGTTGCAGTTTCTGCTTGGTTTCTGTCCATCTCGGCAACGAAACATGTTCAAGCCGTGCGCTTATCTAGTTCAAAAAAGCATGGCCTCGGATATTCAGCACATAAAGGTTGCCCGGAAGCCGGTTAGGAGGATTCTGTGAGTGTAGGATACATCGGGCGCGGCTAAATGTCGTAAAGCGTACAATTCGACATAAGTTCGAGAGCTTTTAGCGCGCAAAAAAAGCCGCCGACATTGCGGCGATTTCAAGTAGTTAGGGCTGCCTGGAAGAACTTAAAAGATTTTGGACCCGATCGATCTCATCCACCCAAATGGCTTCTTGACGATCGGCATCAAGCTTGCAACAAGCGAACGTTTGTCTTTCCGCGTTTCGTTGTTCGCCGGAACCCGTAATGAAGGGGTTTGCTCATCTATCCTTACCACTTTGGTGTAGACGGGCACGCTGGGCTTTCCAATGGTTATTATTGTATTGGCGAAAAGGGCTTTGGGCTTTATCTCGTGGCGGCGTTTTACAGTTTTCGCAGTCAATAGGGGGCGTTTTATACCTTTCTTCGTATAAGAAACGGTCGATGATTTGGGCGAATGTTGTGCCGGCTCCGCAGGCAGGATTTGATCACCAGGGAAAGCGGCAGGAACGTTAGGAGGGAATTCCGCGACGGAGTCGGAAAGAATCAGTCCGACGGGGTGCATGTGACTACTCGCATCAAGGACGAGGTCTTCACTTCGTTCTAAAAGGTCCGTTGTCGCTATGAATGCCGTGAATATCAACTGGCAAATAAGAATAGAAAATATTCCCGCGACAGCCGCAAAACCTCTTAACGATCGATGGTAATGTTGAAAATGTTTTAACATTCCAAGCGTTAGTATAGCGCCGCCCCGGCTATAGTTGCACAGAAATATCGTAAAATCGTGAAAAATCTTCCTTGAGAGTGATTTCCAGATCGGGCTAATTACCTTTACAATTCATATGCGACACAGTTTTCAGGGGAGCTATCGGATAGCTGAGAGTTGTTCATTTGGAGAACATTACCCTAAAACCTGATGCGGATAATACCGACGAAGGGAGAAAAACGATGAAAGATAAACAGTTACCAGAAATTATTGGTCAGATAACAGAACTCAAGAACCAAGAGGAAGCAGGGCAGCAAATTCAAGAGCATCTTCCCGCGTCCAGGAAAATTTACGTCGAGTCGAATGGTGTAAGAGTTCCGTTTCGAGAGATCGCTCTTTCCCCGTCGCGAACGATGGAAGGTTCGCTCGAACCAAACCCGCCGGTGCGTGTTTACGATACCAGTGGCCCATATTCCGATCCTCAACATACCTCCAACGTCCGGGTTGGATTACCTGCTTATCGACGGGAATGGATCGTCGCGCGTAACGACGTCGAGGAATACGAAGGGCGTGCGGTGCTGCCGCAGGACAATGGCTACCTGACAAAAGGAGCGGAAGGGTATGCACGCGTCAGTAGTCCGCAGGCTAGTAACGGGTCTGCCTCACGAAACGGTGAGTTGGAAGATTTTCCGGGCCTAAGTCGTGCTCCGCTAAGGGCCAAAACCGGGCTCTGCGTGACGCAAATGCATTACGCGCGAAAGGGCATCATCACACCAGAAATGGAGTTCGTGGCGGTGCGTGAAAATCTCGGCCGCCAGCAGAACGCGGACACCCTTGTCCGCCTTGCCGAACGAGCCGATCGATCATCGCTGAACCATCAGCACCAAGGGGAGGCCTTCGGAGCCGCGATTCCCGAATTCGTAACGCCCGAATTCGTCCGCGACGAGGTTGCACGCGGACGGGCGATCATCCCCGCGAACATAAACCACCCCGAATCGGAACCGATGATCATCGGCCGCAACTTCCTCATCAAGATCAACGCGAACATCGGTAACTCGGCTATAGCTTCGTCGATCGAGGAAGAGGTCGAGAAGATGCGCTGGTCGACGTTGTGGGGAGCCGACACGGTGATGGACCTTTCGACCGGGAAGAACATCCACGCGACGCGCGAATGGATCCTGCGCAACTCGCCGGTCCCGATCGGCACCGTGCCGATCTATCAGGCGCTCGAAAAAGTGAACGGCAGGGCCGAGGATCTGACGTGGGAGATCTATCGCGACACTTTGATCGAGCAGGCCGAGCAAGGCGTCGATTACTTTACGATCCACGCCGGAGTTCGTCTGCCGTACATCAGGCTTACGGCAAAGCGTACGACGGGGATCGTCAGCCGCGGCGGATCGATCATGGCGAAGTGGTGCCTCGCGCATCACGAAGAGAGTTTTCTCTACACGCGGTTTCGCGAGATCTGCGAGATCATGCGGACCTACGATGTCAGTTTCTCGCTCGGCGACGGACTGCGGCCTGGTTCGATCGCGGATGCGAATGACGAAGCACAGTTTGCAGAGCTCGACACGCTTGGTGAATTGACAAAGATCGCGTGGGAGATGGATTGCCAGACGATGATCGAGGGGCCCGGTCACGTACCAATGCACCTCATCAAAGAGAACATGGACAAGCAGCTCGAGGTTTGCGGCGAAGCGCCGTTCTATACGCTCGGCCCGCTGACCACCGACATAGCTCCGGGCTACGACCACATCACGAGCGGCATCGGCGCGGCGATGATCGGCTGGTTCGGGACGGCGATGCTCTGCTATGTCACGCCGAAAGAACATCTCGGCCTGCCGAACAAACAGGATGTGAAGGAAGGCGTCATCACATACAAGCTCGCGGCCCACGCGGCCGATCTGGCGAAGGGCCATCCGGGTGCGCAGTATCGCGACAACGCCCTTTCAAAAGCGCGGTTCGAGTTCCGCTGGGAGGACCAGTTCAACCTCGGCCTCGACCCCGAAAAGGCAAAGGAGTTCCATGACGAAACCCTCCCAGCCGAGGGTGCAAAGCTCGCACACTTTTGCTCGATGTGCGGTCCGCATTTCTGCTCGATGAAGATCACTCAGGACGTCAGGGATTACGCCAATGCCCAGAATATTGAGGCCGAAAAGGCGCTCGCCGTAGGCATGAGCCAGAAGGCGCAGGAGTTCGTTTCAGCCGGCGGTGAGATCTATCATGGAAATGTGCCCGAAGGGGAGAAAGGCCATCATTAGAGCGATATGAACAATATTCAGATGGTTGACCTGGTCAGCCAGTACAAAAGGTTAAAGCCCGCGATAGATATGGCCTTGGAGCGATGCCTTTCGACGGCCCACTACATCAACGGTCCCCAAGTCGGTGAATTTGAGGAACAGCTTGCCGCATATTTAAATGTAAAACACGCCATCGGCTGCGCTAACGGGACCGACGCTCTGCAGATCTCTCTGATGGCACTCGGCGTTAGGCCCGGCGACGAAGTGATCGTCCCTGCGTTTACTTATGTTGCAACCGCCGAGGTCATTGCTCTGCTTGGAATGACGCCGGTGATGGTCGATGTCAATCCCGATACGTTCAATATCAACGTCGAGCAGTTCGAAAAGGCGATAACGCCCAGGACGAAAGCTGTCGTTCCGGTGCATCTGTTTGGTCAGACGAGCGACATGGAGCCGATTCTCGAGATCGCACGCAGACAGGGTATCTCTGTGATCGAGGATAATGCTCAGGCTATCGGATCGGAATACACATTCTCGGACGGCCGGCGGGCAAGAAGCGGGACCATGGGAGAACTCGGATGCCTTTCGTTCTTTCCATCGAAAAACCTCGGATGTTTTGGCGACGGTGGTGCTATCACGACCAATAATGACGAACTCGCCGCACGCGTCCGCATGATCGCGAATCACGGGCAAAGTAAAAAGTATTATCACGACGTGATCGGCGTTAACTCAAGGCTCGACACTCTCCAGGCGGCGGTGCTGTCCGTAAAACTCGGCCACCTCGACGAATTTTGTGCCGCCCGGCAGGAGGTCGCAGCTGCCTACGACTCAGCTTTCTCGCAACTTGGCGAACTCACGGTACCTGCCCGGGCAAATAATTCTACGCATGTATTTCATCAGTACACACTAAAGGTCGCTGGAGGCGGCCGCGATCGGTTAAAGGAGCATCTCGAAGCCCGCGGAGTGCCATCGATGATCTATTACCCGGTCCCGCTTTATAAACAGGAAGCCTTTAGGCACTACTCGCCGGACCTTACGCTGCCCGTCACCGAGGAGCTTTCGGACCAGGTCCTCTCGCTCCCGGTCCACACCGAGAT
Source organism: Pyrinomonadaceae bacterium (assembly GCA_041751735.1). Taxonomy (GTDB): domain Bacteria; phylum Acidobacteriota; class Blastocatellia; order Pyrinomonadales; family Pyrinomonadaceae; genus OLB17. The sequence continues at coordinate 78,361 of JBGSWW010000188.1, read as the reverse complement.
GAAGCCCGACACTCAGGATCACATCATTTCGTCGGTTCGATCCTTTTTTGAAGGAGAGGCCGCGGGACGGGCTGTATGATCAAGTTTCGCCAATTAGGCAGAATCTTAAGCTTGTCGATGTTTAGGCGTGTCCGTCAGCCCTCCATTTCTCATACGGAGTCGGATCTAGAGCAACTTGTTCGATCATCTTGTCCCAATCCGGGGTCACTATACCTGTTAACTTTCTAAATCTGTCTGAATTGAGACTGCGGTCGATCTTGAATTCCGAGCTTTGTCTGATCTCAATATCTAAATTCAGCTGTGATTTTACCAGTTCCAGTAGTTGATATTTACTGATCGGCGTGCTGGACACGTGAAACAAGCCCTCGATCTCCGGATGGTATAGAATGAGCCTCTTTATTATATCCGCCAAAACGATTGTGGGAAGTCCGCTATAAATTGCGTTCGAGTATCCGTCGACGACCTTTCCCTGGTTTGAAATGAACCACTCCAGAAGGCTGTGCGAGGTCTTGAGTTCTCGACCAATAATCGACGTTCTGAGGGTAAGGCAATTAGGGCTGCGAATCTCACCTAATCGTTTGCTCGTGCCGTACAGGTCGAGAGCATCGGGAGCATCGTCTTCGTTGTAATTACCTTTTTGCCCGTCAAATACGCAGTCTGTACTGATGGTAATCAGCCTGAAATTAAGGCTTTCGGACAACTCGGCGAGCCGATGAGGAAATATTGAATTGATCAACAACGTTTGGATAACGTTTTTCGAGATCGGAATTTGTTTGATTATCCCGATAGCATTGATCACAACTTGGGGCCGCAAACTCCTAATTGCTTCGTCGAAACCAATTACCGACCCAGCATCGAGGCCCGTTAATGTTTTCGATTCTTCGAAAATTTTGTACAATTCTAGTTGATCGAAATCACACTTGGTCGTTGTCCAAACGTCAAATTCGGATTGGAGAGCTTGAACAAGCTTATGGCCAAGCATCCCCGTTCCTCCCAGAATCAAAACTCTCATGAGTTCTAATGTTGGAGATTGTCGATCGAATCGTCAACCGTCATGGTGAGTCTCACGGATAAGTCCGACCAATAGTCTAATAGTTAGCCTTGGTATAGTATTTACCGTACCAATAGATCTTAAGCATTGATGTGATAGCGGAGTTTTGAACCTTATGAATAGTTTTGCGGGAAAAAGAATTTTGGTCACCGGCGGCACTGGGTCGCTCGGGCAGACCCTGGTCAAAAGGCTTCTGACTGGAGGAATGGGACGTCCGGAAAGCATCACCGTCTTTTCACGAGACGAGACAAAACAGCATCACATGCGGCTTGAGTTCTTGGAAAAAAGGACGGCAACGGACGATGTTATTTACGAAAACTCTGAGGACCTGCTCAATTTCCGTATCGGAGACGTTCGCGATTATCCAGCTCTGTTGGCCGCAATGGGCGATGTCGACGTCGTATTCCACGCGGCGGCGTTGAAACAGGTGCCTTCGTGCGAGTATTTTCCACTTGAAGCAGTGCAGACAAATATTATTGGGGCTGCAAATCTTGCGAGAGCGGTGCGCGAAAATACTCTTGCGGTCGAAACAGTTGTCGGAATATCAACTGATAAGGCATGCAAACCAATTAACGTAATGGGAATGACCAAAGCGCTGCAGGAACGCGTGCTGATCGAAGCTAATCGTGATTGTCCTGACACAAGATTCATGTGCGTCCGGTATGGAAACGTCATTGCTTCGCGGGGTTCGATCGTGCCGCTGTTCGTTGAACAGGTTCGGCAGAATAAAGCATTGACTGTGACGCTGAAGGAGATGACGCGTTTCTTACTCGGCCTTAACAAAGCAGTTGATACGGTCTTTGCAGCCGTTACAGACGGGAAACGTGGCGAAACCTTCGTACCGCAGGTAGCATCCGCAAATATTGTCGACGTCGCGAAAGTGATCATGGGCGACAAAGATCTGCCGATTCACTTCACAGGCATACGCCCCGGCGAAAAGATACACGAGATCATGGTTTCTGAAGAAGAATGTTTCCGAACGGTTGAACGAAACGGTTACTATGTAATCCTTCCGGTCCTCCCGGAACTGCGAGAGGAGCAGGACATTCGCCCTGCACTTGACGAAGAGTACTCCTCCAAAAACAATAATCTTTCGATAGCTGAGCTCCGAAGTCTACTCATGGGCGCCAACTCTGAGATCGCTGCCTTTGTGGGACGCTAGCTTCAAGCCCTTCAACTGACCCAAGGTGAAAATTGACGGCACCATCAGTGAGACTGTCCCCGCTGGTTCGCCGATGGCGGGCATGACGACCAGGGTGGTCAAGGGGAGCGTCTGGACGTTTGCCGGGCAGGTTGCGCCCCTAGGTGCTTCGCTTGTCGCGACACCATTTGTTATCAGATGGCTCGGAGCTGAATCGTACGGGCTATACGTTTTAATTTGTCTGATACCTACATATTTCGCTTTCGCCGATCTCGGGATGAGTCTAGCCTCGACCAAGTTCGGGTCGGAAGCGTACGCCCGCGGGTCTGGTGAGGGAGAGGCAAAGGTCGTTAGAACTGCAGCTCTCATAGCGTCTCTTGCTTCGATTCCGTTTGCAGCCGGGCTTTTTCTCTTCTCGCTTTCGATCGCCTCATTACTCAACGTGCCCGAGCACCTTCTCTCGGATGCAAGCATTGCACTGCGGATCGTTTCCATTACCGTGGTCACAAATTTCCTCGGGCTCGTTTTCAACACACCGGAATTGTCGCGTCTCCGGATGGACCTGAACACGCTGATCAATGCGGGGATTCGTACTATCGGACTATTGACCATACCACTCGTGCTGTACCTCGGGGGCGGAATCATCGGCGCCGTTACCGTGGTTTTGGTGACGAGCGTTTTGACGATGATCGGACACTTTCTGGTTTCCAGCAGGCTGCTCGCGGAGTTGGTCGGTGTCTCGATCAATAAAGAATTGATCAGACCATTATTGAGGTTTGGCGGACCACTGGCCCTAGCGATAATTGCTGGGACACTACTTGTCAATGTCGAAAAACTGGTACTCACGGGAGTGACCACTACGGAGACTCTAGCCTTCTATTCGGTTGCGTTCACCTTTGCGAGTATGGCAGCCTTATTCTCAGGCGCCATGGTTCAATCACTGATCCCGGCCTTTGCTCAGCTACTGACAAATGATACTCGCGACCAGCTGAACAATCTTTTTTCCCGAAGCTTGAGAATAAATATCCTGGGTTTCATTCCCCTAACTGTCCTTTTGTTTGTTATCGCACGACCTTTTTTTACAGTTTGGGCCGGGGAGGATTTTGGCCGGGAAAGCACGCTGCCCTTCTACGTTCTTCTGGTCGGTTTGTTCTTTAACCTGATCGCTTATATCCCTTACAGCACATTGATGGCGGCGGGCAGGACGGATATTTTTGCTAAGCTATATTGGCTCGAGCTTATCCCTTATGTATTTATGGTTGCGCTTCTTACCATGAGCTGGGGAGCGATCGGAGCGGCTGCCGCGTGGAGCCTCAGAGGAATCGTGGACGCGGTTTTGATTCTTTGGTTGGCGAAACGTTCGGTTGGGTTATCCCTCAACATTTTTGAAGGCAAGGGCCTGAGGTTTCTCTTACTGGTACTTGCGTTGAGTCCGCCTCTGTTCGTAGTTGGGTTTATTGGTAACTATTCTATTTGGGTGGCGGTTCTTTTGCCGCTGTGTATTACCGTTTACATATTCGTAATTTGGAAAAACTTTCTTGAGTCCGAAGAAAAAAATTGGCTGAGCAATATCCTCTATGGAATCTTGAGCAGATAAAATGAAGGTCGACGGAGGCCACCATAGGGGACATTCGGCGGAGCTCGTAGAGATGTATTTTCTGTTTGGCTAGGAAACGGCGTTAAGAAAACTTCGTCTTATATGAATAACAGCACACCGCAATTCTCCATTCTTATTCCAACTTACAATCGAGCGTCCCTCTTACCATTGGCGATCGAAAGCGTTCTACGCCAAACTTTTGAGGACTTTGAACTTATCGTTTCCAATGGTGGCTCTACCGATAACACCAGAGAGGTGGTCACGTCCTTTGGCGATGGAAGAATTAAGTACCTAGAGGCTGAGACTCGGCTGAGTATGGCCGACAACTACCAGCGTGCGCTTGATCACTCAACCGGAGAATTTATCATTTTCTTTTCGGACGACGACGCTTTCGTTCCCTCAATGCTGGAGCGCGTCCAGCGGGTGATCAACGACCGAGAAGCTAAAATGGTCGTTTTTAATACCGCATTCTACTATCATGAGAGTTTCTACGACTTTTATACTACCCTTGCGAAAAACAGTTTGTTATTTCTTCCTTACAGCGGTGAAGTTCGCCCTGTGTCATCGCAACATGCTCTGGAGCAAATGTTCGCCAGATTTGAATTGGTTAGAATTCCGAAAGACAAAAAACATTTCCACCCCTTCATAGGAAATATTGTCTGCCACCGCTCCGTCATTGACGAGATAATACAGAAATCGCCGAGTTTGTTTCCGATGGTACCGGTAGATATATATCCGGTTGCCATGATGTTAGGCCTAGTGGGCGAATATTATCATCTAAACGAGCCTCTGCTGGCGTGGAGTAAATGGAGTAAAAACGCCACGACGTCCCCTAATTTGAGAGGCGAAGTACTCCGCCAGCAACTGGAACAAACACTGGGTGGAGCAGTGTTGGAGCACGTTCCTTTGAAGTTTGCATTTCCATACAACTGCACCCAAAACTCACTCCTGCAAGCTAGAAATGACTTACTCGCTACGGATTACCTTAAAACTGATTGGAGCCTGTATTTTATCATCAATCACGAGCAGTTGACTCAACTTGGGGACTTCGGACTCGACACCACAGCTGAGTTTCGGGAATTTAATGTCTCGCTCAACGCCCAGGCACCTGATGTTCAGGCGTGTGTGCGGGCCGCCACCTCGAAGTTTACTTCGCGGGTCAAAGGAAAAATCAGAAGGGATTTCCCATGGCTTAAGACGATATTGAGTAGTCTATTGAGGGAAAGTGGAAGCGAGAAACCGATCATTGTTCAGGGGGAGAAAGCCTCCTTTAGCGATTTCTTGGAATCCGCTGAGTATTTAGATAGGAATCTCGGCAAGTTCTCGAAAACCCCCGTTGAAAACGCGTAAAATAAAACTAATAACGCTGGCTTCGGTTGGTCGGAAGTGACCAACGCGCGCATCGTGCTTCTTTAGTTTTTATTGTCTCAGAGCCTTCTCGACTTCGATCAGACTTCTTCAGCAGTTAAGGGTCTGCGTCCATTAGATGAAGAAAAGTATAGAAAGTAAGGAGTCCCACATCGTTATAGGATCCATCAAACAAAAGATCGCTCTTCTTATTCATAATATGACGGGAGGCGGAGCTGAGCGCTTTGTTTCGCACTTGCTCGCCAACCTTAAAGATGAATTTGAGATCCACCTGATCTTGTTCGACGATACGATCGAATACGATCTCCCCGAGGGCCAGATCGTTACGTTCGTTGAAAAAGGATTTAAGCGACGGAGCAATCTTGCGAGCATCGCGAGGCTCCCTCTGGCCGCATTTCGTCTAAAGAAATACTGTCAGGCCAATGGTATTCAGCTGGTGTTCTCGTTCCTAAACCGGCCGAATTTCACTGCCTGCATCGCCAAACTCGCAGGGCTTCGACTGCCGTTGATGATGAACGAGTGTACAAATACTCAGTTATGGTTTGATGAGAGGGATCTCCGGGGCAAGATCGCGAAACGCATCGTGGCCCTATTGTATCCGCAGGCAGACATCATACTGCCCATATCGGAAGCGAATCGAAGGTCGCTCGAAGAGTATTACGGGATCAAAACGCGCTATCAGGTCATTACAAATGTTGTTGATCTGGCTGACATCCAGAAAAGGCGGGTCGAAGCGGTAGGCGATGTGAGCTTTGATAGATTTACCTTTATAAATCTGGCTTCGTTCAGTCCAATGAAAGGCCATAAGATGATGGTCGATGCCTTCCGCCGGCTCGGTAGAGATGACGCCCAGCTGCTGTTCGTCGGCAAGGGGATCCAATTAGACGAGATCCGCGAACTGGTACACTCGTTGGGGCTCGAAAAGAATATTCTGTTTCCCGGTTTCCAGCGCAACCCTTTCAAATATCTTGGTAAGGCCGATTGCTTCGTGTTCGGTTCTGATTTTGAGGGCCAGGGGGCCGTCTTGATGGAAGCGATGGCATGCGGGCTGCCGGTTGTCTCCACCGATTGTGAGACTGGCCCACGGGATCTACTGTCTCCCGGGACCGATTCGAAATTTAGCAACGGACAAAGCGTCGAGCATGGTCAATACGGCATTCTGGTGCCGGTTGGCAGTGCCGAAGCAATGGCCGCCGCGATGCGGGAAATGATGGACAAAGAGGAACTGCGGACTTTATACCGCGAGCGAGGTTACGAACGCGTGCCGGATTTCGATAAAGGGCCGGCATTGGAGAAAATTCGCCACATAATATTGGAACTGTTGTCAGAGCAGGGCGATCGACGCTAGTTATCAAAACAAATGAGATCAGGATTACGGGCTTTCCTAAAAAGAATTCCGATTTTGCGTTCGGTATACGCCGTGTGTGCAAATTACGTGGGAGCTCGTCGTACTCGAAAAAGAGTGCAGGATCGCGAGTTAAAAGACATATTCTCGGGATACTACCGGGAAAACTTTTGGAGCAGCGAAGAGAGTGTGTCAGGGCCCGGTTCAACTCTTGAATATACGGCAAACCTAAGAGAAGAACTGCCGGGCCTACTCCAAGAATATGAGATCAATTCTATTTTAGACGCTCCCTGCGGCGACTATAATTGGTTTCGGTACGTCGAGCGCCCCGCTGAGATCTCTTATTTGGGAGCAGATATTGTTCCGGAGCTGATCCAGAAGAATAAAGAGAGGTTTGAAAACGGAAACACGACCTTTAGGGCATTGGACATCACGAATGATCCCCTTCCTGCCGCGGATCTGTGGATATGTCGTGATGTACTGTTTCACCTATCATATGAACATATACTCTCTGTTCTGCATAATTTTCTAAACAGCGAAATAAAATATTTTTTTGCGACCTCAAATGTCCTTTGTTTAGAGAATAAAGATATATTATCCGGTTTGCATAGACTGTTGAATTTGCAGTTGGCTCCCTTTTACTTTCCTCCGCCGTTATTGACGATTGACGATGGGATCGAGGGAGAGCCGGTGAGAAAGATGTGCCTTTGGAATAGGGAGACTCTCATCGCCGTCATCCCGCGAATAGATCTGAACGGAAACACCTAGTCGTCAAAATACGGATGTCTCCCAAGAAAGTAGCGATACTAATAAACTCCTTGTCTGCCGGCGGAGCTGAGCGGATTGCTGCGAATCTACTTATCACACTTCATGAAGACTATGAGGTCCATCTGCTGCTGCTTCGGGACGAGATCGATTATCCGGTTCCCGAAGGTCAGCGCATCGAATTTCTGAGCAGCGAAAAACTGGGTGGAAGCGAGGCGGGGAGTAATATGCTTCGTCTCCCGATCGTGGCATGGCGATTGAAAAGATACTGTTCCAGGAACCGAATCGATCTTGTTCTGTCTTTTATGAACCGGCCTAACTTCGCGTCGGGCCTGGCAAAGATATTCGGCTCAAGCGCAAAAATGATCATGAGCGAGCGTGTGTATACGCCGCTTTTTTATGATTCGACTACTCTTCGGGGCAAGATCGGCAGGAAGTTGGTTTCGTGGCTTTATCGTTATGCCGACGTCGTGGTGCCGAATTCAGAGGGAACGAAAAACGCCCTGGTCGATATCGTCGGAGCCGATATCGATTACAAGGTTGCTCTGAACCAGATACCCGTTCAGTCTATTCAGGTGGCGAGTAGGGAAGCCGTTGACGACGTGGACTTTACCCGATTCACATTCGTATGTGTCGCCGGCTTTCGACAGCAAAAGAATCACATGCTCCTGGTGGAGGCGTTTAGCGACGTCGCTGACCGGGAAACGCAGCTGCTTCTGATAGGGAAAGGCCCCACATTAGAAAAGGTTAAAGAGAGGGTCCACGTGTTAGGCTTGGGTACGCAGGTGTTGTTTGTGGGTCAGAAGGATAATCCGCACAAATATGTTTCGAAGGCTCGGTGCTTCGTATTAGCCTCAGATTACGAAGGTTTTCCCAATGTCCTCCTTGAAGCCATGGCGTGCGGAACGCCCATTATTTCGACCGATTGTCTGACCGGCCCTCGCGAACTTCTGGCACCATTTTTGGAATCACCGATACCCGGGGGAACTGCTTATCATGGTGAATACGGCCTCCTCGTGCAGGTCGGTGATGTCGAAGCGTTGGCCGCCGCAATGGATGAAATGATCAGGCGGCCTGACCTGCGTGAGCGTTACAGCGCGGCCGGAGCCCGACGCGTACAGGATTTCGACCGGGACACCCACCCCGAGCCCTTCACTCACATTATAAGCAGCATCCTCGATGGCCGTTCGTTTTGAATCACACTACGCGGCAGTTAAGATAAATTAGATGTGCGGGATCACTGGATTTGTAAATAGAGATGGTCGAGCGGCAGATCGCGAACTGCTCGAGGCGATGAATTTCGCGATTATTCACCGCGGGCCGGACGAGGACGGCTTTTTCATCCACGACAATGTCGGCCTTGCGATGCGCCGGCTCTCGATAATAGATCTCGCCAGCGGACAGCAGCCGATCTTTAATGCCGACCGCACGAAATGCATTATCTTTAACGGTGAGATCTATAACTATCAGGAACTGCGCGAGGGGCTGATCGCCCGCGGACACAATCTTTTTACAAAATCCGATACGGAGGCAGTTCTAAGACTATACGAAGAGTCCGGGCCCGGCTCGCTGCAGCAGCTGCGCGGAATGTTTGCTTTTGCGATCTGGGATGACGTCGAGAAGACGTTGTTCCTTGCCCGCGATCGAATAGGCAAAAAGCCCCTTTTGTACTCGAAACAGCCCAATGGCGATCTCATCTTCGGTTCGGAATTCCAGGCGCTGTTAAAGCATCCTTCAGTTTCCCGTGACGTCGATTATGACGCGATCGACAGCTATTTTACGTACCTGTGCGTGCCGGCACCTCAGACGGCGTTCAAGGCGATCCGCAAGCTGGAACCGGGCCATTGGCTCCGCTGGAAAAATGGCGAGATAGAGACGCAGCGTTATTGGCTGCCCGACTTTTCAAAAAAGATCAAGATCTCTGAGGAAGAAGCGATCGAGGAAACTACTCGTCTCGTCAGAGAGGCCACTAAGCTTCGAATGATCTCCGAGGTTCCGCTGGGGGCGTTCCTTTCAGGCGGCGTCGATTCGTCCGTAGTCGTCGCGTTGATGGCCCAGGAAAGCTCCGCGCCGGTCAAGACCTTCTCGATAGGGTTCGAGGAAGAGGATTTCAGTGAGCTCAAATACGCAAAACGAGTTGCGGAGCATGTCGGGGCCGAGTATAACGAATTCATAGTCCGTCCTCATGCGGTGGATGTGCTGCCGACGCTGGTGGAGCATTACGGCGAACCGTATGCCGACCAGAGCGCCGTCCCGACCTATTACGTTGCAAAGGAAACCAGACAACACGTAACCGTCGCTCTGAATGGCGATGGTGGCGACGAGAGCTTTGGGGGCTACGAGCGTTACGCCGCGATGAGGGCGGCCGAGATATACCAGCGGTTTCCTGCATCATTGCGAAAGATCTTCGTCGAAACGCCGTTAGGAATGCTGCCTTCGTCCGAGCTCAGGCGGACCCGGATCCGGGACGCGCAGCGGTTCATCCGTGCCGCCAACCTTCCCAGAAGCGAGCGTTATTACTACTGGATGTCCGGCATAAAGGACTCGATGAAGAACGAGCTTTATACCGAGGAATTCAAACAAACGCGTAACGGAAACACGCCGTTTCATTTTATCGACCAGTGGTACAAACGGGCCAACGGGAGCGGCATGCTCGATTCGACGCTCCTTGCGGACCAGATGACCTATTTGCCCAACGACCTGTTGGTCAAGGTCGACATTGCATCGATGGCAAATTCGCTTGAGGCGCGCTCGCCGTTTCTCGATCATAAGGTAATCGAGTTTGCCGCGAGCCTGCCCGAAAACTTCAAGATGCGCGGTTTTCAGCCGAAATACCTGCTGAAAAAGGTTGCCGCCCGTCTGGTGCCGCGAAGCGTAGTTTACAGACCAAAAATGGGGTTCGGCGTGCCGGTCGGAAAATGGTTTCGCGGTGAGATGAAGGATTTCGTTCATTCTGTGCTGTTGTCGGAGACGGCATTGAAGCGGGGATTGACCGAGCCCGCTGTGGTCGCTCGATGGATCGACGAGCACGAAACCGCTACTGTGGACCACACTTTTCAGATTTGGGGCCTTCTAATGCTCGAACTTTGGTTCCAGCAGTTTATTGATTAATTTGAATGTATATATTGGGACTCACAACACTTGGCGATTCAGCCGCCTCGTTGATCTATGATGGAGAGCTTGTCGCCGCGGTAGAAGAAGAGCGTTTCTCTCGCGTAAAGCACCACGCCGGTTTTCCTTACAGGGCTATCCAATTTTGTCTTGATCAGGCAGGGATCACGCTCAAGGATGTCGAACATGTAGGGCATTACTGGAAGCCCTGGATACTTAGGCACAAAGCAATGCAGGCAGCCAGATCGGCTTTGATCTCGCGCGATATGTTCAAGGCGCGGGCTGACCGCGGTATTGCTCAGGTTAGTGACAGTTACCTGGGGATGTTCCGCCACCCCAAACGCCTCCGCGACCATTTTGGGCCTTCTGACTTCAAGTTTCATTTCATCGAACACCACCAGTCGCACGCGGCTTCAGCCTTCTTCGTTTCGCCGTTCGAATCGGCGGCGATATTGACATGGGACGGAACGGGCGAAGATACGACCACATTGTTTTCACGCGGGCGGGACAATAAGATCGAGGTCCTAAAACGGATTAAGCTGCCCCATTCGCTTGGCCAGTTCTATTCCGCGGTGACGAATTATATCGGCTTCGATATGTTCGCCGGCGACGAGTGGAAGGTGATGGGCCTCGCTGCATACGGGAAGCCGAAATACGTCGATTATTTTCGGGAGAAGGTCCTGACGACGAACGGCAACGGCGATTTCCGCTTTAACATTGACGTCCTTGATCACCACCTGGCTAAACATTACAAGTTTCCGGATGGTATTGTCGCCGGCCTGGGCCCGGCTCGTCTGCCCGGTGAGGAACTCACCGAGCATCACTGGGACATCGCCTGTTCCGCCCAAAAGGCGCTTGAGGACACTGCGATACATCTGGTCAAGGCCATCAAGGACATGACCGGGGAAGAGAATCTCTGCATGGCCGGCGGAGTGGCATTTAACTCCGTGATGAACGGCCGGATATTTCACGAGACCCCTTTTAAGAACTTCTATGTCCAGGCCGCGGCTGGCGATGCCGGTTGCTCGCTCGGCGCCGCTTTGATGGTTTGGCATCAGAAGCTCGGTCATCCCCGGAAATTTGTCATGGACCATGCATACTGGGGTCCCGGCTTCACCGACGCTGAATGCCGAGCATCGCTCGATGCCGCCGGCCTCAAGTATGAAACGCTTGCCGATGATGTGCTGCTCCCGCGGCTGGCGAAGATGATCTCGGACGGAGCTATCATTGGGTGGTTCAACGGGCGGATGGAATTGGGGCCCAGGGCCCTCGGCGCGCGAAGTTTCTTAGCCGATCCGCGCCGGGCCGATATGCGTGAAATTCTTAACCACAAGGTGAAGCTCCGCGAATGGTTTCGCCCGCTTGCTCCGTCGATGCTGGAAGAAAATGCGTTGGAGGTCTTCGGCGTCGAGCACCACGACCCTTTTATGATCACTGTTATCGAGGTCGCTGAGGAGTATAAGGAGAAGATACCTGCCGTAGTACACGTCGACGGCTCGGCCAGGCCGCAGATGGTAAGTCAAAAGACCAATCCTCGCTACTGGCAATTAATTAACGAGTTTAGAAAGATCACCGGCATTCCCATGCTGTTGAACACATCATTCAACGTTCAGGAGCCCATAGTTTGTTCTCCGACGGATGCCATTAAAACCTTCGGTAATGCGGCATTCGACGCTCTGGTGCTCGAGAATCATTTAGTGCTTCGGGAGGCTAACTCCTGATGCTCAACCGGTTGCTTTTGCTCGCCTGTGTTATGGTGATCGCCCTGGGTACGATTGTCGTGGAGTTTCCCCAGGGTGTCATCGCAGTCGGTTTCATCTTCGTCATTACCGGTGGTGTCGTGTTCGCCATCCGGAAATATGCGGAGGAAAAGCAGTTCTTAACAGCCGTATTCCTGGCGGCTCTCGCCCTCAGAATGGGTTTCGGCATATTTATCCATGTCTATGAACTCAGAGAATGGTTTGGATCTGACGCGATCGTATACGATTTGGGCGGGCTTGAGCTCCTGGATGTATGGCTGGGTCGACAAGACGCAGTTGGCAGTGTCGCTTTCGTGGAACTCAATCCAGGGATCGGCTGGTTTTGGGGCATGCCCTATCTGACTGCATCAATATATTATCTGCTCGGCCACAATATTTTTGCTGCCCAATCCTTTTGCGGCTTACTCGGAGCCGCAACAGCGCCGATGGTCTTTCTGTGCGCAAAGAGGATATTTAACAATATCAATGTCGCGAAATTTTCGGCCGTTTCAATAGCGGTTTTCCCGTCGTTTATTGTATGGTCCGGCCAATTGCTTAAAGACGGTCTGGTTATCTTTTTTCTCGTGACAACCATCACGATGGTCCTCCAGATCCAAAAGAAGTTCAGTTATCTGGCGGTAGCCGCTCTTATCATCTCGTTGTTTGGGATCCTGTCTCTCCGATTTTATATTTTCTACATGGTTGTTGTGGCTGTGGCCGGAAGTTTCCTAATTGGAATGACAAACTCGAACAGGTCGATCCTGCGAAATACAGTCGTAATGGCGATCTTGGGCCTCGCTCTAACATACTTCGGCGTGGGCAGACAGGCCTCGGCAGAATTGGAGACGTTCGGGAATCTCGAGCGTGTGCAGTTAAGCCGCTTGGATCTGTCAAGGTCTGCGGAATCGGGATTTGCTGCTGAAGCGGATGTGTCGACAGCCGAAGGAGCCATCTCCACCATGCCGATCGGTTTTGCATATCTAATGCTGGCGCCTTTTCCCTGGGAAGCCGACAATTTACGACAGGCCGTCACAATCCCCGAAGTTCTAATCTGGTGGGCGACAATTCCTTTTCTATTGATCGGTGTTGTATACACACTAAAAAATCGGCTTCGCAGTGCATTCCCGATACTGATCTTTAGCTTGCTGCTGACGCTCGCGTACTCCATCTTTCAGGGGAATGTAGGTACAGCGTACCGGCAGCGGACGCAGATCCAGGTGTTTTTATTTATTCTCGTTGGCGTTGGCTGGACCGTTTTTAAGGAAAGGCGGGAAAACGAGCGACTTGTCCGGCAGACCGCTCAAAGGCGTGTCGATGAGCGTTTACGTGCGGGCCGGTTGGTGGGGAACGAAGAGATGGTAAGCCGATCGAACTGATATTGATGACCGAAAATATCGACAGAGAGGTCGTCGCGGGTTTCGGTGACGAATGGTCGCGCTTCGACCAAACCTCGCTGACCGAGGACGAACTTGGGCGGATGTTTGACAATTATTTCAGCATCTTTCCATGGGAACGCCTGCCAACGGACGCCGTCGGGTTCGATCTCGGCTGTGGGAGCGGACGCTGGGCCAAGCTCGTCGCACCCCGCGTGGCTAAATTATACCTATTTGACCCGAGTGCGGAAGCTCTGGAGGTCGCCCGGCGGAATCTCGCGTCTGCCGATAACTGCGTATTTGAGGTCGCGGGTGCCGATAATATTCCTCTTGCTGACGAGAGCTGTGATTTCGGGTACTCGCTCGGCGTTCTACACCATATCCCGGATACTGAGGCAGGTCTTCGAGCCTGTGTCGCAAAGCTAAAAAAAGGGGCACCATTTCTTCTCTATCTTTACTACAGTTTCGATAACAGGCCGATCTGGTTCAGGGCGGTTTGGCGAACGTCCGACATTATCCGCCAGGGGGTTTGCCGCCTGCCGCACTCGCTGAGATACGGCATTAGCCAGGTATTCGCCCTGGCCGTATATCTGCCGCTCGCCCGCTCCGCGTGGGCAGCGGAAAAACTCGGTATGAATGTCGCCAATTTTCCTCTATCGCAATATCGGCATAACAGCTTTTATGTAATGCGAAACGATGCCCTCGATCGATTTGGTACCCGCCTCGAACAGCGCTTTTCCAAGGCCGAAATAACGGCGATGATGGAGCGTTGTGGGCTCGGCGATATTGTTTTCAGCACCACATCATTCTGGACAGCGGTCGGGATAAAGAAATAAAAAAAGTACGCCAACTGTGACATCTGTGACAAATGGTATTTACGGCCAAACTGCATCGAGATAGAATGTAGCGGTGCGTTGGCGGCTTCCTCCAGGAATAAACACTAAAAAGAGCCAACTTTTTCCACTACAACATAGATGTAATACAGCTTTGGAAAAATGCCTGGGACAGGACAGGAATCCGCAACTGACACGATATATTAGGGTTACGGCGATTTGTTTGTCCCAGCGTGGGACAAAAACAGCCAATTTCGAGTAGTTCCGGAGGAGAAATGGTGCGGCAGAGGGGTGGTCAATACGTCAAAAAAAGCGTCCCCGCGATGGCTGATAAACGCCCGTAAGAAACGGATTGTTAGCTCTCTCATGTCCGACGGTGGTTTCAGGTCCGTGGCCGCTGTAGATGATGGTTTCGTCAGCAAGAGTTAGGATCTGCTGAAAGATGGATTCCATTAACTGCTCATAGCTGCCTCCGGGCAAGTCGGTCCTGCCGATCGAGTTGAGGAAAAGGCAATCGCCGACGAAGACCTTCTTCTCGTTCTCCTCGGCCAGAACAACATGCCCGCGCGTATGGCCGGGGCAATGTCGGATCGAGAAGCGAAGATTGCCAACCGCGTAGATCTCGCCGTGTTCCCAATTACGCGTGAGCCGCGGAGGATCGGCGTAGGCCATTCCAAGGTCAGCCATCTGGTGCGGCTGGATACCCATAAACAGGGGCTGCTGCGGCAGTCCGTAATAGAGGTCCTCGTCGTCCTTATGAAGCAGGATCTCGGCATCGGGGAAGCTTTTAGCGAGATCCGACGTCCCGCCAACATGGTCGAGATGACCATGGGTCAGAGTGATGGCCTGGAGCGTGTAGGAATTGGACTTGATAAAATCGACGATCTCGTCGGACTTCTCGCCCGGGTCGATGCAAATGGCCCTGTTAGTCTTCTCGCAAACGACAATACGAGTGTTTTGCTGAAAGGGAGTGAGGGTAAATTTTTCGACAAGCATAGTTAAGATGGCGGTCGGACTGCCTGCTAAACTGAAGTCAGCCCGCTCAGGTACGGAACGGGATCGAAAACCGGTTCGCGCCGTTCGTTCAGGACAAAGAGGATCGCTTCGCGATAGGTCCTGGCGTCCGGCTTCCCTGCAAAGCATGGCGTTTCGATCTCATCGAGGTTTAGATAGCTTATGAGGCAGCTAAGCAGCATCCACAGCAAGACCTCGTCGTCTGGACCGATCGGGTTGTGCTTGATAATGCCCTCGCGATCCTCGCGGATGCCGTCGACAATACGGGCGAATTCCGCCTCGGTGATCCTTGTCACGCCATTTCCTCGTACATGCAGTAGTGCGAGGCTTCCATTCCGACGTTCTCGTAGACGCGACGGGCGTGACTGTTGTCGGCCTCGACATACAGCCTGAACCCGCATACGTTGCCGGCCTCGGCAGCACGATCTTTGACAAATTTGTACAGACGGCTGTAGATCCGTCGCCCGCGGGCCTCCGGAAGGATGAAAACGCTCTGAATCCACCAGAACCAGCCGTTTCGCCAGTCGCTCCATTCATAAGTAACCATCAGGGCCCCGATGATCTGTCCGTCATCCTCAGCGACGACATAAAAGCCCTTCTGAGGGTCGCCGAACACGGCCCGAACGCCCGGGGCGAGGATCTCAGGATCGAGATGCTTGTCTTCGGTCTCCAGGGCCATAGCCAGGTTGAATTCGATCAGTGCGGCGGCATCGGCCGGTATTGCAACTCTAATATTCATAATCGTTTGCTTGACGAAACCTTGCCTTTAATCTAGCCTAAAATGTTTTGCGATCAGGAGCAAACCAGCTTTATGAAACTTCGTATCCTCTATCACGGCAATTGTTTTGACGGCGTGTCATCCGCGGCGGTATTCACTAAATTCTACCGCACCAAGGTCAATCCTGATGCGGAGATCTACTACACGCCGACGATGCACAGGGCCGGAAACGCTTTTGATCGAGAGCAGTTTGACGGTGATGAGAATGCGATCGTTGATTTTAAGTACTGCCCAGACGAACGCCTGACATGGTGGTTCGACCATCATCAATCGGCATTTCTCTCGGAATCCGACGAGCAGCATTTTCTTGCCGACACTTCGGGTAAGAAATTTCTCGACACTACAAGTAAATCGTGTGCTGAGTTTATCGCCCGTATCGGTAGGGAGAATTTTGACTGGCAGGACGATTCGCTCGCCGAGCTGATCAAGTGGGCGCACATTATTGACGGTGCGTTATACGAATCACCGGCGCAATGCGTCGAGTTGCGTTCATCCGCACTTAAGCTGATGCAGCTCCTCGAGGGCGAGAAGCCCGCATTCGTCGAGAGCGTTATCAGGGATTTGACCGCCAAAACGCTCGACGACATCGTGGAAAGCGATACCGTACAGGAAAAGCTGACGCCGATCTTGGAACGGCACTGGAATACGGTCAATCTGATCAAGGAGCGGGCTGTGTACGAACGAGGCGTTGTCAGCTTTGATCTGACCGACACCGGAATTGACGGGTACAACAAATTTATTCCGTATTATTTCTATCCTGAAACGACCTATAACGTTGCCCTGACGCAAAGTGAGTTTCGAACAAAGATATCAGTTGGATCAAACCCGTGGTCTCCAAGGCCGAGGCTTCACAATATAGCCGAGATCTGCGAACGCTATGGTGGTGGCGGACACGCCGTGGTCGGGGCAGTTTCACTCAGGCCCGATGCCATAGACGAGGGCCGCCAGTACATGCGGGAGATAGTCGAAACCATCCAGTTCGCGGATTGATCATTCCGTGGAAGAGTGCCAATGCCTAGCTCTCAAGATGCTTGAAGCTGCATTTGTGCAGTCTTGTCATCTTTGTTACTAGTGCAGACCGCGTGGCTTGATCTTTGACAAAAGCATCTTAGCTTCGATACAGAAAGAGGCCGCCTCTTTTAAGAGGCGGCCTCGCGGAGGGATCCGCGTGAGAAAGATCATTAGGTCTTCCGTGTGTAGACAGACTGCGTAGTGCTGGCTCCCCGTGGAGAGGTCGTTTCGCGGTCGATAGTTAATGTACTCCCATCTGCTGACAACGACCATGTTTCCTTAGTCGTAGCTGTCATCTCGCCGTTCGGGGTGTTAAAGGTCCGCGAGCTTGAAAGCCACAACTTCCCACTGTCAGATTTCCCTGTCATTTTCACGGGCACGGCACCATTCGGGGTTTCCTGCTGAATGGTCGCTTCTTTGCCGTCGAGCGTGTAAGTGACTGAAGACTCTCCCATTCCGCCGCCGCCGCCGGGTCGGCCACCGGGCCCGCCGCCGCCAGGCGCTCCAGCCGGCGGAGGAGTGCGTTTGGTAGCTGACGATATCTTGATGTCCTTATCGTTCTGCACGACCGTCAGTGTCTGTGACTCGATCATGTTGCGCTCGCCTAGCTTTGATTTGCTGACGTCTAAGGTCCAGGTGCCCGAGAAAGATGCAGCCTTTTGGGCCGACACGGATACCGTCATTACAAACAGCGTGAGAACCGCCGCAAACAGAAAATTATGTTTCATAAACTGCTCCTGTGAAATGGAATAGATTCAACCCGAATATACGCAATTCTACTCCTAATGTTTCCGATCGATATGTAAAGAATTGTCAACCATTAACAGCCCCAAGGACTTACTGAACTGTCCAAAAACTGTAAAGGAAATAACAAACCAACCGAGCTGGGAACACAAAATTATAGAGCCCTTCAATACCCTCGTCGGTTGTACGCGAAAGGAGGTCTTATTAGAGGATCGATTCGCCGTCTTCATCGAGACATTACGTTGGGAATTTGTCCTAAGCTAGTGCTTTTAGCGAATTCTGATCCAATATGAAGGAAAGACGAGGTCGCGGCGCGTGCAAAACTGTTATAGGTAAGAACTTACGGAAAACAATAATTTGAGGATCAAATATGGAGTGGAAGATATTCGGAACGGCCTTTATTACTCTTTTTCTAGCAGAGCTCGGAGATAAAACTCAACTCGCTGTGATCACTATGACCGCCAGCACAGAGGCAAAGGTATCGGTCTTTCTTGGCGCCAGCGCTGCCCTGATTGTGGTTACGCTGCTCGGAGTCCTATTAGGCGGCGTTTTAACGCAGTGGGTGCCGGCGGAATGGCTTCACCGGATCGTGGCCGTTGCATTCGTTGCAATTGGAGTTCTCATGTTGCTGGGACGATTATGACGCTCCTGCCGTTTTTAAGCGGTCGACAAACTTTTTTCGGAATTTTGCCACCTTGGGTGCAACGACAGCCGCACAATAGGGCTGGTCCGGATTATTTGCGAAATATTCCTGGTGGTAATCCTCGGCAGGCCAAAATTTATCGAAGGCGGTCACTTCGGTTACGATCGGGTCGCTATACAGGCCTTCAGCGGTTATTTCAGATATGATTTTCGCCGCCGTTTCCTTCTGGATAGGATCATGATAAAAGATCGCCGAACGATATGACGTACCGACATCGCCGCCCTGCCGGTTTAATGTCGTGGGATCGTGAACCGTGAAAAAGACCCGGAGAAGATCGGCATACGACAACACCTCGGGATCAAACTTGATCTGAATTACTTCCGCATGGCCGGTGGTTTCTGAACAGACTTGCTGATAAGTTGGATTCTCGATATGGCCACCCGAATAGCCCGACACGACGTCTTGAACGCCGCGAAGGTCATCAAATACGGCTTCAACACACCAAAAGCACCCTGCGGCTAAAGTTGCCGTCTCCAGCTGGCTCATGATTATTAAGCAGTCGCTTCGGCCTCGCGAGGAGCCAGGTACAAGATTCGGGTGCAGCTTTCGCAGGTTATGATCTCGTCACCCTTTTTTACATTCAGTTGGACTTGTGGTCTTAACTGCATATAACACGCACTGCAGGACCCGTTCACGACCTCGGCAACCGCGATGCCATCACGGCTCCGCTGTGCCATACGATCATAAACCGACGCAAGTCGCGCAGGAAGCGTGGAGAAAGCCTCGGCCCGATGTTTCAATTCGGCGTCGTATTCTGCCCGTACCTTGGCAGCGAGTTTATCGAAACTGGATAACGCCTCATTTCGCTTCGCATCGAGCGAACTGATTTCTTCTGCTCGTCCTTCAAGGTCCGTTTCGACTATTTCGAGTTCTTCCATCGACTCAACGATCTGTGTTTCGAATGAGCCTATCTGTTTCTGCAACGCATCGGTCTCACGCATGGCCGTTTCGTACTCTTTTTGGTTCTGAGCGTGCTTTAGATTACGATCCGCTCGTTCGAGGTAGGTCTTATTCTCGGCTATTTGCCGTTCCAGGTCCGCGCGCCGGGCATTGAGTTCGTCACGCTTATTCTGGATCTCACGAATAGAAGAGGCGTGCTGTTCAAACTCTTGTTCGATTTCTGCACGCCTCTCGTCTGCCGTCTCAAGTGACCGTTTCAACCTGCGAAGGTTCGTATCGGTCTTTTGCAACTCTATCAGTTTATCAAGTTCTGCTATCACTTATATCTCTCCAATCCTTACCACCTAACCTCTAATATTAACGCACATTTGTCCGGCAGCAAAGGAGACCTAGTTTTTCAGAAAGATCTGAAAATGTCGCAGAATCTCTTCGGTACGTACTTCAACGTCTTGTTCATCGATCCAGACGGGCAGCAGCTCTCCCCGGATCAACTTATATACTGCATCCGCCGCCGATATTCCAAAATGTTTTAGCTGGGCGACTGCCAACGCTCCATTTCGCATGATACCGTCGGACGGGGTACGAGCCCAACCTGTCTCGAGACTGATACATCTTACTCCATGCCGGACCTGTATCATGGATCCGACCATGTTCGACATTCCTATTTTGAACGCGTGGGGGGAAATGCGGTCGATGAATATCCCAGGGTTATTCAGGCTGGCTTCCATCCCTTGATCGATAAAAGTCTGAGAAAGCCAGTTGACTCCTTTCTGACGGACCGTATCATTTGCTAGTTTTAACTGTAGGTAATCCGCGATGTCGTGCCGGCCATTCTCGATTGCTTTGATCGAAGCTTTATCTAAAAGGTCGGTCCAAATTTGGTTGAGTTCGGCCATAGGGCGAGAATAGGACTAGCGTGAAGAAAAGGCAATATTTATTTCGTGATACCATTTCCATGTTGAGCTGTTAGAAATTTGTATGAGATCTTTTGCCGTCATTCTTTTATTGGGATTCATTTCATTGGGCGGTTTTTCACAAACACCAAAGTCCAAAGCCTCCTCAACAAAGGCGAGTGGTTCAACCAGGGTGGAAAAATCGGACATTGCGATACACACTCGTACCCTTGATGAAAAGTCTACGTGGGAAAGGGTTTTGGCGGCCGAAAATGCGAGTGTCAAAGCAATATCGGCTAAGGACTTTTTGGACCGGTTTCCCGATTCGAAATTTAAGACGCACGCAGAAGAGCTCCTGATCAGATCCGAAGTTGAGGAAGGTTATGAACGCCTTCAAGCCGGTGATATGAATTCTGCGACGCTCCGATTTATCTCTGCCTCGAACGCGGCGGTGAGACCTGTCGGTGAACCACTATTCACTGAAGTACTGTCAAAACTTCCGGCAAATCTTTATTTTCGCGGAGCTCGTGAGGAGGGTCTTCGTATCGCCGGCATTCTTGAAGAAAAAGTAGACGGTAATTCGGCACAAGTTCTGATTCTCGCCAATTTTTACTTGAGCATCGAAAACGGATCCAAGGCCCGGCAGCTTGCTGAGTCGGTTATTAGGATAAGCCCCGATTCGGCAGCAGCGTACCGAACCCTGGGATTAGCGTATAGAATGGATTTCCAGATTGACGAATCGGCGGTGGCGTATGAAAAGGCCCTGGCTCTTGAACCAGAATCGAACATGGCCCGTCGAGGCTTAGCCGAAATGAAACGCTCGTTAGGAAAGGCCGACGAGGCAATGTTGCTGTTTGGAGAGATACTAGCGAAGGATCCAAGTGATCAACCCGCTAGGTCAGGCTTGATCCTGTCAACCTTCGAAGCCGGAAAACGTAGCGAAGCCGAGGCCGAGATGGCGAAGTCATTGGAAACCAACCCTGGCAACGTGATTCTGCTCGCCGGGGCGGCATATTGGTACAGTTCTCAGGGGGAAGGTGGGAAAGCAGTCGAGTTTGCTAACAAAGCCATCGACGCCGATCCGAGGTTTATTTGGTCGCATATCGCGCTGGCACGCGGTTACCTGGCACAAAAAAAACCGTTGGACGCAGAAAAGACCTTGCTCGCCGCACGACGGTTTGGAAATTTCCCAACGCTTGAATACGAAATAGCCTCTTCACGTCTCGCGGCTGGCTTTTTTCGCGATTCAGCTGAAGAACTGGCTAAAAGCTTCGTGATAACAGACGGAATGATTCAAACCAGGCTGGGAGGTAGGATCCCTCGCTCGTCTCGGAGTTTTGCCGAACTTGTGGGATTCGAACGCCGGGCCAGCATTGCCACACCGGTCGCTCAGGATACCTCGGAGTCCGATTCGAAATTATTTGCATTACTTGAGTTAAAGCAGGCCTTAGCTTCGTCGAAACCGAATACGGATATTATTTTACGTGCAGCGGATCAATTCGTTCAAGGTGATGATGGGATGAAGCTCTACCGCCGACTCTTTGTTGCCGGATCGTTATTGGATAAAAAGTTGGAACTGGCACGCGCCGCTGACATTGCCCAGGCGGCGATTGATAATGTTGATACCGGGCTAGACTCTCCAAATGCCGCGACGGCGATCCTGGCGAGTGGACTTTACGAAAATCGGGCTATCGCGGTCGCCCGTGGCGAATATCTCAACGTCCCCGAGGTGCCACGATCGACTTTGTCGGCCATCGTTCGAGGCCGGATCGAGGAGATCAGCGGGTGGGCCAAATATCAGCTTGGCGAGCCTGAAAGTGCTGTCATTCGGCTTCGACGAGCAGTAAGTGTCTTGCCTGGCAAAAGTGCTTGGTGGCAATCGGCATCATGGCGTTTAGGTTCAGCGCTCGCAATGAGCGGGAAGGACACCGAAGCACTAGACACGTTTATTAGAACCTATAAGGAAAGTGGCCAGCCCGATCCCTTCCGTTACGACACGATCGCAGCACTTTACCGAAAAGTCCATGGCAACACCGATGAGCTTGAATCTCACGTCGGCCCCGATCCGACACCACCGGTCAAATTGGCAGCAGAAGCAAAGTTGGCGTCTGATACAGATGCTGACACTAAATCGGTTCCGAGCGCCGGGCAAATCGTAAAGCCCGCTGCCTTACCTGTCACGACGTCAGCCGACCCGGGACTGACTGGCATTGAAGGCACGCCAACTCCTACACCAGAAGTTCCTCTGAAAAGGGAGGATCTTTTAATTCCCTCCGCAATCCACCAGCAGGCAAAAAAAGAGGCTGCGGCCGATAAATTGAGTTCAACCGCAGATCCGGCCGAAACAAAGGGCGTTATGAACTCGACGGCCGTCCTTACAACCTCGGAAATTTTCCCGCCGGTCGTGATAACTATCCCTTCGTCGTCAGCCAGGAAGCCGCTGACAAACAAAGCAATTCCGTATTTGCCGAATCCTGTACTACATTCGACTCCCGCCGTCGAAGAAAAACCATCGACAGAGTACGTTCAGGATTCGGCCGATACTTCCGCAGGGAAAGTTTCCTCAGCAGTAGAACTCTCTTCAAAGGAACCCTCGAATTCTTCTCGACTCGAGTCTCAAACAACAGATAAGGTCAGCACATGTACCATCACGTCTAGTGATGAAAGTTTAACGCTAATAAGCGGAAGCGGAGCCAAAGCGGTCATCGTGGGAATTGACGATGATACGAATCTTGATGTTATGAAAGGGTTTTCTTCGAGCCCTGAGAATGTGAGTGTGCGGCGCGAGCCAATTCCCGGAATAATTTCGCGGGCCCTCTATGTAATAGGATCGGATACCGGCAAGGCCGGTGTCTACCAAGTAACTTTTGAACTTCCCTGTGGAAAGAAAACTATCGTTGTTCGAGTTCGTTGAGTTTCATGGTTTTCGAGAGCTGGAATACGGCAATAGAACACAAAAGCAGGAAAAAAAAGGCGTTTGACGGTGTCCGCAATGGAAAATCGAAGAAACTGTGGATCAAAATCCCGAAACATCCGGCAAGTGCACCGATGGAGGCTTCTCGTACAAGTCCGATTCCGCCTTTTATGCTTTGTGAACCTTTCCTTAACAACCAGTAAATAAAAGAGGTGAGGCATAGGAAGCCAGCTAGGCCTGCTTCTGCGAGGACCTGCAGATATTCATTATGGGCCTGCTCGACACGGAAAAGACCGGGCCATGTGTCATAGCGCGTGAAAGCGACCCCGAAAGCGTCAAAGCCGACCCCGATCAAAGGATTGTTGAAAAAGATCTTTAGAGCGATTGACCAAAAATGACTTCGTCCGCTCGAAAAGTCCGGACCTGACTGACTGGCCCCGATGCCTCGCATTAATGATTCGCCACCGCCGACAAAGAGAACCATCACGAAAATAACGAGGGCCAACCCAGCCGCAACAGCCGTGGCTAACGCATTCCTGCCAAGGTTTGAAGAACGGGAGGCTTCTCGACCAAAAGGAGTCCAGACGCCGTAAATTAGATTGAATAGCGTGACGATACC
Source organism: Pyrinomonadaceae bacterium (assembly GCA_041751735.1). Classification (GTDB taxonomy): domain Bacteria; phylum Acidobacteriota; class Blastocatellia; order Pyrinomonadales; family Pyrinomonadaceae; genus OLB17. The sequence continues at coordinate 54,462 of JBGSWW010000188.1, read as the reverse complement.
TACGACGGAAATGAGCCCAAGGAGTCCTCCCCGGGAGCTGGTGAGGATGGCGGCGACGCTCATCAGCACCAGAGCCATCACGAGCAAAATCTTTTTGTCCCGCTTTATCATTTGTCCGAACAGGAGCCCTAATGTAAGGCCGATAGTCATCAGCATAAAGGACGCAAAATGGTGCTGATTAACAAAGGGCCCGAAGGGCACGGCCTGCGGCGTTTCACGGACACCATAGATCCCGTCAGGGTTCGCCAAGCGCTGCAAGATGCCAAAAAATGCCATTATTGATCCGAAGAGAACAACCGTCAGAACCACTTTTCTCACGCGAGCATCACTGTTCACAAATGTCAGGCATGCAGCGAAAAAAACAATATAGACTGCCAGCCTCGTCAGAAAGAAACGAGTCGAATGTGGGTCGAGCGAGATCGTGTTCGATGCGGCCACAGAAAGTAAGCCGTCAATATCGGCGGGGCTGCCAAGGGGAAGAAGATGGATAAGTCCGATCAGCAAAAAACCTAAAAGCGGTATTTGCAACGGATGGGTACTCAGGACAATTCTATTCAACTTCCAGGAGTCAACGATCCATAGAAAGACGATCGCGGCCGAAATCACCGTGATTATGATCCATGTCGTGTTATCTACGGCACCGAATAGGATAGTCCCGAAAATAGGTAAAATGCATAGGATCAGGAAGATCGCGGAGCTGGAACGCGAAGGGGTGTTGCCTTGAATCGAGTCTAATCCCAACTCTTCCGATGTGCTTTCCTTAGACATCTTATAGTCGTCGCAGCGATATGTCATCAAAAAGGATCCGCCCATTCATGGGACATGCCAATCCGCCGCAACCCTTGCGTACTAAACGAAGCTGAACGCCATCTGAATTTGCAGATGTTCTGAATGGTATTTTTAGTGGCCTCCAATCCGGGGTGTTAATGACGGGTTCTGACTCGGCGATCGTCTGCAAATTAGAGGCATCAATCACTTCCCATTTAAGGAGTGCGTCGGTTCGCATCTCAGACGTGTAAAAGACCTCCAGCTCATATTCGGTTGATGGCTCGACCGCTATGGTTTGATCGATCGATCGAAGCCCGGCGGCCTCTATGGAGTTAAAAACGAGCAACATGCTGTAACGGCCAGACCGCTTGATCCCGTCACTAAGTCCTACTTGCGGGTGTGAGCCGTCGGAGATCCGCCAATCGAATATATCGGTACTCCCAAGTTTAACGCCTTCCTCAAAACCTCCGTTCATGACCTTAGAAACAGATGGGATCTTGTCATCAGTTATGTCTGCCTGGACGCTCGTCGCCATTCGAAATCTTTTAAGCTCGACCATCTTACTTCCGAGAGTTCGTCCGAGGTCCCCGAATTCTCTCCTTTTACTTTCTGGCGATAGGCGCTGCCATGAATGGAATGATTCTTCGACGCGACCTAACGACAAGAGCCCTGCAGCAAGACCGGCATTTACCTTTTCAGTATCGCCCATCGCTCGTCGAACCTCGTCAATATTGCCCTCGAATACCTGTAAAGCAATGGAAATAGCCGGCTGTACATATCTGGGATCGATATCAGCCGCGCTTGAAACAAGGGCGAATCCCGCGTCCAGTCGACCGGTTCGCACGAGAGCGTTACCGTAGATCCATCGAACCAGCGAATAATTTGGTGCAAGGTCGAGAGCCCGTTCGTACGCCTTGAATGCACCTTCCGAGTCATCGACCATCTCGCGGGCACGTCCGAGACTGAGCCATATCCCGTAATTGTGGGGTGAGAGGCTTGTAGCGAACTCATACTCTTGTAGCGCGCGATCCAGATCATCGGCATTAAACGTTGTTTCGTAAACCTTGGCCGCGAACAAATGGGTACGCGGATCAGAAGGCGAAAATTCTTTAAGCCAGTCGCCAATGAAACGTGATTCTGGACTTCTAGGGTCAACCTGCAGGGCGACCACATTCGCGAGGTTCCACCGAATAAAAAGCCACGAAAGCATAAGGCAGCCGATCGCTGCTGCGATCAACACGACGCGGGTGTACTTAGCTTGAAAGGTGATCACTTAAAGCGTCAAAGTATTATCCGTCAAATAAAGTCAAGTGGTTCGATCTTGATATGGGCCTTTTTCAGAACGACGTGTGACCCCCGACAGGTCTCACGAATGTTTTGCAGTTTCTCCGGCGGGACATTTCGAGCCGATATCAGTATTTCGGCGATGTCCTTTTCACGGCAAAGGTCCGACAATGATCCGTTACCGTCATAAACTTTGAGGCCATGGATCAATTTGTCTTTTTTCAATGGATCGTCGTCAATAAAGCCTACGGCCTGGTAATTCCAGCTCGGATTATTATTCAGTTCACGCAGAACCATTTCGCCTCCATCGCCGGCACCATATATCAAGACCTTTCTTCCTTCGGCGGTGGAGGCAATCGGAAGTACCTGCCGAATAAGGCGGAAGGCAAGCCGGCTTCCCACAATCAGCAAGAGAAGGAGTATGCCGTCAAGTATGAATACAGTCCGGGAAAACCCATCAAAACGATACAGGAGCAGTATTCCCAGCGCACTCAACATCGAGCCGAGAAGAACGCCTTTGAGAAAGGTGATCAGGTCATTCAAACTCGTGTATCGCCAGAGCCCCCGGTAAACACCCACTAGCAAAAATGAGCCCAACTTTACGACGATCAGCAAAGGAAGCGATTTCAAGAAAAGTGCCCAGTTGTTCGACTCTTCGAAATAGGGGAAGAGCAGTGCGAACGCCGAGTAATAAGCAAGAGTTATCAGGAAAGCGTCAAGAAAAACTTCGAAAATACGACGTTTGTGCGAAACGTTCACGAGGAACGCAAAGACAGCGTTTTCTTTTACTGCCTGATCTTCCGCCGCAGCTTCGTACACCTTGACCTTCGACAAATAGACGCCAAGGATAGTGAGTCCGACGGTGAACACGCCGATGAGTGCGAAACTTCGAACGGCGCTGATCTGTCCTACGACGATAGCAAGTACCCCTGCGATTATCGCAAAAGCGTAAAGCATCAGAACGGCACGGCGTTCGGTGAGACCGAGGGCGACCAGCCTGTGTGATGTGTGATCTCGGCCTCCTTGTGAGGCCTTTCGCCCCCAAAGCTTTCTAAGTATGGTGACAAATGTCGTGTCAAATATCGGCACGAACAGAATCAGTACCGGCACCGCAAGGATAGCCACGAGCCCACGTGAGCGGCCGCCGACCTGGTTGAGTAGAACGGTCCCGGAAAGCATGAACCCGATAAACATCGAGCCGCAATCACCCATAAAGATCGACGCCGGGTTGAAATTAAATATCAGAAAGCCGATAAGGGCTCCGATCAGCGCGCTGGCGAGGAGAAGCTCGTTCGTCATGCCGTGCGCGGCAAAATTAATTGCAAGAGAAAGCGCGGCGATAGCTGATATTCCGGCCGCGAGGCCGTCCATATTGTCCAGAAGGTTGATGGCATTTGTGATACCGATCAGCCAAAAGACCGTTATCCAGATATCAACGAGATCCAGTCCGGTCAACGGAATCTTCAGGCCATATGAAACCAAAAAGCCGGCACCTATCAACTGACCGATCAGCTTTTGGTACGGGCGGACGGTTACAAGATCGTCAATCAATCCGACAAGAAAGAGAAACGTTCCGCCGCCCAGGACGACCAGGGACTCTGTGGTCCAGGGAACAAGTAGAAAATAAGCAGTGACCGTCGCGATATAAATACCGACGCCACCGAGCATGGCGGTCGGCTTCTTATGCCATCGATCGGACTTGGGCTTGGCAACGTAACCGTTTCTGATCGCAATGGCCCTGATCCCGTACGTACAAAGGACCGAAAGCAAGATGGCTATCGCGCCAACAAAGATCGGGTTTTGTGTCAAACCTGGCATATGTGACGATTACTGCCTATTACAAGTCAAACCCCGAAGAAAATCAATAAGATAACGCGTGCTTACTTGATCTCGAGTCAAAACGCCGGATCCGGTCAGCATGTGCGGTCAATAGCATTTGATAAACCTCGGCAATATCCGCGACCATTTTTTCAGTGCGGAAATTCGGGTCGACGTGAATCCGGCCGTTTTTCCCAAAACTGTCGCGTAGCTCCTTACTTTCGAGCAGACGGGCAACTTTATCTGAAAGACCGACGGAATCAAAAGCCTTTACGAGATAACCGGTATAGTCGTCGATCACCACCTCTCGAGCTCCATCGATGTCGAACGAAACGCACGGTTTCCCCATAGCCAAAGACTGGGGCAAAACCCGGGCCAATCCCTCGCGAAGCGATGTATGCACGACAACATCCATCGCAGAGATCATCTCGGGTATACGGGTGCGGTCAACAAGGCCGGCGAAGACGAAATTCTCCAGAATCCCATATTCGCTGGCCCGTTTCTGTAAATGCTCAAGCAAGATGCCGTCTCCGATCAGAAAGAATCGGACGTCAGGGATCCGTTTGACGATCTCGGGAGCAGCATCCATTAACTGGTCATGGCCTTTCAGTGGGAATAGCCGCGCGATCTTACCGACGACCGGAGCCGTGTCCGGGATGCCGAATTCCGCCCGGACCTTTGCTGAATCAAATTTTGCGTTCAGAAACCAGTCGAGTTCCATCCCGCTATAGATGGTGCGAAATTTATCGGGCCGATCTATGCCGGCCGCGATCGCCTTTTCGACGATCACCTCTGAAACACTGATGAAATAGTCTGTAACGGGAGCACAGATCTTTTTCATCATCCACCAAGCTCGATTTATAAGCCACGGCTGGTATTCATGGAAAACCAGGCTGTGAAGCGTGTGGACGATCAGAGGAGTACCGGCCAGCCAAGCCGCAAGACGGCCCAGCACACCGGCTTTTGAGGAATGCGTGTGGACTATGTGATACCGTCCTTTTTTTATCAAACGATACAGTTTCCAAAAAGCCACTAGGTCAGAGAACGGATTGATACTGCGTCCCATCTCAGGAAGCACGATCAGATTTGACGTCTCGCGTGCCTGAGAGAGCAACTCGCCCTCGCGCCCTTTGTCAATGCCGCTGACGAGCGTCACGTCGTACTCAGGCATTGCATCGAGCCCCACTACTGACAACAGGGTGTTTTCCTGCGCTCCGCCGACGATCATTCGCGTGATTATGTGCAGTACCCGGATGGGCGATGCCCCGCCCCTGCCGACAGGCAGGGCTGTTCCCGAATTTTCGCGGCTCTCGTTACTCACCATCTCCCCGGCACCCGTCGGGACCGATTCCAAGACATCAAGCCGGCTATACATTTGCAACTACCAGATAGTCACGGTCGAGATGGATCATTTCGTAATCGGTGACCCCCGACTGAGCAAGAATATTGCGGACCTGCGGTTCGCGGTATAGGAAAAGCGGTGTTCCCTTCACCCAGAATCTGAACCGGCGGATGGGCACCCGCCATTCGACGGCCTTCGGAAAGCTCATGATCAACGTGCCGCGGGTAAGCTCTCGCATAGCCGTGACTATCGGTATGGGATGCTCGATGTAATCGAAGAAACCATTGCCTGTACAGGCGTCGAACGGTGCTTCCGAAGGGTCAATATCAGATGGAAATGACCCGACCACAAATTCACATTTGTCGCCGACGCCGGCATCGTTCGCGAGCTTATCCGCTATATCGATCATGCCTTTCGCGAAATCGATCCCCACGACCTTTTCCGCGCCGTTTAGAGCGAAAGCTATGCAGAATCGGCCGGAACCGCAGCCTACATCCAGTATCTTTTTGCCCTCGAACGGCATTAGCTTCTTGACGTTCAACTCGAGACGCTTCTGCACTACGCCGCGCCAGTAGTTATCGATGAACGCCGCAAGCGGGCCTTTCTTTTCTTCGTAGATCGCATCAAATCTCGCCGCGTCATCGTGAAAATGATCGCGCACCTTTTCTTCCACCTTGGTTGAAACGTTTTGGGGCATAGAAATTAATTGATATTCAGAACTTCTTTCATCGGGGCCATCTCGAAGTCGCAAAGCAATTTCTTCAAACGCCTTTCAGTCGACCCGAGATTAAAATAATGTGTCAGTGCGATCCGACGCGGCACATCGATCCGGGGATGGTCCGGGTCTAACTCCCACGGATGCAAGTAAAATGTCACTGGCTGGCCCGAGCGGTTGACCGATCTTATCGCCTGTTTCGTTACCTGATAAGGATAGATCCGGAAATAGGCGCCGCCGGAGATCGGCATCGTAAAACCTGGGAGTTTCAGTGTCGAAATAGGAAACTCCATAAACTCAAATTTCTCCCGCTTTATCTTGTACGGGAACCGCGGCGCATCAGCAATTCCATACCGGTAATTCAGCACCGGAAAAATGCTCGAGTCGTATTTGATACCCAACTCTCCAAGGATATCCAGTGCCCAAAGAGAGTCCTTGGTGATCGAAAAGAACGGAGCCCGGTGGCCTAACACCTTCTTGCCTGTTAGGTCCTCGAGATAATGTATGGCACGCGTAAGTTCCTGCTGAAAAAGGCCTGGCTCCTGTTTGTAAATAAGCGTATGAGAGAATCCGTGGGTCCCGATCTCGTGCCCTTCCGCCTCGATCCGCTTGACTATCGCCGGATGTTTCTCGGCAACATACCCGAGCATAAAGAAAGTAGCTTTTGTACCGGCTTCGTCGAGAATGCGGAGAAGTTTGTCACCGACCATTTCGATACGGTCTTCAAACTTGTCCCATTCCGAATACGAGATCTCGAGGCCCTGATACCAGTCCTCAAAATCTATCGTTAGGGCGTTTTTAACACCGTTTGATCCCATATCACAAATATAAGGGTGACCGGCCTGGAAAGGCTGCGCCTCGTTTAAACGAGCGGCAGCAGATCTTACGATCGTGCGGGATGATCGCCGGCCAGTCACCTAACTGTTTATACAATTTTATCATTATTTCATAAAGGCGAGCATCCAGATAGCTTATTTGCTTGCTGCAAGAAGAACAGATCAGTAGCATCCTGTCCCGAGTGGGACAGAGAATGGGACAGATAACCCATTATGGCTCAGGCACTTAAGTCGCTTTGTCCCATTTTCAGGAAAGTACGCGTGGTGTTTCACCTGATGGGCGAGGGTCTGACCCGTCCTGAAATAACTTTACACTTTGGTTGGTAAGTCCTCCTATAGTTATACATTTCTATCATAGTCCTGAATTGACAAGACATTTGTTGGTTCACCTCAAGCCATGGCTTGAGGTGAAAGCCGGTTTTTGCCTTTGTAATAGTTTTTCCAATGCCGCTGAAGCTGGCCTTTTCGTGTGTGTGCTTCGGCGGGCGTGAGCATCTCGACGCTGGAATGCGGCCTCAGATGATTGTATGTGCTGACGGCCCGATCCACAGCCTTGGAAGCCTGTCCATGACTTTCGTATGCCTCGTCAAGCAGTTCCTGCTTGAGGATGCCGTTAACGCGCTCGGCGATGGCATTCTCCAATAGATCGCTGTTCTCGCTCATGCTGATGCGGGCAGGCCTGAGCAGTTTGGTGTAACGGCTGCTGTAGTACTGCAAGCCGCGGTCCGAATGATGGATCAAACCTTCTCGCTTAGCTTTGCTGCCGAGTGCCATCTTAAGTGCCTTCAGACAGCCCTTTGAAGAGAGGTTTGGGTAGAGGCAATAACCTACGATCTTTCTCGAATACGCGTCAGTAATGAGGCTCAGGTAGCTGAAGCCCTGCACCAGGCGTATGTACGTTATATCACTTACCCACACCTGGTCAGGCCTTTCTGTTAAAAGCTCTTTTATCAGGTTCGGATATTTCTTCCTCCACCAGCACGAGTACGTGGTTCTGGGCCTTGTGCAGCGTCTTTTGCGTATCAGCAGCCCCTCTTCCCGCAGCACTTCGAAGAAGGCATCACGTCCTATTCTGATCCTGTGCTCATCCCTAAAGAGCCGCGTCATCAGATAAAGCTTTCGGCCACCGATCCGCTTCAACTCGCTGCGGATCCTGATCACTTCCTGCACCAGCAGCTCAGACCCAAAGACCTCTCTCTCGCCGGCCGCCAATCTCCAGTAATACGCCTGTCTGTTTCTTCCAAGCAGAGAGCAAAGCATTTGCAGGCTTCTCGTCTCGCTTTGCCCAACGCTCATCACCGCTTGGAACCAGGTTTTTTTCGGATATCTACCCCCAGCCGCTCTTCTGCTATCTCGATCATCGAACTCAGCAGCTTGTTGTGCAGCTCCGCTCTTCTAAGCTCCTCCCTGAGCCTCTTGTTCTCGGCTATCGCCTCTACATGCCTCTCCCCGATCGGCTTCTCTTCATCCGGCTGCCTAACTTCTCCGATCGTCCCGGTTGCACCCTTTACCCACCTCTGTAATGTGCTCTTATTCACTCCGTACCTGAACTCCAGCTCCCGGTACGTTTCACCCCCCCCCCAGATACGCCGCCACCACCTCTTCTCTCAATCTCTTCTTATATTTCATCTGTCCCATTCTGTCCCAACTTATTCTGTATGCCTATTTCAGGACAAGACAGTCCACATCACCAGCGCAGACCGTACCAACCCTAAATACCGCCAGCAACAAACAATGTACTCGATTTTTCAAAGATCCAATCGCTGAGCCAAGAGGACTCGGATCAAGTGTATCATACATAGGAACAAAATGCACAGATAAGATTTCTTATTTGGAGTCGCGGCAAAAAAGTTTGTGAAACCGAAGCAGGGCCAAGCCTGCATTATCAGGATCTTAGTAGATGATTTCCCCGACCTATTTTCTCTTCACAACCGAGATAGTAACTTCCGACGGATGCTGGAGCGAGTGGTGGACCTTGTTGTTCGCCACTACACCCTTGGCCTCGTCATAATTTCGGCCGCCGGTATTCATATTGCGATCAAATCGAGGGAAGTTTGAGCTTGAGACTTCAATTCTAAGCCGCTGGCCGGGTGCGAAGTGGTTGCTGGTCGTCATCGGCTGTAGGGCGACCTTGTACACCTTGTCTTTTTCCATCCAGACAAGGGGTTTGTCGTAACCTCCGCGATATCGCATCCGCTGGATCGTTTCGTCGAGATTCCAGGCTTTACCATTCTCATCCACGACGATCAGTTTGACTGTGAAATCAGTGTCCTTTGCGTCGGAGGAAACATAGAGCGTGACATCGATCGGGCCGGAGAGCTCGGTTCCTTCTTTGAATGGCTCGGATGTATAGACGAGGATGTCGGGACGCTCCTCCATCTTTGACTGGTCGAACGAGCCGCCCCGCACAGCGTTGCCGGTGCAGCAGACGTTACCGCCGTAGGAAGGAACAGGATCCATCGGATCGTACTTAAATCCATCAGGCTGGTCGGCTGCCGGCGGTGCCGGCGCCAGGACGCCGTCGCCTTTGAGCGAATTAGCCTTGCCGCCGCTCGAGAGATAGAACTTCATCGGCTCGGCCCCCCGTGGCGGCCACTGGTCAGACTCCTGCCATTTGTTCGAGCCCATTGTAAAGTATCGGACCTTTGGCCATTTGGCGACGTCATTCCCCTCCGAAACGCCCTTCAGGAAATAGTCGAACCAGCCATATGTCAGCTCGCTATAATCGAGCCGGGCGTCGCCCATGCTGCGTTCGCCGACGACAGTGTTCTCGGTTGCCCTGGTATAGCTGCAATGAAGTACGGGGGCTATCACAGCGTACTGTTTGTCAGCGATCTCGGGCCGGGCCGTCTTTCGGATGTGGTTGTACATCGCGAGGTTGGGTCCCGTAGAAACGTCGTACCACGACATGAACCAAAATCCGGGCAAGTTGATCGTCATGTTGTCGTGCCAGAGCCCGCCCTTGTACCATGCCGGGTCGTTCGGCGTGCGTTTGATCATCGCTCCGCCTGTCGGAACCGGCATTTCATCGGCAAAAATGCCCTTTGGCCCGTCGACCGCTTTGAAGATATCCATGGTCGGCAAATGGCTTAGAGCCTTTGACCAGTCGACGGGGGGAGATTGCTGGGCAAGATCAAACCACTTCGACGCCCGGATCAGCTCGTCCTGAGGTGTGTCCGGTGCAAATTTCGGCCGCACCTGATTCTGCTGACCGTAGAGCCACGCGATAAAGAGCATCTGAACGGCGCCGCCGCGATACCAGTTTCCCTGCTCATAATAGGGCCCGACGCGCCCGACGCCGGCACCAAATCCTTGTCCTATCATCGTCGTAAAACCGGGAACGTTTCGTGCAGCGACCGCCATTTGCCACTCGGCGGTCGAAGAGCAGCCGATCGCGCCCAGCTTTCCGTTAGACCAATTTTTTGTGGTCAGATACTTGATGGCATCCTCACCGTCCGTTGTTGGCGGGCCTAGTATGTCGTAGTTGCCTTCGCTGAAAAAACGGCCGCGCTCATTCATGATCACGTATGCGTACCCGCGCTTTACAGCATCGAGTACGGTTGTCATATCCCGAGGAGCTCCGAGCCGGACGTCCCACCAATTGAAATTGTACGGAGTGCGAGAAAAAATGGTCGGAAAAGGGCCCTCGCCTTTCGGGCGGTAGATATCGGCCTGCATCCGCATCCCGTCACGCATCGGCACCATTACCTTTCTCTCGACGACCGCCAGTGACTGCAGGTCGGCCTCGATCTGATTTCGGCGCTGACGCAATTCGGCATCACTCTGAGCCGTGGCGGCATTTTGGCCGAAGGAAACAGATGTCAAAACAAAGGCGAACGCAACGAATGTGAGGACAGTTCTCCGGATCATTTCTAGCTCCTATTTATTTATGTGGTCTGGATATCAACGCCATTCTAGACCGGAGCGTAGCTTGAGACAAGGAGGCAGCCCGTTGAGGACCGCAAGGTGAAGTCATTGCCACATTGTGGGGAGGCAAAGCCTGGAATTGGGAGTGCAGGGCCAATCTGCTAAAATCTCCTACACAAAGTTCCAATATTTAGGGAGGAAATGTATGCGTAAGCTTTTTGCGGCCTCGGCGCTAGTTTGTATGGCGGCCAGCGGGGTGTTTGCTCATGGCGATAACAGCCATTTTTCGAATAAGCAGGATGTAACTGTGAAGACGACGAAGGTGAGCGGCAATGTTTACATGCTGCAGGGCCGGGGCGGGAATGTAGGGGCGATAAACGGGCCCGACGGCGTGTTGATCATCGACGACGATTACAAAGCCGTCAGCGAGAAGCTGCGCGATGCGCTGAAAGAGCTCGGATCGCCCACACCGCGTTATATCCTGAATACACACTGGCATGGCGATCATACGGAGGGGAATGACTTTTTCGGCAAGGCCGGTTCGGTGATCGTCGCGCATAGCAATGTTCGCAAACGGCTGCTCGATCCGCCTGTGATATTTGGGCAAAAGACGCCGCCATATGCGTCGTATGCACTTCCGCTTGTAACTTATTCCCAGAGCATGTCGCTACACCTGAACGGTGAGGAGATAAAGTTGGTCCATTATCCGAATGGCCATACGGACGGGGATTCGGTCGTGTTTTTTGAAAAGGCAAACGTGGTTCATTTCGGCGATCATTTCTTTGTCGGCCGTTTTCCCTTCGTGGATATCGACAGCGGGGGCAGCGTGCAAGGCACGATCAATAACATTGCATCGTTGATATCGACCGTTCCTGCCGATGCTAAGCTGATCCCGGGTCATGGGCCGCTTGCCACGATGGATGATCTAAAGGCCTATCACCGGCTGTTAGTCGAGTCGACGACGTACATCCAGGACCAAATGAAAGCGGGTAAAACTCTCGAACAGATCACCGCCGCCGGGCTGCCGGAAAAGTATAAGGAAGCAGGAAGCGGTTTTATAAAGACCCCGATGTGGATACAGATAGTTCATCGGAGTTATTCGATGAAGTAGGGATCTACTTGGAAGCACGAGTTTGTCGAGTTTAGTTGGTGGTCTCTGACCGCCAACTTCAAGCTTATGAAAGGATCAGTTTAGCCGGCGGTCTTTGACCGCCTTCCAGCGATGACCATTTTCAACTCAAAAGAGAAAAACGTTTTACATTATCTAACGTTTATAGCCTTCCGGCGGGTTCCGATCTTCAAGAGTAAAGACATATGTAAGCTGTTCATAGACGCCCTCGCTGAGACCCGAATCAAACACCGGTTCAAATTGATCGCCTACGTCCTCATGTTTGACCACGTACACCTGATCGTAAATCCAGTGGGGTGCGATATTGAACTCGTCGGGAAAGAGTTGAAGGGTATTTCCGCGAAGAACATCCTACGTTGGTTGAAGGAAAATGGCCACTCATCATCGCTCGATAAGCTTAAACGCTTCGCAATCGGCAAACGCAATCACACACATTCAGTCTGGCAAAAAAAGGTTGTGGCAATCGATCTCTGGAGCCCAAAATTCATTAGGCAAAAGATAGATTATATTCATCTCAACCCGGTTCGAGCAGACATGTGCGACCACCCCGCAAAGTGGAGATGGTCCAGCTACCACGCCTATCTCCCCCATGCGCCGGGCGACGTTCCCATCGAAATCGATCTTCAGGCCTTTTGGAACGAGAGTGAATTGCAAGCGGCCAAAGACCGCTTGCTTAACTGATGCGTTGGTTTACGCGGTCAAAGACCGCTTGCTTAACTGAAACCTTCGTCTAAGCTACCGTGATCTGCTCAGTGAGATATACGTCCTGGATGGCATTGAGTAGCTCGACGCCCTCAGACATTGGACGCTGGAATGCCTTTCGGCCTGAGATCAGGCCAGTTCCGCCGCCGCGTTTGTTGACGACGGCGGTACGAACCGCATCGGCAAGATCGCTTTCGCCCTTCGACTCACCGCCTGAGTTGATCAGCCCGCATCGACCCATATAGCAATTCGCGACCTGATAGCGTACGAGATCGATCGGATTATCGGTCGTCAGCTTTTCATAAACAAGCTTATTCGTCTTGCCATAGCTGCTTTCGATATTGAGTGAGTTGTAACCTCCGTTCCGCTCGGGAAGCTTTTGCTTGATTATGTCGGCCTGGATGGTCACGCCGAGGTGATTGGCCTGCCCGGTGAGGTCGGCGGCGGTATGCATGTCGCCGTCAGCGGTCTTAAATTTGGAGTTTCGGAGGTAGCACCACAGGATCGTGGCCATTCCGAGTTCGTGTGCATAAGCGAACGACTCGGCCACCTCTGTGATCTGCCGCGTGGCGTTGTCGGATCCGAAATAGATCGTAGCTCCTACCGCAACCGCGCCCATATTACGGGCTTGTTCGATCGTACCGAACATGACCTGGTCGAACGCATTTGGGTAAGTCAGGAGCTCATTATGATTGATCTTTACGATAAACGGGATCTTGTGAGCATATTTGCGCGCGACCATTCCGAGTACGCCGTATGTCGACGCCACCGCATTGCAGCCACCCTCGATCGCGAGCTTGACGATATTCTCGGGATCGAAATACATCGGATTGGGAGCAAAACTCGCCCCGGCCGAGTGCTCTATGCCCTGGTCGACGGGAAGGATCGACAAATAACCGGTACCGCTCAGCCGTCCACCGCCGTAAAGTGCCTGCAGGCTGCGAAGAACACTCGGATTCCGATCCGAGTTCATCCAAACTCGGTCAACAAAGTCAGGGCCGGGTAGGCTCAGCTCCGCCTTTGATATGGTCCGAGATTCGTGTCCTAAAAGTGTGTCCGCTTCGTCCCCAAGAAGCTCCTGTATCCTGCTGAAATCGGTCGGCATCGAAATAATCTCCTTAAATATGGTGCTCAACAAAAACGTCTAGCTGTTTTACTAATATACAGCGCTTCCTTACGCTTGTTAATCAGATAACCCTTTTACCTGCTATCTGAGTTGGTAAGAAGCTCAATAAGGGCTTTTTCATTCTCATCGAGCTCAGGCTGGATCTTGCGGATCTTGCGTTTCGTCTTGCGGGTAAAATGCTCGAGCGTTTTGCCTTTCTCGTAAGCCTTGATCACTGTCGGATGGATATAGGAGCTGCGGCAAACGGCCGGAGTATTGCCGAGATCGTCCGCCACCTTCTTCACGGCCGCAACGATATTCTTTTTGGTCAGGTTTTCGTCGTCACAGCACCCGATCTCGGCAAGCTGGACCGAAGCAAGCAGGGTTCCCGCCCACGTCCTGAGGTCCTTGGCAGAAAAAGCCGAAAGGGTCGCTTCTTTAATGTAACGATTTAGCTCACCGGGGCGGACGGGCGACGGTTTGCCATCACCGTTGAGATAATTGAACAGTTTTCTGGCCCCGCCGATCGATTTCAGCTCGGTCATCAGCGCTGCCAATTCTTCATCAACCAACACCTTACGGTGCTTTACGTGGCTCTTGCCGACGAAATCGAAAATAAGCTCCCCCTTCTTTCCAATGGTCAGGTGCTTGTTCTGCAGCGTCGTGATCCCATATGTGCGGTAATGCTTTGCACTCTTCTCCGTCCCTACCCGAAAATAAAGCGAATTGATCAGCCGTGTCATTACCGCCAGGACCTTTTCACGCGGAAAACCGTCAAGCACGATATGCTCATTTGTAGTTTTGCGAAGGTGAGGCAGGTGCTTGCCGAATTCAACGATCCGTGAGAATTTTTTTGCCTGTTGTCGAGCGGCGAATTTGCTGTTGTAAAGATATTGGACTCGGCCCGTTGTGTCCATTCCAAGGGCTTGCAGACGGCTGCCGGGGGTAGGCGATATGCGAACGTACTTCCAAGCTGGAGGGATCACGAGCAGCTTTATCCGATCCAGATGGGTTTCGTCCGTTATTTTTTCGCCGTCAGCGTTCACATAGTGAAAGCCGGACCTCATTGATCCGCGGCGCTTCCACCATTTTGCACGCCTGCCTTTTTCGATGGCCTGGCGGGCCTTGCTGACATCGAACAACGGTTTAGAGATCGCCATCCGTCCCCCTTTTTCGTAAATAGATTAGACCATAAAAAAAGGCCGGGCCGCGAGGACCCAGCCTGTCATTAGGATGTACGCCAAAATTAATCCGCGGCTATCGTGACGGGATTGCCTTCGGTATCGAGCAAAAAGACCGGGTACCCAAGGTCCCTCAGCCCAGACTCAATGACTGAACGATCACCGACGATAACGATAGCCATCTTAGACGGATCGAGGTATTGCTTCGCAACGCGGTTAACGTCGGTGAGCGTTATCGAATTGATCTTGCCAATGTAATCGTTAAAGTAAGTATCGGGAAGACCATATGTGACCAGGTTCGAAAGCTGGCTTGAGATCGCCCCGACCGTTTCGAATCCCGCCGGATAGCGACGGATAACACTCTGTTTGTTGTAATCCAGCTCCTTTTGGGTAACGGGCCTGTCACCGCGAATCTCGTTGAGCTCTTTCATGAACTCCACCACTGCGGCCCTGGTATCGGCAGTTCTAATATCGCTACTTGCCGAGAAAGGCCCGGCACCGCGGCGGAAAGAGAAATTGCTGCGGGCTCCGTAGGTGTAACCCTTGTCTTCACGAAGGTTCATATTGATCCTCGACGTAAAGCCCCCGCCAAGGATAGAATTCATGATCATCACAGGGAAATAATCCTTGTGCGATCGGTCAAGGCCTACGTGTCCGATCGACACCGTCGACTGGGCCGATCCCGGCCTGTCCACAATATAGACCGCCGTCTTATCGAGCGGCTTGGCCGCAGAAAGCTGGCCTGCCTTCACGTCTGCCGGTTTCCAATCTGCGAACGCCTTCTCGAGTTTCGTCTTTAATGCGGCCTTATCGATATCTCCGACTACGATCAGCGTGGCATTGTTTGGGCGATAGGTCGCCTGATAATACTTGACGAGATCGTCGCGGGTGATCGCCTTGATAGAGGCTTCGTTGGAGCTGCGGCCGTACGGATGGTCACCGAACAGCACCTTGTTATAAACGTTATTGCTGATAGCGTTCGGATTTGTGCGCTGCTGGCGAAGGCCGATCAGAGCTCGGGCCCTGAGACTTTCCAGCTCCTTTGCAGGGAAAGCAGGATTCTGAATTACATCGGCATAGAGCTCCAGCGCCCGGTCGAGATGTTTTGTCAGCGACTGGATAGAGACACTTGTCGAATCAAAACTGGCGTTGGAGCCGATATTGTTGATACCGATATCCCGCAGCTGGTTGGAAAGCTGTTCGGCTGTAAGGGTCTTCGTACCGGTATTCAGCAGGGATGATGTAATACCGGATACACCATATCGATCTTCAGGTTCGTTGACGGTACCCGTCTTGAAAACCATATTCATCGATACGATCGGAAGCTCGTCCTGACGGACCATCCAGACGTCCAAACCGTTGGAGAGCCGTGTTTTTTCGATCGCCGGAAGCACAAGCTTCGGATCGGGACCCGGTTTCGGCAGAGCCGCAGCCTGGGCTGCACGTTTGGCATCGTCGGCTGCTTTCTTGGTTTCGCCCGACGCGGCCTCGACGTCCTCGGCCGGTCGCCGGGGTGCGCCGCCGGGAGCCGGCTTGTAGGTCATTACCAAGCGATTGGCTGTCAAGTATTGGTTTGCTACTCGCGAAACGTCGGCCGCAGTGACTTTGCGGTAGCGGTCGAGATCCTCCTGGAACCAGTCGGCCTTGCCGCGATAGCCGGAGAAGGATGCAAGCTGACTCGCTTTACCAAGAACAGTCTGTAAGCCAAAGATGCTTTGCGACTCGATAGAATTGAGGCTCCGCCGCAGTTCTTCCGCTGACGGTGGTTCCTTCTTGATACGCTCGAGCTCGGCGTTGATCTCCTTTTCGATATCATCGAGTGACTTGCCCGGGCGAGCGGTCGCCGTCACCTGAAACAACCCGGCTATCTCGTTAGTTCCGTTAAACGCCCCGACATTCGATACCATCTCTTTTCCATAAAGAAGGTTGCTCTGGAGCCTGGATGTCCTGCCGCTCGAAAGGATGTTGCCGAGAACATCAAGGGCGGGTTCATCCGGATGGTAGGCTCGCACGGCGTGCCAGACCATGTAACGACGGGGGAACGGCACCGCATCTTCGACTTCGGTGCGGATCTCTTTGGCGAGCGTCGGATGATTCATGTTCGGACGCTTGATCGCATTACCGGCGGGGATAGGCCCAAAATACTTCTCGATCCATCCACGCGTCTGCTTTTCGTCAAAGGACCCGGAGACTACGACCACCGTATTGTTCGGCACATAATACTCACGGAAGAAGGACTTGACGTCGTCCATCGAGGCCGCCTGGAGATCCTCGAGCGATCCGATAGTCGTCCAGTTATATGGATGGGGTTTCGGGTACATCAGGGCTCCGATCTTCTCAAACGCGGTCCCGTAGGGAACGTTGTCCACACGAAGCCGCCGCTCGTTCTTTACGACGTCCTTCTGGTTGTCCAGTTTTTCCTGTGTCATCGCTGGCAGCAAATTATGGAGGCGATCCGCTTCCATATAGAGGGCCAGTTCCAGGAAGTTGGACGGAACAGTCTCGTAATACCAAGTCCGGTCCTGATTGGTCGTGCCGTTAATGCTGGCACCGGCCTCCTGCAGCGGGAAAAAGTAGTCCGAATCGTAATTCTTCGAGCCCTGGAACATCATGTGTTCAAACAGATGGGCAAATCCCGTTCTACCTTCGACCTCATTTTTGGCGCCCACATGGTACCAGACGCCCACGGAAGCTATCGGCGTCGAATTATCCTGGTGAAGAAGCACACGAAGCCCATTCTTTAAGGTGTACTCTTTAACATTAATGGGAGGCAGTTTGTCACCGCGTTGCGAAAAGTTGCTCGTGGGCACGAGCAGCAGCAACGCGATAAAAAACGTAATTGTTTTTAAGCGTTTCATAGTTCTACCATCTCCTGATCTGAAGGGAATGTAAAAAGCAAAAGTGGCCAGGACGGCTGTATTTCTGATACAAACGTCCGGACCGATTTCATGCAATATGATCTATTATACGCTAATCAGCTGGATCGGGTTTCAACCTTGGCAAGCGCGGCGATCTTTTCGCGGCTCGATACCACGACACCACCCGGTTTTTCTATTGTTATGGCGAACATCTCGGGGGCCTGGGCCCTTAGTCGAGCATCGATAGGAATAACAACCTCGCCGTCGGCCGGCACATCAAAGGTCCCGCCATCAATGGGAGTCGCTTTGTCCTGTGTCTTATCGAAGATCCACAATTGGTAAGTTTCCTTTTTTGGGTCATTCGCCGGGAGGCCGCGAAAGCGCATATATCCGGCCTGCTTCTCATCGCTCCAGACAACATCCCCGGTTATTTCCTTGATCTCCTTCACATTCCCCGGGGCCCAATTAGCCCGGACCATTTCGGCATCAGTTCGAAGCATTTCCTCACGCATTTCGGCGGGTGTCTGGGGTTTTGGCGATACTATCGGCGTGGGTTGGACCTGAGCAATTTCAGGACCCGACGGCCGAATCAAAAAGATATTTACCGCCAGGGCGATACATGCGGCCGCCGCCACAGCCCAACCGAGCCAGGCGAACCATGGATTCCCGCCGGTTTCTTTCTCAAATTCTGCTTTGCTGTGGGGCGGTGGCCAGGGTGCCGCGGCCTGCGCGCGAATTACGACATGCTTCTCAGCCTCTTGAGCGATCTTTGCATAGAGGTGCGGAGGCATCTGCTCGTTGGCATCAACTCCGATCTGACTGATCGACGCTGCGGTCATCTCGAGAGATCGAAATTCCCTGTCAACGATGTCCTTATCGAACTCGTCCAGCTCACGTTGTGCTTCCTCATCAAGGCCGTAAACAGCCTTTGTGGTAAGGAGATCGAAGAATCGTTCTTTCTGTTCTTCGTTCATACCGCCACCTCCTGAGGTAATTGATTTTCACCGAGGCCGAGAAATTCCCTGACCTGCAGTATCCCGCGCCGGGCATGAGTTTTGACTGTTCCCAGCGGCATACCGGTTGCTTCCGCGATCTCTTGATGAGACATGCCCTGGATGATCGAGAGCCTCAATACTTGCTGCTGCTCCGGCCTCAGGTTTCGCATTGCTTCGGCCGCCTGCTCGGCCTCCATGCTTACCTGCATATCCTTGTCCGCGCGAGTGAATGGCTCGAGGAGTACATCGTCAAGGGAATCCGTAGAGATGCGTCGTGACGAGTACCGAATCTTGTCGATGAGCCGTCGGCGAGCGATCATTGCAATGAAGGTGGTTTCGGACGACTTGGTTTCATCAAAACGTTCTGCATTCTTCCAAATATCCACGAAGATTTCCTGCACGGCGTCCTCCGCCTCATCTGAATTTCGCAGCAGCCTGCGGGCAAGCGACCACACGAGGCCGCCATACTTTTTCAGACAATCCTCGACGGCGTTCCTGTCACCGTTCGCAACACGTTTTAAGATGGCTTCATCCACTAATAATTCGGGGAATGATTTAAGCTAACCCATTTCACCCGCGATTGCCAAATAGTCGTGCTCGGCCACAGCCTCCACCAGACATTTCGCTTGCTAGCTGTCTTTGGATTCATGGCCATCGTCGCGGATCCGACCTCGGCCCATAAATAGGGATACAACGAAAATGATCACGAGTGTAAAAGTAGTAGATGCCGATAGCAGGCAAAACTGACAGAATGCCCCAATTACGACGGCTTGAAGGTAAACGAGCCAGGCAGATACGAGGGCCATCACGATCGAATGCGCCCCAAATATCCGCCAGGTCCGAGGGTCGCCGAATGTGGTGAGCAGGGCCAACGAGAATGCCACGAAATATGCCCCGGCACCAAAAGCCGCGAGCGGGAGGCCGGCTATCTCTGCATACGAACTTGTCAGAACCTGTTCGCAGCCTTCCAGCAGAGTGCAGGGCACGGGCTCGGCGGTGTAATGGTGGACGGTCAGATAGATCGAATCCACGAGACCCACGAGCGAAACAACAACAGCCGCGACCGCTAGTTTAGAAACACGCGGCCGCCGTGAGCTATCTAACCGATCGCCGTCGTTCACTTGGCGGTATTCGTAGCGTTCGAGACTGCT
This sequence comes from Pyrinomonadaceae bacterium, assembly GCA_041751735.1. Taxonomy (GTDB): domain Bacteria; phylum Acidobacteriota; class Blastocatellia; order Pyrinomonadales; family Pyrinomonadaceae; genus OLB17. The sequence continues at coordinate 34,711 of JBGSWW010000188.1, read as the reverse complement.
GCGGGTTTGGCCTGAGCCGCCAATGCGAGTTCATTATCGATAATCTTTTTTAGATTCTGGGTATTGACCTCCGTATACGGGAGCATCGTATCGTTGATGTAGACGGTAGGTGTCGAATTTACACCAATGGCTCTCGCCCGTTTTAGATCTTCGTCGACCCGGGTTTTGGCCGCAATACCAAGCATATCCGTTTCCCACTTCGCGACATCGAGACCGATCTTCTGAGCATATTCCTTCCACATTTCTTTATGAGATGCGGAGTTTGTCCAAGCTTTCTGATTTGAAAGCAACTGGTGCTGCATATCCCAGAAGCGATTCTGCATTCCGGCTGCCTCCGCCGCGACCGCCGCGTCGTAAGCTTTCGGGTGATTAGGAAGCGGAAAATGTCGGAACACAAAATGGATCTTCGTCCCGTAGATGGATTTGATCTCGTTGAACATCGGATTGGCATCAGCACACGACGCACATTGGAAATCCGCGAATTCCTCGATCCGCACTACAGCGGAAGGCGAGCCGGCCTGGTTTGGCGGTTGTGCTCCCGGAGGCGATCCCGGAGCGATGGTGCTGGCCCTCGGTTTGTTCGCCGCGCTATTTGCGTTCGTGTTGCTTCTGGCTGTCGACGTGGGTTTGGACGAATTATAAAACCACCATCCGCCTAAAAAGGCCACCACGAGGACGCCGACTATGATCAACACTGGAGTATTGCTAACGCTTTCTTTTTTCTTGCTCATTTAGTTTTATTGATTTATCCGACGGCTTTGATCCGGTTATTGCCAGGATGTTCGTTATCGAGAATATTGAGGGACTTGGTAACCCGGGAAACTATCCCATCCACATCAAGCCCGAACTCGGCCATAAGGCCCTTAGGATCACCGTGCGGAACTATACAGTCTGGCACGCCCATTCTGACGACCTTTATTTTATCCGACATGCCATTTTCTTCAAGCAGCTCTAGTACCGCCGACCCGAACCCGCCGGCGAGGTATGCATCTTCTACAGTAATAATGAGGCGTTTGTTCCGGGCAAGTTCGAGTATAAGGTCCTTATCGAGAGGTTTTACGAATCGAGCATTCACCACAGTCGATTGGATGCCGCTGGCGGCAAGTTTATTGCCTGCCTCGGCCGCCGGATATACCATTTCTCCGTAGGCAATGATGGCGACATCACCTCCGTCGCGAAGTATTTCAGCCTTTCCGATCCCTATTTGTACGGGCGGTTTGCTGATGTCGACTCCGAACCCGTTGCCCCGCGGATACCTAATGCCAGCCGGCCCCGGGTATTCTATGGCCGTTAGCATCATGTCACGCATTTCGGCCTCATCTTTGGGGGCCATGAGCACAATGTTCGGGTAACCACGCAGATAAGCAATATCCAAAAGGCCGTGATGCGTCGGCCCGTCAGCCCCGACGATCCCTGCACGGTCCATGGCCAGTGTTACATTAAGGTTCTGAAGACAGACGTCGTGGATGACCTGGTCGAACGCTCGCTGCAAGAAGGTCGAATATATTGCCGCGACTGGCTTGAGGCCTTCGCATGCCATGCCGGCGCAAAATGTGATCGCGTGTTGCTCGGCAATTCCAACGTCATAAGACCTATCCGGGAACTTTTCAAGTACCTTGTCGACGCCTGTGCCGTCCGGCATAGCCGCGGTGAGGGCGACGATGCGGTCGTCGCCGGCCATCAGTTCGCACATCGTATCGCCGAAAACCTGTGTATAGGTCGGCGGAGTCGTTTTGCTGGACTTGTATGGAAGGCCCGTTCGGGGGTCGAAAGGGCCGGTAGCGTGGTAGGCGTAGTAGTTCTTTTCCGGATTCGGAAAGCCTTTACCCTTAGTTGTTAAGGCATGCACTATTACAGGGCCGTCCTCCACCTTTTTTGCTTCCTCGAGTGCCCGGACCAGCATGGGCACATTATGCCCGTCGACATAGCCGACATACTTAAAACCGAGCTCATTTACAAGAGCACCAGGCAGGACAGCGGCGGCAATTGCATCCTTGAAGGATTTCGCCGCACGGCGGAGCGAATTGCCGATGCCCGGAACGCTGCCAAGGGCTTCACCGATCTCCTCTTTCAGGTGCTGATAGCTCTGAGCCTCTTTGATTCGGCCCAGGTAGCCGCTGATCGACCCTACACCGGGTGCGATCGACATACCGTTATCGTTTAAAAGAACGATCAACCGAGATTTCAGATGACCGGCCTGGTTTATCGCCTCCATTGCCATCCCTCCGGCAAGGCTCGAATCGCCGATCATCGCACAAACGTGAAAATCCTCGTTTTTTGTGTCGCGAGCGACCGCCATGCCCAATGCAGCCGACAGCGATGTCGATGCGTGGCCGGCCCCGAAGGTATCGTATTCGGATTCTTCCCGGCGCAGGAACCCCGACAGTCCGCCCAATTGTTTTATGGTATGAAGCTGGTCGCGACGTCCCGTGAGGATCTTGTGGGCGTATGCCTGGTGCCCGACATCCCAAACCAGCCGGTCTGAAGGAGTGTCGAATACATAATGCATCGCGACAGCCAACTCGACTGCGCCCAGGCTGGCACCGGTGTGGCCGCCAACCCGCGAGCATGTATCGATTATGAATTGCCTGACTTCGTCGGCGACTTCCTGCAGATCTTCGACCTTCAAACGGCGGAGATCAGCGGGTGAATTTATCTCTGATAAGAATCTCATCTAGATCACGCGAATATGTCTACCCAAATGTCGCATTTTAGCTTGCGCCGAGGCAAATGTTAAATGTCATGGCGGCTTTGCGTGCCTGAGCAGGCCGGAAGCCTGACATTTCTTTACACACCGTCCCGGATTTTGTTCAACTAAACCGGCCCGGCCTACGTCAAAAGACGTGTAAAGCGAAAGCTTGAAATAAAAACTAGAGGTACAAAAATGTCATTGAAATCCAAGTTCTTAACTATATTTACAGCAGCGGCGGCTACAGCTGCTCTTGCCACTTTCACTGTCGCACAGGAGAGTCCTGCAGCTCCGGCACCCGAAAAGAAAGCAGAGAAACGTATGAAGGGTGAAGGCAAAAGGATGGGCGGCAAAGCAGGCCTTGGCATGCACCGCGGCATGAAGGGAATGAGCGGCGGCCGTATGGGCGGACTTCGCGGCATCGAATTGACTGACGCCCAGAAAGAGCAGATCAAGGCGATCCATCAGGCTAACAAGCCGACCGACATCAACCGCGAAGAGATCAAAACGCTAGCTCAGGCAAAGCGTGCGGGGACGATCACCGCTGATCAGCAGGCACGTCTAACTGCTATTCGCGAAGCTTCAAAGACTCGAATGCAGAATGTCCATGCCCAGATCCAGGCAGTTTTGACCCCAGAGCAGAAAGCCCAGATCGAACAGCGTAGAAGCGAAATGAAGCTGAAGCGAGAGGAGTTTCGTCAGAAACGCCAGGAACTTCGCCAGAAACGCCAGCAGGCCACACCGGCTGTAAAGACCAGCGACACTAACTAATTTTCGATTAGGTCTAAGGTACAAAGAGGGCCGTCCGCAAGGGCGGCTCTTTTTCTGTTTCACCGGTCTTGTCTGGTGACGCCGCGGCGGATCATTACCTTAATGCCCCACGATGTGATCCGGGAAGCCGTTGATCCGTATCGTTTTGAGCTCTCAAGCGGTAATCTTTAGAGAATGAAGGGATCCTCAAAAATCGACGGTTGGATCATCGCGGGCGGGGCAAGCAGTCGAATGGGCCAGGACAAGGCCTCTCTCGAGATAGGCGGCCGGAAACTGATCCATATCGCAGCTCGCGCATTGTCAAACATCTGTGATGGCCGCGTTTCCATTGCCGGAAGCACTCGTGAATTCGCGCCCGCCTTATCTGCATTTCCGGACGCCGAGGTGCCAGGCCACGGGCCGCTGGCCGGCATTTCCACATCCCTTTCGAACGGGAGCAGCGAATGGATCGCCATCATATCGTGCGATATGCCGTTTATCACCGGCGAGGTCTTTGCGATACTCGCCGACCACGCCGGTCCCGAAGACGATGCCGTCGTTCCAGTCCAATCCGATGGTCGTCCACAGCCGCTGTGCGCTCTTTACCGCCGTCGAACCGTTCTTCCCATTGTCAAAGATCTAATTCAGAGTACCGACCGCAGCATCAACAACCTGCTTTCAAGGCTTTCGGAGCGATATGTGCCATTCTCCCGTTTCAGCGATTTTCAAAATGCCGAGCATCTGTTTCTTAACATAAACTCGCCCGCCGATCACGAACGAGCGAAAGACATCTTCGTGTCATCCCACTACTGACTACTTCGCCAAAAACTCCCGCATCAAGGTCACGACCTGGTCCTTGTACGGCCCGACGAAAACATAGTGCGTTGAGCCTTTGATCTCGATGACCTGACCGTTTTTCATTTGTTTGCGAAACTGCTCGATGCCCTCACGCACGAAGGGCTCCTGATTTGCTTTCCACCAGGCTTCGAGTTTCTTTTGAGTTTCAGCGTCCGCCTTGGGAGGCGTCTGCGGAATCGCTGCATCGGCATAGATCGCGAGGGCCGCGACCGTGATCTTCGAGTAATCCGGTGCGAATTTCACCGCCGCCTTCATCGTCGAGACCTCTACGTTCAGCATGTCGGCCGGCGGCAGGTCGGATGCCGTGATCTTTTCCCAACCGGGGCAATTCAGGGCCTCGCCTGTCATTCGCTGAAAGCTCGCTGGCATGCCGCCGGGCATGTCGTTCTTGCACGAAAAGAACTTTCGCCTGTCATAAGCTGCGTCAAGATATACCATTTTATTCACACGCTGCGGGTGAAGCGTGGCAAACTGCGTCATCTCGTCGCCAGCCAGCGAATGCCCGACGAGGTGGGCACGGGTGATCTTCATCGCGTCCATAAAAGCGCGAATGTCCTCGACCCGCGTTGCCGTTTCATAGCCCGTTTGCGGTCGCTCGGTCTCGCCAAAGCCGCGGCGGGTGAGGGCGATCACTCGATATTTGTCCGTAAAGCTCGATGCGATGTCGTCAAACACATGTGCGTCATTTCCGAGCCCGGCGAGCATAATGATCACGTCGCCCGTTCCACCCCAGTCGAGATAGTGCTGCTTGATGCCGTTTGCTGTGAGCGTTGCCGATTTATGCGTCGACTTATCGCTCGGGGCTTCTGTCGAAGAGTTGATTTTCGGGGCAGGAACGTCCAGGCCCGGAGCCTGGTGGATCATCATCCCCGTCACCTTGCCCGCGGCGTCCTTTTCAAACGTTAGAGTGATCGGCGTGCCTTTCACCGAGAATTTCTCGCCCGCAACCGGCTCGAGGTCGGCCTTACCCTGTCCCGAGACCTCGGCAACGAGCTTTCCCCCGCCTGCCGTCACCGTGATCATGATCGGAGCACCCGTCACCTGATACTGTCCGACGTATTTCTCCAAGCCCGTTTGCCCAAACGCCGCCGCCGCAAACATCAACACCATCAACACCACGCAAAGCTTGTTTCTCATATCTATCTCTCCTCAGGCAGGTGCATCATAGCCCGAATTTGCTTTGGATGCACCCACGCCCGCCGCGCGAGGCTACTGTCAAAAGAAGCCCGACAGGCGGGAACCGCGGGCGTCCCCCGCTGCAAACGTTCGACCGACGCAGACGAACAAAGTAATTATTCAACTATCAACGATGCCGTCATCGCTACGCCGGAGGAACCGGCGTAGCAGGCGGGGACGCCAGCGATCCAGTCCATGAATTGTCAACAACTACGCGTTCCTACCTCTTCAATGGCCGCCACTGACCATCGGGCAACGACAAGAAAATCGCAGTTTTTGTCCCGCGGCGGGACAGCAATATCGCCGTAACCCGTTGGAGTAGTGCTGTTTACAAGAAAGTGTCCTGTACCACGCATTTTATATAAACTGTAATACAATGTATTACAGGTAAAACTTCGGCAGTGGTAAGTGGTCAGTATGAAGTAGTGGGAATACATCCCATAGGCGAAAAACCGGACCAAAAACCCAAACCAAAAGCCTAAACCCAACATTCAAATTTCAAGATCGCTCCAACGGGCGAATTGCCTCGCGGTCAATGTATCATATATGCAAGATAAATGCATAAATAACATACTTGGCTCGCCCGTGTGCGACAGGTAGACTCGAGCTACTCGTGTTTTTCTGAAAAACTCTGTGTGATAGTACTCAGGCGGTAACTACTCAACACGATCTGTTTGCACTATAATTTCGGTGAAACAACGGAGGATGGATATGCTCAAACGTTCGACATTCATATCATTTTTGATCCTTTTGACTCACGGGTTCGCCTTGACCCAGACCGCTGAAACTAAGCCGGGAATATTGGTCATCGACAGTGCAAAGGTGACCGCGTCGGACTTCACTAATCAAAGCCTAAAATTTATGGTGACGGTCGCCGAGACCGATGGGCGGATGACCGTTTTCGAATCTACCGAGCACCCCAGCTTCAAAACACAGTGACATTGTCATAACAATTCCGAGGAAACGTTTTACGTGCTCGAGGGCACTCTTACCATCAAGTCTGGCGGCAAAACATATCATGCCCGCGCGGGTTCGTTTGTATACATCCCCAGGGGTACGCCGCACGGCCAGGGCAACTTTACGGATAAGCCGGTCAGGTTTATCACGACCTTTACTCCGGGCGGCGCCGAGATCTTTTTCCGCGAGCGTGATGCAGCTCTTAAAGGCCTGAAACCAAGTGATCCGACCTACGCCAGGCGGCTTCAGGAAGTACGTGAAAAGCATCGATTCTGGGTTGAGCCCCTCGGCACCTGGGAACCTGACACGAGGCCCTGATCCATTCTGAAGCAAAAGCTGCCATCGGCGAACAGAATTCTATGAAACGCTGCCCTGAATGCAGGCGGGACTATTACGACGATACTCTGCTGTATTGCCTGGACGACGGGCAGGCGCTCCTCGAGGGGCCGGGGAACATTGGACCCACGGCCGCCCGGGGTGACGATCCGGCAACCCGGCTGCTCCATCGACCGCCGACGGTGAGCGGCGAGAGCACTACTATATCGCTCGGGTCCGGCGGAGCGCAGCCCGTCGATAACTCGAATGCCGTGGCGGTGCTTCCGTTTGCAAACCTAAGCCGTAACGAGGATAGCGAATATTTCTCGGACGGCCTGGCGGAAGAAATACTCAATGTCCTCTCTAAGATCAGCGGCCTAAGGGTGGCGGCACGCACTTCGGCCTTCGTATTTAAGGGCAAGCAGGTGAGCGTAAGGGAGATGGGCCGCGAGCTGAACGTATCGTCCGTGCTGGAGGGCAACGTGCGGATGGCGGGCGAGCGGGTCCGAATCGCCGTGCAATTGGTCAACGCCCATGACGGTTATCAACTCTGGTCGCAGACCTACGACCGGACAATGGACGACATTTTTGCTATACAGGACGACATAGCCAGTCGGTCGCCGATGAGCTTAGATCTCATCTGATCGGAACATCGGCAGACCCGGGCACAGAGGTCGCCGCCGAAATGGCCCAGGCGGTCAAGGGTCGCGCAGCCGATCCCGAGGCCCATCGCCTGATGCTGCTCGGACGCTATCTAACAAGGCGGTTTAACCAGACCGACCTCATCCGTGCGAGCAAGTATTTTCATCAGGCTCTTGAGGTCGAGCCCGACTATGCTTTCTGCTGGTGCCAGCTCGGACATTTGTACACGATCGCCACGAGTTACGGCTGGGAGGCGATCGACCAGGGTTACCAAAGGGCAGAAGAAGCGCTCAAGCGATCGCTCGATCTGGAAGCTGACATCGCGGAGGCCCATGCCCGGCTTGGACGTATCAAGTGGATGCGGAACTGCGACTTGTCGGGGGCTAGGGAATCGGTCGACCGTGCTCTTGAGCTTGCACCCGACGATTTCGACGTGCTCATCATTGCCGGTCAGATGGCCCGTGAAGTTGGCCAGTTTGACAAGGCGCTGGCCCTTCATCGCCAGGCGGTCTCTATCGATCCGCTAAATCCGATGGCGTGGGGAGCGATCGCGGCTTCGGCTTTTTTTTGCCGGCGACCTTGAGGCTGCGGAAGCAGCGGCACGACAGTCAATAGATCTGGCTCCGCAGCGGATATATATCCGTGCCCTTCTTGCCCTCGCTCTGCTGGCGATGGATCGGGGCAAGGAAGCGCTGGCCGAAGCTCTTCTCGAGCCCGGGAGAATCTGGCGTCATTGGTCGCTGGCGATCATCCATCATGCAGCGGGGCGAAAGGGGGAATCAGACCAGGAGTTAGATGGGCTTATCGCTGAATTTGAACATAACGGGAAATTCCAAATAGCCGAGGTCTACTCGATGCGGGGTGAAACGGACATGGCATTCGAAATGCTGGAACGCTCCATCGAGGAGCGCGATTCCGGAAGGTCCTTCGCAAAGGTCAGCCCTTTCCTAAAAACCTCTCTACAACGACCCACGCTGGCTGCAGTTGTTAAAGAAAATCGGTTTTCCGGAGTAGATCGGATCGCAAGTACGCGGGACAGTTCCATTACAAGAAAGCCCCCCGATGATGACCGGCGACGAGTTTTATTGTCTACTAACTGGTGCAAACTTAGGGTAAAATATAGGTCATGAAGTCGAAAGTGGTATCGATCTCGAAAGACGTAATGGGCGGGACCCCCGTATTCGCCGGTACGCGGGTGCCGATACAGACGCTCGTCGATTTCCTGACGGCGGGCGACACCATTGACGATTTCCTCGAAGGCTTCCCCACCGTCAGCCGCGAACAGGTGATCGAGTACCTCAAGCAGGCTGAGATCGAAATGGAGAAGCTCGCCGCGTGAGAATTCTCCTTGACGAGTGCATCGATCGAAGACTCGCCGTCGAGCTTACTCAACATGATGTCAAAACCGTCCCGCAAATGGGTTGGGCCGGAGTAAAGAACGGCTCCCTCATGAAACTGGCCGAGGGTGCGTTCGACATATTCGTCACTGTTGACCGCAACCTGTCCTTCCAACAGAACCTTCCAAATTACGATATAGCTGTGGTCGTGCTTCGCTCCGTGAGCAACCGCTATCAAGACCTTGCCCCGTTCGGACCGAAGATGCTCGACGTCATTGCCAGCATAAAGCCAGGATCTGCTACCGTCCTTGAACTCGACCGCTGAGTCGGCTCGACCCGCCGGCAACAGCCCGGTATCACAGCGGAGGAATTCAGATGGTGCGCGGGGCCTTATGAACATGTATTTTTTAACACAGAGGACACCGAGGTCAGACACAGAGAGCAGAGGGTCATTCCCCGGGTGAGCGGCAATTTGAATCTACTTTGCCGTCCTTAATGTTCAGTCTCTGTGGTCTCTGTGGTTAGCCTACTTGATTTGCAATCGAAAAGGATATGCCATCGAACTGGGCTACGACGGGTCGGGTTATAATGAAATTATGGAATGTGTAAGATGCGGGGCGACGGCGGTTGTTGAGGGGTCGTTGATGGATACTGGAGGCGGCGGAGGTGTTGCGTTTCTTTTTAAAGACATATCGACGTTGAAGAGCATCTTCGGCGTCGGCAGCCGCAAGGTCAATGCTCACGCATGTCTGCATTGCTCTCACCTGGAACTTACTGTTGAGTTTACGGACAAAGACCGTAAGCGGTATCAGGAGTTCGACGGCCCTCAGCCCGGTGTGCTTGATAGGATCGGGGAATAGGGGTAGGGGAACGTCGAAAGTGACGAGTGAGAGAGAAGTCTGAGTCGTCATGATCGATGATCGAAAGCAAGTTTATCAACGCCTCAGACGCAAACCCTAGGTTAATGAAAAAGCCGAGATATCGATCTTACTCTGCCTCGTTAAGGCCAATTCGGCGAGGGTTTCGCCGACTGCGGCAGAGTGTTTGAAGCCGTGGCCGGAGCATGGGGAGGCGAGGAGGATGTTTTTGTCCGTCCAGTCTATGCGGAAGTTGCTGTCGGGCGTCGAGGTGTAGAGGCAGACGGCGGAGCGGACGCACCGCTCGCTGACGCCAGCGAGTTTGCCCGCGACGTATTTCCTGTAAATGCTGGCCGCCTCTTCGGGAGCGACGCTGCGGTCGACCTGCTCGGGCAGGGTCGTGGTTTGGAATTCTTCGCTCGCCAGTTTCAGCCCTCCGCCGGGCCCGTCGATCGCGGGGAACCCGTAGACGAAGTCATCCTCGAACCGGCCGAACGACCAGATGAAGATCGGGAATTTACCCACTCGGCACTTTTCATATGACTCGGAAACATCGAACCAATAGAGGACCTGGCGATACACCCGGAAGAGTTCGGCCGCGGCGCCGAGTGTGAACTCCCCCACCCAAGGACCGGCCGATATTATCGCTGTCGCGGCGTGGTAAACGCCCCTGTCGGTCGTGACCTTGACGCCCGTGCCGTCGGGGCGGACGCTGGTGACGCGTTCGTTAAGGCGGATGCCGGCACCGAGTTTGCGGGCGAGATCGAGCTGGGTCGATACGCAGCGTTCGGGACGGAGGAAGCCAGCCTCGTCTTCGAAATACGCGATCTCGTCACCAGCTAGGATGAACTGGGGGAATTCGCCGGCGATGTTTTCGGCATGGAGCACGCGGTGTTTGATACCGAAGTTTTCCGCGGCAGCTATCGTTGCCTGCAGGAAATCGGGGCTTCCGTGCAGTGCGTGACGCGACGCGGCGGACATTATAAGGCCGCCGGTGGTCGTCATCAGTTCCGCACCGGTGTCGGCCTCGAGCTCGCGCCAGATCTCGTGCGAGCGAATTGCGAATGGGACGTACTGTTCCCCTTCGCCGATCGCGAGCCGCGTTATCCGCGTCTCGCCGTGCGTCGAGCCAAGCGTGTGCGGCGGCGAATATCGGTCGATCCCCACAATGCGCGCACCGCGGTTCGCGAGCTGATAACAAGCCGAGCTTCCCACCGCGCCGAGACCGATTACGATCGCGTCCATGAGATGAGTAAACCGTAAACGGCGACTGGTGACAAGTGACGGGTCACGACTGCAGCGAGTGGCGAAGTAAAGCAGTGAGCGAATGGATGGGGGAGAAGGGAGGCGGGCGAAGTCGGGACGTTGGCTCCTGCAAAAGAGGAACGCTCGGGGGATGCCCGAGGGAATCGCCGGAGGCTACCTTGGCCAGGCCCGCGACCAATATTATGAGTTTATAAGATCCACAAAGCAATAAAAAATTTATGTCGTTGCTGTCCGGTTATTTAGCGTGACGCCCCGGCGGTTCCAGATCGCATGCACCGCGAGCATGGCGCTTAGTACTCCGGCTACGGCCATAAGCAGGAGCGCTGAGGCGAACCAGAAGCCTCCGGCCGATCTTGCGATCTCTCCGATGCCCGCACCTTTCATATGGGTGTATGGGACCAGGACGGAAAAGACCCCGGCGATCAGCGCGACGATATATCCAGCCAGCCTTCCGCGAAACGCGATCACACCGTAAAGCCAGAAGGCGACAATGGCGGTTCCGCCGGTGAGGTCGTTAAGATCGCCTGATTCGATGCCGTATGTCATGTCCTGGGCCAGGTGTATCGAGAACAATATACCGGCTATAACGGAAATGACCGTGACCAATACCGACAGGTCCGGGCGGCTGGGGCTGACGGGCGCGGCTGGTTTGAGGTCTGCATTCATTTGGGTCTCCTGTTCGTGTTTAATATGAATTTGCGGCCTCGACGGCCCGGAATTTTTCTTCGTCCACCCCGAAAACGAGCAGCCAGAAGATCTTTGCAGCCGAGCCCAACAGAGCGAAGAGTGAAGCATACAGAAATGCCTGGCGTCCAAGCGGCGGATATATATAGGTGAGCCATCCAAAGGCGGAAATCATGCCAATGACGCCCAGCCAGCGGGGAAGGAAGCCGGACTTGAAGACAAGATAACCGCCGATCAGAGTTGAGAATCCGAAGAAAGCGAGCGCGGTTTGGGCGCCGTAATTGTCCAGTCGCAGCAGCAGCATCGCGATATGCTGCAGATGGCCCTGCTCCATACCGTTCAAAGCGTTCGGACTCTCGAGCACCCAGAGCGGCATGATGTAGAAGACGCGTGCGAAGGTCTTGATGGTGATCGCCATCATTTCGAAAAGAAGCATCAGCCGCGCAAGCGTGTGGTTCACGGGTTTGAGCAGAGTGTAGAGAAGGCCGGTGGTAATGAGCTGACATGCCATTTCGATCAGAAAGATAGTAAATCCGATCTCGAACATCTGGCGGTGGGCGAGGATATTGTTCGCGGTAGCCGCGGGATCCGCGAAATTTATCAGTCCGTTACTGATATAACCCTGTGCGATCAAACCGCCGAGAATGGTGAGCAAAAACGACACTCCGGCAAGTCGGGCCAGAAGGCGAGGAGATTCGGTTCTCATGCACGGCATTACGCGGAAAAAAGGGTATTAGTTCCGCGCGAAAAAGCGCGGCCTTTAAGGACCACGCTTTCGTATTTTGGTTTGTGCTCCTGAAACTCAGCCGATGAACATCTCGTCTTCCATATACACGCGATCGATCTGCTTGGGTGCAGGGGCGAAGAGGACCTCGAGGCCTTTCTTGACGCCGGCCATTATTGCAGCGATCTCGCGCGCCGGGACGACGATCTTTTGATTGACAAACGCTGTCGTGTCCGTCACCTGCATGTGGGTCTTGTCGATAGTGCGGCTGACCATCTGGACCTTGTCACGGGCCGTTACGGCGGTATCGCCGACAAGCATTTTTAGCTCGGCAACCTCGTCCTTGATCAACTCGGTCGACTCGGCCAGATACCTTGTCGCCGTCGATAAGTTGGCGGACACCTCGGTGAAATGGACCGAGATCTCGCGGCCCTGGGCACCTATGGCATCGACTTTGTAGAGGAGAGGGTCAACCCTTTCCTCAAGGTTGCTGACCGTTTTGACAACGCGCTTGATGATCACAGCGATCACGATCAGCGTGATCGCCATCGCGATAAAGCAGACGGCGATCACGATAGACGAGACCATTTGCCAAAATTGAAGGTCGTTCACATTCATTCTATTTAGTGTCCGGGTCCTCGAGTATCTTGTCCTCATCCGAGATCGGATAGCTCGCACGCCCTTCGCTGATGGCTTTTGCCTCATTCCTGCGTTTCTCGGCAGTGTATGCGTCCTTCCCCGCATCGATCGCAGCGGAGAATGGGTTAGCTGTGCTTGCCGCTACTGATTTTGCTTTCTCGGAAAACTCGCCGGCTTTTTCTGCAGCCGTCTGGTAAAGCTCACCCGCTTTTTCCTTCGACACTTCGTAGTATTCACCGGCTTTTTCCTGTATCTGAGTAGCCGCGACCTTGCTTTTTTCGATCCCCTTACGCGTAGCGTCGGCAATGTCCTCGCGGAGTTCCTCTCCCGATTTGGGGGCGAATAAAAGTGCAAGTATTGCCCCGATGCCGCCGCCGACGAGCAAATATGTCAATTTAGTGCTCGCGCTTGTTTCTTCCCGTTCGTGTTCTCGTCCCATAATTAACCTCCTGCCTATAAAATAAAGGCGTCGAAACAATTAAATTACCGCTGTGACATCACTATAACAAACATTTTTTGCACGGGCAATTAATTATTTCCGGCGAATACCTCCGCGATGCAGTAAGACAGGCTATTTGGTACAATTTCTGTTTGCCTTTGCATATGGACCTCGATCATATAAGAAACTTCTCGATAATTGCCCACATCGACCACGGCAAATCGACGCTCGCGGACCGCTTGCTTCAGATCACGGGTGCCGTTGCCGAGCGCGATATGGAGGCCCAGCTGCTCGACGATATGGATCTCGAACGCGAGCGCGGCATTACGATCAAAGCGCATGCCGTTCGTCTGGATTATAAGGGCAAGGACGGCAAACAGTATGTCCTAAACCTGATCGATACGCCGGGCCACGTAGATTTTTCCTATGAGGTATCCAGGTCGCTATCGGCCTGCGAAGGGGCCCTGCTAGTCGTCGATGCGTCGCAGGGCGTCGAGGCACAAACCCTTGCAAACACTTATCTTGCGATCGAGAACGATCTTGAGTTGATACCTGTACTCAATAAGATCGACCTCCCGTCCGCTGAGCCGGGCCGCATCAAGGAACAGATTGAAAATATCATTGGCCTCGACGCGAGCGAAGCGGTGATGACCTCGGCAAAAACCGGCATCGGCATCGAAGAGGTACTCGAAGCCATTATTAAGAATGTGCCGCCGCCAAAAGGAGATCGAAAGGCTCCGCTCAAGGCCCTGATCTTCGATAGCTGGTACGACAGTTACCGCGGCGTGATCGTGCTCTTTCGCGTGATCGATGGTGAGGTGAGAAAGGGAACCAAGATCAAATTCTTTAACACTGGCCGTGAATACCTGGTTGAGATGATCGGGGTCAACCGCCCGAGGCCGACACCGATCGACGTCCTCGGCCCCGGCGAAGTGGGTTTTCTAACGGCTTCGATCAAGACCGTTGCGGACGTTCAGATCGGTGACACGATCACTGAATCTGCCCGGCCCGTTGACACTCCATTCCCCGGCTTTCAGGAAGTAAAGCCGATGGTCTTTGCCGGCCTGTATCCGATCGACTCCGCGCAGTACGAGGACCTTCGCGACGCGATGGAAAAGCTGCGGCTGAACGACGCTTCGTTCTTTTTCGAGCCCGAGTCTTCGACCGCGTTGGGGTTCGGATTCCGCTGCGGCTTTCTCGGCCTTCTCCACATGGAGATCATCCAGGAAAGGCTGGAGCGGGAATTCAATCTCGAATTGATCACGACCGCCCCGGGGGTGCGGTATCGCGTAACAACGACCGACGGAGCCGTCGCCGAGATCGATTCTCCTTCGAAGATGCCCGACACCGGACGCATATCCAAGATCGAAGAGCCCTTTATTGAGGCTACGATACTCACGAACGACGATTTTCTTGGAGGAATATTGCCGCTTCTCGACGAAAAACGCGGTATACAGAAGAAGTTTGAATATGTGACCACCGATCGCGTTATGCTGGTCTACGAACTGCCGCTGAATGAGATCGTTCTCGACTTTTACGACCGCCTCAAAAGCGTTTCCAAGGGCTACGCCTCGCTCGACTATCACCTGTCGGGCTATCAGGAGAGCAAACTGGTAAAGCTCGACGTCCTCGTCTCAGGCGAGCCTGTCGATGCACTTTCACTTATTCTTCACACTGACACCGCCACCGCCAAAGGCCGCCTTCTGACCGCAAAGATGAAGGAACTCATCCCGCGGCAAATGTTCGAAGTCGCGATCCAGGCGGCGATCGGCAACAAGGTTATCGCCCGCGAAACCGTAAAGGCAATGGGTAAAAACGTCATTGCCAAATGCTACGGCGGCGACATCTCGCGAAAACGCAAACTGCTCGAAAAACAGAAAGAAGGCAAAAAGAGAATGAAAAAAGTGGGTCGTGTGGAAATTCCGCAGGAAGCCTTTCTCGCCGTGCTGAAAGTGAGCGAAGGTTAAAACGAATGCTCCGTTGGTGACACGGGCGGTGTGATCATGGGTTTTCCGAGGGATGCGAGCTTAACTATACGCCCACATTGATTGAAATCCTTGTAATAACGCATCACTTCCAGAATCTTTGATATGAGGCTGGTGACTAAAAGCAGATAGCGGACGTTTGGAGATTGCGATGTTTACGACAATATCGTTGGTGATCGGAACGATGAAAGCTACGGATTTTGGAAATTCGATCCGCATGGCAAACGCTAGGTTGTCATGTCGGCTACAACCATAATCCAAAAAATCCACTAATATCCAAAAAATTGGAAAGTAATATTGTGAACTCCACTGATTAGAACCAGCGAATTTCATGTTTTAAGTATTTATAAAGGCTAGTTTTATAGATTTTCGCAGTCATCCACTGAGTGTGGCTCTCAAGTTGCATTAAATATTTTATATTCCGCGCAAGGAATGCTTTATTTAATTTTGTTATTAGGCGTTATCGTCTTTGGAGGTTGAAATCAAATGCAGAAGTTTAGCTATGTTGCCACTGTTTTGTTCAGTGTCATTCTATTTGCAGCGTCGGTTGCCGCGCAGGTAACCGGTGGAGCCGTGACGGGTATCGTTACTGACGCGAATGGCGCAGTGGTACCAAATGCTCAGGTTCGAATTCAGGATAAATCGCGAGGCTCTGTTTTCACGGCCCAGACCACGGGCTCGGGAGCCTTTAACTTCGTTAATGTGCCCGTTGGGGAATACACCGTAACGGTTGAAGGGACGGGATTCGCCCGTTCTACTCGGGATCTAAACGTGTCTCTTAATACGACCACGACGGCCGATATTGTCCTCCAAGTTGCAGGATCTCAAACCATTGTTGACGTGATAGCGGGTGGCGAGGGAGTCATTCAGAGCGATAGTTCACAATTGGGCACAACTTTCTCGGGGCGATCCGCGCAGGACCTTCCGATCGCCGGCAGTGCTAATAATCTGGCTTTATTGGCACCAAACGTAATACCGCCCGCGAATGGAACTGCTGGTTCCGGCGGCGTCAGCGGTGGTGTTCGTGCCCGTGGTAATTCTTTCAATATTGATGGCGTCGATAACAACGATGCTTCGGTGACGGGTCCGTCAACCGGTCCGATACAGGACGCCATCTCGGAATTTACCTTACTCCAGAATAATTTCAGTGCGGAATTTGGGGCTGGCGCCGGTGGCCAATTCAATACGATCACAAAGTCGGGCACTAACGAATTCCACGGCAACTTGTTCTTATACGTGGGAAGTCAGAAGTTCAATGCCCCTTCAACTGATGAGTCCAGCCAGGGGTTTAAGAATTTTTTCAAAGAAGCACGGTATGGCGGTACGCTCGGTGGCCCGATGCCGTTTTTTAATTTTGGCGAGAACGACGGCCCGTTATTCATAAGCGGGAAGAACAAGCTCTTCTTCTTCGGTGCGTATGAGAAGTACTATCAGGAAGGACAGAGTTCGGCCGGATCTTTCTTCGCTCCGACCTCGGCCGGCCTCGACCAACTCGCTGCCATCCCAGGCGTGAGCGCTCACGTGATCAATATCTTCCGAAATTTTGTCAGCCTGGCGCCTACGGCCAATGCGACAGCGACCTCCCAATTTGGTAACATCCTGGGCCGAACCGGAATCCCGTTTGGCGAAGTAATTCTTCCCATTCCGGCATTTCAGCAACAGAAATCATATCAGTTCAACATTGATCATCTTCCTACTCAGAGAGATCAATTTCGATATAGATTCGCTCGTACGAGATATGTTGCCGAGCAGGCCGGCAGCGGTGGTTTAGCGTTCAATAATAACGTTACCTATGACACGGATTTGTTTTCGGTAAACTACATCAAAACGTTTAGTTCGAATATGGTTAACGATCTCCGGTTGTCCTATCTTCGTACAACTCAGGACTTCCCTCTAAAGAATCCGGCGTTGTCGAATTTTCCAAACCTGATCATTGATTCTCTAAATCTGGAGATCGGCCCAGGCGGAAACCTTCCGCAGAGCGGTTACGACAACAACTATCAGATCTATGACTCCATAACGTTTGTACAGGGTAATCACTCTTTTAAGTTTGGAGCGGATTACCGTCGGTACCTTGGCGGCAGCAACTTCCTGCCCCGTGCTCGCGGAGAATATCAGTACAGCAGCCTGGACGTCCTTCTACAGGACCTTCGGCCAGATGTCTTTAACGTCCGCGGAATTGGATCGGGAAGTTCAGTATCCAATAACCACCGTTTCTTCACCTTTGCCCAGGATGACTGGAAGGTCAATCCCAACCTGACAATCAATCTCGGGGTGCGATACGAGTATCAGGGGCTTTATCGGGACGCTGCTCTGCAGGCGACCGCGGCACCGGCTAATGTGCCTGGCGTTATCGAATTCGGTGTTCCGAAGGTTGACAAGAATAACTTCGCACCGCGTCTAGGATTTGCATATTCCCCTGATGCGAAAGGTGGAATCAGAGGATTTCTTTTCGGCAAACGCGGTGACAGCGTAATTAGAGCGAACTTCTCAAGGGCGTTCTTCCCCAACTTCTCAAATTTCGTGCTCATCAGCCTGCCCCCGACCTCTCAGGGAGAACTTCAGGGCGGCGGCCCCGCGACTGCATTTCTTCAGAGCGGCGGAGCAGGAGCAGCACCTTTTGTGCCGAATCTTACTCCTGCATTCTTAAGAGCAAATGCAGGATCTCTCATTTTAGATCAGATCGTTCCTTATACCGATTCGATCGCTTTCTCATATCAGCGTGAGATCGGCAGCGGAACGGCCCTCGAGCTTCGATATTTGAGGACCAGGTCCAAACAGCTGCCGGTTCAGGTCCAGCTCAATAGTCGGCCGGTGGTGGACGCGGCTTTGATTGTTCCGACTTTCCTGACTACGCCTACCGCGGCGGCGGTTGCTGCGCTCCCGACTATTGCCACTATTGCTGCTAACAATCCGTCGCTAAGTCAAACGACCTTCCAGGCGGCAAGACAGCTTGGTGCTCAGGGTTTCGCCGGTGCTTTGACCGGCTTCCCGGCTATTGGCGAATCGCATTATGACGGCGTATCGGCTAGCCTGACACGTCGCTTCCGCAAGTATCTGGGCTTTACGGCGGCTTACACGTTCAGCAAAACTACGGACAATTCCACAAATGAATTGAACACGAGTGCGTTGAACCCTCGCCGAGCACAGGACGCCGGGGAATTCTTCGGCAGCGGATTGGACCTGAGTACCGAATGGGGACGCTCTGTTCTCGACGTTCCACATAGGTTCGTCACATCGTTCAACGTCGATATCCCGTTCTTCAACAATAACGAAAATGCATTTTTGAGAGCCGTATTAGGCGGTTTTCAGATCAACGGTATTTTCCAGATCCAGTCCGGTCAGCCGATCACCGTCCAGTCAACTGTTGACGCTAATCGGAACGGAGACTCTGCAGGGGATCGTGCCATCTTCAACCCTAACGGCGACCCGAACATCGGCAGCGCGGTTCAGGGGGTCACATTAGTAAATGGTGCAGTGGTCCTGGTGCCTATAACAGATCCACTCACTGGTTTACCAAATCCAGGGATCAGAGCGTATGTAGCAACCAATCCCAATGCAGGGTTCATTAACACTGGATTCTTTGCTAAGGAGCTGGCGAACGGGGGTGCAGGGACGGCCCCGAGAAACTCGTTGAGAACGAAGGGCTTTAACAGCACTGACTTGGTCATTCTAAAAAACACCAGGTTTGGCACTGACGGCCGCTATAACTTCCAGGTAGGTGCCGAGATCTTCGACGCGTTCAACCAACGTCCGCAGACCATTACTGGCGTAGGTGCTTTTTCAAGGGCCTTTGCACAGCCGGCAAATGCTAATTTCCTGAATTATGATATCGGCAGCTATTCCGGCAGGCGTATCACTTTGCGTGGAAAATTCATTTTCTGACGCTTGATGGCATTAGCCATTTCGGGGAAGGTTCGATCCAATCGAATCTTCCCTTTTCCTTTTGAAAAGGAATTTTCCGTCGAGCCGAGGAATGTTTCTACGGCAACAAGCTAGGACCGAACTGTTTACTCAAACGGACTTCGCTCTTCGTCATCGGTATCGGTTTGGGCGTGATAATCGCTTTACTTTGGTAGGGGAGTTGGACGTTCTCAACTTGTTTAATGAGGCTAACGAAGCCGGACGATATACGCTCATCAGCAGCAACTCGTTTGCTCTCGAGGATGATGCAAATGGACTGGTAACCAGGGCTGAAGCTCGGGCACCGTTCCAGACCAATTCTTCAGGCGTTATTACGTGTGGCACTGGCAGCGCATCCGGAGCTCTCTGTCCGCTAGGAACTGGTACGTTGAATTCGGTAAGCTTGCTCAGAGTTGCTCAGCAGCGTTTCCAGCAAAGTGGTGCTCCGGGCATCGTTTCGCAAGCTAACAGTGCAGCTCTCAGAGAGCTCCGATACAACCGAGGAGATTCGGGGCAGGGTCCGAGAACGGTGCGCTTCGGTTTCCGGTTCCTTTTCTAGCAATTGACCTTTATTGTATATATTGGAGGCTGTCTGAAAAGGCGGCCTCTTTTTTGTGTAAGGACTAGTATTTGGAGACTCAACAGATTTTAGATCTGTATAAAGACGCGGAAAGGCATGCACACGAGGTAAGATCAGTAGTAGTAACCGATGTTGAATGGACCCTGGCCAGAGAGCCCAGAGCAATGAGGGCTATGGGCAGCGAATAGCAGGGCTACTGCCCTGATGAAGAACCGAAAGAAAAGAATCCCGGTGATTCATTTCATCCGGACTACGAACGTCCAAAGGCTAAGACCAACATTAAGTCTATATGCCTCTCCTCCTAGAAATCAAAAAAAAGGCCGCACCGGATCAGTTTGCAAGGGCCTCTTTCTTTGAAATGCCAATCTTGCGTATGACAGAAACTATTTCCGCTGCTTACGCCGCAGTTCGCTTATAAGCTTCGCAACATGTTCCCGGGAATATACTTCCGACGGATTATTCAGTACTACCTCGAGTTAGTCTGCTGCCTCTTTATATCGATTTAGATTATTGCTATATAGAAGGGCCAACTGCCAGTGGATCTCGGGAACCACAACTTTCGAAAGGCCTTTAGCCTTTTTCAGTTGAGATTCTGACTTGGAAAAGTTTCCGACTCTTCGCGCCAGCACACCGGATAATAAATAGGCCACAGCCGAAGACTGGTTGATCTCAAGTGACTTGTCAACTGCGTCGATTGCGGGCGCATTCTTATTCTGTTGGTACCTGGCGTAGGACAATCCGTACCAGGCCGGAAAGATGCGGGGACGGAGCTGTACACCCTTCAAAAATAAGATCTCGGCCGCCTCAAAGTGCTTGAGTCTGACGTATTCCGACGCAAGCTTTTCAACAGCCTCATAATAATCGGGAAAGGTCTCGATCGACTTCCGGATCGATCGAAGCCCCTCACTTTCTTTGCCCTGACGCAGGAGTTCAAGGCCGTTGGCATAAAGGGTCTTAGCTTCCGTTGGAACGTTCTCCGCGAATACAACGGCAGGCTTTGCCGGACCCCCGGCCTTTCGAACCTGAAGGTAAAAATCCTTCTGCACATTTTCGACAGCCGTCGCTGTCATCGTTCCCCCTATTTCCCTCATTATGTTCCGAATCTCAACTTCCTGTTCCTGTTCGACATAGTCGGTGCCAAAGGGAAGTATCCGCACGCGAAAACGGCCGCTCGGAACACGCATAAACGTGTACCTGCCAGAAGAATTGGTCCTGGTCCTTCCCAGGCTTCGAGAAAAGTCGTCCAACAACTCAACTGAAATATCGGCAAGGGCCTGTCGGCCCATCCCGAAAACATAACCTGAGATTGTATTGCCCGCTTGAGGTGAAGTTTCAGATCTGGAAACGGAGGGCCAGAGAACGATCGAGGCGGAATTCTCCAAAGGAGCGATCAGTACGATATGAAAGCCGAGAATAAGAAGAAGGATACGCATTACAACCTCCAAAATATATAAGGTAATTTGTGAGTTGCTGTATATATTATACTCCGAATCCAACTGCGACGGAAGGATGTCCGCGGGGCTTCTGTTCAAGGCGGTTACCAATGCAGCCTGTGTTTCACAATAAAATCTGCGGGTCGGGAACAAGGAGATTCAAAAAAGTTTCTATTTGCTAAAAATAAGTAGCAGAATTTAGATCAATTTCTGACGGCACTGACAGTGATCCAATGTTTACGGACCCAAATTGAACAAGAAACACTCCAAAACTCTAGATATTTATCCATTATTTTGAACAATCCACCTCAATCAATAGAGGAAAATAGCAATTTCTTATATTTTCTTAAATAAATATAGATATTTCGAATAGGCACGACGATTGCGTTGAGAGTTTCGGATATCAAATCCTCTGGAGAAAAGACCTCTAACAGCATATCGTTATGCCTTCTCGTCACTGTAAATGATACCTTCGCCAACTCGGTCATTTGGGGACATTTTAGATGATACGAAATAAGCTTTTCGTAACTAAATGGCGGCCACAGTAATTTCGTTTTCGATCGCCACTCTTGATTTGAACACAACGGGTACATGGCAATGAAACGATCGACTACCCCAAAAGTGCGGCGGTTTCTCGGCTGACAATTACTTCCGTCATGATCGAGAATCTTCCGCCGGAGTGTTTTACGTCGCTCTCTAAGATCTCGTGCGGACTCTATATGACCTTTTGAGCTGGATTCCAGATCCAGGAGGACCGAGATCGGACAATTTCAGGTTAATTTAGGAGAAATATGAATATAAATATTAAATTTAGTTCTTTCATTTTGACAGCAATTCTCTGCTGCGCCGCCTTAGGGTTTGGGCAGGAGAGATTTGGTGCGATTGAAGGAACGGTTAAGGACGCTAATGGTGCGGTCATACCAAATGCCACTGTCGTGGTAAGCGGTAACGCGTTCTCGCGTACTGTTTCTACCGATGAGGGTGGTTATTTCCGCATCCAACAAGTTCCCCCGGGTAACTACACAGTAGTTATCAGTGCGGGTAATTTTGACAAGTCCACCCGCAATGATGTGTTAGTTTCGTTGGGATCCGCTGCCAACGCAGACACAGAGTTAAAGGTCGCCTCAGTGGGCGCAGTTGTTGATGTAACGTCTGAAGGGATTGCTACAATCGACCCAACCACAAGCAAAATACAAACCAGCTTGGACCAACAAACGCTTGCAGTCCTGCCGAAGGGCCAGGGCTTCACATCATCACTGAAGGCAGCGGCCCCGGTCAGAGCTGAGTCAACAGCGGGTGGTTTTCAGATCGATGGAGCCAGCGGATCGGAGAATTCATTCGTTATTGATGGCCAGGAAGTAACGAATTTCCGTGATGGGACAATCAATTCCAACAACAATATCCCTTTCCAGCTTATCCAGGAGGTTCAGATCAAATCGAATGGATTTGAGGCTGAGTTTGGCGGAGCTACGGGCGGTGTTATAAATGTTGTGACGAAGCGTGGTTCAAACGATATCCACGGCGAAGTTGGTCAGACAATTGAAACATCAAAATTGGCTGCTCGGCCACGTCAGATCCTTAGCACAAGCACGTCAGTCGCGCCAACCGCGGCAAACCGCTATATCCAGCCTGCACGTGATCTCTTTACCCACCAATTTCCGTCATTTTATGTAGGAGGTTCGGTGATAAAGGATCACTTATTTTATTTTGTAAGCAGTGCCCCTCAGTTCCTGGAAACGACGCGACGATTCCGGTTCGCCAACGCGGATAGCAGGGATTTCCGCACACGTGAACGCTTGGACTACAATTTCGTCCGGCTGGACGGCCGAGTGAATGACAAGCTTAATCTGAGCGGTTCATATCTGTACAATCCAAGGAAGCGGAACGGTGTTCTGCCGGCTTTCTCAACGCTATCGGCCGCTACGACCCCTGCTGGCGTCTCAACTCCTGAAGCACAGGCGGAGCTTGGAGGCCGTATTCCCGCTACCAACTATAATTTCGAAGGTGTTTACACGCCGACGCAAAAATTATCGTTGAATGTTCGATATGGTCGTGGATATTTGAACGAAAAAATAAATAACTACGGCATACCGGCTCAAACTAACTACATCTGCCCGGATTTTGCGTGTTCGGCTGGTGCCCCTGGTTACAGACTACTCGCAACGAACTCACCGACTGTAAAGGATATCTCGATCAGAAAGACATTCGACGCGACAGCAGGCATCTACGTGAATGCTGCCGGACGACATAGTTTCAGAGTCGGATACCAATACACAGGGCTCAGCAATGACGTCGATGACGGTAACGTCAGTTTTGGTACTTTAAGCTTTTCCGTTGACCCGACGGCTACGACGATCGATCAGGCGGGCTGCGTACGACCCAATCGAGTTGTGACGCCTGGTTGCCCACTGGACGGGCCAGCCGTACTCGGGTTTGGACAGCTGTCATTAGTAGGTAGGTCCGGTAAGGTCAGCAGCCGAAATGATGCGGTTTTCTTCCAGGACGCCTGGCAGATCAGCGATCGCTTAACCCTAAACCTAGGAGTAAGGCTCGAGAAGGAAGATGTTCCGTCATTCCGAGCAGGCAATCCTGGTATTCAATTCAATTGGTCGGACAAACTGGCACCGCGTCTCGGTGCTGCATTTGACGTTCTTGGCAATGGCAAATGGAAAGTATTTGGTAGTTACGGTCGGTTCTTTGACCGTTTCAAATATGAGCTGCCACGCGGTTCTTTCGGTGGAGAGGTTCAGGATATCTACGATTTTCTAGTCGTGAATCCGAACATTTTCACCTATACGCGCGCGAGTGTCCTGGGTAATTTTATTCGCTTTCAGGATCAAAGAACACCCTCGAACCTTTTATCAGATAACCGGATCGATCCCGATATCAAGCCGTTCCAACAGGCTGAGCTAACGTTTGGAACTGCCTATGATTTCGGTCAGGGGTTCATTCTGGAAGGCCGCTATACCCACAAGAACATTATCCGTGCGATCGACGATATCGGATTCCTTGACTTGGATGACAATGAACAGTATTTCATTGGTAACCCGGGTGAAGGCGTCTGCGCAAAGATCGCGTGTGGCCGCTATGTAGTAACGGGTGCACCCGCGGCTGCTCCTAAAGCTAAGCGAGTATATGACGCTGTTGAAGTTCGAGTTCAAAGACGATTCTTTAGCAGCTTCAATATGGATTCGAGCTATACCTGGAGTCGCCTGTTTGGTAACTACACTGGGTCGGCCAGTTCAGACGAAGCTCAGCGAAGCAATGGCGTTGGACGTAACAGTCCAGCGGTCAGTCGTTATTTTGACCTTCCGTTCATGGCATTCACGCTCGACGGAAAGCCGGATGACGGCTTGCTGCCAACAGATCGTACACATTACGTTAAGGTATTTGCTAACTACCAGTTCGACTGGTGGGGAAACAGATCCAATACGACTGATTTCAACGTATTCTACCAGATCGGTTCTGGCACACCGGTGACCACAAGAGCGCGATATGCTGTAGTATCGGGTCAGATCGTGTCAGGACGTGGAGACCTGGGCCGCACGCAGTCATTTATGCAGACGGACGCCAGTCTAACTCATAAATACCGTTTTGGAAGAGATAACCGCTATGCGGTGGCATTTGATCTCAATGTATTGAATTTGCTCAATCAGGCACGAGAACTTTCGCGTCGCGAAACAATCGCGCGGAGCGAATTCCCCGCGTCACAAGTTGGCTGCCCAACAGCAGCAGCAGACGATACACCTAATCGATGCTTAACGCGTGCGATCTTCAACGGTGCAGTCACGTCGGCATCATATTTGGCCTATATCAAAGCAGGCTCGGGTGGTGACGTGAATGCTCGAACAGATCGGAGGTATAACCTGCCGCAGCTTTTTAGCGACCCTCGCTCAGTTCGCTTTGGGTTCCGATTTATATTCTAGGCTTTAAGCCAATAGAAACTGTTGGAGGCTGTCTAAAAAGGCAGCCTCTTTTTTTGTGCCATGGGCCGGGTCCTGGGCCGGGTCCCGGGGGCGACTTATGCGCACTGAGTGATATCGAGGATTACAAATGTACGCAACGAATGCTGATAAGGCGGCCCCGGACAAACTACTGGTGACGCGGACAGAGGGAAAGCACTACAAGGTCAAATGCTTTTACGAATGCGAAATGAACAAGTTTTTGGAGCCGAGGGGATAAGCCGTAATGAAATAGGCTATAAAAAAACGTCAATAGTTCGCTCTAATCACCATTCCCGTTCACTTACAGAGCTTTGGTACAAAAGCGTTCGAAAACCAGACAGGGTAAATCATACACATCCCGTCCGCCCCGTGTCGAGATCTAATTTTTGACTTTGACCTTCAGTCTCTCGATCAGACCTCGCACCTTTTCGGCTTCTTCGTAGTCCGGTCTAACCTTTAAGAAATTGTTTAGTTCAACTATGGCCGCTGGATAATTCTTGAGATTGTTAGTGTAAAGTAACGCCAAATGCCAATGAATTTCAGGTACATTACCGCCTGCGAAATCGCGACCCTTAACGAGGGCCTTCTCCGCTTCTCGATATTTGCCCGCCTGCTTTAGACTCAGTCCCAGCATAAACTGACCGTTTATCGAATCAGGGTTGATAAGAATGGCCCTTTCGAGCGCCGTAACTGCAACGGCATATTCCTTCAAATAATAGGCAGAATACCCGGCTGTATACCAATTCTCAAATCCCTTGGGATAGATCTCGGTGCCTTTCCTTGCCGCTTCGTATGCCTCGTTGAAACGCTTCAACCGAACATATTCCTCGCCGAGCCGTTGGTGCGCGTCAAAATATTTAGGAAAAATTTCTATTGCCTTTTCGAGATCCTTTACCGCATCTGCCGCGTTGCCGCGGTCCGCGGCAGCTATGCCCTGTTCATAAGCTACTTTCGCCTGTGGCGGAATTTCCTGAGCAAAAATTACCCCCGGTTTCGAAACCGTACGAGGCATCTCAGTTCCACTTGCCTTTTTGCGCAGTTGAATGTCCTGCTGAAAATTGTTTCCTGAGATCGCCGATCCCGACCCCTGCGAAATATTCACAATTTCAACTTCTACAGTCTTCTCTTCGAAGTCTGTGCCAATAGTCCGGACGCGTATGTTATAGCGGCCAGTCGGGAGCCGGTAAAAACTGAACTTGCCTGAGCCCTCTGTTTTGACCCTTGATATAGTACGGTAAAGGTCGTCTTGAAGCTCTACAAACATTTGAGGCACAGGCTTGCGATCTGGGCCGAAGATAAATCCGCTAATGCTGTTGGTGCCCTGTGTAAAGCCGGTGGCAGAGTAAATCGTAAGCAATAGAAAAAGGGAACGAATTAAGTTAAAGAATATATTTGACCTCATAATCAACTCCATTAAACAAAACTAAGTGTCTATACAACGTATTAATGGCGGATCTTCTCTTTCTTGGTGCGCAGATGATGTGGGCCGGTCGGGGTTTCAACCTCGATAGGAATGCGTTCGACGGTTGTTAGACCGCCTCGATTTCTTTTTTCAAAGAGACGCTTTGTTTCCACGCATCGTAGCCGGTTCCGAGGGGCCGTGGCTGAGCCGCTCGCTCACTTTTTTGCTAACGGACCGCGACTATGATCGGGCTGCCAATTTTATTCTGAGCCAATCGTTTCGTGCCCCAATATCCGTTCCAATAACAAAAATTATACTCTGAAAACCAGATTTTCTAACAAATATTTGCCGAGCAATACAAAGCCCTGACCAGAATCAAATCCCGGCCTCAGCTCCAGTTAACGACACTACGACGCATCATTCTTCTATGCAGACACCTCGCGAGACCGGCGTGTTTCCTGAATCGGGACTTAGCAGAAAGATGCAAAACCTTGGAGATATGTCCAATATTCTGGATTATTTTAGAACAACTTAGCTTTGATCCAGGGGGGCTTAGGACTCTCGCTTTAGGATAAGTGGTTTTGTTTCAATGGGATATGACGGAGCAGCGTCTTTTAGTTCCGATATGGCGTGCAAATTGCATGACGTGCGCGTTGTATCCAGTATTCAAAAAAGCTTTCAACAGGAGTTAATAGACTATGAAGAAGAGTTCTAGCCTCAGATTAATGGCTACCGCTTTGAATGTAGCCGTACTTGCTCTGCTGTTTTCTGTATTTGCATTTGGACAAGTTACTGGCGGACGTGTGACCGGCTCAGTGGTTGATGCGTCTGGAGCGGTGGTTCCTGGTGCTTCAGTTACACTGAAGAGCAAAACCACTGGACAGGTGCTTACGACCCAAACATCTGGGGCGGGTGCTTATGAGTTTCCGAATGTCCCGGTGGGTGAATATACGGTCACCATTGTAAATTCCGGATTCTCGCAAGTGTCTCAGGACTTGAGGGTCGCTCTCAACCAGCAGACTACGGTCAATGCTACGCTCCAAGCAGGGGCTGTAACGGGCGAGGTTACCGTTACCGCGTCGAGTGAGGCTCTTGTGCAATCAGAAAGCTCACAGCTCGGAAAGAGTTTTGAAGAACAATTGGTTCGGAATCTGCCGACCTTCGGCGACCAAAATGCTTTGGCGCTGCTGTCACCCAACGTCGTACAACGATCATCCGGCGTACTCGGGTCCGGCGGCTCGGTCGGCGGGACAAGGGCGCGTTCTAATGTTTTCACTATAGATGGTGTCGATAATAACAGTCCGAGTGTTACCGGTCCGCCCCTTTCGGTTATTGGAGAAGCAATTTCACAGTTTACGGTGCTCACAAATAACTATAATGCCGAATTCGGCGGCGGCGGCGGCGGACAGTTTGTAACTCTCACCAAGAGCGGCACTAATGAATTTCATGGATCTGCTTTTGCACGGGTCCAACATCAGAAATTAAATGCCGCTTCCTCTTCTGAGGAAACGCAGATAAAGAACAAAACCATTCTTGAGAAACCGAAATACCGAAATAACCAGTATGGGTTTACAGTTGGTGGTCCTATTGTGAGAGATAAACTATTTTTCTTTGGCGCTCTTCAGCGTACCCAGATTGTTTCAGAAAGCGCGGGTGCGTCATTTGAGGCACCAACGGCGGCGGGTCTCGCCGCACTCGCCACTATCCCCGGAGCGAGACCCTTTATAATCAACTTGCTGCAGCAGAATCTAGCATTGGCTGGGAGCCAAACTCGGATTCAAAATGTTCTCGGCACTCCCGTTGGCATCGGAACGGTGTCGGTCAATGTTCCGTCGAGTTCTATTGAGCCCCACTCTTTCCAGATCAATGTTGATCACCTCCGCGGTTCGAAAGATCAGTTTCGTTACCGATTCAGCTATGCTGATAGTGCGGGAGAGGGGGCTGGTAATGGCAGTCTAAATTTCAACAATCTAAGCGTTTATGAGACCCGTTCCTTCGCCGCCACATGGGTGCGGGCGATCAGTTCCAGTCTGGTAAACGATCTTCGCCTGTCCTGGCGGCAGGTTGTTTCGGGTCTCCCCTTAAAGGATCCGACTAATCTTAATTTCCCGAATATTACCGTGAGACCGCTGAACCTGAACCTGGGTCCGAACGGTAATCTTCCCCAGAGCGCCGGCTCGAACGTTTATCAAATATTTGATACGCTGAGCTATATTCGCGGGCAGCACAGCTTTAAGTTTGGCGGCGAATTCAAGCGGATCTTGGCTACAAACAACTTCCTTGCGCGTCAGCGAGGCGATTACTATTACAATAATCTTGAAGACCTTATCAGGGATATCACCCCTCTCGTCACCAACGACAATCTGCGCGGTGTCGGCAACGGAACTTTTACGGGCAATACTTCGCGATACTACGCATTCTTTCAGGACGACTGGAAGGTTACGCAGAACCTAACATTAAATCTGGGAATCCGTTACGAATTGGCGACGGTGCCCCGAGCTGTCCGGGATTTCATTCCATTCTTCAAAGGTGTAAGCGTTCCCGGCCTGGATTTTGAGAATATAGAAGAAGACAGGAACAATTTTCAGCCTCGCGTAGGATTTGCCTATGCACCTGATTTTGAAGGCGGAATTCTAGGAAGGATCTTCGGCGGGCGAGGCAGGAGTTCGATTCGCGGCAACTTTACAGTCGCACATTCGGATGTTTTTCAAAACCTGCTTCTTTTCGCCAAACCGCCGCAGCTTGAACAGCTGCTGGATATTAATTCTGTGCTTGGAGCTAATCCTGGTTTCAACACATCTCCGGGATTCCTCGAACGCGGCGGTCTTCCGGCAACGCAGCTCCCCTTCACGGGTGGGCCGACAGCGGTCCGTGCAACTATCGGAGGAATTACTAATACCGATAGCTTTATTATGCCGGAAACTTATTCTTTTACGTTGGGTTTTCAGCGGGAATTAACGCGGACGATGGCAATGGAAATTCGTTATCTGGGTACGCGGTCCCGACATCTGCCTATCCAGTTGCCGCTAAACTTTGCCACTACTCCTGTATCGGCACTCACCGTACCGACCTTTTTCAGCCAGCCGACGGCGGCACAGTTGACCGGATTGCCCACGCTCGCTACAGTCCGTTCGGGCCCCGGCGTTTTTGCGCGGCCGTTTACATCGCAGGGATTTTTCGGCGGCATTACCTCCTTCGCACCTATTGGCAACTCTCAGTATGATGCGGCGTCGATCAGCGTTACGCGCCGTTTTAGCGGCGGGTTGGCTTTCACCTCGGCATACACCTGGAGCAAAACAATTGACGATTCGACCAACGAATTGTTCAGCAGCGTAGTCAATCCGCGACGTCCGCAAAATTTCTACGACGTTCGAGATGAGCGCTCGCTGTCCGCTCTGGACATTCCGCATCGGTTTGTCTTTGCTGCAAACTACGAATTGCCTTTCTTCAAGAATAGCAGCAGCGGCGCATTGCGAGGTCTTCTCGGCGGTTGGGAGATCGCTCCGGTTTTCCAGACTCAATCCGGACAGCCGTTCACCCCTCTCTCGGGAACTGACTCGAATCTGAACTTGGACGCGGCCGGTGACCGAACTATCTTAAATCCGAGTGGCACGCCCGGAACCGGCAGTGCAGTTGTTGGTGTCAATTCGCAAGGTCAATTTCTTACAAGCGCGGGTGTGGTTACAACAAATATTGCTTCGGCTGGGCTTGGAACATCAGCAGCCTTTAATGCCGTTGCCGTTGCCTATGTAGCCGTAAACCCCAATGCCCAGTATATACAGGCGGGACCCGGTGCACGTGCTACGGCCGGCCGTAATACGGTCCGCACAAACGGATTCCATCGCACTGACCTAACTGCTCTGAAGAACTTCCGCTTTGGTGACGATAACAATACCTATAATCTTCAGATGGGGGCGGAGATTTTCAATTTGTTTAACCAGCGGCTCCGTACAGTTTCCACTGTTGGGTCGACCAATACCAGCTTTGCAAATGTGAACAGCGCATTCTTTAACAACTATGGCCTGGGCGTTGTTCCGGGTAGGACAATTCAGGCGCGGTTGAGATTCATTTTCTAGCGAGAACTAAAAAACATCGCTAAATTAGAAGAGGGGCCTTCGTCAATGGCGGCCCCTCATTTTTTTTTAGTTCCGCCCATGTGGCATTAAATAAATAAATCTTTGGAAGAGATTCGAATAGTCGCCGTTGTAGAGGAGAATCGTCAGCTCAAAATGTGGCCCATCTTTTCTTTCTTCGTTCGAAGATAATGGGCGGCGGGCGGTGTAGTCTCAATCTCGATCGGGATGCGCTCGACGATCTTTAAGCCCGCTCGTTCGAGGGCAGCCAGTTTGTCCGGGTTATTAGAGATCACCTTTACTTTGCACAGGCCTAGGTCAAAGAGGATCTCGGCACATTGCTGGTAATCTCGGGCATCGACGGCGAAACCAAGGGCCTCGTTGGCTTCAACGGTGTCGGCGCCTTCGTCCTGAAGAGCATAGGCGCGGATCTTGTTGATGATACCGATGCCGCGGCCCTCCTGCTGTTGGTACACGATCGCTCCGCGGCCTTCAGCCTCGATCATTTCGATCGTCTTGTGAAGCTGCGGCCCGCAGTCGCATTTTATCGAGCCAAAGACGTCACCCGTCAGACACTGCGAATGTATCCTGACGAGCGTAGGAACATCTCCATCCATCGGTCCTTTGAAAAGAACAACGAATTCCTCCGTACTGATGAGCGAACGGTAACCCGCTATCAGAAACTCGCCAGCTTCAGTGGGGAGCTTAGCGGTCGCGACCCTTTCGACAGTAAGTACCGTCCTCGTCCAGCGGCAATCAGTGCCGCTTTCAGATCGGTTCGATTCGTCTAACATCAGATCTCCTATACGGGAATTATACTCTCAAAGCCACTAATCTTGTAACTATTTGTTCGTCCGGCACGGCGATTTAGATGCGATAAGTGCGCCTCTTGGGCCACGTACGAAGAATCTGATCAGCGAACCTAATCGAAAGGAGTAACGCTATTACCTCGCCGATTGGCAAAGAGATAGGCTATATTGCCTTTATCTTGACAGGTTGTGCAATGTCGGGCGTGAGATGCAGCTGCTCGGTCGAATACTGCAGTTGGTATAGCCGCCAATACAGGCCTTTTTGCAACAGTAGTTGATTGTGTGTTCCGGATTCTCGCAATTCACCATGATGCAGGACGATGATGCGGTCGCACTTTTGAATAGTTGAGAGCCTGTGCGCGACAACAAGCGATGTCCTCGCATCCATAACGCGTTCGACCGCCTGTTGGATCAGCTGCTCAGTTTCGGTGTCGATCGAGCTTGTTGCCTCGTCGAGAATAAGGATCTTAGGGTCGAACGCGAGAGCCCTCGCAAATGAAACAAGCTGCTTCTGACCGACAGAGAGTCCGGCTCCGCGTTCGCGAACCTTCGCCTCATATTTCGAATCGATCTTCTGAATAAATTCGTCGGCATGAACTTCACGTGCTGACCATTCAACACGCTCCCTGGTTATTTCGGTATTCCCAAGACGGATATTGTTCTCGATCGAACCGCTGAATAAGAAGACATCCTGCAAAACGACCGCAAAATTCGAGCGCAGATCGTGTAGAGCCCATTCGCGAACGTCCACTCCGTCCACCAGGATCAAGCCTTTTTGCACGTCATAAAAGCGCATTATCAGGTTGGTGATCGTCGTTTTACCAGAACCCGTGTGGCCGACAAGTGCGATGCTCTCGCCGGGCTCCACGACGAAAGAAACGTCCTTCAACACCCAATCCTCGCCCTTGTACGCAAACCACACATTGCGAAACTCGATCTGACCTGCTGCGTTGCCCTCCTTCTTCGGCACCGATGGCGTGGTAACCGTAACCTCACGATCGAGAAGGATGAATATCCGATGCGACGCCACGATCGCGGCTTGAAGCACATTGAACTTATCCGAGAGATCACGTATAGGCTGGAACAACTGCAGTGAATACTGAATAAAGGATGCCAATATGCCAACCGTCAGGGCCGCCCCGGCCGCCGAATAACCCGCGAGGTATTCGTATCCGAACGCAAAGATGATAACGGCTATCCCAACCGCCCCGATGAGATCAACGAGCGGGTAGAATACCGAATAGTAAAAGATCGTTTCGATATTGGCGTTTCGGTAATCGTCATTTATGTCGTGAAATCGCCTTCGGGCCTTCTCTTCGGCGTTAAAGAGTTGGACCGTTTGGGCTCCGGAAATGTATTCCTGCAAAAAAGCATTTAGTTTGGCGCTTCTGGTCCGAACGCGATCAAATCCCGTGCGGGCATGCTTCCGAAACCAGTTTGTCGCGGTGAACAAAAGCGGCACGGTTATAAGCGAAACTAGTGCCAGTTTCCAGTCCAGCCAAAACATGATCCCGACGATCGCAATAATGATGACAAGGTCGCCTAGGACGTCGATCACGCCCGACGTGAAAAGTTCATTCAGGGCGTCGACGTCGCCGGTTAGCCGCGTCATCGTTCTGCCAACTGGGTACTGGTCGTAGTAGGCGAGTTCCTGGTGTTGTAGTTTGGTAAAAAGCTCGGTCCGCAGGTCAAACATTACATGCTGCCCTACGTGGTTGACCAGCACCTCCTGTACATATGAAAAGACGAATCGAAAAAAGAAGACGCCGAAGAATGCGAGGGCGAAAAGCCATATGCCGTCAACGCTTTTCGGAGTGATGAAGTCGTCGACAGCCATTTTCGTGAAATATGGCTGGGTACTTATCAGAATGTTCGTCAGCAGTGTGAGGAAAAGTGCCAGCGTGGCTAGTGGCCAATAGGGACGAAGATACCTCAGCAGCCGCCGAGCGTTCCGCAGATCGTAGGTCTTTCCGATCTCCTCTTCTTCGTGATACTTCTTAACTTCTTCTGACATGGCGGAACTTCGATTCTAGAATTTGTGTTCCATTATGGCAATGCCGACGCGAGTGCCAAAAAAACGGCTCGAAAGCCGTTTATCGATCCGTGTTTCTCACCTCGGGCGCCTAGCCTCAAAGGCTGCCAGCTTCTAAAGCTCACTTGCCACCACTCGAAGGTCCGAAACAAATTCCGCGAACATGATTTCGCGGCTCTCCGGATCACGGGCACGCAAGATGGAGGACGGGTGGACCGTTGCCAATGTCCTCTCAACCTTCAGGGAATTCAGCCAAATGCCGCGAGACTTAGTGACCTTGAAGTCCCGACCGAGCAATGCCTGAGCCGCGGTTGCACCGAGGCAAACTAGTATCCGAGGCTTAACAACCTCTAATTCTGCAGCAAACCATGGCAGACAAGCTTCGACCTCGCTTGCCCGTGGCTTTTGGTGAAGCCTTCGTTTTCCTTTAGGAATCCATTTGAAATGTTTCACAACATTGGTGACATACACGTGGTTTCGGTCGGTCGCGGCTTCAGCCAGAGCCTTGTCGAAGAGGCGGCCAGCAGGGCCGACGAAAGGGCTGCCTTTTAGGTCTTCTTCATCGAAGGGTTGTTCACCAACAAATAATACCTCGGCTTGTGCGGGGCCTTCGCCGAAGACGGTCTGAGTTGCATTCCTGTAAAGATCGCAGCCCCGACAGTCGCCGGCCGCCTGTTTAAGGGCCGGATAATTGATCTTATCCGGGAAGAAATCGAGTGCGCTTTTTTCGGGCAAATCAATCATACTGACGGCAAGCGGCATTACGGATAGTATTATCGGCGAGGTTGATAATAGACCGTCTCCCGGAGTACGAATTCATTAGACCTCTGGTATACCATCTGAACTGAGAGCATCGACCTGACTAGTGATGGATCGAAAAGCAACCAACCGGTTATGAATAGGTTCAAAAAAGATAGTTGGAAGACCGACCGGAGGAACTTAAGGTTGCGCCTGGCATTATTGCTATCAGTCCTATTGTGTTCTTTCAACGTGGCCGCCGCCCAGGCCGAGCCGGCTGACCTCACCGGATCTGGCGTCGAGTCCGTGTATCTGGCAAAAGACGACGGAACCGGAAAGGCCGGAGAACCCGTTTTAGAATTCAAAGCATCCGACATTCCGATCTACTGCATTGTGCGACTCGAAGCGACCGGCACATCAGTAGTCAAAATGGTGTTTGTCGCCGTGACCGTGTCCGGGGTGAAACCGGAAACGAAGGT
>JBGSWW010000187.1:0-6299 GCA_041751735.1 Pyrinomonadaceae bacterium | reverse complement strand
GAATCCGGGCCGCATTCCCCGTATAGGCGAGCGGCTGCCTGCAAGGGTCTTACAGCTGGGCGATTCGGTCCGCTTCGTCGATCTCGCGGCATATAAGCCCGAGGACTTGCTGATCGCCCGCGTCGCCTGGTCGCCGGACAGCCGCAACGTCTTGTTTCAGGCACTTAATCGTGAACAGACTTTTCTGGACCTCAACGCCGCGGGCCTTGACGGCAAGGTTAGAAAGGTATTGACCGAAACGACGCCCGCATGGGTCGAGGTCTATGACAATCCGAATTTTGCTGAGAATGTCGGCGGCAATACGACATTTGTCTGGCAATCGGCCCGCAACGGCTGGCGTCATCTTTACCTCTATGAAACGTCCGGCCAAATGCTGCGACAATTGACAAGCGGCAAATGGGAGGTGCGAAACCTCTATGGCGTTGACAAGGCAAATGGCTGGGCATATTTCTCGGCGACGAAGGACAGCCACATCGAGGAAAACATCTACCGCGTCAGGCTGACCGGCGGCGAGGTCGAACGGATCTCTCAGGAAAACGGCTGGAACTCGGCCAATTTTAATGCGACGTTTTCTCACTTCGTCGGGACGTGGAGCGATGTAAAAACCCCGCCCCAAATGCGACTTTTCACCGCCGATGGCCGTCTGGTACGGCCGATCAATGAGAACCGGGTCGATGTGCTCCGCGAATACAAGTTGAGCCAGCCTGAGTTTTTGAACGTCTCCACGCGCGACGGCTTTGTGATGGAAGCGATGATGATCAAGCCGCCTGATTTTGATCCGTCGAAAAAATATCCGGTCCTGACATACACGTATGCGGGACCCCACGCTCCGTCGGTTTTTAACCGATGGGGTGGTAATCGTGGGATGTGGTTCCAAATGCTCGCGCAAAAGGGCTATATCGTATGGGTCTGTGATAACCGGGCAGCGAGCGGCAAAGGCGAAGAATCCGTTTGGCCGTCATATAAGAATTTTATGGTGCTCGAGCTCCGCGATATCGAGGATGGCGTGAACTATCTTAAAAAGCTGCCGTATGTTGACGGGTCGAGGATCGGCATATTCGGCTGGAGCTTTGGCGGTATGATGACCGGCTACGCGATGACCCACAGTAAGTCTTTCAAAATGGGCATCGCCGGGGGAATGGTCTCCGACTGGCGGCTGTACGACTCGATCTACACTGAGCGATATATGATGACGCCGCGTAACAACCCCGAAGGCTACGACCGGACCTCGGTCCTCAAGAATGCAAAAAACCTGCATGGAAAGCTGCTGCTGATCCACGGCCTGATCGACGACAACGTCCACGCCCAGAACACGATCCAGTTCGCCTACGAACTGCAAAAGGCCGACAAGCAGTTTGACCTAATGCTCTACCCGACACAACGGCACGGTATAACCGACCCAGATCAGGTCAAGCACTGGTACACAATGATGACAGAGTTTATTGAGAGGAATTTGTAGAGCTACACTGGTTGAAAGTACGTAACAGCTACAGACAACTCTGAATGCAAATAAATTGTCTAAGTTCCTCTTATGATGAAAAACCGGATTCCTGTTCTCCTCTTCTTGCTTTACTTAGTTTTTGGTGCTTCGTCGATTCGGTCACAAGCACGGATGATCCACGAAGGGTCTGAGTGTTCATCTCGTATAGCCGAAGAGGCGACCATGGATGGGCACAGACAAGCGAGTAAAGGCGAGTACGACAAGGCGCTCACGTCGTTTTTGAAAGCCGTCCGTGCTGAACCAAGCTGTGCGGCGACTTATAACAATTTGGGTACCGGTTACTACCAGTTGGGTCGTCATTCGGAAGCATTGTCAGCGTATGGCATGGCGCTCAAATTCAAGCCATCGTGGGCTTGGTTAGTTCATTTCAACATCGGAAGATCGCTCGCCTCTTTAGGCCAGTTAAAAGGAGCTCTTAAATCTTACGACGAATCAATCAAACTAAAGGGTAAAGACGGAGCCGCTTATCGAGCACGCGCGGGTGTCAACTTTCGATTAGGAAGGAGCGACCAGGCGGCCTCTGATGCGGAAAAGTTTCTTAAAATCAAGGGATGGCGAGATAAGAAATCTGCTTATGCTGTAATTCTAGCCTATTTTGGATTCAGCCAAGCAGGTGACAAGCAGGCGGCACGTGGAGTGCTCGACATGGCAGCGTCCAAGGGAAAGTTATCAGATTGGCCATATCCCGTTGTTCGTTTTCTCCGAGAAGAAATTAACAAGCAGGAACTTTTGAGCGTTGCAGATGACCTAAGTAAGTTGACCGAAGTTCGAACGTACATTGGAATGCGCTTGATTTTGTTGGGTAAGAAAGATGAAGCTCAAGAGCATCTCGAATGGGTGAGAGAGAACGGAAAGAAAAATTTTCCGGAATATAGCTTAGCAGTATCTGAGTTAGAACGGATGGAATAGAAGTAGAAGCCAGTAGAGGCTGCCACTTTGTGGCCATTATTCATTTATGAGCCTTCTTCAGTCTGGGCCTTGACGATTTTCTCACTAGCCTCTTTCTGCTGCTCAGGTTCGGCCTCCTGCTCTTCCTGTTCGGCGACCGCATCTGGCTCGAGGCTGAGTTTTATGTACACGGGAAAGTGGTCCGATCCGAAATAGCCGAGTCGACGGAAATCGACCAGCCGGAAATGATTTGAGTGGAAACAATGGTCGAGCGGGAACCGCATAAAGGGATATTTTGCGTGAAACGTATGGAAAAACCCGCGGCCCACGCGCGGATCGAGTAACCCGCTGATGTCCTTGAATAGGTAATTGGTGCGCGACCAGGCCACGTCATTCAGGTCGCCAAAAACAATGACCGGCGCGTCAACGCGCTTCACTTCCTTTCCTACTATCAACAGTTCGGCATCGCGGTTGGTCGCGGATTCCTCGACAGTCGGAAACGGCGGCGGAGGATGCAAGCAGCGGATGACAACCAGATCACCGGAAGGCAATCGTACCCGCGTATGTATCGACGGCACATGATCTTCGACCAAAAAACAAACCTCGGGATCTACCAGCTCGAGCCGGGAATACAGCAGCATTCCATAGGTGTTGTCCATTGGCTGCTGCACGATATGCGGGTGAGAACTTTCATATCCTTTTAACTGCTCCTGCCACCACTGGTCCGTTTCGACAGTCAGGATAATGTCGGGATCGGCCTTGTCGATGATCTCGCGCAGCCGCGGGGCGTCCCTGTTATCCTGAAGGACATTCGCGAAAAGCAAAGTAATGGTCGATTCCTCCCTCACTCGTTGGCTCTGCTGCACTTGTTTCGATGCGAGCCGCGTGTACGGGAACATCATGTAGCCCTGATAGGCCATGCACATCGTCAGGACGGCAAGAAAAATGCTTTCGACCAGGGTCGGTTCCCACATCAACGCCAGATACGCGGCGAATGTGACGATCAAAAGGATGGTGATCTGGAGGCGCGGGAAATCAAATATGCGGATCCACCACGCATCCTTTTTCAGCATCGGAAGTACGGTGAAAAGGATAAGAATTATCCCGAAAATTATAAGGGCTGTTTTCACCTACAAACCTCGCTTAGTTTTAATAGATCTTCGGAAGAATCAATATCATAGGCAGCCTCCGGTACTCTGATACATATCACATCTGGGCCCGCCTTGCGGATCACGCTTTGCGCACCCTTATCACCCTCTAATTGTAATAGGTCACCAAACATTTCGCGCGAAAACAATGCCGGCACACCGCATACATTATAATACCCGGCGGCGACCACGGGTGGACTTATTCGGCGATACTCTGCGATAAAACTATCGATAATGTCCGCTGTTACGTAAGGCTGATCGCATAGTGTGATAATGATCGCCGACGTTGCCGGCTCGATATCCAGGATACGGCGTAATCCGGCCTTTATCGAACCGCTCATTCCCTTTTCCCAGTTAGAATTGACACAGGTATTCAGGTCCAGGCCGCGGAGTTCGTCCAGGCATTCATCTGCATCCACTCCCAGAACGACGACCCTTGTCTCGCACGCGGTGGCGGCAAGCGTATCGGCGGCTCGCCGCAGCAGCGTTTTGCCTTCGAATCGAATTAGCTGCTTGGGCTGTCCGAATCGGCTTGAACCGCCCGCCGCGAGCAGCAAACCGGCAATTTTCACATCACTAATCCCGGTCATAGATCGAGCCTTCGCGATCGCGGAGGTTGCCTCCACTGCGTGATCTCAGCACACTTTGGATCTCGGCGACGATCGAGAGGGCAATGCCCTCCGGCGAGTCGGCACCGATATCGAGTCCGACGGGCGCGAAGAGGCGGGCGAGCTGTTCGCCGGAGAACGTCCGACCCTCGGCGGCAAGTTCCGCGAGCAGATCTTCGGTCCGGCGTTTCGGGCCGAGGGCCCCGATGTAGAAAACGTCCGAGTCAAGCAGAGCGGGCAAAATAAAACGGTCCCGGGCATAATTGTGGGTCATCATCACCCCGGCCGTACGAGCGTCGGCGATGATCGGGGCCGGCGGCTCATCGACGTTTTGCAGGACGAGCATTTTGGCGTCCGGGAATCTCTCTCGCGTCAAAAATGCCCCACGATGATCGTGGATCGTAACCTGCCAACCGAGTTCAGACGCGATCCGCACGAGGGGTACGGCGTCGGCCCCGGCTCCGAAAAGCATGATCGCGACCGGTACTTCGAACTCGTCCGATGCCTCACGTTCCTCATAGGCGGCCCGCATTGCCGCGATCACTGCACTCTCTTTGCCGACCGGTTCAAGCCTGATCTGAATAACGCCCCGGCAGCCCATATTCATACTGAATACTGAGTTTTCGTCGCCGGTCGTGTCGTATGTAAAAACCTCGGCCTTGCCCGATTCCAACACTTTTTTTGCGCGTTCAAGAACGTCGGCTTCAAGACAGCCGCCCGACACCGTGCCAAAAGTATCTCCGTTTGCAAGCATCAACATCCGAGCCCCGGGCAGACGATAGCCAGAGCCGCGAACGTCGATGACGGTGGCGAGTATTGCCCATTCTCCATCGTCAAGGGTCGCGACGGCCTTCAGAATAACTCGAATCTCTTTCATCGTGCGTCTTTGGAGATCAGTTAAAATAATAGCCCAGCGTGAGTTGCCGGGCTACCTAAAATGGCCTTTGCGTCAGATCAGATGAGCTTATCCGGCGTGATGGGAAGATCGCGTATTCGTTTGCCGGTAGCATTGAAGATCCCATTGGCGATGGCCGCCGCAACACCCACAATACCGACCTCGCCGATTCCCTTGATGCCCATTTTGTTTACGACAAAGTCTTCCTCAGGAATGAACGCAACGTCGATCTGGCCGATATCCAGATTTGCGGGTATGTGATACTCGGCAAACGAACGCGTCACAAAATTGCCCCACCGCGGATCGATGACCGATTCTTCCGTCAATGCCATGCCCAGGCCCCAAATGCATCCGCCGTATATCTGCGAACGCGCGGTTTTGGCGTTCATAATCCGGCCCGCCCCAGTAACGGCGACGTGGCGCGGCACCTTGATCATGCCGGTCGATTCGTTGACCCAAACCTCCGAGAAATTTGCGTTGAACGAATGACTCGAATACTGCGAAGCATTGGCCGGCGGTTTTGCGTCGACACGCGTTTCGAAGTCGGTCAACTTTGCCGCATCCATCAGCTCAGCGACGGTCGGGGCCTTTACCCATTTGGTGTCGGTCTTTGCCTGGAGCTCGCTTTTGGCTTGGAGACAGGCCTCGCTAACAGCGTTGCAAAAACTCGCCGCTCCGATCGATCCGACCGAGCCCGCTGCCGGCGGGAGCGTTGAATCGCCGATCTTTACGTCTATAGCCGAGATTGGCAGCCCCAGCGTTTCGCCGGCAGTCTGGGCAATTATCGTATACGTCCCTGTGCCGAGATCGCTGGCCGCGAGCTCGATAACGGCGTTGACGTCATTGCCTTTCCGCGTCAGTTCGACCCGCGCCGAGGTCGGCGACTGACGGGCGGGGTAGGCACCGATCGCCGTCCCGTACCCGACAAGGTAATCGCCGTTTCGGTTCTGCCGCGGCTCCTGTTTACGTTTGTTCCAGCCGATCATCTCGGCACCCTTTCGCAGGGCAGCGGTCGTCGCCCTCGATGAAAAAGGCCTGCCGTTAGACGGGTCTTTCGCCGGTTCATTCAGGATGCGAAACTCCACGGGATCGATCTTCAGAGAATGGGCTAACTCGTCGATCGCGGATTCGAGTGCAAAGCTGCCGGTCGATTCACCGGGAGCGCGGCAAAATGTGGGTATGATCACATTCATCGGGGCCACGCGATAGGTGATGCGGGCGTTCGGCGACTCGTACATAAAGCTCGATAGGAAGCCGCA
>JBGSWW010000186.1:0-3731 GCA_041751735.1 Pyrinomonadaceae bacterium | reverse complement strand
AGATCTTTCAGATCGACCAGGAGTTCCTTCATCGTTTGATAGCGTTCGTCTTTGTTTTTGCGAAGCGTTTTCGAAACTATTCGCTGCAACTCGTCCGGCACATTTACGGCAAAGCGTGTGAGCGGTTGCGGCTCGCTGTTGATCAGGTTGGCAAAGGTCTCGGACATGGAACCCCCGGCAAATGGCGTTCGACCGGTGATCATCTCAAAAAGAAGTACGCCGAAACTGAAAATATCGGTTCGTGTGTCGATCTTTTCGCCCTTTGCCTGTTCGGGCGACATATAATTGACCGTGCCTAAGATCATCCCCTCTGCCGTTTGATTTTGCCGGGCAGTTTCATCCTCGAAACCAATGGACTGTTGTTCGATTAGCTTTGCTAGGCCAAAGTCGAGGACTTTTACATACCCATCAGGCCTAACCATTATATTTTCTGGTTTGATATCGCGGTGGACGATGCCTGCCGAATGGGCAGCGGTGAGAGCTCCGGCAACCTGGATCGCGATGTCGAGCCCTTCCGAGAGCTTGGATGCCGTGCCGTCAAAGATCTCGCGTAGAGTCTTGCCTTCAATAAATTCACTTACAATGTAGTTCGTCGCCTCTTGCTCGCTTATTTCATGAATTACCAGAATATTGGGGTGATTCAATGCGGAAGCGGCCTTCGCCTCCTGTGTAAACCTTTTCAGATTAGATTCATGCTTTGCAAACTTCTGGTTCAGGATCTTCACGG
Organism: Pyrinomonadaceae bacterium; assembly: GCA_041751735.1. Lineage (GTDB taxonomy): Bacteria > Acidobacteriota > Blastocatellia > Pyrinomonadales > Pyrinomonadaceae > OLB17. Next base: position 3,004 of record JBGSWW010000186.1, on the reverse strand, counting down.
CGACCCGGCGACCTAGCCTTTTGTCTTTCGCCAGGTAAACCTCACCCATTCCGCCGATCCCGATCAGCTCGACTATCTCATAATGCGCGAAACGATCTCCACGCTCCAAAGTCTTCTCAGTGCCGTCCAGCCTTTCCGTAACCCCTTCGATCGCCGGCGTTTCCATAAAGCTGCCGCTATCGTCGAACGACGCAAGAAGCGACTCTACCTCGCGACGGAGTTCGGCATCGTCGTTACAGGCTTCGTCGAGAAAGCGCACTCGGTCTGGGGCCGCGTACTTTAACGCGTTACCAAAGATCCGTTTGGCTTCTGCCCACTTGTTAGTCGCCATTGTTATCTAGTTCGGACCCACAAAACCTACATCCGGCGATGTATCTAATACTTGCGGACTGGCCTACCGCGTTAATTCACGATGCAGCCATGCTTTCGCCATACTCCATTCGGTGGCAACCGTCGTTCGTGAAACGTTCAGAGCCGCCGCCGTATCCTCCAAACTTAGGCCGGCGAAATAACGAAGTTCGACGACGCGTGCCTGCTGACTGTCTCTTTCTTCGAGTCGCTGCAATGCCTCATCCAGGGCCATAAGATCGACGCCTTTTTGTTCTACTGCAACCGTACCCGCTTCGGCCAGTGAAATTCTGACCGCATCGCCGCCGCGTTTTTGCCGATTCCTCGTTCGTGCGTGATCGACGAGTATCCGCCGCATCAATTTTGCCGAAATGGCGAAAAAATGCGTGCGGCTTTCCCAATCAACTTCCTTCTGGCCAGTTAATTTAAGATATGTCTCATGGATCAAAGCCGTGGCCTGAAGTGTATGATCGCGGCGTTCATGACCTAGAAAACGAGCCGCTTGTTTATGCAGTTCGTCATAAACGAGCGGCATCAGGTCTTCCAGCGCATCGCGGTTTCCGTCACTCCACTGGCGCAGCATCTGCGTTATATCGCGAGGTTGTTCCATTCCTATAAAACGAGGTTCGTTCTCGATCGGCCGTTATAACGCCTAACTTGCTAACACGATAATTTATCTCGCTTCGCAAATCAAAAAAATTGTACTGTTCTCATCCCGTCATCGCGTTAATAGATAAGGGCATAAAAGCTGTTGCTGCGAAGTTCCGAGAATAGGCTTGTTACCAGTCAGGCCCAGGATTCGCTCATTGCGACCTCTTCAGCCGTTTTCGGGTTTTGGAAGGCGCCTTGCTTAGTAAGCGTCGAAATGTAAGAAGGAGACCAATCATGTCAAAAATAAAGTTAGTAATAATGGTGTCGGCGGCATTTTTTGTCGCGGCGTTCGCAAGCGGCCCGATCATAGCACAGACCAGCTCAGTTTTCGTTACCGGCTTGAATGAGCCTCGAAAGATCATTTACGCCCCGGTGCAGAGATATTTTCTGGTATCTGAAGCCGGAATCCCCTCGATTCCGAACAGCGGCCGCATTTCTATAATAACGAATGACGGCGAGCGGCACACCTTAATTGATGGTTTACCCTCTGGGATCACTCCGCCCGACAATTCTGTATCAGGTCCAAGTGCGTTGTGGATTCAAGGAAACAGATTATACATCGCAATTGGAAACGGCAATTCGGTATTGGCCGGACCGGCTCCCGGGAGCGAGGTTCCAAATCCCAACCCAAATTCACCTATCTTTAGTTCTATTTTGGAACTTAGACTTCCCAATTTCGGATTTCGTCACAATAGGGCCGAATACAACATTGATCTCGCCGACCACGCACGCCTGGCAAACGGTGAAACACTTACTCTTCGTACGCTAGGCTTCCCACGTGCCACGCTAAGGATGGTCGCTAATTTTCCCGACTTCGTCCCAAGTCCGAGACCTGATGTGCCGAATAACGTCCGTCCTTCGAATCCGTTTGGACTTGTCTTACATTCGGATTCACTGTATGTAGTCGATGCCGCTCGAAATAATCTGCAGTCGGTAAGCTTGGAGAACGGCGCTATCTCAACGGTCTTCACCTATCCAGCAAGACCCAATCCTAACGCTCCGATGGGCCCGCCCTTTATCGATGCTGTGCCGGATAGTTTGCGGCTTTACGGAAATAAGCTGCTGGTGACGTTTTTGACGGGGTTCCCGTTCCCGGCAGGCGTTGCCGATGTTCGTCAATATGATATGGAAAGCGGCGAGGAGTCGCAGCTCATCGGAGGCCTGAGGTCGGCTATCGACTCGCTTCCAGTTAGTGATGGCGGCCTTTGCGCAACGATCTACACATTGGAATTCAGCACCAATATGGTTGTGCCCAATACACCCGGACGGCTTCAACGATTCAATTCGCCCGTCGGGCCGCCGACTTTGATCTCAGACACTCTCGTGACTCCGACCAGCATGGCGCGACACCCGTCCTCAGGCGATCTGCTGGTTACGGAGAGGGTAGGGGGCCGCATCACGCGCATCAGCAACATTCAGACATTGGCTAACGAATAATAGTTTCAAAAGCACGTCAAACAGGAGAATATAATGAAAAAAACACTATCAAATTTCGCACTCACCACTTTCGTCGTTATCGGGCTCATCGTGACCGTCTCTCCGGGGTCGGCATTTGGTCAAAGTGAGGCAAAGGGCGGCGGCGGACGGCTAGCCGGAACTTGGGATGCGGTCGTAACCATCAAAGACTGCTCGACGGGAGACACTATAAATACTTTCAATTCGATAGGAACGTTTGCTCAAGGTGGCACGTCCGTCGGCTCGACGGCCGGCATACCGCAGTCACTGAGAACGCCCGAACACGGTGTGTGGCGTCATGAATCCGGTAACACGTATTCATTCAAGTTCAAAAGCTTTAGCTTTAGCCCTGTTGGCGCCCCAACTGGGTGGGTAATAGTGACCCATCAACTTGAGTTAAGTTCAGACGCGAATTCTTACATGTCGTCGGGTGGAGTTCAGGTCTTTGCTCCCAACGGTAACCAAGTCGGTCAAGGTTGCTCGTCCGCCGTCGGAACGCGATTCGAGTTTTAGATCAAGCTGGTGGCCGGGCGGGCAGTTACTTTGAAAA
>JBGSWW010000185.1:0-34674 GCA_041751735.1 Pyrinomonadaceae bacterium | reverse complement strand
CTCTTTTTAAACGGTGGAAGGCGTTGCGGTGACGCTTGGCCAATTCGTCACCGAGAAACCTTATGTCCGACCGCCACTGTTCGGACGAAAGTTTAATGGCCGTGTTCGCCGCTCCGGCGTCATGCTGGGCCAGTGAATGATTTGGGATCAGTGATAAGAGGACAGCCGCGGTTACTATTAATAAGGTTCTCATTGCAAACTCCTGTAATTAGCCGGCTGGCGGCAGATCAAGGGCCGGTTTGACCTGTCCGCGATGACAGGTCGTACAGTTTATCGTCGGCGTTTCGCTTTTGAGATTTTTGATCGCTTTTAGCGATTCGCCGTTTATTTTCGCAACCATCGCGGACATACCGCGCGCGACCTGCTTTTGCGGCTTCTCGTCTGATTCCCATTTATCGGGAACGTGACAATGGGTGCAGTTGACGCCGAGCGAACGTGCAAAGCCCATTTCCATCACTGCAAGCAGCCTTGCAGCAGGGAATGCCTTGAAGTTGGCCATCTGAACGTTCTTGAAAACAGTCCCGGCTGACTCCTGTTCCCGGCCCTTGATCTGCTCGCGGAGCTTCGCGAGAGCCGCGGCCTGATCAAATTGCTGTGCAGCCGGTGCAGGAGAAATGGTTGTCTGTGCGCTGGCTATCGGTCCGATGCCGGACCGGGTCGACACCAGCCATGTAAAACACAGCATTGCTGCAACAACCACCGCGATCAATTTAGATCTCCTGCTATCCATTGGTTAACCTCACTGTTTCTTGTAATAGTTCTTGTCTACCGTCATCCACTTTTCCGGGTCCCAAAGGTCGCCTGTCAGCTTTATGTCCGCCTGAACATCCGTGTATTCCTCGGTCATGGTCGGCTTACCGTCGCTAAAGAACTTAACCTCGACGGCGACCCAACCGCCTTTTGCTTTCACATATTTGTTGAATTGTGTTTCCTGGACGACCTTTTTGTCCTTTCCGCCGAGCTGGATCAGGCGAACAAAAAGAAGGTTCTTCTTATCGATCCAGAATTGCGGGATGGTCATATCACCTTTTTTCGCACCGATAACATAAACGTCCTGGCCCATCCATTTCTCTTCATGGACGGTGGACATGTCGATGCCGAGTGATCTTAGCTGGCTGATTGAGGTTTCAACGGGTTGTCCGTATACATCGAAGCCGAGCACAAGCAGAGGGTGGACAAAGGGACGGCTCACCGCCAATTTCCCGTCTCGAAATGAATTGAGCTTACCGTCGGCGAATATCATTCCGTTGCCCTTATCCGTCGGCACCACATCGATCCTCAGCTTGCCGGGTACCTCCATCGCTTCATACCACATCTCGACAGAGTCAGTGCCGTCGGGTTTATGCGTGATGGTCTTCTGAACGAAAGTCAGGGTCTTGTACCATTTCCCGGCGTATCTTTTGTACATCGCCGCGACGACGTCCTCGCCAGACTTCATGTCAACCGCGAATACAGGGGCAGCTAAAAAGATCAAAAAAGCGAACAATTTGAGAGTTTTCATAGTAATCAACCGGTATCCGGAAAAAGCTTAAGCTCGCTTGCGTCGGCCCTGTCACAGGCGACAGTTGAGCGGGCAGGTATGTCCTATTTCGCTTTCACATACTTAAAATCATAGGACGTGGTCCACGTCTTGCCGCCGTCGCTTGAACCTTCGCCGTGCTGGCGTACGCTGCCGTCCGTGAGTTTAGAGTATGTCATGCGTGTTAGGCCCTTTTGGCCTGTCGGGCTTAGGGTCTCAGCAACTAACACCATTTTGTCTCCATCAAGCCCGCCAGTGTAATGAGTGATTCCACCGCGCGTATCGACCCACGTTTGGTGCCATTTTCCGTCACGGGCGTCCCAAAGACTAAAGCTTTTGCCGCCGCCTTGCGGGGTATTCCAATTCTCAAATATCACACAATCGCTGAGGATCAACTGGATGCTGCTCGTACCTACTGTCAGGCCCTGGGGATTCTGAGGAGCCCATTCGCCAACCCAGAAATCGAATTGACGGTACTCGGGCCGCGCCCGACAGGGATTGGCAACGCCGTCGAGCTTTTTGACGTATTCGACGAATTTCGGTTCGTTCCTGATCGCGTCGAAATCTTTTTCAGCGGCTATCGTCGTCGCTGAGATACCGCCGAGCGTGAGGCTCCGGTCAAATAGAGGATACAGCTTTTCGAAATTGCTCGATCTGGCATAAGTACGAGCCAGGGCAAACGCGAAAACGGCGTTCGGCGAGATCGCTATCGCTTCCTCAAATGCGGCTTGTGCCTCGCGAGACTTTCCCAGGTTGAGCAATGCCATCCCCAGACGATATTTCGCCTGAGGATTCGTCTCTTCGGCCTTCGCGATCTTTTCGTAGGCTGCCGCGGCTGCCTTCCAATCCTGTTTTTGATAAGCGTCGTTTGCGGCCGTCCGCTCTTCGGCCGAGATCGCGGTCTGGCCTAGCGAACCGATCGCGCATGAGATCAATACGACGAGGACAGAGAGACGTTTCCTCATGGAGCCACCGCCTTTACAGGCCATTTGGCCGGATCGGGTTTCATCGCCTTTTCTTTTTCCGAGCAATCGCCAGGATCGATTGTTGAGGCACCGTTAGCTATCTTCCACACGCCGTCGATGCGTACCAGGTTGAACTGATTGATCCCACAATGCGAAAGTTTATCGCCAACAAAGAATACATAGCGTCCCCATACCATTGCCCAGTCACCCGAAACCTCAAATTTGGGGTCGTACATTTCCTCGCGCATTACCCGAGACTTGTCCGTGAACATCTTGGAGAAAGCCTCACCATTGATAGATGAGTAACGAGTCTTGCCGTCTCGACCCTTCTGGACCGCGGCGAGGTCCGACGTGGGCGTGTGAAGAGCGAGGATCCCGGCTGGATTGGCATTCGCCATCTCAGTAAATAGCTGATTGACCACAGCGATCGCCGCCGATCTGTCATCGGTTTTCTGAGAGGAAGCAGTTACGCCCATAAGCGCAGTCAAAAAAAGTATAGTAATTATTTTTTTCATGATTCTATTCGTGCGTAGTAATACCGAATTTTTTACAAGTAAGTTTCACCAGGTCTCAAAAATGCCGTTTCTCGAGCAATGTGGTGAGCACATCGGCTGTTGGAAATACTTTGGCTATCTGCCTCTTGAGCGTTTCGGCGTCAGCTGGCCCGACGTGCACCGCGATCATGTGTTTCGGTTTTATATGCTCACGGATGATCGCTTGACCCTCCGGGTAGGCGAGAAACCATCCCGGCAGTAAGGCGACATCGATACCCAGCTTGTCGAGGCCGTAATGTGCAAACAACTCGGGCGTGGTCGGGGCATCGCCGACATGAAGGAATCGCTTGCCTCCGAGACTGAATACATGACCGAAATTCTGTATCGAAGCGTGCCGTCCGCTGCCGTGACCCAGGGCTAAAAACTCGACATCTATCCCGCCAACATTTCTTGTAGTTCGCTCTTTGAAAGCAAACGGCAGCGGGGTGACCCGGTCTTTGATCGAGTCGTACCCGGCAAACTTTCCGGCGATCTCGTCCACGATCTGCCCCGAAGTTGCAAGGACCGTTTTCGGACTGCTGTGCAGATAATTACCGACCGATTCATGGTGAAAATGATCGCCGTGCATATGCGACACCAGGATGAGATCAACACCGTCGAACGGCGGACGTGCCGCTTCGATCTTTTCACGTTCTCTATCCGGCAGATACGCGTAAGCATCGTCATATTTACGATGAAGCCCATCGATCAAAACGCGCGTGCCACCTGCAGTTATCAAAACACCCTCATTTGCGATATATTGCACCTCGACGGATTTGCCGTCCGGGATCGGGTCCCGGGCTTCGCCCGACGCCAAAACAGGAGCGGGCTCAGCAGCCTGCCAAGGACGAACGACCGCGGCGTAGGAGAGTAGCCCGGCGGCCGCGGCAATGACTAAAACAATTATTATCGATCGCACTTAAGTCTGTTCCGTAAACCTGATATTCGGAATTGCCTGTTTTATCGCCCGCATCCCGGCGTCAGTCACTTTGGATTCGCCGAGCGTCAAGATCTCTAGTGTCTTCAGTGTCTCAAGATGCTTCAATCCTGCGTCAGTGACCGCATTCCTAAAAATGCTCATCTTTTTGAGCTTAGACATTCGGCCAAGGCTTCTCATCCCTTCGTCAGTAACTTTCGTAGTGCCGATTAGCAGAGTTTCCAGCTCGACGAGCCCGCTGATATGAGTCAGGCCCTTATCGGAAACGCTGGTGCGGGCGACGTTAAGAAATTTCAGTTTCCGCAAATTCCGAATATGCGAAACGCCCTCATCCCCGATCGGTGTGACGCGGAGGTCGAGCCATTCGATCTCAGAGAATCTTTCCAGATGCCTCAGGTCTGCGTCCGTGATCTGAGCGTTGTTGAGATCGACCTTTATCACCCCGCCATTCGAATTGAACTCAACCTTCCCGCCCAGTTTTTCAACGGCGGCAGCGGCACGCTTCTCTTCCTCTTTTAAGACGCCATGCATTCGCGGTGCGATCTCATCGAGCCATGCATTTAGCGTATTTTGCGGATACCATTTCCCTTTGAGCATCACACCGGCACGATTCTCGGTAGCAGAAATGTTCGCGAGCGGGTCAGAATTGAGCAACAGTAGGTCCGCACGCTTTCCTTTTTCAACCGTCCCGACATTCTTGATAGTGCCGAGATACTCATGGGCGTTCCGCGTCCCGGCTTCAAGTACGGCATAATTCGTGAGGCCTGCGTCAGCAAGGGCCTTCAGCTCGCGGTGCTGCGAAAACCCGTAGAGGAACAAAAACTCCGGCGTGTCCGAACCCGCCATAATCTTCCCGCCCGCTTTGTGTATGGCCAGGATCATCTTGTTTCGAAGCTCGATCCAGCGCGCACGCTTTTCCGCCGGGATGGTGTTCAGCATGCGGTTACGCTTGTAAAAGTTGAGCCACTGCTCCTGCACTTTTGCAGGGTAAAACCTGAAGTCCGGCTGTCCCCGTATCGATTCCTCCGAACGCGGCACGCCAAAGGTGTTTTTCATAAAATGCTGCGTCGGATTTACGTAAGGATTCGATGCAACCGTCTTTCGGGCGACTTCGGCGATCTTTGACTCGTCGATGAAGTCGAGCGCTTTCCAGTTATCGATCGTGTAGATGTTGAGGTCAGAAATAGCGACTTTCATCGGAGCATCATCTTGAAGCAACTGCTCGATGTACCCGTCGAGATGCTCGATCTGCTGCCCTGCCTTCCAGGCGCGTGGCGCCGTTACAAACTGTGCGTCCGCATGGCCTACTACACGGATCTTATGCTTTGCGGCTTCGTTCACCGCTGCCTCATAAACCTCGGCCTTAATGAATGTGGTTATCTTGACAAAGTCGTAGCCCGCTGCTTTGCTTTTGCGGACTGCCTCGCGAGCTTCGTCAGGCGTGTTGACGACGAAATTATTGCCCTGTTCGCGGCCTGTTAGGTGAGGCGACGCAACAAATATCGTTGGTGCCTCGATCTCGTTTTTGGCAGAACGCGCACGCAGTTCGAGCAGTTCCGGCGTGCCGATCATAAATCGGATCGTCGTCACGCCATTCGCCACCATCACACGCAGTTCATCCGGCGCGATTGAATCGGGAAATTCGTCGCTGTCGGACAACAGGTGCGTGTGCATGTCTACAAGGCCCGGGATCATGTATTTCCCGACAGAGTCAACCCGAACCGCATCTGTCGGAACCTTTACCTTCTTCGAATCTCCGATCTCCGTGATCGTACCGTTTCGGACGACGACGGTTTGATCACGCAGCACCCGTTCTCGGTCCATTGGGATCACGTTTACCCCGACAAAAGCGGTGGTTTGTCCGGCAACATTACCGACCGCGGTTATCGCAAATATCAACAGCAGTTTTATCGATCTCATATCTATTTCACCTTCTCAGAGAGCCTTTCAAAGTTGGCTTTGGCGGAAGCCGCCAGCTGAGCTTCAGCTCGTTTCTCGGCGATCTTCCATGCCTTTTCATAATTATCGCGAGCGGCTTTTAGTTCCCCTGTTTTCTCCAGGGCCTCCGCGAGGCTGTCGTGAACGTTTGCCGATTCCGGATAGTTACTTACGTTTCTCTTAAAGATCTGGACCGCATCCTGGTCCCTGCCGCTACGGAGCAGGAGGTACCCGATACGATTCATCGTCTCCTCAGGGATGTGGATCGTGTACCCGAAATGCTCCGAGAGTCCGCGATAATGAGACTCTAACTCCGCGAGGTCACCGAACTGCTTCGGTTCCCAGCCTTTATAAACCTTCCGAATGCCCGCGAGATAAGCTGGCAGGACGATCGAGCCGTGACTCTCATCCTTTAAATGCTGAAATTCAAAGTCAACATTCTTGGCCCCGCCAGACTTCAAGAATTCGTGAAAGCCATTGAATGCATTGAGATACTCAGCCTCGTTCCCGAGAGCCGCATAGAGTACCCGCTTTCGGCCTTTCAGATTTTTCAGGGTTTCTTTCGCCCGCTTCAGTACTACGCCGTTGTCCCAGTGAAGATACGGGCTCGCAGCGATGTATCCGTTAAACAGTTGCGGGCGCTCGACCAGCGCATGGACCACAAAAAGCCCTCCGAGTGAATGCCCGGCAATGATCCTATACGGGTGCGTCCGATATGTGCTGTCGATCATCGGGATCAGCTCGGTCTCAATAAATGATAGGAAATTATTACCGCCACCGGACGGCCGTCCATCATTTACGATAGTGGGTGTGAGATCGCGGCCACGGTTAGTGTTCTGAATGCCCACGAGGATCACGTCCGGGATCTTTCCGCCCCAAAACTGCTGTTCCAGCATGCCGACCATCATTGCGTTTTGCGGCGGATGGGCATCCAGCATGTAAACAACCGGTAGGCGTTCATCCGTCCGATCGTAATTTAGAGGTACGCGAACAAGTATCGTCCGTTGCTCACCGAGCACCTTCGACTGAATGATGTGCTGGCGATGGACAGCGCTGGCGATCGCATTCTGAGCAGGCGAGTGGCTGACCGAGATGCAAAGCACGATGAACAGCAACGTGAACAATGCCCATACCGGCGATACGGTTCTACATTTGATCTGTCTTGATATTCGGTTCATTACCCTTTTTCATTAAGCCTGAACGGAAGGCTCCTCAACCGTTTTCCGGTCGCGTTAAATACAGCGTTTCCGACCGCCGGTGCCACCGGCGGAACGGATTGTTCACCGATGCCCCACGGCCTCGAGGTGCTCGGGATCCAGTGGACCTCTACCTTAGGCATTTGGTCCATCCGCAGCACATTGAAGTCGGCGAAACTGCTTTGCTCAGCCTGGCCATTCTTAAAAGTGATGGGATCGTGAAGTACGGGAGACAAGCCCCAGACGATCCCGCTCTCAACCTGTCCGATAAATCCGAGAGGATTTATCACCTGGCCGCAGTCGACAACAAAGACAATTCGTTCGATCTTGATATCGCCCTTTTCGCCGACAGATACTTCGGCAACCTGAGCACAAACAGTTGCACCGTGATAAACGTTACAGGCGATCCCGCGGCCCCAACGGCGCCGATCGCCCTTTCTTAGAGGTTTTGACCATTCCGCCTTCTCAGCGGCGACTTCGACGACCTTTCGTAAGACAGCACGATCGATCGTGAGCCGACCAAGTGTAACCGGCGGCCCATCAAGGAGTTCCACCCGAAACGCGACGGGATCCTTGCCGATCGCATTCGCGATCTCGTCAACGAAGCACTCGCGAGCAAAAACGTTCTGCGGGTAGCCAACCGCGCGCCATGGCCCGGTCGGCACGGGCGAATCGACGTGAGCGTAGATCGACTGGTAAGAGGCATAGACATACGGGCTGTCGTAGCCGCCCCACGGTACCAGGCCCTCAGCATATTTCTGGGCATCAAGCGTCGGCGGGCCAAGCACGGAAAGGTCCGAGCTGGCCGTCGAATGCTTGAGAGCCGTAAGCCTTTTGTTCTGATCGATCGCGGCCTGCATGCGGCACATCGTCCATGAATGAAAGAATCCATGCTTCATATCATCGGCGCGGGTCCATACGATCTGAACTGGTGCACCGATCGCCTTTGAGACCTCGACTGCCTCGGGAACATAATCGATCTGCAGCCTTCTGCCAAATCCGCCGCCCAGCAGCGGAACATTGACCTTTACCTTTTCGGGATCGATCTCCAACATCTTGGCGATGTCCTGGTGGATACTCTCGGGTGCCTGGGTGCTCGACCAGATCTCGCAGCCATCTTTATAAACATGGGCGACACAATTCATTGTCTCGAGCGGGGCATGGGCCTGGTGAGGGTATTCGTAGGTCGCGTCGAGCTTTAAAGCAGCAGTTTCAAATGCAGTCGCGGCATCACCCTCATTCCGGGTAACATACTTTTCTCCCGCAAGGGCAGAAATGAGTTGCTCTTTGAAATTCGCGGAGCTGAAATCTTTATTCTTGCTTTCGTCCCACGTCACAGTGAGGGCATCACGGCCTTTTATTGCGGTCCAAAGATTTTCAGCAACAATTGCAACGCCCTGTGACAGGCCGGTCGTGACGGGAACAATAGAGACCACGCCTTTAATTGCCTTAGCTTTTGCGTCGGCCCACTTGAGCGGCTTGGCTCCGAGGACCGGCGGGCGAGCCACGACCGCGTAGCGCATTCCGGGAATTTTGACGTCGAGACCGTAAACCGCTTTGCCGCAAACGATTTCTTTGCCGTCAACTCGCTTCATCGGGCGGCCGATGAATTTGTAGTCTTTCGGGTCTTTCAGTGTCGGCTTTTCGGGAATCGGCAGCTTCGATGCGGAATCAGCAACATCGCCGAACGTCACGCGGCGGCCCGTCGGCACGTGCAAGATACGTCCACCCTCGGCACGACAGGTGCTCGGAGAAACCTTCCATTTCCCGGCTGCGGCGGAAACAAGCATTTCACGCGCAGATGCACCGGCCGTTCGAAGCTGCCCCCACGACCCGGCGATGCTCCCGCTGCCGCTCGTGCGAAGCCGTATTCCCTTAAAGACGACCCCGGGAGAAGCCTGTTTGAGCACTATCCGTGACCAGTCAGCCTCGAGCTCGTCCGCCAGGATCATCGGCAGCGACGTACGGACGCCCTGGCCCATTTCGGACCGTGTCACCCAAACCGTGATCTCGTTATCGGGACTGATATTCAGGAAAGCGTTCGGAGCGAAAACGGTTTTCGGTAGCTCAGGCATCGCTGCCCTCACTGCCGGCGGCAGGTCAAAGGCAAGCAGCAGTCCCGAGACCGCCGTGCCTCCGGCTATGAGAAAGGAGCGTCGGTCCATTGTCACCTTATTTTCCATTTTTGATCTCCGCCGCTCGCTTGATAGCCTCTCGTATCCGCTGATACGTCCCGCATCGACAAACCGAATTACTCATCGCGTCGTCGATGTCAGCGTCTGTCGGCCGACGCTTTTCATTAAGCATCGCCGCGGCGGTCATGATCATCCCGGGTTGGCAAAAGCCGCATTGCGCAACATCGGCTTCAAGCCATGCGATCTGGCATGGATGATCGCCGCGTGAGGAAAGCCCTTCGATCGTGGTAAATGAGCGGCCAGCGGCCTCTGCTACAGTGATCTGACACGATCGCACAGCCTTGCCATTTTCATGCACCGTGCAGGCGCCGCATACGCCCAGCCCGCAGCCGTACTTAGTACCTGTGAGCTCCAGATCTCCTCGAAGCGCCCACAAAAGGGGCATGTCCGCGTCCGCGTCGATCCTCTGTTCTTTCCGTTAATCGTTAATGATATAAACGCCATTCTTACTCCCGGCCTTTGTTATTTCCAACCGCGCGCCTCCTTAAGCTGCGGCAGCTCTCTGTCGGCGTTTGCCCAACTCGCTTCGAATTGCTTGTAAGTTTCAGCGGCTTTCGCTTTATTGCCCGCTTTTGCATGAACACGGGCGATGCCCAAATAAGCAAACCCGCTGTTAGGCCGGTATTTCAGGACACGTTCGTAAGCGGTTGCTGCGTCATCGAATTTACCGGCACGAATATGGGCCTCAGCGAGGCTTTCGAGGACGGGCCGTGTATAGTGCGGCGGCTCCCAGTAACCTAGGTTTTGCTCACGCTCAGCTGCATCGGCGAGGACCTTCACGGCCTCCTCATGCTGGCCCCTGATACTCGCGATCGAACCGCGAAGGTCTAGCGTATGCACCATAAGGACCCGCCCCGCATATCCGGAATACCAGTCAGACGCATTTTGCCCGCGAGTGTTCGCGACAGCGTCGGCCGCAGCCTGAAGTTGCACCAGATGCGCCTCTGCATCCTCAGCATTGCCCTTCTCGACCGCCGACAGTCCCTTTAAATAACTTAATACTCCCGCTTGGTATCGAGCCGACAATGATTCCTTATCTTTGAATGCCGTGCGCTCGATCTCAGCTGCTGCTGCATCCCACATCCCAAAACGCATCTGCAGACGGGTCATAGCGGTATGCCCGCCGTAAAGTATGTATCCGAGTCCGGTCGATCGGACACGAGCTTCGTCCGTAGATACTGCCGCAAGCATTTTTGCGTATTTCTCAGCCTCCTTATAACGCCCTTCCTCAGCGCAGTTTGCGACAAGGTAATCGAGGTTGTGTGTGTAGTTCCAATTGTTTATCGGATGAACGCTGTTCTCACGCATGTACTTCTCGTCAAACGCGAGCGACGCGAGAAAGGCTTTCCGTGCCCGTTCATACATTCCCAGCCGATAATATATATGTCCGGGCATATGTAACATATGACCGGAGTTAGGTGCGAGCTTCGTTAGCTTCTCAGCACTCGCCAGAGCTTCGTCGGGCCTCGGACCGTTCTCAGCGGCATGTATCCAGTAATGATGCACGGCAGCGTGTTCGGGATGCGTCCGGAGCAGGTTTTGCAGGATCGCCCTACCGTACATCTTGCCCTCCCGCGGACGGCCGTTCGGCAGATAGCTCGAGGCCGGTGATGAAAGCGAATTGGCGAGTAGCAGTTGTGCCTCGACATCTTCGGGATACTTGCTTATAAGTGCCTCGAGTTCGGCGATCCACGCGGGGCGTCCTTTTCCCTGCTCGGACAATAGTTGTATGGAGCGGATGTAATACTGCTCGCGGTCCGTCGTATTCGGCATCAGCTCAATCGCCTTTTTCAATGCGGATGCACGCTCCTCAGCCATTTCCTGCGCGTTCTGCGCGAGGGCATTGTAAATGCCCCAATACGCCATGGCACAATCAGGGTCTCTCCTCGACGCCTCGCGAAATGCCCTGTACGACTCCATATCCCAGAATGCATGAAGTAGGTTGAGCCCCTGGTCAAACCATCTTTGAGCCTCGGGCGACTTCGTCGTGATCTTTATAGTGGCCGTTCCGATCCCGATCATCCGCGGCGGGGCGGGAAGTTTTGAGAAGTTGATGGCGGAGGGATACTGCGGGGAAACGTGATCATGCTGTGCCGCAACGGTTGCCGCCAACATCGCCAGCAGACAAGTTGCATACGCGACTCTGTGAATTCCGACTTTCATTTCTTATGTATAGCCCCTGCGGCGCAGCGAAACCCTACATGCTCCGCCGCGTTCTCTGGAAGGTGGCTGTCGCGATACGTCACCCGAAGATTGACCACTCCACCGCCAAAGCTCCCGCCCCGCAGGGCTCGTCGCGTCTTAACGTCTTTGAATGTCTTGCCAACTGACGGGTTTGGGCTGGGTTTCAAGGGATATTTTTGCCACTCGTCGGCGAGGAATTCCCAGACGTTCCCGGCCATGTCAAAAAGCCCGTACCCGTTCGCCGGGTAGCTCGCGACCTTTACCGGGGCCTTGATCTCACTCGCTCCATAATTGGCCCGCGTCTTATCCGGCAATTGGTCGCCCCAGGGAAAGTCTTTTCCCTTGAGCCCGCCCCGGGCCGCATATTCCCACTCGGCCTCGGTCGGCAACCGCATCCCCTGGTCTTGGCAGAATGCAGCGGCAGCGTGCCAGCTTACAAAGACGACCGGATACTTATCCTGACCCATGGGAAAGTTGGTTCCGTTCCACGGATGAAGGTACTTACCGTTATGAAATAGAGGGAGGATGCGGTCCTTCTGCCACTCCGGATAATGCTCGATAAAACGTTTGAACTGAACATTAGTTACCTCGGTCCGGTCGATGTAAAAAGAGTCCAGGGTCACGGAATGCTTCGGCGTCTCTTCGGCAAATAATTCAGCTCGCCTGACATTAAACTTCTCTAGCAGACCCGGGACTGAAACGGCATCAACACCCATTTCATAGGTCGCTCCCGGGATCAACGCCATGCCCGCAGCCGAAGTGATGTTTGTGGGATTTTGAGCGACAACGCTGGAAGCCAGCACGATCACTGATAGTGCTTTAGCTCTCAGGCATCTGATCCTTTGTCTCTTTCCCTCCATCATACTGTCGCCATCAGTCCAACATTATTTATGTTCCTTCCAAACCGTGCCGTTCCATTTCCAAATGTCTGATCGCATGCCGGTCCCATCCCATCCGCCGAACATGACAACAACACCACGTCCCGAATCGAACGCCATACTCGGAACGCCGCCTCGAGATGACGGGCCTGGCGACTCGATCGCGGTCCATCTTTTTCCATCCCACTCCCACGTGTCACCCAGGAAAGGTCCATTCGAACCACCAAAGAGAACGACACGTCCACGCTTTGCGTCATAGCTCATGGCATGATGATCGCGTTTTGGAGGCCCTGTCTCAGCCAACTTATGCCATTGTTTTCCATCCCATTCCCAGGTGTCCCCGAGTACACGGTCGCCATAGGTTTGGGTTGGGGAATCGCGCCGGGCCATTCCACCAAACAAGACTGCGCGGCCGCGCCGCGAATCGTAGACCATAACGTGGTGAAATCTTGCTGGCGGGCCCGATGTATTCATTCGCGTCCACCGAGATCCATCCCACTCCCAGGTATCGCCCAGCGGCTGCCGGGTCGTGTTGTCAAAGCCGCCGAAGAGCAGGACCTTTTTCCGTCGTGCATCATAGACTATTTGAGGGACCGTTCGTGCCGAGGGCCCGGACGACGCGGCCAGAGTCCATCGGGTGCCGTCCCATTCCCACGTGTCGCCAAATGCGGTGTCGCCGTGACCACCGAACAAGATCGTTTTTTTTCTCTTCGGGTCATAGGTCATGCCGGCTCCGCCACGTTTCGGCGGGCCATCCGCCGTTATCAGCCCCCAATTAGCGCCGTCCCATTCCCAAGTGTCACCCAGGATCCCCTGTTCACGCGTACCGTAGCCTCCGAATAGAACGAATTTCTTTCTGGCGGAATCATAAACAAACCCGGGTTTGTTGCGGCCGCCCGGTTCCGAACGGTTTGCTGGTTGTGCAATTCCCTGAAAGACCGCCAAGCCTATTAGTACCGCGGCCGTGACGATCGTACTCATTTCTCTTTTCGAAGTTCTCATCGCGATTCGTACTTACAGTCCTCCGACGGTCAAATGCTGACCCTTATTCCTTAGTGAACATATAGGTCCACACAGGCTTGAAGAGCGGGATCCCATCGGTCCCTACCGGCGTCCTGGTATCACCCATGATCATCGTATGTGCTTCAGCAGATGTGATGCTGCTTCCGGGATAATTCGTAACGAGAATTCGGCTGTTTCCGTATGGTGGCCGTACTTTGTCCACATCCGCCGGTTCGCCGAACTTATACGACCCGAGCGTTCTGAGAATTTCGAGCTGCTGAGCATAATCGCAGCCCTGCTTGTCCTGCATGTGATTGAACGAAAAAAAGCGGTCAATCGGTGTCTTACCGTTCCTATACCACGCGGCTGGACGGCCTCGCTGGACGTCGTAATCCTTCGGCGAACTATACATGATCACTCTTGCGACCTTGTTATATTTGGCCATAAGCGGCGCGTGCCCGCCGCCCTGTGATTGGCCCGTGAGAACCAGGTTCTCCCATTTCAATTCGTCATTCCCGCTTACGAAGTTTCCCCATCCGTCGTCTGGAGCGTTTTTCTTCAGATGGAGGACCAGCTTTAATAGACGGTTCTCGATACTGTTTGCTCGGTTCACGCTGATGAGGCCGGACCGGTCTTCGCCGGTGATGATCTCCATGCGAAACTTCTCAAAACAATCGATGTCCGCCTCACGCTGGCATATAGCTGCGGGAACAGAGCTCGGGTAACTCAGCGAAACGGCGTGGTATCCGAGATCAGCGGCCGTTTGACTTATAAGCTTGCCGCCCCGCCCATCGCCTCCAGTCCCCGGTAGAAACACCACGAGCTGCTTTCGCGGTTTCACTTTCTTGTTGAGATAAACAAAATGCGGCGTGCCAAATGTATCGATGGCCTTATCGGTGGCGCTTGGCGTGATCAACTGCGGCTCGGCGTTGGACTGCCCATATGAAACGGTAGCCAGTAAAAACACCAAGATGTGGACATGGAAAATAACCTTCATGCCCTTATCCACCCGTACTGCGTGTTCGACGGGTGGGTGCCGGCGGCTCGGTACTTCTCTTTTAGCTTCGTCATATAGTCGGCGGGGATCGAATTCATCTTTGCTTTAACGTCGATCTTATAGACTTTGGCGGAATTCAGTCCAAAGATCTTTTCTTTGACTCGGTCAGTCAACGGCTTAAACCCAAATCTCTTTATCAGGTCCTCTGGCATCTGCAGTCGGCGGAATGCCTCGATCTGCCATTGCGGGGAGCCCCACCAGATGGAATCCGTTCCCCATAACACGTGGTCTTCGCCGAATGCATCGATCATCTGCCCAAGCATGAAGGCACAAAGTTTAGGCTGCGTAATGACCGTCATCCCGAACGTGGTTCCGAGGTCCATATAGACATTCCTCAATTTCGGATTACGCTTTCGCATCGTACAAAGGTCGCTGATCCACGGAATGTTGGTGACCGTTTTGAAATCGTCCTGTACAGCGGGCATTGCATCGCGAACTCCTTTGAAACCCGCGTGATAGATCAGGAAGTTGAGGTCGGGAAAATCCTTTGCAGCTTTCTCAACATCGCGGGGGCTGCTGTGATCGATCTCCCAGCCGGGCAGCGGCAGTCCCTTGTGGACGCAGATGTTCTTTATGCCGATCTTGCGCGAGTATTCATAAAAGGGATAAGCGACCTTTTCATCGTCCATCCACCATCCGACACTGCCGTCGGCGAGCGGCTGGCCGGGATATCCTTTCCACGCCTCGGGCTTGAGTTCCTCTGCCTGTCGATGCATCTCCTCGAGATTCGAGCGGCCAAGATCGGGTGAGAAAAGTCCGTGTGCGATCAGACGTTTGGACCTAGCAAGCCCGTTGATCTCGGCACGCGTTTCGACCATCTCGTTGGGGGTGAGGACGTTTTGATCGTCCGTCTTCGCGGGGAGGCCGGTGATCACCGCCATCGACGTATCGCTATCCAGGAACATCTCCTTTATATAATTAGCAAGATAAAGGTCTTCCCATTTATGCTCGCGCCCGGTGATCGCTGTATTGCCCCACGCAGCTCCTGCAGCTCGGTAGCCGGGAATCAACGGCGGCGACTGAATTATCTTCCTGGCCCCGACGTGGTGAGTATGTATGTCGAAGATGAATGGACTTTTACGCCATCTCTCTCCGGCCGCCTGCGGTTCGTAGAGTTCGGCAGCTGATACCTCGAAATAGTTTCCGAATACGTTGTTAAGGGCAACGAACGCTGCGGCCATGCCGCCCGTCGATGCTAGAAACGCGCGGCGCGAGATACCCAGCTTATGGCTCGTCTCATCAGCGATCTCGACCAGGCGAAGTTCGACCCGCTTTTGTTCATCCGTTTGATCCGGGGGACAAAATTCTTCGTTCGAGACTACCTGCGTGGGGATCGGCAATAGTCGGTCATCGATCTCACACTTTTGTTTCCAAGACATTTTTAGTACCCACTGAAATTATCTTTAGGGGTTACTACGGAATGCTTGTGGTTTTTGTTTAGGATGAGTGAAATGCTACATGGCTTTAAGTCGCTTGAGAGCCTCGATCGACGAGGTGAAGCCTGGGTCGATCCTCACTGCCTTTTCGTATGTCATGATAGCGGCCGCCTTATCGCCGCTAATGGAGTACGCCTCGCCAAGGCTGTCGTAAGCGTTGGCAGATCGTGGATAATCCTCGACGTTCAGTTTAAGGACCTCGATGGCATCAGCAAATCTTTTCGCCTGCATCAACCGGTATCCAAGGGCATTCGTGCCCGCTTCCGTATTGACGAACCGGTTGGACGGATCCGACTTGAAGGCGCGGTACCTCTTGATGAACGCGGCGATGTAACCGGTCGATGCTTCAGCCACGATGTCCTTATAGGTATTGCCTGGTACGTAGCTTATGATAGCGTTGAAAGCCGGATCGATATTGTTTTCGAAATCCGAGGCGGTCGCCTCGGCATAGATCTCGGGCGTAGTGTAGATCCTTCGATCTCTGGGGTCGATCTGATGCCACAGCGACGATACGCGAAAAGCGAGGTTACTGCTTGGCAGGGAAACGGTCACGGCATCACCATACATATTAGGGCTGCTCCCGGTCGGTTCGCCTACAAATATGGCGTTAGTATATTTCTCGATCTCGTTGACAAGGTTCTGCGCCGCCGAGAAGGTTCGCCGCCCCGTTATCACAAAGAGCTTTCCGCGCTCATTCAGTCTCGATCTTATCAATCCGGTAACTATAGGCGTATTTAGCCCATTATTGCCGCCCGTATTATTGCGCAGGTCGAGAACGAGTTTTTCGACCGGTTCGCTCTCGATGAGTCTGAAGACCTTTCTGAAGAAAGCCTCCACCGTTTCATCAGGCTTGTTCTGGACGGCATTCATTTGGACGTAAAGGATCTTGCGGTCCTTCAGGTTGTCAAACCAGAAATTATCGCCGTCATTCTTTAGATAGAGCGGAATAGGCCGTTCGGCGTCACGGTTTGCAGAGATGAACTTGGCCTTTGCCATAAACTCTCGCGGGCTCCTTACGGCGGTGATGGTCACCGGAGTTTTAACGCCCGCTTTTTCGATGTGCAAAACAATGCTCTCGCTACTGGTGGTGATGTTTAACCCCTGTAGGACTTTTGGGATCATCAGCAAGAATACGCTTTCGACCTTGAATGCCTGCTCGTTGCGACTGTCCCCCCACGCGATCCCCTTGATCCGGTGGAGAGCTTCTTCGACGGTGAGATTTCCGATCTTGAGGACCTTGGCACCGACGATCTCCTTCTGCTCCTCAGGAGCGGATCGAATGTATAGCCCGTCGGAATAGAGATGGTAACGGACCGGGTACATGCCAAAGCTGAAGAGGCTGTGCTCCTCGACCGATGTATGCCCGTCGCCGATCATCGCAATTAGCCTGAGAAACTCAACCAGGATCTCATCGTTCCGCAGCGTCCCCATCCTGTGGTCCAGCTGGGTGACTGCGGCCTCGAACTGCGAGCGCGAGATCGTGTGGAAAGCATTCTTGTGACGCCGGGGGATCTCGGTGGCAAAATGACGAAGGTCAGCCCGCCATTGTTCAGCGGTCAGTTCGATATTGATCAGCCGAGGGGCCGCGGGCGGCGCCGCGGGCTGCGCCGCAGCAACATTGAAAAGGATGAGAATCGTAAAGAGAACCAGGGTATTTAATAAAACATTTCGCATATTATTAGTGATGAGCGTCTAAATTTAGAACACTAGACTAACGCGAAAAATGCTTTTTCGTTTTAAGGAATGTGTAAGGTTTAAGAGACCGTGATTTCCTGTCTGAACAATTCGATAGGTTCTAACGTAAATCTGACGTATATACGGATGGAATTAAAAATGATCGAAAAATCAGATCTACGCGAAGGATTTTACCTGGATGAATGGCGGATCGAGCCGCGGTCGGGCCGCATTTCAAACGAAAGCACCCGCGGACAGATCGAGCCAAAGATCATGGACGTTCTTGTACTGCTCGCCGAAAACTACCCGGAGGTCGTGCAGAAGAAGGTTTTCTTTGACAGTGTATGGCATGACGTCAACGTTGTCGAGCATGTCCTGTCGCGTGCGATTTCGGAGATACGGCGTGTGCTCAGCGACGACCCCCGGGAGCCTAAGTTCATCGAAACTCTGCCGAAAATAGGCTATCGGCTGATGAAACCGCCGATACCATTGTCAGCCGATCGTGCGGCCTATCGGGAAGCTCCCCTCTCCATCGACGCTCGTCGTGCCGGGTTTAGTCACCTGGCATCATTTGTCGGAGGCGGGCTCGCCGTTCTCCTGTTGATCGTGACAGGGATCTTGCTCTTGTCGAGTGCTGGCATCGGCCATCACTAACGTGTAAGTAAGAAAGTAAGCAGGATTTTCTTCATGCGATCTAAACCTCAGGCGATATTGGAGCGATCAAATAAACTCGCACTCATTTGGTGACCGGTTTTAGAAATACGATCGCTGGATCCGTCGGAACCGTCCTGGTCGGCGGAAGCCTTTCGCCCCTCATGAAAGCCAGCATCGATTCTTTGATCACGGTCGTCGAGAAAAAAAGGTCGTCATCGTGACTCGCACCTTCGACTATGAGATGGCTGCTATTGCGGAACCCCTTGCGAACATCCTCCGCCCGGCTTGGAGGGGTTCGGCCGTCGAGGGTGCCGCTTATCATCAAGACCGGATGGTCTGATTTGACCGGGGTTCGGAAACTTGGGCCGAGGTCTTTTACATTCCAGGATTCGCAGCTGTCCGCTATCAGAAAGTTGAAGGCATTCCCGAGAAGTGTTTTCCCCTCTTCACGTTTGATCCTACCGTACCGCTCCGCGGAGCCGCCCGATGCGCAGTCCATCGAAAAGTACATTGCGGAGGCGGGCAAACCATTTAATTTCATACCGGCCAGCATCCGGCCGAATTCCCGGTAATCGCCTTTTGACATTGCGTAAAACATCGCGGGCATTGCGCGTATGAACCTGGCGCTTCCAAGGCTCTGGGCTGTCAGGAATTGAACATCGAGCTTGCTGATCGATATCTTTTCAGATCTTTGCGTGCTCGGATCGATGACCTCGGTGGTAACCGGACCCTTATCCAACTCGGTGAGCACGGATCTGATAAGCGAATGAAGGTCGGGCACAACAGCGGCCAGCTCAGGATCCCGTTTTGCGAGTTCGCTTATCTTAACAAGGGTTTCTTCGGCATCGCTCGGCAGCTTTCGCCGGTCGTCCAGGCCATTCACGCCGGCGAGTATGGCCCTTCCGACACCGGCCGGATGCCGTTTGATGAATGCGAGCGCGAGATGTGTTCCGTAGCTTATTCCCCAAAGATTAAGCTTCTTAGCACCAAGGGCCTGCCGCAGATCCTCAATGTCGTCCGCATTTTCTTCAGTGCTGTATGCTGAAAGGTCGATTCCCTTAGAACGAAGCTGCTCGCCGCATGATCGCGAGTGTTCGGCCACGCGCTCAAGCATCTCGGTCCGCTCGCCGGCTTTCGCCGGCGGGAGACTAAAGCGGTCCTTACAGACGAGGCTCGGCTTTGATCGCCCGGTTCCGCGTTGATCGAACGCGATGACATCACCGAATTCGCGCATGGCCATGAACAACGGAAACCGTGAGCCGCCTGCCGCCGCGATGCCTGAACCGCCGGGGCCGCCGGCCAGATAGATCGTGGGTACACCTTCACCACCGCCGGTTTTTTTGAAGCGGACAAAGGCGAGCTCAACCGTCCTCCCGTTCCTGGAACTTCGATTCTCGGGAACCCTCAAACGTCCCAGCTCTGCATCCACCTTCTCGCCCTTGGAGCTTTCGAATATATGAGGCTCGATTGAAAGAGTGTTCGGCCGCGGCGCCTGAGCGGCCACAGTGACCACATGCGCCACTGCAAATAATAGGATCGCTAACAGTCGAACTGTTGTGTGCATCTCAATACTATGAACCACTTCTTATCGAGTACCAGTCAGATCAAAGGTCAGGCCCGACCATCGAATGCCGCCGACCTTTCCGCTCGCGTCCCGCGAAAAGCAGATATCACCGTAAAATCTGAAGTCGAAAAAGCAGTCGCGTTTAACAGAATAGAGCTTTATATCGCTCGAGAAGAGATGGCCGTTACGAAGTTCGATCACAAACGCTCCGCCATCGCTTCGACGGTATGTACCAGCGAAATCGGCAAGATCCTTGTTCACCGCAGGGTCGAACTTCGGTATCGACAGTGTTTTTGTTGCTACTTCTTTGCCCTGCAGGATCTCGGTCACGCCTTTTTGAATGAAATCGAAGCTGCCGCTCGACAAATTTGAGAGGATCACGAACCCGTACGATTTATCTTCTTTGTACTCCAAATAGGCCCGCCGGCCATTTGTAGATCCACTTGCCGACAACGATCCATCTCTTACAAAATTGGCTCGTGCCGAAGCTCCGAACTTGCCGTCTAAAATAGCCACCGCAAACTTGTTAAGGTCGGACGCAGTGCTGAGAACCGATCCGGCCCCGACGAGGAACGAATAGTCTTTGTACGGCGCATTTACATATCCGCGCTCGTCCTTAAGGTAGTCATTGACCCGGCGATCGATGATCGTTGGCCAGTTCCAGTCGACTGAATCCGTCATCCCTGCAACATCGAAAACGTACTTCTTCAGCAGCTCCGAATATGTTTGGCCGCTCGCGATCTCCATCACCCGAGCAAGCACTGAATAACCTGCGGAGCTATAGAGTCGCTGCGTGCCGGGTTCAAACGCAAGCGTAGCCGCCTTTGCTTTCAGCACCATGTCCGCAGTGTTAACAGCGAGAGTTTCCTGTTCCGGCGGCATCACCCTGTGCGGGATCCCCGAACGATGCTGCGAAAGCATCGCGACGGTTATCTTGTCGCCGTTCGGAAAATCCTGGATGAATTTGCTTAGCTTGTCCTCGAGCGTCAGCTTCTTTTCGTCGACCAGGCGGATAAGAACGAGAGAGGTCATCGGCTTCGTGATAGATGCGATACCGAAGCGGGAACTGCGGGCG
The DNA here is from genome assembly GCA_041751735.1 of Pyrinomonadaceae bacterium. Taxonomy (GTDB): domain Bacteria; phylum Acidobacteriota; class Blastocatellia; order Pyrinomonadales; family Pyrinomonadaceae; genus OLB17. Next base: position 13,867 of record JBGSWW010000185.1, on the reverse strand, counting down.
GCAGGGACGTTCAGCTCCGCATTCGCCATTCCAAAAGCTTTCTCGTATATGACCTTTCCATTGTCTACGGCCAGGACGATCCCGGAAAATTGCCGGGTGGCAGCAACGGGCGCAACGAGAGCGTCGATCTGCTCGGCTTTGGAGGACTGCCCGTATAAATATTCCCCGCTGAGAAATGCAGCGGCTAGAACGATCAACGTTGTAATGCGCGGCTTATGTCTCATATCATTGGCCAACCAGGTCAGTTAGCTGCCGATTTCTTCGGCGGCGACTGCCACAGAATATTGATGATCTTCCACTTTCCCTCGTATTTGGCGAGGTGCATATAGTCGATACCCCATGCGGCGGTGACCTTTACGCTTGCGGTTTGGTCGACAACGTCAAAAACGACCACGTCTTTCGGCGCATCTTTAGGAATGCGGCCCTTTGTGTTGTAAGTCTTTGCAAGCTCGACGAGCTCTGCATAGGTCATAGCGTTCGCGGAATATTTCGCCTCGCCCTGCCGTGCAAAAAAGCCGCGCTTTACAAGTTCAGGATGAACGCTGCGTTCGACCTGCCCGGGATTCACGTTATAAACAGATTCTATATAGTCCATCGCCGCCTGCTTAACCGCGGCCCGATCGTCATCGGTCTGCCCGAACGCAGCAATAGAAAATACCAATATCGTTAATGTTATCAGTGTTGTTCTCATATTCAGTTACCTCGTCTTCCGGTCTTATCGTTTTGTTCGGCGGGCCGCATAGAGCCCCATAAAAATATGCTCAAAATCGCCTTTGGCATCGGGGACAAACATTATCGGCCCGCCGGCATACGAAAATTGGTTCGCCCCGACGGGCTTGAGTTCGTGTTCCTTTCCGTCCGTTGTGACAATGAGTTTTCCGTCCCGCACTGCAATGTCCCACGATTCGGGAGCGTGCTCGTATGTGCCGGTATAGCGGCTCAGGTCTGTAGGCGCAGTGCGGGAACCCGCGGCGTCAGGCTGAACTGTTTTCAAAGGCAGGAAAAGTTCGTTAGCCTTTTGTCGGGTTTTCGGCAATGTCTGGCCATTGCTGTTTGTTAATACAACATAAGCAAATTGATGCTCAGGTGCAAAAAATATCGTCGCCCCATATCCGCGTGACACACCGCCATGCGAGATCGTTTTAACACCGGCGATGTCATAACCCATGAGGCCGTAGGAGTAATACGCATCTCCGCCCGGCAGGTCGAACTGCCGCTTCATCAGGCTGTCAACCATCGAGCGTGGGACGGCCTGTTTGCCATCGATCTTGCCTCCGTTCAGCATCACGATCAACCATCGCGAAAGCTCATTGACACTTGAAAAGATCGAGCCGCCGGGATATATCGCCGCGTTGTTTGCCGCCGGGCGGTTCACGCTGTGCGTCGTTCCCTGTCGATTATGCCCGAGGGCGAGCGGGTAGGTCATTGCCTCACGCGGCCGAAGGAAGGACCTCGTCATGCCCAGCGGCCGGAAGAGCAATTCGGTCATTGCATCGGCATAAGACTTGCCATGCACCTTTTCGACGATCAGCCCGGCGAGCCAAAAATTTGCGCTTGAGTACGAATAGATCGTATTTGGTTCTGTAAAGAAGGCGTTATCTTTCCAAAGTGCGACATTTCGGGACAACGCATTATCGTCATCGCTGATGACGTCGGTGTTCATATCCCTCATGCCGGACGACTGGCTGAGAAGTTGATGCGCGGTTAAACCGCCGACTCTCGGTGGCAAGCCGGGCAAGTAGGTTGATACTGGAGCGTCGAACTTAACCTTGTTCTGGTCCGCTAGAGCTGCAAACGCCGCCGCCGTGAACATTTTCGTCGTCGAGCCTATTCGAAAGAGCGTGTCCGGCGTGACCGCAGCACCATCCTCGACACTAGTCGACCCAAACCCCTTCGAAAAAATGACCTTGTCGCCCTGAACGAGCAGAACGGCGGCGCCCGGTGTCTTGGTCGAGGCCATTTCGGCCTCGACGACGCGTTCGAGTTCAGCAAATTTATCGGCTGGCGGCTGGGCAACGGCGGTGGAGACTGCCAATAGGGCAGCCGCCATCCATGCCGGTATCAAACTATTTCGCCGATGTCGGGTTAATGCCACGATTAGTTTCCACCAACTGTTGAAGGTAGCGGCTTGTCGACCTTGGGCCGAGTTGCCCGATTCGCCAGTTCCCAGCCGGTTGCAAATATTGTCTTCGTCACCTTTTCCATCTGCTCGAAATTGATCTTCTCGATCGAATCCGACGCCTGGTGATAATCAGCATGGCTGCCGTCCATATAGAAGATGATCGGAATGCCTTTCTTTGCGTAGTTGTAATGATCGCTTCGGTAAAAGAATTGTTCCGGGTGGTCGGGGCCGTCGTACTTTGTATTGAAATTCAGGTTTAGAAATGACTTGTTGACCGTGTCGCTCACCTGGCCGAGCTCAGTGCTCATCATGTTCGCACCGATCGTGAAGACCTCGTTCGGTTTCGGCAAATTTTTGTTCTGTGGATGATTTTCATCGCCGGCATTCTGATACCGCCCGATCATGTCGATATTCAGCGTGGTTACTATCGAGGTGATCGGTACCGTTGGGTTGTCAGTAAAGTATTCGCTTCCCCACAGCCCTTTTTCCTCACCTGCGTGCCAGATGAATAAAAACGACCGCTTCGGCCGCGGCCCTTCGGCCAGGGCTTTAGCGATGGCCATGACAGCTACGGTCCCGCTGCCGTCGTCATCGGCCCCATTCCAGATCTTGTCCGGACCCGGGGCGAACGGGTTCATACCGACGTGGTCGTAATGCGCTCCGATCGCGACGTATTCATTTTTGAGCACAGGATCGCTGCCTTCGAGGACGCCGACTACGTTCTGTGTGTGGATCGCTCGTTTTATCGCCGCGACATTTACGGACATCTTCTTTGCGGGATTGAGATCAAAAGCGGTATGGTCGTCGAGCGTTTGGGTCTTGTTGAACAGCGCTGTCGCAGTCGCCTTTTCGCCGAAGAAGAGTGTCGACAACAGCCGCGGACTCACTGTGATCGTGGGTATCTTTATCAGCGTCGGTTGATTGCCAAAGGAGACCGAACCTTTGTCGCTCTGAATCCAGCGGCTGGATTCCCAATTGATAAGGTTCCCAAACGTCGGAAAATTGATCACTACCTTTGCACCATTCGTCTGTGCATAAAACGCCGGTGACATCCAGTCACCGCCGGGAGGTCCTTTTAGATCATTAAAGGTAATGCCTTTCGGCAAACTGTTGACGACAACGACGATCTTGTCTTTAACGTCGATTCCCTGATAAGCATCGATATTCTTCGACTTGATTACCCAGCCGTATCCGGCAAAAACGATCTGAGCATTATTGATCGATGCGGCCGTGATAGACGTAAGGAAATCTTTACCGTATTCAAAACTCTGGCCGCCCAGATCAACTCGCGTGTCTCGCGCAACTACCTTTTCCATACTCAAAGGAACTTTTTGGAAATAAGTAGCATTGTCGCCGGCCGGCTTGATCCCTAAGGTTGCAAGATGTTGAGCAAGATATAGTGCCGCGATATCCAGGCCCCGCGAAGGTGTGTCACGCCCCTCGAGCTCGTCGGACGCTATGAAGGTAAGATAGTCACGCATTTGCTTGGCAGAGATCGCGTCAACGTTTCCGAAACGCGATGTTTTGACCTGTGCCGCAGCGACGCGTGTTTGCGAGATCGCGACCGAAGGCACACCGGTAACGATCAGTAGCAGCAGCATCCAAGCCGCCGCCCGATCAAGTAGATTTCTCATAAATTGTCCGTGAAGCTATTTTGCCTTTATAGCCAGCTTCTTTATTTTCCAGGAGAGCGTGCTCGTTCTGAGGTTAAGAAGCTGCGCCGCTTTGTTCTGCCGGCCGCCGCAAAGCTCGAGAGCGGATTCGATAAGCTGGGCCTCAAATCGCTCTACATTCTCGTAAAAATCAAGCCCTTTGTCAGGGTCAATTGCCAAGGGTCGTGAATGAATTTCCGCTTCTCGCAACAACGAATGTATGGTTGCTCGTAAAACTTTAATTCTCGAACCAAATTGTGTATTTTTTCGTCTTGCTAAGGTTGCCATGAGTACTTCCTATAAATCTGGCGAATGAATTTCTAACGTATGAATTATTGCTAATATCCCGTCACGGCGACGCCGTCGGGCTGATTGCCCGTCTCGACGCTGCCTTCTATTGTGCCGGTCACGAGGTTTACCTTATAGACCTTGTCGGGCTTTAAGGCGGTTACGAACGCGTACGTTCCATCCCTGGAAAAATCAATGCCGAATGGCATTCCGTCGATTTTGATACGTTTGGTGATCGATTTGGTTGCCGCGTCGACGATTATCAATTCGTTTGCGGGCCACGTTGGATTGACCACGAATTTTCCGTCCCGTGTAAACCGTACACGATAAGGACGACCACCCAGGTCGATCCGCTTGACCACCTTGCCAGTAGCGGTATCGATAACATCGACGCCGTTGTCCACGTTTAGACCGACCCATACCTCTTTGCCGTCCGGAGACAGGTCGATGGCTTCGGGCTGTTTACCAACCGCGATCTGCGTGATCGCGGAACCGGCAGGAGGAATGTTCTGAAAGGAAAATGCGGTGACCGAGTCCGAACCGATATTCGCAGTATAAAACCGTCGCTGGTCGCTGCTGCCGGCAACCATGTGCGAGCCATTCTGCCCGGTTCCCATTATCCAGTCGATCTTATTCGCGACGGGGTCGTATCGGGCGATGGCCCTGTTGGTCTCAGCCGTGAAATATAGTTTTCCGCCAATGACCTGAATTCCATGTGGGCGCATTAGCGGCGAAAGGTCGACTCGGCGCGTTTCTTTGGCTGTCGCCACATCAACGACCGATAGTGAATTGCCCGGAGTTTGAGCGCCGTAATTCGACACGAAAGCTGTCTTCCCGTCTTCTGAAAAAACCACCTCGTGCGGGCCATCGCCGGTAGGCACTTTGCCGGTCACCTTCATAGTCACCGGATCGATAAATACGAGAGTAGCGTCGGCCTTATTAAGAACGGCAAGGACGGGCTTAGCTGTCTGCGCTTGAATGCCGGTGACTGAAAACACAAGTGCCAAGACCAAAAGCGTCAGGAACCGGTTCAGGGCGGAGCTTTTCATATCCGCGTAATACGCGGTGTGACCATAAAAAGTTTTCAGTCAAATAGCATTGTTTAGATGATCGATATAAAAACTCATTTCTTTGTTCAATAGAGTACAGAAGGCGAGAGTACAAAACGCTAGCATTGTCTCAACGTCGAAGAAATTGGAAATTTCTCCAGATCTTAAGGCGTGCTTCAAAATTACAGCGCAAGGGGAATAAATATGAATACACAAGGTACACGTTCACAAGAGGAACCAGGATTATTGACAGGAATGTTTTCAGACAGGGATAGCACCGAGAGCGCATACAGATCGCTGCGCGAACGCGGATATTCTGATGACGAGATCAACGTGATCATGTCGGACGAGACCCGCGACCGCTATTACGGTGAAGGAACGCCGGACTCTGAGCTGGGCACCAAAGCTATGGAAGGCGCAGGAACCGGTGGAGCCATAGGCGGAACGCTCGGCGCCATCATCGGCGGCATCGCAGCACTCGGAACCAATGTTGTTTTGCCAGGCGTTGGCCTTGTTGTTTGGGGACCGATCGCGGCGGCACTTGCCGGTGCAGGTGCAGGCGGATTGACCGGCGGACTCGTAGGAGCTCTCATCGGATGGGGCATCCCGGAAGAAAGAGCAGCCCTCTATGAATCAGGCATCAAGGAAGGTGGAACCGTTCTCGGCGTAAGACCCCGATCGAGCGAAGATGCAGACTACTTCGAAAACGATTGGAAGACCAATCTTCGAGGCCAGCATATCTATAGGTAAGCTAGTGCCGTAATTGATCTAAAAAGGCCGTCCGAAAGGGCGGTCTTTTTTTATAGGCTTTTTCGCGGGCCCAATCCGATCCGAATCTAAAAGGCAAGATAGCTGTTTATGTTATATTTTATGCGGGGTGACCTATGGCTACGATCAGCGAGAGCGACGAAAAGTTAAAAGAAGTTTTTAAATCAGCGATCGTCGAGGTATTGCAGGAACGGCAGGAGTTGGTTCGCGATATATTGGCTGAGATCATCGAGGACATAGCTTTTTCAAAAGCGATCGCCGAAGGTGAGGAAACTCCGCGCGTCAGCCGTAATTCAGTATTCGAGGTACTGGAGATCCCAAATTGAACGTCGAGTTTTCTGAGAGTTTTCACAAGGATCTCAAGGCCGTCAAAGTTAAGTCAGTTCTTCCAAAAGTAAAAGCAGCCATTGAAGCAAGCGAACTAGCTGGCACACTCGACCAAATCCCGCACCTAAGGATAATGCGCGGCTCTCGGGATTACTTCCGTATCCGCATTGGCGAGTTCCGTTTGGGCTTGAAGCTCGAGGGTGACACGCTAGTGTTTGTCCGTTTCCTCGATCGTAAAGATATTTACCGGTACTTTCCGTGATCTTGACCACGAAAGCCGGTTACTTTGGCAGGACCCGTTTTTAATTAGGTGTCCTCGCAGAATAGAAAAGGCCGCCTGCGTTCGGACGGCCCTTTCGATCTCTCGTTTTCCTCATACAAGGACTTCCGATCGATGCGCTATTGATCGAGTTTCATACCGAGATTCTTGACCAGAAATCCGAAAATGTCGGCTAGTTCCTCGATCTGTTTTGAGGTCGGTTTGCCGGCGCCGTGGCCTGCTTTGGTTTCGATGCGTATCAGCACCGGGGCATCGCCGGCTTGGGCTGCCTGCAGAGCAGCCGCGTATTTAAAGCTGTGTGCCGGGAATACGCGGTCGTCGGTGTCGGCTGTAGTCACGAGCGTCGCGGGATACTTCGTCCCGGGCTTTAGGTTGTGCAGCGGCGAGTACGCATAAAGCGCCGCAAAATCCGCAGGATCCTTGGGGTCGCCGTAATCTGACTTCCAGAAAGCCCCTACGGTGAATTCTGTGAACCGCACCATGTCCATCACTCCCACCGCGGGCAGAGCGGCACCGAAAAGGTCCGGCCGCTGATTGAGAACGGCACCGACGAGCAGACCGCCATTGGAGCCGCCTTGTATGGCGAGCTTTTTATTAGAGGTGTATTTATTCGCGATCAGCCATTCACCGGCGGCGATGAAATCGTCGAAGGTATTCTGCTTCTTGAGCCTTGCGCCGTTCGCCCACCAGGATTTGCCGTACTCGGCACCGCCGCGAATATTCGCAACCGCGTAGACGCCGCCCATTTCGAGCCATGGCAGCCGGGATACTGAAAATCCGGGCGTCATGGAGACGTTAAAACCGCCGTAGCCATAAAGGAGCGTCGGGTTATTGCCATCGAGCTTGATGCCCTTCTTGTGAATGATGAACATCGGGACCCGCGTCCCGTCTTTGCTGTTGTAGAAGACCTGCTTTACCTCGAAGTCATTCGGGTTGAATTTGACCTTTGCCTGGCGAAAGAGCGTGCTTTTGCCTGTTTTCATATCGTAGCGATAGATCGTGGGCGGGGCGTTGTAGCTCGAATATGAATAAAAGGTCTCCGTGTCCTTTTGCCGGCCGCCAAATCCGCCCGCCGAGCCTATCCCCGGAAGCTGAACATCGCGAACGTGTTTGCCGTTCTTGTCGTAGATCTTGATCTGGGTGTAAGCATCCTTAAGATAATTCGCAACGAATTGATCATTGATCATCTGAACGCCGTTCAGAGTTTCGGCAGCCTGCGGAACGATCTCTTTCCAAACGCGGTCTTTAGCGGAAACGTCGACGCTGACCAGTTTGCTGCGTTCGGCATCTTTGTCGGTTCGGAAGTAGAAGACTGGCCCGTCATTGCCGACAAAAGACCAGCTGTTCGACCGATCGCCCACGACAGGGATGATCTTCGAATTGGGATCGGTCAGGTCCTTGACGTGGATCTCGTTCATTCGCTGGGTCCCTTTCGTGACACTGATCATCAGCCATTTTCCGTCCTCCGTAACGCCGCCGCCCATTGTAAGCTCGCCGTCCTCGGGGCGTTCGTAGATCATTTTGTCCTCGGACTGCGGCGTGCCGAGCTTATGAAAGTAGAGTTTAGGAAACTTATTCGCTCCTTTGAGCTCTGCGCCCTCGCTCGCGTCCGGATAGCGGCTGTAAAAGAAACCGGAGTTATCATTGAGCCATGACACGCCGCCTTGCCGATTAGGGCGAAGCGTATCGGTCAGGTATTTGCCGGTCGTCGTGTCGAGGATCTTCCACTCTGTCCGGTCCGAGCCGGACTTTGCGATCCCGTAAGCCCAGAGTTTGCCGTCGTCCGTGAACGAAGACCCGCTAAGGGCGACGGTTCCGTCTTCCGACAGCTTGTTCGGATCGAAGAAAACGACCCCCGGATCGTCTATGGACTTTGCTCTATATAAGACGCTCTGGTTTTGCAGGCCGTCATTCTTAGAGTAAATATAAAACCCGTCAGTGATCTTAGACGGAGCGGAATAACGCTCGTAGTTCCAGATCTCCGTCAGCCGGTTTCGGATATGTTCGCGTTCGGATATCGTCGCAAGATATGAGTTCGTAAGCTTGTTCTGCGCCTCGATCCAAGTTTGGGTCTCGGTCGCCGCAGTATCCTCCATCCACCGGTACGGATCGGCAACCTTGGTACCATGAAAGTCGTCAACCTGATCTCCGCGCCGGGGTTTCGGATATTCAAATTTCGATTGAGCAGGAACAACCGCCGACGCAAAAGCAGCCAGCACGAAAACAGCCAGTGATCTCTTTAACATAACTCTTTGATTTACTCCGGGAATGATAGATTTCAGCTAAGTATAATCCGCCTTTCAGGCAATTACAAAGTCTGGGATTACAGCCCAAGTGAACAAAAAGCCCGGCTTCCAAGGCCTGCCATATCCAAACGGACGTATTCTCACGCTTTGATTGTACAGGGTCTTCCGCATCGTTTTATGCATCTGCTGATCCGATACCAACTTCTACGCCATCTGTGGTAATGTTCTCGTAAATTTCTACCCTTTCCCATGAACACTCAAAGGGAGGCATCAGAGTATGAACACTATTCCGATCGGGACGGAGCGCATGCGGCCCTTCGTGCCGGCCCAGGATTTCGATCTCTCCAAACGTTTCTACGAGACGCTAGGCTTCGAAAAGGTGCTCGATAGTGAGGTCGCGATCTTCAACGCGGGCTCAGGCGGTTTTATCCTGCAGCGCTACTATCAGAAGGACTGGGCTGAGAATTTCATGATGCAGTTGATGGTCGACGATCTCGACGCCTGGTGGGGGCACATCGATGCCCTCGACCTGCCATCGAAGTTCGGGGTCCAACCGCCCAAGCCGCCTGCGATGCAGCCATGGGGACTTCGTATTGCATATGTTTACGATCCGAGCGGTGTGCTTTGGCATGTGGCGCAGCGACGCGAAGGTATAATCCAGGACAACTGAAACGTCGGCCTTCATCACGCTCCTGCCGGAGCTTTGCCTTCCATCCTCTTTCCTCCGCCAAAACCATTTTATAACCCAAATGAAAGCCGGCCAGGCCTTTTTTCGTCGCAGAGATCGAAGCTGCTTTGAAAGATTGCCTAAAGAACCTGGAAGAGACCGTGCCCGGAGAATCACTTAAATAGTTATTCCCGACGGGCCAACGGTATGCGGGTAGTGTCCTAAAGTTGCGTGGTGTTAGAGTTTTTCGCGGCTTCGAAGGACGAGAATATCTTTGTCGATAACCAAAAGATATACAAGCGTGTCCGCGATCTGTTTTTCGATCGAAGGTGAAAGCTGCCGTTTTTGAAGGCAGGCCAACAATTCCTCGAGAGTAGTTTTATAGGCGAGAGCTCCAGCCATGCAGTTAGTCAACATTACGCCGCGAAGGCGAGAGACGACAGAAGCGGTGAACACCCGATAGTGCTCATCCCCGGCACGCTCACTCGCGACCTGAATCGACCGACAATTGCTTTTCATTTCGGGAGTGTGTTTAGGAATACGCCGAAATTATCATCGAATGGCCAGCGTGCACAAGCCGGTTAGACGCACTGTATGCGCTAACGCACAAATGAATTTTTCTGACGTAATGTGCGCTAGAACACATTCAATTGTTGCCAAAAAGATATGCTTTTAGGTATGCCGCTTTCCGCTGAAGACCGTCACGATATTTCGATCAATGCCATGATCGAACAAGAGAGAATGTTTACTATTCTGGATCGTCTTTACGGAGCGAACCAGGAAAAGGCTCTTTTCGTTGCAGAGATCGAAGCCGCACTTAAAGAATGTCTAAGACGGCTGGAAGAAATGGAACCTAGCTGATGGCTTACGCGGCCGCATCGAATTTGCGCAGACGGCATTGTCTCACGTGTGCGAAGACACACACCCGCCAATAACCGGGCTTGAGAATCTGCAGTCAATTTGTTAATCGATGTACATGCCCGACAAAACCATCCAACCCTTCGAGGGCCAGGTAGTAGTCGAAAATGGCATTCTCCGGTCCGACGTACGGGAATTCGATGGGCTGCCGGCGTTCAGCGAGTTGGAAAACGGAAAGTTGTATTACGTTCACGCAGAGTATTGCTCTGACGACGTGGTGATCATGCGGAGTTATCAAACGCTGACCGCAGCAGGCGATGAATTAAAAGATTGATATTGCCCTGATTAGAAGATATAGTGTTGCCGGACATCGGGGCGCCAGTCCCGAATTCCGCAAATATTAAAGCGTGGCTGAGGAGTGGGAGACTCGCAACGCCATTTGCTTTTTAGGGGTTACGAACCGCCTGGACTTCCTAGACTTCCTCGACTTCCTTGACTATCATTCCCGTGCATCCCATGAACACTCTCTACTACGGCCTGAAGGTCCTTCGCGACTACATGAAAGACGTGTCCGTCGATCTTATCTATCTCGACCCGTCGTACAGGAATCGTAATTACAACGTTCTATTCCGCAACGAGGCCGGAACAGAGGCCAGGGCTTTTACCACTCGCCCGGCTGGAACAAAGACTACCCGCGCATGCAGATACTTACCGTCGAGGATATTCTTGCTGGCAAAGCCGTCGATCTCCCGCCGAACCTGCAGACATACAAACCGGCTCAGGCAACGGAAACCTCTGGCACCGACTCGCAACTGGAATCGCTTTTCTAGATGCCGCATCTGCATACCCTCGGGCACGTCTTTTAGCTTTAAATATTCGCATTTCGGCGCCATATTGAGCTTTCCCATTACAACGTGTTCATCATTCGTTTCTCTTTGCAACAACCGAATACTTAAGGCGAGATTTTTAATGGATCTCATTCAAATGAAAATAATCCCATGCCCCCACAAAAACCAAAATCCCTTGAAGATGTCTTGGCTATTCTAGAGCGTGACCTTAATGGAATACGTGAGGAGGCAGGATTGGGGTTTCAGAGCGATCTTAGAAGGTTGTAGTTAGCTCCGTTTCACGCGGGTTGATCTGCTCCGTAAAGAATTATCAACCGTGTTGGTACTATAGAGGTAAGTCTAACGAGTACCTTCACTTGTTTCCAAGAGGTTCATCTGAGTTCTTATTTACGGGAATATATTTTCCTAATAACCGATCATACTCAGCGTTAACAATTCCATAACACTCACAGGCAGCGTTTTCTAACCCTTTGCGGTCCAGCACCGTAATTGTGCCACGCACATATTTGATAATTCCTCTTTGTTGCAGCTTTCTAGCGGCTTGCGTCACGCCCTCACGACGCACTCCCAGCATATTCGCAATCAGGTCTTGCGTCATCACCAACCGATTCGTCTGCAATTGGTCATGATTGATCAGCAGCCATCGGCAAAGCTGCAACTCCACTGTATGAAGCCGATTGCATAACCGCTGTCTGCGAGATCTGGGTGATAAGAGACTGGGTATATGCCAGCATTATTTTTTGGAAAAGGTTGCCCCGGCTAAACTCAGCCATTACCGCGCTGGCTTTTAGGCGGAAGGCATCCCCGCTGCTCTGTACCACAGCTCGGTTTGTAGTAGATCCGCCGCCCATAAATATAGAAGATCCGATCAAACCATTATTGCCCGCTATTCCGATCTCGGCCGTGCCTCCATTTTCCATTATGTAGAGAAGCGAAATGATGGCCGTCGTCGGGAAGTACAAATGTGTCATCGTGTCGCCAGACTCATAGATAGCCTTGCCCAGCGCCAATGGGACTAACTCAAGGTCGGGCTGTAGACGGGCGAACTCCTCATGCGTCAGTGCCGCAAGCAAGTGATTCCGCATCGCAGGGTGTGCCGAAGAGTTGACCATATGACCGCGGAACAAAGGTAACACAAAAATAGGCGTTTATAAGCGTGATAGCGCACACACGATGGGGGTAAAACTCTATACATTTGATAAAGCCACTACAACTTGTTTCAAACTGTTGAACGAGTGATCTTGATCGTGCCTTGCGATTCTGGTCCGGCGGCTAAGTTAATGTGCAAGGGGGAACAGGGCATTTTGGGGACGTCGGTCGGGCCAATCACGGGCCGCCGTCCCTATTTGATTTCATCTTTAGTTTCGGAGACTGGGTACCATGACAGAGAAAAAATGTGAAAAATGCCGCGAAGTACTTTTCGACCCTCATTTTCGCCGGGATCCCGCAACATCGAGCGGGCGAAAGGACATTTGCCGTTATTGCGAATCGGAAGGCGGCCTCTCCACGTCCACCAGCGACGAAAGGAAAAACGTTTCTCAGAGAGAGTCCCGAATTTTGACTCCTTAAAAAATGGAAAGGGTAAGGTTGAAGATTTGGACTGTCTCGCCGCCGGCGACCCTTGGATTGTTCAAGGCAGACCCGCAAAAGTCGGTTCGTGCCTACCTTGATACTTATGGCGATCTGCTTTGGAACGCGGCCAAGAACTCGACTCTTACGGAAACCGAGGCCGAGACCTTGATCTGTCAAATCTTTCGAGATATTTGGCACCATGCTCCTAACTTTGTCCGATCGCCGCTTAGTGAAAGGAACTTCTTTTTGACGATAGCTGCGTCCAGAATCACCAGATCAAAAAGTCGTTAGGCGATTTCTCCGCCTGTACATAATGGCAAACGGGCTCGACATCCAAACCGACGAACGAAGGCACCTGGGGAACGCAGAAAAAGCGTTGGCCCAGGCTCAAAACTATCTCGCAAAAATAGAGTTACGACGCGATGGTGGCGATGACATAGACCAGACCATTATCGATCGGTTAAGAGACGTTATCATCACCTTCCAACACATGACTAAGTGATCGCGACCGACCGACCAAGCCATCCCGATCATCTCGATTCGAGTAAAGAACAATCGCGAGAGTTATAACTATTAGGAATGCTGTTTTTTCTTGTGTCAGACGTGGTGGGGTTGGATTGGTTGGGACGTTAACCCTAGGTAGGCTACGAGCCCTACTCGGGTGCTACCCGAGCCGTCCAACCCCACACGCGGTTAAGGATTCCAGCGTAAGCCTAAATCAGTTAACAATATGTCCGGCATCGGACATAGGTACTAAACTGGAGATGGGTAAAAAACAGCCGTGCCACCAGCTTTTTCTTTTTCATATTTGTAACCTTTCAAAAGGGATGGTAATTGTGCACAGATCCGTCCTTCAGAAAAACGCATAAATCATTGTTACCATAGGGCCTGGGTGCCAATCAGTTCGGCTTCTGTTAAGGCTGCAACCCCAAATCACGCAAAACGGGCAAATGCGACATTTGATACAAAGTACGCCAAATCATACATTCTGTGACATTTGATACATTTTGTGCCAAGTTAGTCATTTTGTGCCAAGTTGTACAAAGTGTGCCATCTGGTATTGCATCTGTGATACGACTTTTCATAGTCTGGATATGAGGCCCGCGGCCTTTGTATCCAGCAATGAACAGATCCGCAGAATACCTACAGTCCAGACTTCAAACCTGCCAGAGACTCTTCTTCCAGTACAA
>JBGSWW010000184.1:0-41449 GCA_041751735.1 Pyrinomonadaceae bacterium | reverse complement strand
CCGACGAATGAGAATATCCATTATCGTGTGCTGAAGAGCGTGGCCCATGTGCAGACTGCCCGTTACGTTCGGTGGCGGTATTACTATCGAATATTTGGGCGCGTCCGGGTTTTGGTTTATCTCCGGAGTGAAAAACCCGCCCTCTTCCCATCGTTTATAATGGCTTTTTTCGGCAGCTTTAGGATCGTATGCCTTATCTAGTTCCATAATCTGTTATCGTAGAGGAAATTATAAATCAATCGCGGCGAGCATTCATTTATAGGAATGAAAACCCGCCGCGCTGAACTAATTGCTTTTATAGAGTTAGGTCTTTTTTTCCTCGGCCAGTGCCTCACGAATCAGTTTTTCAGCGATTCGTGGAACCACTTCTTTTGCGACATCGCGAATTGCCCGTTCAGATAGCAACTCGACCACACGGTCGGCAACGAGGGCGATAAATTCCTTACTCGGCTCGGTGGCCGTCTTCGCCACCTCACCCGATTGTTCCTGAGCGGCGTTGTATTCTTGGACCACGCCGGCCGGTTGGTGTGTTTCAACCGACCCGCCAACACCAGTATGCGCAGGTGTTTCGGGCTCAAGCCTAGATGCCGGCGACCAATCGAATCCCTTTGTCCGGATGTCCGGTTCGGCTTGATCTTCCGCGGTCCGAGATGTTCTGAATCCCGAGTCACGATGGTAACTCGCATCGATGAGTTCATCGTCCATGGCCGAGTCTCCAAGGATGTCGACGGTTTCAAATTCTCCGGTATCCTCGATGTTACTGAAGCTTCGTTGGTACAGGTTCTCAATATCCATCGTTTCGGGTATGCCCGGCATTTGCACGACATTTTGCGAAAGAGGTCTAAAATTGATGTCTTCCACCGTTTCGGACTGCATCTCGTCCTCAGCCTCATTCTCGCTCACTTGAGGCTCTAACAATTCTTTTACACGTGTGATCAATTCACGAATAGATTTAAAGGGCTTCATCAAAAAGCCGTCTGCTGAAACACGTTCGGCCTCGTCATGGTCGAAAGGTTCAAACGAACCAACGAGAAGCAGTACCGGAATATGTGCCGTAGCCTCGTCCTGCTTGATCATTTCACAGATCTGATACCCCGAGGTGCCCGGCAGGCCCACATCCACCATCACAATATCCGGCTGAATTTCTACAAATTTCTGCATAGCTGAAGCAGCGTCAGCGACAGCCGTCACCATTATTCCCTCATCGGCGAAGGTGAGTTCCACGACTCGGCGTATTGTCGTAGAATCGTCGGCAAGCAGGAGTTTGGGCAGCACAGTTCCGTTTTGTCTCTCTTCGATTGGTTCTGGTTCGTTCATCGTCATCGCCCGGTCGGGCTATAGGATCATTTTAGCAAAACGAAACTATCCTCGTGACTGTTCGACCAATTCACCGGCAAGCCTTATCGCAGCCAGCATACTCGATGCATCTGCGGTACCCGAATCGACTATGTCATAAGCGGTGCCGTGATCGACCGAAGTACGTATCAGAGGAAGTCCGAGGGTCACATTTACACCGGCCCCGAACGAAAGTGCTTTTACAGCTATCGTAGCCTGGTCGTGATAAAGGGCTATACAGGCATCATACTTACCCTGATAGCCTGCGAGAAAAATCGTATCTGGTGAATAAGGCCCTAGTACATCAATTCCCTCCTTCTGACACACCTTAATTGCCGGCTCGATCACAGAAGATTCTTCCATCCCAAACATTCCACCTTCGGACGCGTGCGGGTTAAGCCCGGCAACAGCGATCGATACATCCCTGCGGAAAAGGCGAACCATTTCACGGTGTGTAAACCGGATGATATTGGTCAAACTCTTCTCGCTGACAAAATCAATTGCATTTACTAACGACAAATGGGTCGAGAGTAGGACGACACGCAATTTATCGGCAAAGAAGCTCATCGCGAACTCGCGCGTGCCGGTCAAGTCGGCTAAGAACTCCGTATGCCCTGGATAGTCGAACCCTCCCATCGCGATCGCCTTCTTACTGATCGGAGCGGTCGCGACGGCATCGATCACACCCTGTCTCCAGAGATTGATCGCGGCGATCAGGTTTTCTGCCGCTGCTCTTCCCGTGATCGGGGAATCTATGCCTGTTTTAATTATTGCAGGAAGGTTGGCGAGATCGTACACTTCTACACAACTGGTGGTTGCTTGCGTCTCGGGCGCAAATGGAACCATTTCCAAGCCAAGACCCAGAGAATCAGAAACCCCGCTCAATGCAGCCGAATCTCCGATTATCACACAGCGAAAAGCCTCTCGAAGTTCTTTGGATTCAAGCGCCCGCAGCACTATCTCCGGGCCGATTCCGGCAGCGTCACCCATGGTAACGCCGATTACCGGACGACTAAATGCATTTACCGACATTGTAACTGCAGAGTAAAACTGGCCGATTTCATCAACATGGCGAGAAGGTCAGTCTGCTTGCCGCCTCATAAACGTAGGCACGTCAAAGTTTTCAACGGGCGGAACATCTCCTGTTGGAAACACCATGTTCTGTGGCGACACGGCGTGGACCTCGTGGGTCCTCGGCCGGGGAATCTGAGCGGCTACCTGACTGTCAAAACCGGTCGCGATGACAGTAATGCGGATCTCGTCTCCCATATCTTCTTTTATTACACTGCCCCATATAATGTCAGCGTTGTCATCCGCTTCGGATTCGATCATACCGATAGCGTCTTCAACCTCTCCGAGAACCATATTCGGGCCACCTGTAACATTGATAAGAGCAGCTTTGGCTCCCTTGATAGAGTTTTCTTCGAGGAGTTTGTAGTCAAGCGCCGCTCTCATCGCTTTCGACGCGGCATCCTCGCCTTCGCCTTCACCGATTCCCATGAGGGCAACACCTTTGCCCCTCATAACGGTTGTAACGTCCGCAAAATCGAGGTTAATGATTCCGGGGGTTATGATCAGGTCGGTTATTCCGCGGACGGCCTGCAGGAGAACTTCGTCAGCACGACGGAAAGCATCCATGATCGTGATCTTTTCTTCGACCTCCCGCAGTTTCGAGTTAGGAATAGTTAAAAGCGTATCAACACAACCACGTAATTCGGCGAGCCCTTTATCGGCCTGTGCCATGCGCTTTTTACCTTCAACTCCAAACGGCTTAGTAACGACAGCAACAGTCAAAGCCCCAAGTTCGATCGCCAGCGAGGCGACGACCGGAGCCGCACCAGTTCCTGTTCCACCCCCGAGTCCAGCCGTAACAAAGACCATGTCGGACCCCTCGAGTATGTCCAGGAGTTTCTCGGTGTCTTCTAACGCGGCCTGGCGCCCGATCTCAGGATTCGAGCCCGCCCCGAGGCCCCTCGTGGATTTGCTTCCCAGCTGAATTTTCATCGGGGCCTTAGACGCATTCAGAGCTTGAAGGTCGGTATTTGCCACGATGAACTCGACGCCTTTTATTCCCGCATCGATCATTCGATTGACAGCGTTGCTTCCGCCGCCGCCGACGCCTATAACCTTGATCCGCGCCCCGGTGATCGGCGGCTCATCAATAAACATCTTTATACTGTTATTCATTTCAATTTCTTCCATTGCATCAAGATGATCCGATCTGGGACCTGCCAATTTGTGTACGAAAAACGATCTAAGTGGGTTTATCGCTTATAACAAGATATTGTGCTATCGGGCTATCAGCATACAACGATTTGCGGTAAATTGCCAGCTGATAAAGCCTCACTATCTGAATTTATTACGAAAACTTCCTATCCACTCCTTCACCTTCCTGGCTGACGACTTGCCGTCATGCCCAAATCCCCTCATTTGGCTCCTGAGCGACCAAAGAGCGAGGCCGCAAGCAGTCGCCCACTGAGGCCCCTTAACCTCATCCGAAAGGCCGCCAACAAACGAAGGTTCGAGATAACCTACTCGGGTGGGAGCATCAAAAACCTGCTCCGCGATCTCAGGTAAGCCCTTGACCAGAGCCCCGCCTCCCGTTAGAAAAACCCCCCCGGAGATCTGGGCCTTCGAGGCATGGGCTTCCCTGGCAACATGTTGCATTAATTCGACGGCCCGTGGCTGCATGATGTCGCATAGTATTTCTTTGGACAGTCCGCGCGTTTCGGCCCGGCCAAATGGAATGATCTCGATCATTTCCTCGCGTTCGTCATCTGCAAGCAAGAATGAAGCAACGCATCCCCAAGCGTGCTTGATCTTTGCGGCCTCCGGAATAGACACACGCAACCCTGTAGCTATATCCTTGGTAAAGAGCATGCTGCCAAAAGGAAATACGGCCGAGTGCTGGACCGCCCCGCGGCCAAAAATCATTAAGCTAGTGATCTCGGCCCCCATATTGACAACCGCACAGCCATATTCCTTGTCATCGTCAGTGAGCAGGCTCTCGGCCGCGGCGAGCGGTTCAAGGACGAGCTGCTCGACATCGACACCGGCCCGCGAAACCGCTTTGACCAGATTTTGGCGCGCCGCGCTCGGACTGGTCACAACATGCACCAAGGCCTCAAGCCTCGACCCGCTCATCCCGACCGGCTCGGTGATACCGTCCTGGCCATCAACGATGAATTCCTGCGGCAGTCTGCCCACAATCTCCCATCCCGGTGTTAGAGGCATCGCGCTCGCCGAATCTATTGCGCGTTCTATATCGTCATCCGTTATCTCTTTCTCGGGGCCCGCCACAGCCACTACTCCATTCTTATTCTCACCTCTGAGATGTTCGCCGGACAGATTAACCGTCGCCCCTTCCACGTCAAGCCCACTTACTCGTTCTGCTTCTTCGACGGCCTTTCTTATCGACTCGGCAACTGATTCGGTCGAAGTTACAACCCCTCGCCTTAGCCCTTTCGATTCGGATTCGCCGATACCAACAATATTCATGGCGCCGTCGGAAGCCGGTTCCCCGATCACGCATCTTATACGGGTTGTGCCGATGTCCAGTCCGACTGCTTGTATTTCGCTGTTCATATGATCAGATCAGAAATCCAGATATTGAATCACCGGATAGACTCCGGCGGCATCGATCGACTTAACGCGGTCCCCTTTACCTTTCAGAGCCTCGATAGCCGTTTTTAGACCACGGCCGAGATTGTCGCGGGCGACCGTAATTCCAACGGTCCTGCCCGAATCTTCCACGCTAACCACAGGGCTTCTCAGATTGGTGAGGTTGACCTCTTTTACTCGAGATGAGAGATCAAACTGCTGCCACTCTTCCAGCATTTTCTTGTAAAGCCCGAGACGGCTACGGTTATCCTTGATCGCGTCCGGAGTTTTGGATTCGTCCCATCCCTGTAAGACAAACGGGAAATCTTTCTGATCCCCTTTCACAGCCGTCAATAAAGTGCCTTCGCCGTCTACAAGATATTTTCCGGAGGACAGGTTTACTATCGCTGCGGGAATACGTTCTGTGATGTTCACCTCAATTACGGATGGAAGTGATCGCGAGACCGTCGCAACCTTCACGAAGGGAAATTTTTCGAGTTTTTGCCGAATTTCCCCCAAGTCGGCGTTCCAAACGCCCGGCTTTTCAACCTCTGAAGTAACGATTCGTTTCACGTCTTCTTCCGGAGTCCGTACAGTGCCGCTAACATCGATTTCCTTCAAATCAAAGAATCCAGACGCCGTGGCGGTTTGATAACCGGACAAGGCCATAAACGCGATCGCGGATGCCAAGGCAATAATGATCGCTAAAGGTATAACGAATCGTCCCACGGCCTTGGCCGCCGGTCTATTCCTGGTCGACACTGATCGGCTCTTCAGCCTGACCGACGATCTGGACTTAGTACCCGTTTTTCGCTTTTTGGGGATCGTTTTCATCTTCCGTTCAGCGTTTTGCTTTGCCATTTTTAATGCATTCAAGAATCTCGTCGGATAAGCGTGTGATGCTGCCGGCTCCTAAGGTTATGACCAGGTCACCAGGGAGGAGCATTTCACAGATCTTCTCCGTCGCCGTTTCGATCGTTCCAATAAACGAAACATTCTTATGTCCATATTTCTTAATATTTTCCGTAAGTGCTTCGGCGGTAATTCCTTCGATGGGCTGCTCGCTCGCTGCGTATATATCAAGAATCAACAGAACGTCTGCATTGTTAAAGGCCACCACGAAGTCGTCCATCAGTTCCTTAGTGCGTGAGTAGCGATGAGGTTGAAAGACAACAACCGTCCGCCTGCCACCGGCGCTATTTTTGGCAGCTGATAACGTGGCCAATATCTCGGTTGGGTGATGCCCATAGTCGTCCACTACCATTATCCCGTCCACTTCGCCTTTCAACTGGAATCTGCGGTCGGCGTTTTTAAACCCGGCAAATGCCCTTGCAATTGTCTCGAAAGGAATTTCCAGCTCCAGTGCCACGGCTGTAGACGCCAGGGCGTTGTAAACGTTGTGTTTGCCAGGCACCGGGAGCTTTAACTCGCCAAGTCGTTCAGCCCCACGAGTGACGGTGAAAGTCGATCCGAAAGTATCGTTATACCTGATGTCGCTGGCTGAGATATCTGCCTGTGCAGTTAACCCGTAGGTAACCCGCCTTCGTTTTATTTTTGGTATGATCAGCTGAACGTTTGGATCGTCCAGGCAAATTACGGCTGCTCCATAAAACGGTATTTTGTTCACGAAATCGGTGAAACACTGAACGACATCGTCCATCCCCTTATACGACTCCATATGCTCTTTATCGATGTTCGTTACGACAGCGATCGTGGGATAAAGCATGAGAAATGAGCGGTCACTCTCATCTGCCTCAGTAACGAACCAATCAGAGCTTCCCAGTTTTGCGTTCGAGCCAAGCGTGTCCACCACGCCGCCGACCACCGTAGTCGGATCAAATCCCGCATCACTCAAGAGTGTGGCGATCATAGATGTCGTCGAGGTTTTCCCATGAGTTCCCGAAACCGCGACGGCATAAGGCTTGAGAGTCATCAGCTCGGCGAGCATTTCTGCGCGTGGTATGACGGGAATGCTTCGTTCCTTTGCTATCAACACTTCCGGATTGTCTTCCTTTACGGCTGACGAATAGACCACCACATCGGCATCCTGAACATTTCCGGCATCGTGGCCCTCGGCGATGCGAATGCCGAACAGGCTCTCTAACCGTTCCGTGTTTTTGGATTTGCGAGCATCAGATCCGGACACCTCGAATCCGAGGTTGCAGAGCACCTCGGCGATACCACTCATTCCGATTCCCCCGATACCGATAAAATGGATCTTTTTAACGTGTCGAAACATATTTATTGTCTTTTCCTAACAAGCGATTCGATCAGGTCGACAGTAACAGCGGCTGCATCAGGCCTTGCCATTTTCCGAGCCGCAGCCCCATAGGCTGCCAATTTCGACGGCTGTTCCAAAAGATCAATGATTTCCTTCCCAAGGGACTTTCCGGATAACTGAGCTTGTAATATCATCTTCCCGGCTCCGGAAGCGACCATTGCCTCGGCGTTCTTTCGCTGATGGTCGTCGGCGGCCGTCGGCAGCGGTATCATCAGCGATGCTCGTCCTGCTGCCGATACCTCCGCACAGGTCGTTGCCCCGGCCCGGCTGATTATGAGGTCGGCAACTTCGAATTCTCCGACCATATTCGAGATGTATGGACTGACCTGAACTCCCTCCCAGCCGTTCTCGGAATACGCGGCCCTGACAAGATCATACTGGGCGTCTCCGGTCTGATGTGTGATCCTGATCATGTCTTGTTTTTCACGGAGTATTGGCAGTGCTTCGATCATCGCGTTATTGATCGCGCGAGCCCCTTGTGAGCCGCCAAAAATGAGTAATTTGATCGGTACCGTCGGTTCGCTGTCTCCGACGTCGAAGAACTCCTTCCTGACCGGATTTCCGGTAACAATGCCCTTATCCCCAAAATAAGGTTTAGCCGCAGCAAACGTTAAAGCGGCCTTGTCGACATAACGTGCAAGCCTGCGGTTGGTAAAGCCCGGCAGAGCGTTCGAGTCCATCACCAGTGTCGGGATCCTCATAAAATGAGCGGTCATGACTACCGGTCCGGAAACATATCCGCCAGCCCCAACGACCACATCAGGAACAAAATCCTTGATTATTTTACGAGCTTCATAAAAGCTCCTTGGCAAGACGACCATCCCTTTCAATTTCCCTACAAGACCGACGTTTTTCAAACCCGCACTATTGATCAAAGCGAGTTGAAAACCGTGCTCCGGCACGATCCGTTTTTCCAACCCTCGGGCGGTCCCGACAAACAGCACCTCCGAGCCCGGATCTCTTTCAACGATCTCGTTTGCGATGGCGATGCCGGGATAAATATGTCCTCCGGTTCCGCCGGCTGCTATCAATACTTTCATTGTCGTCCTCAGGCGGATCGGGTCCGTCGAACAAAAACGCGTTCCTGTTTTTTCGCGGGCGACTTTTGCTGGCTGCCTGAGAATTTGGAAATATTCAGTAGAATGCCGACGCCGATGAGACTAATGACAACCGAAGTGCCACCATATGAAATGAAAGGCAGCGGTATACCCTTCGCCGGCAATATCGAGATAACAACACTTATGTTAAAAAGTGCCTGCACGATGATCCCCGTAACGATCCCGATCGACAGCAAGGTGCCAAACCTGTCAGGTGCCGTTACAGCTGCCCTTGCCCCTCGCCAGAGAAGAACGCCGAACGCCGACACCACGGCGAGAGTGCCGATCAGTCCAAGCTCCTCGCCAACGACGGAAAAAATAAAGTCCGAATAAGGATACGGCAGATAAAATAACTTTTGATGGCCTTTAGCAAATCCTTCTCCAAAAACGCCGCCTGACCCTATCGCATATAACGATTGAACAACCTGATACCCTTCATCATTCGAGTATTTGTAGGGATCGAGAAATGCCATGATACGAGCGACCCGCCAGGGCGCGAAAAATATTGCTCCGGCTCCGATCAATACGAAGGCCGCGGCAACCGACCCGATGTGTACTAATCGAGCGCCAGCCGCAAAATAAACGGTCGAGAAGATGGCGCAAAGCACTATCGTCGTTCCGAGGTCTTTCTCCGCCAGCACTAGCCCTGCAAGCACTACCAGGCCCGCCATACATGGCAGAACGGTCGTTTTTACATCTCCGATCTTCTCTGCGTTCTTTGTAAGAAAGTAAGCGAGGAAAATGGGCAAAGCGAGCTTGGCCAGCTCTGACGGTTGGAAAGAAAAGCCCGAAACACGGATCCACCGTTGGGCACCATTGATCGCCGGGAAAGCAAATACGGCTAGTAAAAGAACGACCGTCACCGCCATTATTCCGTAAACGACGACCGGACGCTGGAAAATGTGATAGTCGATCTGGCTTATAACCGCCATTACCGCTAAACCTAATAGCGTGAACGCAACCTGTTTATAAAAGTAAATGTACTGGCTCGTATTGTCGGATTCCTGCAGGGAGAACATGGCCGACGCACTATACACCATCATCGTGCCGAATACGGCCAACGCCGCCGTTACCCCAAACATTAGCCAGTCTATGCGGTTCTCTTTCGTCATCTCCCCTTCAAAAGGCGTGTGCCTGTCTCAGACCCCTGACCGCCGTCTTAAAAACGTCGCCCCTTTCTTCAAAACTCCTGAACATATCAAAACTCGCACAAGCGGGAGCTAGCAAAACACTGTCCCCGTTTTGAGAAGCCGCGAAAGACCTTTCGACCGCCTCCTCCATATTCCTGGCCCGTTCGATCTCGGCCGTACCAGCAAGCTCAGAAATAATGTTTTCCGCGTCCTCGCCGATGACGATGATCCGGCGAACGGAGCGTTGCACAAGCGGTAATAGTGGCAAATACGGCGCATTTTTCCCGCGACCACCAAGTATCAAAACGATCTTGCCGCTTCCCTCACCCAGAGCATCGAGAGCCTTCGCCGTTGCATCCACCGAGGTCGCTTTCGAGTCATTGTAGAAACTGACTCCGTCGATCTCGGCAACAAATTCTATGCGATGAGGGACGCCTTTAAAGCTCCCGACGGTCTCCCTCATCGACTCGGGCGAAGCTCCGCACGCAAGTCCCGCGGCGAGGGCTGCGATGACATTCTCGACATTGTGCATCCCTTTTAGAAATATCTCGCCCCGCTCCATCAGCTCTTTTTCTTTGCCGTTAGACCGGCAAATGATCTTGCTGCCCCGTAAGAACAAACCTTCGTCGAGTTCACTACGAACGCTAAAAAGCACTACATTTCCGCGAAGGCCGCTCACCCATGATGTCGTGATCTCATCATCCGCGTTCAGGATCGCAACATCTTCCCCGGTCTGGTTAAGAAAGATGCGATGCTTCGCAGCTGCATAGTCCTGGAACGAGTCATAACGGTCAAGATGATTCGGAGTAACATTAAGGCAAATGGCGACATTCGCCCTTAACTCCTTGATCGTTTCCAGTTGGAAGCTGGAAAGTTCCACCACGGTCCACCCGTCGTCCGTTGACGATTCCGTCAAGCTGAGAAGGGGGGTTCCTATGTTTCCGCCGACCTGGGTTGGGATCCCGGCATTCTTGAGAAGCTCCCCTATAAGGGCGGTTGTCGTGGTCTTGCCGTTCGAACCGGTCACACCGACAACTCGTCCTTTTAAAAAACGGTAGGCGAGCTCGACTTCACCGATCACTTCTCCATCCTTCCGATCCACGTAGCGGGCCGGAATCGAATTGGTCGGAACACCGGGAGAGATAACTACAAGGTCGATCTGGTCCAGCAGCCATGATGGGATCTGCCCATCAAGCAAACCGACCCCGTGCGAAGCCTTCAAAGAGCGTGCAGCCTCCGACCATTCATTCAGGTCCAGCTTGTCGTGAAGCGCGACCACTGCACCGCGGCCCGAAAGAAATTTCGAAGCCTCGACACCCGATCTGCCGGCACCAAGTACAAGTGTTTTTCGGCCACGTAACTCCATACTCCAACTAAACAACTACCTAAGCTTGAGCGTCGATAAGCTCAGCAAGGCAAAAAGCACAGCGATGATCACAAAACGAAAAACGATCTTCGGCTCCTTCCATCCGGTGATCTCAAAATGATGGTGAAGCGGGGTCATCTTGAAAACACGACGGCCCGGGTTCCCGCCTCGCTTTGTCAATTTGAAAACCGAGACCTGCAGCATCACCGACAATGCTTCCAGAATGAACACGCCCCCGATGAACGGCAGAAGAAACTCCTGTTTGGTCAAGATCGCAACCGTCCCAAGAGCTCCGCCGATCGCCAAAGACCCTACGTCCCCCATAAACACCTCGGCCGGGGGCGAGTTGTACCACAAAAACCCCAGGCTCGCTCCGACCATAGCACCGCAAAATACGGTCAATTCGGCAGAGGCCGGATTATGGGTAATATCAAGACGTTCGGCCCACCGGGCGTCGCTCGCGATATATGTCAGACCGGTCAAGGCCGACATAGCGATGAATGTAACACTTATCGCAAGGCCGTCGAGGCCGTCCGTGAGATTAACCGCGTTCGAAGAGCCCAGAAGAATAAACGCGATAAAGAAAAAGTAGATCACAGGCCCGACATAGCTGACGCCCGCTACCTCAGCCGTCGCCTTCAAGAAAGGAATGCTGATGTTCCACGGATAATTTCCCCATGTCCACAATACTCCCCAGACGAGCAGGGCGGTGACCAACTGCCCCGCAAGCTTTTGTTTTCCAGTGAGGCCGAGGCTCCGCTTCTTGACGATCTTAATATAGTCATCAGCAAAGCCGACCGCGGCAAAAAGAACCGTTGCCCCAAGGGCGATCCAAAGATAAAGACTGTCCGGACGGGCCCAAAGAATGGTCGACAGGAAAACCGAACCGATTATCAGCACGCCTCCCATGGTTGGAGTGCCGCGTTTTTCCTGATGGGATGCAGGCCCTTCTTCGCGGATCTCCTGCCCGAATTTCAAATGTGCAAGCTTCCTTATGACCTTCCCGCCCAGCAATAGCGAGATCAACAATGCGGTGATCGCCGCCATGGCAGTTCGAAAAGTAACGTACTGGATTACGTTAAGGCCCTTAAAAAAATAGGACTCGCTAAAACGCCCGTATTGCTGATAGATCAGCTGAAATAAGAGGTAATAGAGCATTTAGTCTTGCCGCGAATCCGTGTCTTCCAATTCGAATTTTTGCATCAACCGATCAATGATCTTCTCGGTTCTGACTCCACGCGAACCTTTAATAAGGACAACGTCGCCGTCACGAACGGTGGCTGAAACAATATCGGCGGCGGCTTCGGAATCCTCGACAAACTGCGAATCCGCAAGACCGGCATTCATCGCGCCCGCCACGAGTTCCCGTCCAAGGCCCCGTACTCCGATCAATTTGTCGACACCGCTGCGAGCGACTCTTTCCCCCGCGTCTCTGTGGATCTTAGCCTCATCCGGGCCTAGCTCGAGCATCTCGCCGGCAACGACGATCCTCCGTACGGCGTTAGGCTCATTCACAAGCGTTTCGACCATCGATCTCAATGCGGCCGGATTCGAGTTATACGAATCGTCGATAACAGTGAAACCCGGTTTGAACTTCAGGACCACGCCTCGATGTTCCGGAGTTTCAGCTGAACTTAACGCCTTCGCAATTATTTCGAGGTCGATGCCGAAAGATAGCCCAACGGCCGCTGCGGCGAGTGCATTCGAAACGTTATGCTTGCCGTTTAGAGGGAGGTCAACGCTGGTGCTCAAACCTTTCCAACTTAAACTAAAGGAACTGGACCCATTCGGTCCCCATTTTATATTGTCCGCACGAACATCGGCATCGTGGCCTATTCCGTAGGTTATTGTTTTCCCGCGAGAAAGGGTTCGCATTTCGGCGACACGCGGGTCATCCGAGTTGAGTACCGCTGTCCCGCCTGGCTTCATGCCTTCAATGATCTCGGCCTTTGCTTTTGCGACATTCTCGATCGATCCGAGATGTTCGACATGAACAGGCAGGACATTCAAAACGACTGCAACATCGGGCCGCGTTATCGCGCAAAGGCGTTCTATCTCATGCTGGGGCGTTGACATCCCCATTTCGAGGACGGCCGCATCGAATTCTGGGTCTGCCGCCAGTCGGAGCACTGTCAGCGGGAGGCCAAGCCCATTGTTGTAATTCTTGATGTTCTTGAGGACGTTGAGGCCGCTCGCGGACAGGACATGTGCTGTCAGTTCTTTTGCTGTCGTCTTGCCGGCACTCCCCGTAATCCCCACGACCGGTCGATTCCAATCCAGGTAAATGCCACGGGCGAGATTTTGCAAGGCCACAATGGCGTCGTCGGTATAAATAGCCTTATTGCTCAGGTCGTTTAGCCCGTGTTCTTGCGATCTCTCCCGACGTGCTACAAATGCGGCCGCTCCACGCTCGATGGCAGACCGGACGAAAGCGGTCGAATCGTCGAAATCGCCGTTGAACCCGTTGTTCTTATACTCAGGCTGGGAAAGAGCAAAAAATACATCACCCTTTTTTACCTCGCGGGAGTCGATAGCAAAAGAACCCACTTCGCATTCGAGCAAAGCGGGATCGATTGCCGGGGCTTCCGCATTCATATATTTAATCGCCTTTTCAAGTTTCAAGTTTTGATTTATCTGTCTCTGTTTTGATCTGCCGCGGCCGATCGGCAGGTAATTTCTCCGGACCGGATGTTTTCTTAATTTGTTTTTTTGTCCCCGGAATTTCCGGTTTGACGGTGCCGGTAGAAGGTTTTACACGTTCGCCCGGAACGTCTTCCGCTGGGCTGCCGGCCAAGGAGTTCGGCTTTTCAAGCTTGGGAGTCTCCGGAATGACCTCGGCTACCTGGTTGTCGATCTTCCTCTGAGAATCCATGGGAACATTCAGAGACTCCAGCATTTGTTGTGCGATCTCTTTGAACACCGGAGCCGACACAACGCCGCCGTCACGAGCCCCACCCTTTGGCTCGATCATTACAACCGCGATCACAACTTCCGGATCGTCGGCTGGAGCCATCCCAATGAATGAAGAGGCATACAGGCTGGGATCGACCGCCCGGGTTTTAGGATTTACCTGCCACGCTGTGCCCGTTTTGCCCGCTGCGGAGTAGCCGTCCAACTGGGCACGGCGGCCAGTTCCCGTCAACACCACCTGCTTTAACATTTTCTTTAGGCCGAGCGCCGCATTTGACGTGAGCACCTGTGTTTGCTGGGGTTGGGTCACTATTCTAGGCTCTTCGTTTGAAGGACGAATTTCCTTAATGATGTGCGGCTGGATCTTGACTCCGTTATTAGCTATCGTCGCAAAAGCACTTGCCATTTGCAACGCAGTCACCCCTATTTCATAACCGATAGACATTGAAGCCAGCGAGTCACCATTCCACCGCTCCGGGGCCCTTACCAAACCGGCCGTTTCGGCAGGAAGCTCGACCCCGGTTCGAGAGCCGAAACCCATTTTCTTGATCATTCCGAAGAAGTCGTCCTTGCCAACCCGCATGCCTGTCTTGATGGCGCAGACATTACTGGAGCGGGCCATAGCATCGATATAGGACACTCGCCCAACCGGATGCCCATCGCTAAATTTATGCTTTGCAACCGTGATCGAGCCATTTCCGCTGTCGATCTGATCGTCCGGGGAAAATAGATTTCTTTCCAGTCCGGTACCATATGCAACGATCTTAAAGACCGAGCCGGGCGTATAGACTGCCTGAATAGTTTTGTTAGAGATCTGGTCGGTCGCGGTTTCGACGATGGTGTTCGGGTTATATGTCGGGAAATTGGACATACCGAGGATCTCACCGGTTTTCACCTTTATGGCCACCGCCATTCCGGCTTTCGCATTAGCAGCACGCACCCCTCTTTCCAGGGCCTCATCCATGATGTTCTGAAGGCCAGCATCTATAGTCAGCACGACATCGCTGGGGGCGTTCCGCTCCGGAATATCCTCGTCGTAAACCCGGCCAAGTCGATCTCTGGTTTGGAGATTTTTGATCACGGCTCCTTTTAGAAGCTCGTCCTGAGATAACTCGATACCGGCACGGCCTTCTTCTTCCGAGTTATTAAACCCGACTACCTGGGCCGCCAGTGTCTCGTAAGGATATTTTCGTTTCTGATCGTCGATCCAATGTAGTCCGGCAAAATTCGGCAGATCCGACTTCTTGACGCTGCCGTCATCGAGCTCTTTATTGACTCTCAGCACTACATCCTCGTCCAGTTTCTTCGCGATTGCGAGGAATCGGCGATCAGACGCCTTGGCTTCTTTGATCTGGGAGACCAATTGCCGGGCATCGAGCTTCAGAGCTTTCGCCACAGCCGTGCTCGTCGATTCAGGATCGGATATCTCTTTTGGATCGGCGAAGAGCGTTTTTACCCTCACGCTCATCGCAAGAGCACGCTCGTTACGGTCGTATATCGTTCCGCGTAACATCTGAGTCCGGCGGACACTTTCGCGGCTTTTTTGAGATCGCTCTTTGTGCCACTCATGCTGCGTCACTTGCAGATGGACCAGTCGAACGCTTATACCGCCCATCCATAAGACGAAAAAAGCCACCACAAACATGAATCTCGTAAAGGCGACTTGCGTCAGATTTCTCTTTTTGGTTTTTTTGGGTCGTTTCATCGCGATTCAGCAGGCTGTTATTCAAAGACGCTATATATGGGCTATCTTGAGATCGAACCTTTTTTCGGCTTCTCATTCAGAGCCACAGTCTCCAGCGCTCGTTGTGTGCGGGGAGCTACGGGGACAACAGATCCGGTCTTGATAACGGTAGGCTTTAGCTCGGCTGACATTGACCGATTTGGCTTGCTCTCTCGTTTGGCAGAGGCCATTCCGACCGTCGGTGCTGTTGTTGGGCTTTCGAAGATGCCGGCCTTTTTAGCTGCCCGTTTGATCTCGTTCGGTGAAACAGACACCTCGCGCGTGTACAAGAGCCTTTGTTTTTCAGCACGCAGGTCCTCGAGCTTCCGGCGAAGGCTGGAGTTCTTTATTCCGTACTCCATCGATGAAAAATGCTGGTGGGCGGCGAAGAAAAAACCGCTCAACAATATCAATCCGCACATACCGGCAGCAACCCATGTACTCAGAAGGTTTGGCCGATCGGTTTTATGTGCTTTACGGGTAATTTGGTTTGGGGCACTCGACTTTTTCATGTTTCCGGGTTTTTTGAGACGTGATTATAGTAATTCTAGC
Source organism: Pyrinomonadaceae bacterium (assembly GCA_041751735.1). GTDB lineage: Bacteria > Acidobacteriota > Blastocatellia > Pyrinomonadales > Pyrinomonadaceae > OLB17. Next base: position 25,455 of record JBGSWW010000184.1, on the reverse strand, counting down.
TTTCTACAAGCCCTCAACTTTGCACTTCGGGCTCTTGGGTTCTCGGAATTCTCGACGGCTGATGCAACGACCGGCTTTCGTGTCAAAACCTCGACCTTTTTGGCTGCACCACATACGCATTGTGGAATGCGAGGCGGACATTGACATTTTCCGGCCAGCCTTTGAAACGCATGTTTGACGATCCTGTCTTCGAGGGAATGAAATGTAATGATCGCCAACACTCCGTTAGTTTTCAAAAGGTCCACGGCATCCGAAATAAACTGATCTAATATGCCTAGTTCGTTATTTACTGCTATTCGCAGAGCCTGAAATGTGCGTGTCGCCGGGTCGATCTTGTCTTTGGGTTTTCTCGGAACCGCCCGCCTAACGAGATCTGCGAGTTGGAAAGTAGACTCGATCGGTTGTCCGGCGTTTCGCTTTTCGACGATCCATTTTGCGATCTTTCTGGATGCTCTTTCCTCACCATATTTATATATAAGATTTGCAAGTTCATCCTGCCCGGTCGTACGTAACCATTCTGCCGCTGTCGGAATACCAGGATCGGGATTCATCCGCATATCAAGAAAAGAATCAGAGCGGAAGCTAAAACCTCTCGTGGGAGAGTCCAGCTGAAGTGATGATACCCCAAGGTCGGCCAGGACCCCATCGATCTCTTTCGTGCCCGAGAGAGCCGCGATGCCGGCTATCTGCGAAAAATTTCCTTCAAAGATCTTGATGCGACTTTCGAATTCCCTGAGCCTTTCAGTAGCCTGAGCGATCGCGTCCGGGTCCTGGTCAATTCCGATAACGGTTACATTGGGGGCCGCTTCCAATATTCCCTTTGTATGTCCGCCCAGCCCAAGCGTCGCGTCGATGAAGATCTCATGTTCTTTTGGAGCCAGGATCTCAAGGACCTCGCGAAGCATGACCGGTAGGTGAATGTTTTCCATCTCGGCACCACGCATTTATTCAAAGATCCGCATTAACACTCCTCTTGGGAGTTCGGCCGCTTTGCAAACCGAGGGCCTCCGCGAGCTGCCTTCGCGCTTAAGGTCTTAAACAGTTATGACAGGATTTTGTCGTTGTTTCACACGAACGATCTGTTCGGCTAATCAATATCTAAAGCATTCTACGCTGTTATTTTGACCGGTGTCAACTAGTTATTTTTAGTTCTTGCTTAATCATGCGTTTAAAGGAAAACTGGCTGAATTCACCCGATCTGGATCCTTTTGTTTTTATTTTTTTTGCGATATAGGATAGTAATCGACTTCGATACAAATAATGTCATCGACCATAGTTCAACTCCTGCTTTTCGGCATTTTGGCCGGTCTGGCAAATGTCCTGGGCGGCCTGATCCTCTTCCCGTCTAAGCTCCATGACAGTTACAAACGTTTCTTACGGTATCTTTTGGCGCTAAGCGCCGGCTTCATGCTTGCCGTTACGTTTATTGAGATCCTTCCAAGGACCATCGAACTTTGGCAGGGCGGCGCGCACGAGGGGTCCGGCAATCTTTATCTGCCGATGCTGCTTGTTCTGGCTGGCTATCTATTAACGCAGTTTTTTGAGCACACTATAGCTCCTCACTTTCATCTGGGGGAAGAGGTCCATAGCGACCACACGTTGTCCCGATCGTCCGCCTATACGGCAGTCGGCGGGTTGTTGATCCATACCTTTTTTGACGGAGTTTCGATCGCGGCGGCCGCTCATATAGATGCACGGGTCGGAACGCTCGTTTTTATCGCCGTTTTTCTCCATAAATTCCCTGAGGGCTTCACCATAGGATCGATGATGATCGCCGCCGGAAAGGGATTTCGCGAAGTTGTGATCGCAACAACTTTGATAGGGTTAATGACGCTTTTCGGGGTCCTGTTTTTTTATGTGATCGGAAGTAATTTTGCATTCACGATCGCTTACGCTTTACCCATTGCTGGTGGCGTAACGCTCTACGTGGCCGCAAGTGACCTCATCCCCGAGGTGAACCATCACGGCGGTAAAAGCCCGCTCGTTTCCCTTTCAGTCTTTGCGGGAGTGGCCGTATTTTTCGTGACACATTACATATTGCACTCGGTCGTTGGGCACTGAGTCATTAGTTGGCCCAAAACTCGGCCTCGTGCCGCTCATCTGAGGTTCGGCCAGACAATCATCGAACTACACCCGACTCTCTTTCTTAAGCCGCTGGATTCCAGAGGATCTCCCTTTATTGCTGTCTTAATGGATCTTAACGTCCCCTCTGATCGCTTGCGATCAGGAGGATTTGCACTCGCATTCTGCACAACCCGGCACCGCTCGCTGCTAACCAATGTCGAATGTTAGGAAGCGAACAAACCTCGATATCGCGCGTGCTATTTAATTACCTCAGGAGACTAGGTGAAATGAAGATATCAGGAAGCAAAGGAAGTATAGAAACTGTCTTAGTGGCAATGGGGGGCAGCGAATTAGGCGAGGCTCCGGATGTTTTGGATGAGATATTTTCATACCTCGAAAAAAGGCCAGATCCAAGGGTCGCGGTGATGACGGTTGCCACCAGTGATGACGGTGCTGCGACAGCGAAGTTCAATTCGATATTTAGAAAACGCAATGTTCGCCATGTGGAAATGGTCCACGTCGCCCAGCGAGATGACGCCTTTAAAACTGCATCTGTCGAGAAGATCAAAGCGGCCGATGTTATCTATTTCACCGGCGGAGATCAGTTGAATGTAACCTCGCTTCTCGGAGGCACCCCCGTGGATAAAATACTCCATGATCGATTAGATAGCGGCGTCATGATCGCCGGGTCAAGCGCCGGGGCGGCAATGATGTCCGCCTCGATGATCATCACGGGGGCGAGCGATGCTCCGCCCAGCGTAGGTGCCGTCGAGATCGCGCCGGGAATGAACCTGGTGGAAGGAGCCATTGTAGATACTCATTTTTCGCAGCGTGGTAGACATGGCCGGCTGCTGACGGCGGTTGCTCATTATCCCCAAGTCCTCGGACTCGGCGTTGACGAGAAAACGGCAATGGTGATTCACGATGGACGTTTTAAGGTGATCGGCGAAGGCACTGTAACGGTAATTGACGGCAGCGAGATGGATTACTCTGACCTGGTCTACAGAAAGCAGGAAGAGCCCGTCGCAATGTTCAACGTTAAAGTGGACGTGCTCCCTTCCGGATACCACTACGATCTCAAGGAAAGAAGGCCCGATAAGGCAAAGATGAAGGCGAATTTAGAATACGCCACTAATGGGCGCAAGTGACCGACAAAAGCGATTATTCACATTTCCGAGTCATATCAGATCGGAGGATCTATCTCGATGTTCACCCTGATCGAAAACGGAGAAATCTATTCGCCGACCTACCGCGGTAAACAATCCTTGCTGATATGCGGGGATAAAATCATCAAAATAGGCGATATTGATCGACGGGCTCTACAAAGTGCCGGGCTTGAGGCAGAGGTGATCGATGCGTCCGGATGCGTTGTCACCCCAGGCCTGATCGACCCGCACGAACATTTACTAGGTGGCAGCGGTGAGAGTGGCTTTGCATCTCAAACTCCGGAGATCTCCGCAAGCGAGATCGCCGGCGCCGGGATCACGACGGTGGTTAGCTGCCTGGGGGCGGATACCACCACCAAGACCCTGCCTGGCCTTTTGGCAAAGGTGAAGGGGCTTCGAGAGGAGGGCATATCCGCGTGTATGTGGACCGGCGGGTATGGGGTTCCCCCGAATTCGATTACCGAAACGATAGGCAGTGACATTATGTTCATCGATGAGGTGATGGGTGTGGGTGAGATCGCGATCTCAGACCGCCGGTCGTCTGAGCCGACGGCCCACGAGATCGCCCGGATCGCTAATGAGTCTTACGTGGCAGCCAAGCTTAGCTCGAAATCGGGCCTACTGCATATTCACGTTGGCAAAGAAGATACTCGCCTAAAAACCATCCGGGAGGTCCTCTCAGATCACAATGTGAGTCCAAAATCGTTCTATGTGACCCATATCTCCAGATCAGAAAAGCTGATGCTCGAGGCGATAGATCTCGCCAAGGATGGTTGTTTTGTCGACATCGATACTGTCGACGAAAACCTCGCTGAATGTCTTCAGTTCTATCTGGACAATTCAGGGTGGGAGGAGCAGCTGACGGTGTCCTCCGATGCGTCCATTACAAGCCCGCTAAACCTGATGACTCAGGTACGAGAATGCGTACTCAAACATGGCTTTCCTCTCGCAACTATGCTCCAGTTCGTAACGTCGAACACGGCCTCAGCTCTAAAGCTAAAAGATAAAGGACGACTCTCCGAAGGAATGGCTGCGGATGTTCTCGTCATGAGCAAGGAGACACTCGAACTGCGAGAGGTGATAAGCGGCGGAAGGCGCCTGGTACAAGATGGCCGACAAAGCTTCACAGAGAAATTCCTCGACGAAAGTAACCGGAAGGTGGTCCTGCAAGGCCATAAACAATCTAATGGAGGCGGTTTAGAACATTTGGTGGTGATGCAGCCGCATGAAAAGGTGGCGGAAGTTTGTGACAGCAAGTAACGATTTGTATACATGCCAACAGACCCACCTACTTGTTTTCGAATAAGTTGAGTTTGGCGTTTACGCCCCGGTTAATGGCTTGGTCAGTCTGAAAGCCGGGAGGCGTAAACAACCTTTCGTTATAGAGAGGAGCCTCCAAAAGAACCGGTCCGCCACAACCGGTTCTTTTTATATTTGCTCAGAGAAATATTCGATATCGATGAGATCGTCATCTCGGAGTTGAATATCGGCAGCGCTTATTATCGACTCGGCGTTGTCGGCGGTCCACATGCCGACGATTGCAGCGTCCGCGGCTCCGGATCGTATCGTCCACGCGACCGCTATTTCCGCAGGAGATACGTTGTGCCGTTGGCCGATCTCTCGAAGGTGTTCGACGAGCAGCAAATTCCCTGTCAGTTGAGGCTCGTTGAACTCGGCTTTGCTGCGGCGCAGATCATCCTGAGCAAATGATGCGATGCGTTCGCGAGTCATCTTTCCCGAAAGCAGCCCCGAATGCATGGGCGAATAAGCGATCACTCCAATTCCCTGCTCTTTGCAGAATGGCAATATCTCATTTTCAATTTGCCTGTCGATCAAAGAAAACGGAGGCTGCAGCGAGACCGCTCCCGCTATCTCCCGGGCCGTTTTTAGCTCATCGACAGTGAAATTCGATACGCCGATATGACGTATCTTGCCCTCAGCCTTCAGGTCCGCGAGAGTTTCCAGTGCCTCGGTCACCTGTTCGGCCGGCTTGTTCCAATGAATCTGGTAAAGGTCGATCGCCCCTATGCCGAGGCGTTTTAGGCTTGCTTCACATTCCCGTCGAATGCTCTCCCGCTCCAGGCAGTGGACGATCCGTCCGCTGTCATCGCAGGGCATCCCGCCTCCGCGCAAGTTTTATGAAACAAACAAGCGGTTATGTCGTAATTAGAAATGGAGGCACTTTAGATTATGCGTGAACCTTTATTAGCTGGCATATTAAGCCTTTTGGTCCCGGGAGTCGGTCAGATCTATAACGGCAGGATTATTATTGGAATAATCTGGCTCGTTCTGACAGGTTTTTCCTGGATCGGATCGGCAGGTACGTTGGGTTGGATAGTCCACCTGATCGCCGCATGGTGTGCGTACAGTTATGCGAAGGAAAATCCCGTCAGAGCCTGAAGTTTCTTCATACCATCCTCCTCTTTGCCCGGTGTTTACCGACACCGGGCCTTTTTTGTGTTTCAGTAAAACGCCTGGCAAGTGTACTATGGACTCTTGTTCAATATGGTCAAAGAGGGGCTCCCGTTTGTCCTGATACCCTTGGGTATAGCGGCACTGCTTGCTTATTCCGGGTGGTGGGCAGTCGCAATCGTCTTTATTTTCATCGCGCTATTTATGCAGTTTTTCTTTCGCGATCCCGGTCGAACGGTTCCCACAGGCGACGGCCTGATCGTTTCGGCAGCCGATGGGCGTGTAACACGCATCGAGTCCACTGACGAAAGCAAGCTCGTCAGCGTTTTCCTATCGCCGTTGGACGTTCATATCAACCGCTCGCCGATAGCCGGAAAGATAACCAAAGTTAGCTATACACGGGGAAGAAAGGTACCCGCGACAAGCGATAATTCGAGCTTGGTGAACGAACGAAATTCTCTGGAGATCGCTGGCGAAGATCTCACTGTCACATGCACACAGATCGCCGGCATCCTGGCCCGGCGGATTGTGTGCTGGCCAAAGGAAGGCGATAATCTGGAACGCGGCCAAAAATTTGGGCTGATCAAATTCAGCTCCCGGACAGACGTTCGAATGCCTCCGGATGTCGAGATCACCGTTAACATCGGCGATAAGGTAAAAGGCGGCGAGACCGTGATCGGCCGGCTGCGATTGACCAATGAATAAAGACGAAACAAGGCCGCCGCACCGGGGCTTGAAGAAAGGGCTTTATTTGATCCCGACTCTGTTCACCGCGGCAAATGTGGCGATGGGCTATCTCGCGGTCTTGTGGTCTATTCGTGGATTCCAGGTTGCGCATACCGAGCCGATGATAGCGGCCGGATATTTCAATAGCGCCGGCCTGGCAATCGGCTTGGCGATACTCTTCGACACGATCGACGGGCGGGTCGCTCGGGCTACGCGGACGGCCACGGAGATCGGGGTCCAGTTCGACTCGCTCGCAGATGTTCTGACGTTCGGGATAGCTCCGACGGCGTTGATCTACGGATGGGCGGTAGCTCCAACCTTCGCGGAAAACAGCCCCGGGCACAATCTGGGGGTGTTTTTGCTATTCGCGTTTTTGATGTGCGGGGCTTTCCGTCTCGCCCGGTTCAATCTCCAGGCGACGCGTCCTCACGTACTTATCGAGGGGGCCACCAAGGTCGATAAAAAGGCGTTTGTCGGATTGCCGATCCCGCCTGCCGGCGGACTGCTCGCAGCGCTGGTCCATTTTGCCCCTGCACCACTCAGTTCGTACGGCGAACCAGCCTCGCAACTTTATGCTTATCTACTGCTAGCGCTTGTTGGGATACTCGCTGTCCTCATGGTAAGCACCATTCGGTACACGAGCATGAAGGTGGTCGATCGCGGCAGACAGGCATTCCTGCTGATCCTCGCTTTGGCTGTTATTGGAATGGTTATCTGGTTTTACTCCCGGTATGCCCTCTTGGCAATAGCCGCTCTATACGTTTCGCATGGCGTGATCTGGTGGCTTTTTCGCTTCCTCGGCCGATTTCGACCGTCGTCTCCGGCGGATCAGGCTGTTTAGATCCGATCAGGTAAACCTCGGTGCTTGATATTGGTTACAGGGGCGGTCTTCCTTCTGACGGCCGATTTGTCGCTTGCCTTCGCATCGTCATCCAGGTCGCGTCCACTCGCAACCAACAGAGCGAGAAGAGTCAAGAACATGACGGATACCGCGGTTATATGAAGCACAAAATCGAAGAGGCTGTGCACGAGGATAGTGAAACATCCAGTGAACGCTCCAACCGCCACCGCCCGTCGAAACCCATCATGCACCTTTATATTTCGAAATCCTTCTCGAAATAGCAAGAACAGAAACAGAGCACCGAGAACAGCGCCAACAACGCCGGCATCGGCTAATACTTGAAGATAGTCATTGTGGGCCTGGTCAACTCGCTGGGCTCCCCCCGTTGTGTCAAAGCGCGTGTAGGCTTGTGGGAACGCCCCGATCCCGGCCCCAAGGGGAAAATTCGCAGAAATGACTTTCAAAGTCACGCCCCAAATATGATTTCGGCTTGAAGATATATTCGAGGCAGCAGCGGCATCCGTGAAACGCGTGAGCGAAGTATCGCCACCGACAAAGACCGCGCCGACGAGTGCGATCAGGATCAGGCCCCCGGCGAGGCCGGCGGTGATGAGAACCTGATGCCGCCCTTTTTGCCTGACGGTTAAAATTGCGAGAAACGCCAGCCCTGAAAGCAACGCAACAAGACCGCCCCTCGATCCGCTAAGAAGGAGAGACGTTGCCATGAGGGCGATCGCTACCCAGTAAAGCAGCCGTTTCTCTTTTTCGACGGCTCCGTTAAATACAAGCGCGAGTGGAATTGCGATCGTCATTTCAATGATCGCGGCAAAATTATGCCGGTTTACGAACGAGCCAAAAGGCGTCGCAGAGGCAGGCTCGTAAATGCCGTAGATCTTATCAGGGCTCAGGACTGATTGAATAATGGCATAAAAGGCGTAAAAAAAACCGAAAACGGTTATAACTGTCACTAAATGACGGATCCGGGACGGGCGGTCTGTATAAATGAGGATGGTAGCAAAGATCACACAGAGGAACAGGATGTGGATCGCCGTCGTCAGTGTGGCAAACGGTTCCAGAGAAATTATTCTTTGCAGGACAAGGCCACTGGCAGGGTCAGCAATCGAGCCAAACGGAATGATCTGAATAAACGCGTACAATCCGAACAGAAGCAGTGGAACCTGCATCGCTGACCGGCTTATCCGGGTAGATCCGGAAAAAAAGGATTCCGCTGCCCATAAAAGAGCAATTAGGGTGGCGAGAAGATAAAAAGCAGCGATTACTGGTTGGTGCACCGTACCATAGGCAAGCGTTGTATAAACAATGGTGCCGCACAGGAGTACAAATGAGATCGTGCCGATCTTGTCAGATGACCTGGTTGCTTTCATTTTCCTAAGTGCCGATAAAGAGTTACTGTTGTCCTGTTAGAAGTTCGAAGTCGTCGTACCACAGCACTCCCGAAGCCGAGCACTCGTCCCCACAATACTGTCTGAAAGTCCTAATACTAATTGCCCTCGTAACCGGCCCCGTTCGAAAAGTTACGCTGATCTGTGTCCATTCGGACAAGTCGGACGCGAACATCTCCGACATGGCGGCTGTCGAGTTGTCATTTGCATTGACGATCTGCAGCCTCGGACGTCCCGCACTTCTAAGTCCTTCGGTACGGACGCTAAATTTCAGCATATAACTTGTATCGGGCCTTACTATGACGGTCTGATAAACGTTTATGAAATCCGATCTTACGAGATTTCGAAACGAGACCCTCAAACTTCGATTGCCGGAACTCTTGACCTGATTATCGAAACCGATCTCGACACGAGGTTCGCCCGGGACGATCTCCCAGCCGAATTTGGCCGTGGGACCGTCAACTATGAGTTCCTCGAATGATGGATTTGAGATTGTTTCGGGCACGGCGGTCGTATCACCGATCTGCCGGGCGATCTCGTGAGCCGCGGCAAAATTGCCTTTGCTGTACAGATCTAGAATGGTCCATCTTGCAATGCCATGATGCTTTTGTTTGTCCGCCTCGTCGAGTTGGTTCCAGACTCGCAGTGCCGCCGGCCCTTGTCCGCGATTCGCGAGAAACCGCGAGAAGTAAGCCCGCGTCTCAGGACTTTCGGCCGTCATCCGTTCAGCCTGGGCGGGATCCGCACTGGAATAATCCCAGGCGAGGGCAAAGACTTGTTCACGGAATGAGAAATGATCGACCGTGGCCCTCCTTAGCTCGTCGACCGCCTCATCTTCCCGTCCCTGTCTGATAAAAAAATTGCCAAGATGCCAGCGTGGAAAGGCATAGTTAGGAGCCAATTCTGCAGCGGCTCGCAGTTGAGACTCGGCTTTATCGACCATCTCGACCTGCTCATAAGCACGGCCCAACGCTACCCGCCATCGATAATCATGCGGGGCAAGCTTAACCGCCGTTTCGAAGTGCCCGACTGATAAATTCGGGTCCTGGCTGGTCAAGCCAAGCAAATTATGGGTCCGCGGATCTTCCGCGGCCAGACTCGCCGAAAGCATTGCGATCTCGTGTGCATTTATGTCGCCGGGGGTAGTTTGCTCCGCAAGCAGGTTTCCAAATTGGAATGATATTGCGATGCCAGCGAGGATGAGAGCTATCAATACCGACCCGCCGATCGCCGCCCGCGATCTCAAGCTTTTCGAATTGATTTCTACGAGATCCTGCATATCAAAAAAGTCAGGTGAAGAACCTCTGCTTTATAGACGGCGCAACTCCTTCTCTGGAATAAAGCCGTCGAAACTAAGTTTTATTAAGTCATTGAGGCTTACGATCTGCCGATTATCTTAACCAAACCACACCGTATTTGCATTTAGGCGCTTTCTTTTTTAGCCTTTAGCCGAATGAAAGATAGCAAACAGGAATTTGCCCAAGAGGTCATCCGTCGACTGAAAAAAGCGTACCCCGACGCCCATTGTGCGCTCAATCACACGAGCCCCTTTGAGCTGCTGATCGCAACCATCCTCTCAGCCCAATGTACAGACGCCCGCGTGAATATAGTCACCGCCGATCTCTTTCGAAAGTATCGCGGCCCGGCCGATTATCTTAAGGTCCCGCAGACCGAGCTCCAACAGGACATTCACTCAACCGGTTTCTTCCGCAACAAGGCGCGGAACATCCAGGCAGCCTGCGAGCGGATCGTATCGGTTTACGGCGGCACGGTGCCGAATACGATGGATGAGCTGCTTTCCCTCGGAGGCGTAGCCAGAAAAACGGCCAATGTCGTTCTGGGAAACGCTTTCGGCATCGCCTCAGGCATCGTAGTAGATACGCACGTCAGCCGCGTCTCACAACGCCTCGGCCTCACGGCGAGCACCACCCCCGAAAAGATCGAGACCGACCTTGCCGCGATCGTTCCTAAAAAACATTGGATAATGCTCCCCCACTGGCTCATCTTCCACGGCCGCCAGATCTGCATTGCTCGCAAACCAAAGTGCCCCGAGTGCCCTCTCAATGACATCTGTCCGAAGATCGGCGTAGACGCCCCGGCCTCACTCTAACCCGACAAGATCGCCAATTGCCATATTTCCCGAAGGGTGAACCGATGTTGGCGAAAAGCGAAACCGTTTTGCCGCGCCGCTCAGCGAATAATCCTCGAAAGCCCAGACTGCCGTAAAGCTGAAATAGCCCAATGAAGTCGTCACAGCCGTCCTTCGGATCCCGGAGCTGTTACTGAGCGTCACGCTAACACCTCTCAGCCCCCGGCCGTCGCTCGAGGTAACGCGGCCCGAGATCTCGACCGTGAGCTTTTGCGGATCGACAATTCCCCAATAGGCCGGTTTCGCCTTTAGCCGGTCATCAAAAGGAAGCGGGGCCTCGAGCCGAGTGATCGGGTAGGTGGACAGCCAGGTGTGGTCGTCAGCTTTGCCCCAGAAAGTTACCGAGCTGATCTTGCCCTGAAGAGACCGAAAGACGTTAAAGAGTTCCCGATATCGATACCCTTGTTTGAGCAGTACAGGTTCGGGCACAAGCTCATAGGTTTGTAGATGGCTGTTATAAATGCTCACGTCTAGCTCGGTGATCTGATGGTCGATCCCCGGGACCGCGGAAAACGCGTTGATCGTTTCGATCACCTCGGCGGCGGTCGGAGAGTTGATATTCGAGTGCATCTGATGACCGACCCCGTCAATAGGAATTCCTCGGCTCCGCAACCCTTTGATCAGGTTAAGCAAGGCCGCACGCTTTGCGGGAACAGTTGTTTCGAAGTCGTTTAAGTAAAGCTTGGCGGTGGGTACCGCTTCCCTCGCCGCGACAAATGCCCTGTCAATGTACTCGGGCCCGCAGATCTCGTACCACTTGTTCCGCCGCAGCCCGTCCGGCTGGGCGGGATCGATGGCTTCGTTGACGACGTCCCATGCATAGACTTTGTCGCCAAAATGAGCGGCCACGGTCCGAATATGAGTTTCCAGACGCTGGAGTAGCAGGGCCTTATTCTCCGTTGTCGGCGCCATTGGCAAACCCTGCAAATCCCGAAAAACCCAGTCCGGAACCTGCTCATGCCACACGAGCGTATGCCCCCGCACCGACATCCCGTTATTCACCGCAAAGCTGACAAGGGCGTCGGCCGGCTCAAAATTGAAATTCGACTCCGTCGGATGGATCTTTTCCCATTTCATCGCGTCTTCGGTGGTAATACTATTGAAATGGCGAGTCAGAAGCTGAGCATGCGGGCCCGTAATGTCGCCTTCCCAGACGGCGGCACCTATCTTGAAATGCGGAGCGAGAACCTCGCGAAGCGCCGGAATGTCTGTTTGGACCTGGATCGGGGACAGGTATTCGAGTTCGAACTCATCTATGTAAAACGAAGAATTTCCGGCCGCGGATTCGAAGTACAGCCACAAACTGTCGTGGTTTTGCGTGTAGGTATATGTCGCATTCAAACGCACCCATTTGTCCGCCGTAACCCCTTTGTTAGCGATCGGGTGATAGGATGTGTTCCCGGCATGCTCTCGCTCGAGGCTTATTTTAAGATCTGCAGCCTCGGATCCCGGGGCCAGTCTGGCCCACGCCGACACGCGGTATTGCGAGCCCGAGGTCATAGAGGCGGTCACATTTATCTTACACCCGTCATATTCCGCCTGACGCCCGCTCGTAAACAGGCTCGAAGATCCCGAATACTTATCCGCCGTCGACACTGCAACCACTTCATTACCGATCCTCGCCTGCCAACCTTCCGTCGTTGCCGTTTCCAAATTAGTTATTATATCGGTCGATACGGCACGCTTCTTATGGGGCACCGCCCGCACCGGACGTTTCTCATCCCCGGCCGACAACACCCAGTTATCGGCCCCCGAAAACGCACCGGCGACTATTAACGAAATAATGAACAACGAGCGAAATATCATGCACTTAAGACGTACCACTACCCCTCACCTCTTATCGGCTCGGTTCTACATCATGGGGATAAACCAAAAATAGACTTAAGATCGAGAGATTTCCAAAGAATAGTTCAGGAGGCTCTGCTTCCGCCGCTGGTTTGAGATGGGCAATGTCGAGTTGCTCTACCGGTCTATGGTATAAATTACGCGTTCGAAAACCCGTTACAGAAACAGACGCACTTATGGGACTAGGTGAAAGACAATTCAAAAAGCTGATCTCGCACGCAACGGACAGCATGCCCGAGATAATCGCATACTACCTTTTCATTCTGTTACTTTCAGGCAGCCTCTTTGCTTATTTCGAAGACAAGCCGATATTCGAATCCCTCTGGTGGGCGTGCGTTACCGGGCTCACGATCGGTTATGGAGATATGTATCCGGTTACCGTTGGCGGCAAGATCGTGGCTATCTTCCTCATGCACGCGGTGCCCCTGGTGATAATCCCCCTGATCGTCGCTCACCTCCTCACAAACGTCCTCGAAAACAAGGACGCTTTCACGCACGAAGAGCAGGAACAGATCAAGAACGACTTAGAGTTGATTAAGTCGAAGCTGGGAATCGAAGATTGAAGTAAGAACGAATAGTGATAAATTTGCAACGCAAAAATGCTATCCCTTCACCCTATTCCGAAACGGCTCCTCGATTGTTGGCGGGCTTAGCTTTTTGGCTTTAACGTAACCGCAGTTCCGTAAGCCAAAATTTCAGCGGACCCGCTCATGATCGAGCTTGTGGCAAAGCGTATATTCACCACCGCATCCGCGTCCAGTTTATTGGCTTCCTGAACCAGACGATTGATCGCCGTTTGCCGGGCTTCGGTTAGCATTTCCGTGTAGCTCGTTATCTCGCCACCGACGATCGTTTTTAGGCCAGCCATGATGTCACGTCCCACATGTTTTGATTGGACGACATTGCCCGTTATCACTCCGAGGATTTCCTGGATCTCCCGGCCCGGAACATCGGGTGTGTTTGTATAGATCATTCCCTGAATCATGAATATGCCTCCCACCAGAAAAAATTGGAGCTTGTATTCATTCTACCGAATTTTGACGATCATCCGTCGCGGAAACCCGGCCGGGGCCCGCGCCTGCGGAACCTCATGAGATGCGAGTAACGAGGCCAACCGTATGCTAAAGACAGTTACACGCCAAATGATACATTTGTGCCAACTACGCCAAATGCAGCAAAGTGCGACATTTGGTATTTAAAACCGGGGCCAGATACGCTAGCCTGTTGCGGTGAGCGTTCCTTGGTCAACTTTCAAGGAACCCGATCTTTGAAAATTTCGTTTTTTTTCGTCCCTTCCGGGCGATGCTCATCCATTCGGTGAAACACGTTACGCGTTTTCTCAAAAATGGGACAAAACCGGTTAACTGGTGATGAACAATGGTTTATCTGTCCCATTTGCTGTCCCACTCGGGACCGTTTACAGGTGATTTGGACGGTATTGAAGTCCACCGGGTGACTTGGGACAGCTTTCGACAGCCGGGCGAAAACGAAAACCGCATCGAGCACAATGCCAACGCAAAGTGCACGATGCGGATCAGGATGATGACCGACCGTTACGGTGCGGGCGTCGGACTCGGACTCGGACTTGGTGTAGGAGTTGCCAAAGCAGGCATTTCCCCTGCCTTAAATCGCGGCAGCAGCTCGTCCCGCATCGCAAGATGGTAAACGGCAGCGGCGAATACGATGGCGGACGCTTTCACATCGCCTTCTACGATACGCTCATAGGTATCCAGATTGGTGTGCCACGTGGTCGAGCCATATTCGATCGGGTCCTGCTGTGTACCGATACCCGGTAAGCCCGCCTGGTTGAATGAGGTACTGTCGGTGCCGCCGAGATTGCGGCTTCGCGTGTTGATCACACCTGCGAGCCCGAGATCTGAAAAAGGCGCGAGAGCTTTACGTAACACAGTGGCCGCCTCGGGCGGGCCGAATATGGTCAGGCCCCTCGCCCGGCCGGTACCGCTGTCGATATTGAAATATCCACCGAACTTATTAAAGTCCGGAGTCGGATTCTCGGCAGATCCGAAATGGCGTTTGACATACGCCTGTGAACCGAGCAGCCCTTGCTCTTCTCCGCCCCAGCAAGCGACTCGGATCGTCCGACGGGGTTTTACGCCGATCGCTTTTAATATGCGGGCCGCTTCCATCATCGTTGCGCATCCAACAGCATTATCGGTTGCACCGGTAGCGGCATGCCACGAGTCGAGGTGCCCTCCAAGCATAATCACCTCGTCCTTCTTGTCGGAGCCCCAGATCTCGCCGACGACGTTATAGCTGGTAACGCCATCGGGGACCAGGCGATTCCTGATGTCGAATTCGAGTCTTACAGGATTTTTGTTTTCGAGTAGTCGATAAATACGGCCAAAATCCTCATTTCGCATGACGACCGTCGGCACGACCTTGGTAATATCGAACGTACGATTGTTAAACGCCCTCATCAGGCCGAGATTCATCGCCGCGTCATTGATCCGCAGGGCAACACCGTTATCAACAAAGAACTTGTCGAGCTGCTCGTTTATCCGTGCCGTGGAAAGCGCTCCGGGCCTTGGAGCGACCTGCGGGCCCCGATTTGGCCCGCCCGGTCCGCCGGGTCCGCCTGGCCCGCCGGGTGTCGGCCGTGTTACCGGATCAAATCGTCGTTTTGCGTCCTCGTCGGGGATTCTCTTCGCAGGAGGCGTCAGGGTTTGATCGAACGATGCGGGTTTACCTACGAGAACGATCTTGCCGCTTACGCTCGCCTTTATGCCTTCGAAATAAGCATTGAGTTCCTCCTGCGTAACATTCTGCATGATACGAGGGTTACCGGGAGCGGGAAACTGCGGGATCACAATGCTTACCGGTTCGGAAATGACCACGCCCTTTGTCGATGGTGTCCATGCCAGGACCTCAAACGTCAGCGAATCCTGGACCGGCTTATGCATTAAGCCGATGTTACGCTCATTGACCCAGCCGGGATGGCCAAAGTCCCAACCTTCAAGGTCGGTCTTGTCGAATCCCCAGGACATCATTTCGCGGGCAGCCCATTTCGATGCATCCACATGGTTTGGCGACCCGGTCAAACGGGGGCCGTAGACGTCAGTAAAATGATGGATGACTCGCATCGCTTTCGAGTTCTCCATCCCTTCTTTTCGGATCGCCGCGGCTATTTCCGGTTTGATCGTCTCCTGAGCAAGGATCGCGTTGGAAAAAACTAACGCTTGCAAAATGACAAACCCAAAGAAAATTCTGAATCTTTTCAATCGTTCCATATTTATTGATTTGGAGTGTGCACCCAAAAAGGCGCCTATTGCTTTAATTATTCGCCGGGAAAGTCGTGATTGTACTATAAATGGCAGCAATATTTAAGACTCCAGACCTGCAACGTCTATGAAATTGACCATCTTTACGCTTTTTCTAGTTCTTTCGTCGGTTTCGGCAATCTACGGTCAGTTTTCGCCTGAATACTATTTCGAGCGAGCTTATGCGCGTCAGCGTTCCGGGGACCTAAAAGGCGCGATCGATGATTATTCGAGAGTGATCGAATTGAACCCCAAAGATGCTCAGGCCTTCAATAATCGGGGAAATGTCCGCAGGAATTCAGGCGACATTAAGGGCGCGATACTGGATTTCACTGCGGCTATTTCGATCGACCCGAATTTTGCGGCGCCATATACAAATCGAGGTAACGCTCGGAAACTTTTGAAAGATCTCGATGGAGCTATAGTGGACCATAGCCTCGCCATCGAACGGGAGCCGACAAGCACCTCCGGCTATTACAATCGCGGAAGTGTGTTAAGGGAAAAAGGGGCTTTAAAAGATGCGATCCGGGATTTTTCGACGGTAATAGATTTGAATCCCAGGCACTCCCGGGCACTGTTCAACCGGGGCCGTTCGCGAATCGATATAGGCGATTTCGCGGGAGCGATCGAGGATCTCACCAGCGCTGCACTATATGATCCGAAGTCGGCGGACATATACCGGTCCCGAGCGGCGGCATACCGGGAATTGAAAAAGCATGAGCAAGCTCGGGCCGATGATCAGCTGGCCGCCCAACTTTCCGTGACGAAATTACCTTAATGCGCGATTATCTCTAACCTTGATGAAGACGCGTACGCGGCCGGCCTTCCTTCACTATTCAGGAGATCGACCTCGGCACACCCTTTTTCTTTCGCGAATTCGAAGACGGTCTTGAGGTATTCCTCACGCTTCTCTGGTGAAAGGGTTTCCCAACTGGGAAGCAATAGACCATAGAAATGAGGCCCGCTTATTCGGGCAGTCCGAAGGTGGGTTCTTAAGACCGGGTCGCTCAGCTCTATTGACCTGACTGATTTATCCGGACCCGCGGGCTGCGTGTAAAGGGTTGACCACGCAAATATACCGAACGATAGCGCGATGATCGCACCCGATAGCACAAGGAGCCACTTGTTTACCGATAAGATTCTCGAAACGATTTTGTTCTTTATGAGCCATACAGCCGAAAATGTTTCGGTTCCACCGTATTCGTTGCCTTCGAAAGGCATCGGGGTCGATTCTGCCGACTCGGTCGAACGATCGGGCCTGACCGTATGTACGGGGTCTTTTCCCAAATAGTCCCGTTGTTTTCGAAGTATGTCGACGATCTCCAAGGTTCGTGCCGCTGCGTCCGACACGGTTAAATTATCGATCGCCGCGAATTTCGAATACATTGCCTGGCTGTCTGTCTTGAAGCGCTCTTTATCGATCAACGAAACATATGCGTTCCCAACTCGTACGTTGCAATCGATTGCTGCCGCCGTCACATTCGGGGCGAAGAATAATTCACTGACGCTTTCTTTGAACATACCCAGACGGCCAAAGAAATCGTTAGCCACCAGCAGGTCGAAATTGGAGGCATTTTCAGCCTCAAGGGCCAGTTCTTCGAAACTCAGCGCCACAAGAAGTACTTTCGATTCATCCTCTTCAGCAGTATAGAGGGGAACGCTGGACCATTCCTTATAAAGAAGGCTGATATGGTTCAACATCTCTTCTCTACTGAAAAGGCAGATCCTTTTGTTCCCGGGAGCCGGGCGCGAAAAAAGACGGGTGATCACAAAATCGAATTTCGATCGGCCCGTTTCGGAATATGGAAGATTTCGATAGAACCTGGCTAATGCAACTAGTGCCTGTGATGAAAGGGCGGGCCTCGAGTTTTCGCAATAATGCCGAACGCTGGCCACGGATACGGCCTTATCGCGTTCGGCGAGAGTCGAACACCACGCTTCGGTCTCCTGCATCATCGCGAGTTTGGCTTTCGAGTGTTCGGAGGAATTCTCGTCTTCGGAGGCCTGAAGAAAAGCATTTAATGCTTTTTTCGCCCCAAAATCGTCGAAAATCTTGGGAACGATTTTCATGTACTCTCTTTCAACGCCCGTCAGCACATGCTCGACCATCTGCAGGTTGGACATCTCACCGATGGCCCTTTTTGTAGAAAACCCAGGGTCATGGCTCGGCTTCGAAGAGGGGGATTTGTTCGGAGCGTCGACAGAAACCACAGGCTCCCCTTCTACAAAGAAAGGTTCGTCTACTGGGATTACTTTCTGAGCCGGTTTTTCCAGGACGCACGCGCTCTCCTCGAGTAGAACAGAAGATCCATTCGGCGAATGATGAATGTGACCTGACGCACTCGTACTTTCGGATCCAACCCCAGTCCGTTCGAGGAGATTCTCTTCTTTCAGTTCGTCGATTAGGTCATCAAATACATTCATGGTCCGATGGAAGTTCTCGCGATCATTAGTCAGGGGAGTATTTGCCGGATCTCTCCCGTCTGGGTAAGCTCGTACACGTAAACGATGCCCTCGCTTGGATTTATTCGGCGGGCAAGGATCCGGTACCCACTCTGTAATTCCAGATTGGTGGGCGTTCTGGGGCTCGACCTGAATTCGAATTTCTCTCGATTTATCACTGTTCCGCTCGGCGTGCCGATGGCTCCCCCAAGAATATTGTTGATCTCCATGAGACTACCAAATCGACCTTTTTGGGAATAGAAGGACATCTGAGTAGATGAAATTGTTCGCAGCGTCGAGATAGCGTTCCCGCTCTGAGCAGCCCACATACTTTTTTGCAAGGCTGGAACAGCCACGGCGGCAATGACGCCAATCACGACCACTACGAGAAGCAGTTCGATCAATGAAAATCCGCGCTCTTTATCTGTTGGCATTTAAGTGAGCGGGAGACACGAAACGAAATGTGACAGTAATTGCCACCTGTTCTTGACAAGATTCGGCACTGTTGCCTCCCCGAAACTGCCTGGGCACCAAATTCCCTAGGAAATCTCGATGGGAGGGCTCCAGACCCTCTCTGCAACCGTAACAATAGGCAAAGGTTATGCCAGAGGAATCGTTTTTTCGAACCCGAAGAATTGTTTTTTTCGAAAAGGTATTTGTTTTTCCCGCTTATTTTATTAAGCTAAAAGTTTTTCAGGTGTATGCAAGACAGTTAACGGTCGGGAGCGGAAAACTTTGAGTGGAATAATAGAGAAAAACACCGAAACATACGGGATCGACAATTGGGGTGCGGAATACTTTGGTGTTAATAGGCGGGGTAACCTGGAAGTCAGGGCCCCTGAGAATGAGAAATTTACCGCGGATGTCAAAGAGATCATCGACGATCTAAGTAAGCGTGGAGTGAACACCCCTATTTTACTTCGATTCCCACAGCTACTCTTCGGACAGGTACGCAAACTGCAAACGGCATTCCGGAAGTCGATCAAGGAGTTCGAATATCAAGGTGACCATCTTTGTGTCTTTCCGATGAAGGTCAATTCCAACCGCGCCGTCATCGAGGAGTACCTTCGAGAGGGATCTCGTTACAATTTTGGTTTGGAGGCCGGTTCAAAAGCCGAGTTATATGCGGCCCTCGGACTTGAACAAGCCAAGGATAGTCTGCTCGTTCTCAACGGTTTCAAAGATCGTGATTTCGTTGAATTAGCTTTCGCCGGTGCTTCCTCAGGTAAAAATGTAGTCATCGTGATAGAAAAACTTAGCGAGTTGGATCACACGTTGGGTATCGCGGCGAGGATTTCAACTGAAAACCCAACTGCCGAACTGCCAATGCTAGGCGTGAGAGTGAAACTCTCCTCAAAAGGTTCCGGAAAATGGGAAAAGTCAGGCGGCGAAGCGGCTAAATTCGGATTGACGACCACGGAGATCCTGGAGGTAATAAGAAGGCTGCAAGAGGCAGGCAAGATCGATATGCTCCGCCTGCTTCACTTCCACATTGGTTCGCAGCTGACCGACATCAAACGGATCAAGAATGCGATGAAAGAAGCCGCTCGTACCTACGCTAAGATCCATCAGATGAAGATACCGATCCAGTATCTCGATGTGGGTGGCGGAATGGCCGTAGATTATGACGGTTCGAGAACCTCATTCGAGTCTTCGGCAAACTACAATGCTCGCGAATTCGCGAACGATGTGATCTACGTGATCAAGACTGTTTGCGATGATGAAAACGTTCCCCATCCTACGATCATTCAGGAATCGGGCAGGTACTTATCTGCATATCATGCAATTCTCGTAACAAACGTTCAGGACGAGATCGAAACCGTGGTTGAGGATCTTAAACCCTTGGAAATCGAGGATGATGATCCCCAAATTGTCCTGGAGCTACATGACTTGAGAGAAACCATCAATGCAAAAAACTATCGAGAGTATTATCATGACGCTCTCGAAAACCGTGACGAATTGTTCACAATGTTCAATCTCGGGCTTATCTCTCTAGTTGCTAAGGGTAAGGGAGAGGTTCTTTTTTGGGATATCTGCGAAAGAGCGGATCAGTTTGCCCAGATGAAGAAATATGTAGCGGAAGAATTTACCGAACTTCGCAGACTGATGTGCGCAAAATATCTCGCTAATTTTTCGGTTTTCCGTTCAATGCCGGATAACTGGGCGCTCGAACAATTATTCCCTATAGTTCCAATACATAAACTCAACAAAAAGCTTACGGAATATGCTACGCTATGCGATATAACCTGTGATTCCGACGGGATAGTAGATAAGTTCGTGGACCTGCACGACGTTAAGCCTGTTTTGGAGTTGCATAAGCTTGTCAAGAATGAGCCTTATTATCTTGCCGTGATGTTGGTCGGTGCTTACCAGGAGGTTATGGGGAACAACCATAACCTGTTCGGTATTCCGCATGAAGCCCACGTTTTTATCGGAGAAGATGGCTACATTATAAAGAAAGTAGTCCAGGGAGCATCGCTGGGAGATGCCGTCTCTTCAGTGCGATTTGATCCTGGGCAACTGCATGACACGTTTCGAAAAGCTGTCCTTCAAAGAATTAAGGAGGGCAGGCTGTCAAATACAGAAGGCAGCAGGGTTATAGAGTTTTATGAAGACCAGGTAAGCAGTTATACATATTTGACCCCGAACGGCACATAACTGCCGAACGGGTTTATTAGAAAGTAATTATTTAAATTCACATCGCTAAAAAACTATGGTGGCTCAAAAGAAAACAAAAGCGTCGAAATTTTTGACGGTTCCGACGCGGCCGGTGCCGATCGATCGCGATCGTTCCGTTGCGGGATTATTGGAGAAGATGGAAGGGGCCGGTTTTGGCGCAAAGCAGTTAGCCGAGGCCCACCGGATCTGGCTCGACATGCTCGACGATAACTCGACGATATACATGTGCGGCTCCGGAAATTTGATAACGTCCGGTATGCGGCGGTTATTGGCCTATGTGATCAAAAACCGCTTCGTAGACGTGATCGTTATGTCTGGAACGGTTCTATATCATGACATTCACGAGATCTTAGGTCGTAATCACTATCAGGCTCATCCGAGCATGAGCGATGAGGAGCTCGATGCTTCAGACGTAATGAGGGTCGGCGACGTACTTGTGAACCGTGAAGAGTATCAGGAAGCGGATGAATGGATAGGGAGCGTGGTTAATCAGCTTGAGCTTAGCCGATCTTATTCTATCCGTGAGTTTCTCCATCTCCTTGGCCGAGAGCTTTCGGAGATCGCTCATGAAGACGGGATCCTTACTTCAGCATACAAAGCTCGTATTCCGGTTTATTGCCCGGATCTTACTGGCTCCGAGATAGCTATCGGTATCGCACGGGCCAAGTTCGAGAAGAAAATCCAGATATCGTTTGATTCGACACAGGACACGATGGAATTGATGACTATCGCTCAGCGTACTCGACATTCGGGAATGATTTCGTTGGGGAGCACCGGCAGCCAAAATCTGGTTAACGTGGCGGAACTAGCCTCGTACGTTACCCGTACGACGCCGCGTGGTCATAAATACGCGATATCTATTGCCGTTGACAGTGTGCCATTGGATTGTCGGACGCCGTCATACGGGGGGAACCATACGTGTATATTCGGGCGACTGCAGCGTGGTGCGACCACTGCGTACGTGCCGAGCGATCCTTCGATAGCGTTGCCAATGATCATCACGGCACTTTCGCAAACGGCGGCGAAGTTTATGAAGGGCAGGAAGCGCCCTACTTTTAGCTTTTCCGGTAGAGAGATGAATATCGAGGTGCCTTAAACCGAACTAAAATTGAGATCGGAGAATTGAGATATTAAAATTTAATGCTTCTCAATTCTCCTTTTGTTTTGTTAATTGGTCATTATGTCTGAATCTGAAGATCTTCCAATGAATTTCGGCGGTATTGATGAAGCCGAGTATTCTGATTTTGCATCCTCTCAAGTTTTAATGCTTCCGGTGTCTTACGAAGGCACCGTATCGTATGGTACGGGAACCGGATCAGGTGCGATGGCCATCGTCGATGCTTCGCGCAATATGGAGCTTTACGAAGAGGAAACGGATTCCGAGGTGTATAAGATCGGGATCCATACTCTGCCGGAATTTAAGCCCCGCGAAACGCCTGAAGCAATGATGGCGGATCTTTACGACTACTCAACAGAGTTGGTGAAAACCGGTAAATTTTTATGTATGCTGGGGGGCGAACATTCAGTATCGGCTCCGGTGATAAAGGCCCATCACGAGAAATATCCGGATCTTAGTGTTGTGCAGATCGACGCTCATGCGGATCTTAGGGATAGTTACGATGGAACGCCGCATTCGCACGCTTCGATAATGGCACGGGTTGTGAAGGACCTCGGCATTCCCTCTATACAAGTGGGGATCAGGTCGATCTCGGGCGATGAAGTCAGGGCCCTCAAAGAGGGGCTGCCGACAAAGATCTTTTGGGCAAGGAATATCGTCGGGCGAACGGATTGGATCGACGAGGCAGTAGATTCGCTGAGTGACCATGTTTACCTAACGATCGATATCGACGGGCTCGATCCAAGTATTATGCCTACGACCGGAACCCCGGAACCGGGCGGGCTCGGCTGGTACGAAACGTTAACATTTATTCGAAAACTAGCAGAAAGTAAACAGATCGTAGGAATGGATCTGGTCGAATACTCTTATTCTGAGAACTTTGATTCGCCCGCTTTCCTCTGCGCTAAACTTGTCTATAAGTCATTGGCTTACATTTTCCAGGACGAGGGTCGACAAATTTCCGCTTGATCCTGGGCCGCTAATGTATTTGCTAGTTTTCCGAACACTTTACCAGCTAAAGACGTATGACAAACTTGGCCTGACGAAAATGCTGTCGAAGGATATAATTTGTTGATATTCGATTTTCGATTTATTGGAGTTGTTGGAATGAAATTGAAGTACATAGTTCTTTTAGTGGCCATTACATCGGTTGCTCTCAGTGCAAGTTGTAAGACGGGATTACTTGGTGGAGAGGAAGTTCCGCCGGTTGCCGAGAAACCCGCCCCGGCGCCTCTGGTGGTTGACGGTGTTAGAGCATCCTATGCAGATGTGGTCGATAAGACTTCGCCGGCAGTTATTCAGATCGAGGCCCGCCAGCAGGCACGTCAAACGGTCGACCCACGGGGCCAGGCCCCTGGTGAAGATCTTCTCAGGCAATTTGGATTCCCGTCTCCTAACCAGCGTCCGCAGATCGAGCGGGGTGTCGGTTCCGGCGTCATCGTATCTGCCGACGGGTCCATCCTTACCAACCATCATGTGGTCGACGGAGCTAATAAGATCACGATCACAACTCAGGATAATAGGACTTTCGATGCAAAGATCGTGGGCTCTGATCAGCCGAGCGATCTTGCCGTTTTGAAGATCGAAGCAAAGGATCTCCCCTTCCTGGTGCTTGGAAACTCGGATAATGTCCGCGTTGGTGACATCGTACTCGCTATCGGAAATCCGCTTGGAATTGGCCAGACTGTTACGGCCGGAATAATTTCAGCTAAAG
This sequence comes from Pyrinomonadaceae bacterium, assembly GCA_041751735.1. Taxonomy (GTDB): domain Bacteria; phylum Acidobacteriota; class Blastocatellia; order Pyrinomonadales; family Pyrinomonadaceae; genus OLB17. The sequence continues at coordinate 1,619 of JBGSWW010000184.1, read as the reverse complement.
GGCGCCGAACCGGCCTAAGCGATGGGAGTTTTGAAGATTTTCTTCAAACGGATGCTCCGATCAACCGTGGAAATTCTGGCGGAGCTCTAGTAAATCTGGCCGGCGAGTTAATTGGAATAAATTCTCAGATCCTGTCTGGCGGCCCTTCCGGAGGAAGCATTGGCATAGGCTTTTCCATCCCATCAAATATGGCCAGAACGGTAATGGACCAGCTTCTAAAAGACGGGAAAGTACGTCGGGGCATGCTCGGAATTAATATACAAAACATTACCGATGATACTGCTCAGGCTTTGGATCTTAAAGAGAGGGCCGGGATCCTCGTAAGTAACGTCAGAACTGGCAGCGCTGCAGATAAAGCCGGGGTAAAGCGCGGTGACATCATAACTGCCATAAATGGCGATAAGATCGAGGATAGTAATGTTCTGAGAAACAAAGTAGCTGGAACACTTCCTGGCACCGAGATCAAACTGACCGTTGTTCGCGATGGAGAATCGCGGGAGTTTACGGCGACTCTCGATGAGTTTGAAGCTTCGGATTCGAAACGAGCGAATCCCGGAGAAGAGGGTCCTGGCACTGGTCAATCTCCCGAGAACCAGGGAGGCAAACTCGGTTTGAGTCTGGAACCTATCACCCCGCAATCGGGTCGGCGACTCGGGTTGGAATCAGGCCAAAGCGGGATGGCAGTGACCGATGTCGACCCTGGCGGCCCTGCGGCTGAGGCAGGAATATCCCGCGGAGATGTAATTCTCGAGATCAACCGAAAGCCGATCACCACTATGGAAGACGTCAGAGCCGCACTCGATGGAGCCGGTGACAAACCGTTTCTTTTGCTGATCACCCGCAATGGCCAAACCGTTTATGTTACGGTCAGGCCGTAAAACGCGGTGATTCGCTATTTTATCCGGCTGCGGCATTAGTCGCAGCCTTTTCTTTTTGGCCAAGCCTGTGTTACAACCTCCGTTATGCTGATCAAGTCATATATCGTTTTGCTTGCTGTTTCGATCGCTGTGATGAGTTTCTTCTCTCTCTATTCATGGAGTTGGCTCGGCAGCATTGGTTCGCCTGTCAGTGCGGTGGCGGGGTACGAATACCACGCGGGTCTTTCATGGCCATTTTTATGGCTCTCGGCGTCTATTTTACTTATCCTGGCCAATTCTATCTTATGGATCTCCGGCCGTTTATGGCCGATCTGGGGAACTTTGCTTTATTTTCAGGCATTCGTATTGATCCGGGCATTCTGGCTGGACAGGGCACTTCTCGGCTACAAGAACGCGGCGGGAATGACCGACTCCACATTCACAGTGGCTCCAATAATGGCCGCTTTACTCATTGTCATTGCCGGCGCGATCGTGTTTTTTGATCAATTTTTAGTGCTTAGGCTCAGGGCAAAGACCTATCCTGGGAGTGAGGAAACAAGTGCGGCAGAGCATGACCCTCCATCGGAAAATCCCCGGCCCGAATAGAACCGAGGATCTTATTTGTTGGTCGGGACGACTAGATTTGAACTAGCGACCTCTCGCACCCCAAGCGATTTAGGTAGGTTTGTATAATTTGTCAAAACTGCTCACAACTGCTTAGAATCAACAACTTAACGGCTATCCCCATTCAACACTAACAAG
>JBGSWW010000183.1:0-18023 GCA_041751735.1 Pyrinomonadaceae bacterium | reverse complement strand
ATTATTCGAACACAACACCTCCGGACGAAACAACGACGACAACGCAGTTCTCGCTCGTCAACTTCCAGCTACAGTATTGGGATGGTGCCAACTGGCTGCCGATACCCGGCGGGACCGTGGCGGGAAACAATAAAGCGTGGGTCAAGATCACCTTCGATCCAATAGAGACGTCCGCGGTCAGGATCGTCGTGAATGGCGCCTCTGTTGACGGGTACACACGGATAGCTGAACTAGAGGCATGGGGAGGAGGGACTCCACCGCCCCCTGTGCGTACCAATCATGCTCTTTCCACTAATGGCGGGGTCGCAACCGGATCTACCGAGCTTAATCCGGCCTCCAATGCGATCGACGGCAGCCGCGTGTGGGCGATCGGCGGTGCGTGGAAAGACAATGATCCGGGCGTATACACGGACGAGCTTACAGTCACCTTTAACGGCACGAAGTCCATCGACGAAATATCGGTCTTCTCCGTCCTTGATGACTATACCAACACCACGCCCCCGGATATGACCACCACGACCAGCCTGTTCTCGCTCATTGATTTCCAGGTCCAGTACTGGAACGGTGCGTCCTGGGTAACGGTGACCGGAGGGGCGGTAACGGGAAATAATAAGGCCTGGAGGCAATTCACATTTACAGCGGTCACGACCACGAAGATCCGCGTGGTAGTGAGTTCCGCCGCCGACGGTTACAGCCGAGTAGTCGAGCTGGAGGCCTGGGGAAATGTGCCTTCGTAAAGAAAAATGTTACGCCAAATGCGACAACCGCTACAAAGTACGCCAAATGGACTACCCGAAAACTCAAAAAACGGGTTAGCCTGTAGCGGTGGCGGGCCAGGATTCCGGGTTCAGGTTCAAAGTTCCGGGTCGCCGCTCTGATGTTTGATAATTGTTTGATCGTGGATAGGTGGTCTTTATTGTCGGTTGTTGGGTCATGATTCGTTGTTGTAGACCATAATGGCTCTGCTCTTTTGGAGGGGATCGGCACTATGATCAGCCTGTAATACAATGTATTACACAACTTCGGCGATACTGCGGGACAGTGAGTGATTCCTGTATCTGTTGCAATGAATTCAGATAAGCCCGGCCAGAGTGTCCCGGCCGGGACACTTTTTGAGAGTTTTTCTTCTTCTTGCGGGTTTGGATATAAAGGAGAAAAGGACACCTGGCCCCCCGACCCTTGTGTCCTTTTCTTTGCCTCAGGCCTGCCCGAGGTTCCCCCTTGCTCTTACGTCCGGCTATCTGCCGAGCGTTCCTCTTGTTGTCTGTAACTAATCTAAACTTTAAGCCTTGAGGAAAACTTGAGAATTTGCGCGAGATGCTAAAAAGTCACTTGAGGATACACCATAGGTATCCGGCGAACCGATGTTTATTCAGCCAAATAGGGGCCCCGCGATCACCTCGGTCGAGGCATGAATGCTGAAGACTAAGTTCAATTGTGCCTTAGAATTTGGCCTCAGACGATCTACAGCTTGAATCCGCCTCGCGTCAGCATTGTCTCGAAGCCGGTTTTGTCCACGGCCTTTATGTATGCGTCTCGCGGCTCCACAGTACCGTTCTGGACGTGAGCGAACAAAGCGTCGTTGAGCATGACCATTCCATGGTTCTTGCCGGTCTGCATGGCTGACGGGATCTGGAAGGTCTTGCCTTCTCTGATAAGGTTCGATATGGCCGGTGTGACGATCAGGATCTCCAGCGCCGCGACTCGGCCGCCGCCTTTCTTGGGCAGAAGGGTCTGGGCGATCACGCCTTTTAGCGATTCCGAAAGCATCACGCGGATCTGCTGTTGGCGGTCGGCGGGGAATTGGTCGATGATGCGGTCCACGGTAGACGGAGCGGTGGTTGTATGCAGCGTGCCGAATACGAGGTGACCCGTCTCCGCAGTTTCGATTGCGATCGAGATGGTTTCGAGATCACGCATTTCGCCTACTAGCAGGATGTCGGGATCTTCGCGAAGCGCCGCTCGCAGAGCGTCTTTGAACGAGTCGGTATGATTGTGCACCTCGCGTTGATTGACGAGACATTTATGGTTATCATGGACGAATTCGATGGGATCTTCGATCGTGATTATGTGGTCTTCGCGAGACTTATTGATCGAATCGACCATTGCGCAAAGCGTGGTCGATTTGCCCGAACCGGTCGGACCGGTAACCACCACAAGGCCTTTGGAAAGCGAACAAAGATCCATGATGGCCTTTGGAAGGCCGAGCTGCTCGGCGGTGAGGATCTTAGTAGGGATTATACGGAAAACGCCGCCCATACCTTTGCGGTCCATAAAGACGTTGCAGCGGAAACGGGCGAGCCCCGGTATCTCGTATGCAAAGTCAGTGTCGTGCCTGCGGGCGAATTCCTCCTGGTTCTTCGGCGGCATAATGGACGTCAGCAGAGTCCGCATTGCGTCCGCCGTGAGTGGCCCCTGGCTTGATTCGAGCTGTTTGATCTTGCCGTCGGCACGGACCAGCGGCGGCATGCTGACCGAAAGGTGCAGGTCCGACGCTCCCATCTCTGCCATTTTGGTGAATAGCGAATCCATCCTTGCGGCCTCCCCGGCGTCCGGCTGCGCGGGAACATAAGCGGCCTCGGCAGCGGGCGGAGGAGGAGAATATGCCGCTGGTTGTGAAGGCGGCGGCTCGGGCCTTGCCGGTTCAGGAGCCGGAGCATTAGATGTGAACATATTGTCTATTTCGGGAGGCTGATACTCGCCAGGGGCCAAATCATTGCGGCGTCCGGGCGGCTCATATTCCGCATTTGCCGAGAAAACAGTCTGATACGATGGGTCATTCGACGATATTAGTTCGAGCGGCGGGTCGTCATAGGAGGGCACGTATTCCGGTGCCGTCGATTTATCCTCGAATAGAAGATCGTTCAGCGTTGCGTTATTTACAGAGCTGTCGGAGGAAAGGTCATAGACGCCCGACGTGGTTTCGAGCTCATACGGTTCGGCCGTCACCGCGGCTGAAAATGTTTCAAGGACTGGTTCGGGCACCGAGTAGTTTTGTATTTCCGGAGGTGCCTCAGGAAGTGGTTTGACCGGCGGGGTGTAAGTTCCTGCGTCAGTTATCATCGGACGTATTGTCACAACAAAACCAGCCGGTGATTTCTGCACCGTGAAATTAAAATTCCCGAGGTTATTCGGATGGACAAATTCAATTTCGGGCCGGTTCGGCAGCGAAGCCTTGGCGCCGGGCGGGATCAGCGGGAAGATCATCGTTCCGATCTGAGTTCCAAGTAGCGGCACATTGGCAACATCGGTAGTTCCGCCATGCGAAACCAGGTAAGGGTTCTTGTCGGGTTCGAGGCGAAGCTCTTCGCTGCATGACGACAACAGCCGCTGTAAATACTCGTTTAATTTGTCCATATAAGGTGGGATATCCGTGTGAGAGTAGATAAGTGGGCGCAAGCCGGGACCGGCCTACTTGACGATAATAACATAGTTAAACCACGCTTGCCAGAAAAAAGTTTGTTCCCTGAGACCGGATCAAACCGTGATAGACTCCCGGTATTCTCTCCAGACATTTCGCAGCCGTCCTGAAATTTCGCCGACTGTAACATCGGCTTCGACAGCGGTCAGGATCAGGGGAACGAGATTTTGGGTACCGGCGGCCGCGGCCTCGATAGCGGCGAGAGCAGAATCGGCAGCCCGGGCATCTCGACGGGCTCGAACGGCATTTACACGTGCGATCTGCTCGTGTTCGAGGCGTTCATCGACCCGGAGCACCTGGATCGGGACCTCTTCTTCCATCTGAAAACGGTTCATGCCGACGACCACGGCATCATCCGTTTCTACGGCCCGCTGGAACTGATACGCCGACTCTTGTATCTCGCCCTGTACGTAACCGGTTTCGATCGCCCGCAGCATGCCGCCCATGGCATCGATCTTCTCGATATATTCGACTGCCATCTTTTCGAGCTGCGTTGTCATTTCCTCAATGGCATAGCTACCCGCTAGTGGATCGACTGTGTTGGCGACGCCGGATTCATGGGCGATGACCTGCTGGGTACGGAGAGCGATTCGTGCGGCGTGTTCGGTTGGCAGTCCGAGCGCCTCGTCGAGCGAATTTGTATGCAGGCTCTGCGTCCCGCCGAGCACCGCGGCCAAGGCCTGAATGGTAGTGCGGACGACATTCACCTCGGGCTGCTGTGCCGTCAGCGTAGAGCCGGCGGTTTGGGTGTGAAACCTTAGTGCGAGCGATTTCGGGTCCTTGGCGCCAAATCGCTCTTTCATGATCCTTGCCCACAAGCGGCGTGCCGCCCGGAATTTGGCGATCTCCTCGAGCAGGTCGTTGTGAGCATTGAAAAAGAACGAGAGCCGCGGGCCAAAATCGTCCACCTTCAGTCCGACATCGATCGCTGCCTGGACGTAGGCGATACCGTCGGCCAGTGTAAAGGCCAGCTCCTGCGCAGCGGTCGAGCCGGCCTCGCGAATGTGGTAACCCGAGATCGAGATGGTGTTCCAATTTGGCACCTCGGCGGCGCAAAATGCGAACGTATCGGTGATCAGCCGCAAACTTGGTTTTGGCGGATAAATGTAGGTGCCGCGGGCGATGTACTCCTTAAGAATGTCGTTCTGGATGGTTCCATTCACCTTATGGAGCGGCACACCCTGCTTCTTCGCCACCGCCAGATAGAGGCAAAGAAGCGTCGACGCCGTTGAATTGATCGTCATCGAGGTCGACACCTGATCGAGCGGTATCCCGTCAAACAGTGTCAGCATATCGTCGAGACTGTCGATGGCAACGCCGACCTTGCCGACCTCTCCTGCCGAAAGAGGATCATCAGAATCGAGCCCTATCTGCGTCGGCAGGTCAAACGCGACGCTCAGCCCGGTGGTGCCTTGCGAAAGCAAGTACTTGTACCGAGCGTTCGACTCTTCGGCAGTAGCAAAACCGGCATACTGCCGCATCGTCCAGAAACGCCCGCGGTACATATTCCTCCGAACACCTCGGGTAAAAGGGAATTCGCCCGGCGCTGCGAGGTCCTCGACGTAATCGATCGGAGAGGTGTTCACGGGGTTGAAGTCATTCGGCACCTCTATCCCCGAGGAAGTCTCAAACTTTTCCCTTCTTTCTGCCATAAGTGTTGAAATTAACACAGAGTCCGAATGTCATTCGAAACGCCGTCCACTGCTCACTGCCACTACCCGCCCGGCTCTTTCTCACCCCGCAGTTTGGCATCGGTAGCACCACGTTTGGCGGCGGCGTTCTCGATCTCGGCGTTGATCTTGCCGCCGAGCAGGATAGCGGCCCCGGAGAGGTAAAACCAAAGCAGGAGCACTACAACCGCGCCGAGCGAACCGTAATTGCGGCTGTACATGTCAAAATGCTGCAGGTACACGCGAAAAAGCAGCGAGACCGAAACCCACAGAGCCACCCCAACCAGCGAACCGGGCGTGATCCAGTACCAATTCTGCTCCTTCAGGTCGGGCGAGAAATAGTAGATCATTGCAAAGGCGAGAAGCGCAAAAACGATCGCGAGCGGCCCCTGGACGAGAGTCCATATTGCTGTAAATAGCGGACCCCTTTCGAAATAGACGGCCACACTCTCTCCGATCTCGCCCCCATATAGGATCAGGAGCAGTGCGAAGACGATCAGCGTCATCAGGATCGCGGTGAGGGCGACGGCCTCCAGCCGCGCGCGGACCCACGCCCGCGTTTCCCTAACGCCGTACATAACGTTGAGCGATTCACCGAGAGCGGCGATACCCAGGGAGGCAAGCCATAAAGCCGAAGCGAGCCCCAGCCAGAATTTCAGACCGATCTCGGCTTGCTTAAATTCGCCAAGCGTCGTATTTACGAGTGCGAAAGCAGACGGCGGAGCGATCTGGCTCAGGAACTTCAGCAGACTCGACTGCAGCCTGACGCCGATCTCGCCGAAATACGCCATCAGCGTCGCAATGATCAGCAGTAGGGGAAAGATGGCAAAAAAGAAGTAGAACGCCAGTGCGGCAGCATGCGAGAGAAGGCCGCCCTCGTAAAGCTCGTGCCAAACGCGCCGAAGCAGTTCGAGCGGCGGCATGCCGCCGAGCCGCCAGATCGAGATCCTTGCCCCCTCCATTCCGGAGAGGTGCTCATTCACGTCATTCGCCATTCAGGGTAATGATATCAATTTCCGACGGGTCTATTGATAGGTAACGTACGGTAGCGGTACGAAGGAGCCGCGATATGAGCTGCGCGCTTTACCGCTCGGCATCACCCGCGAACGTCCACGATCCGCATCCCGACGACACGAAGCCCTTGTCTGACTTCTGTATCGTAACGATGCCGCTGCCGTTTGCATTGCCGATGGTGTCGGCGGGCTCGCCCGTAAAGTCCTTGACGCGTGCCCAATAGCAACCTTTTGCGTCCTGAGCTTTCCAGGTGCCGGGGGCGATGTCGGTTCCGACCATGTAATCGCCGTCGCCGAACGGAGCGGTCGGGCTTCCGGTGATCGTCGAGAGGTCCGACGTCCACAGCCCGCAGCCGGCGGATTCGAAACCCTTGTCCGTCGATCTTATCGTGACAATCGCCGGCCCCCCTGCCGTTCCGGTCGCCAAAACGTCAGCCGCATCGCCCGCAAAGCCCGACCTCCGCGTCCACCTGCAGTTGCCGGTGCCGGCACGCGTCCTGTAGGTACCCGGCTCGACATCCTTGCCGACGATCTGCGAACCGTCGATAAAGGTCCTGGCACCCGCCGACGAGCCCGTATTCGCGAGCTGGCTTTCCGGTATCGCCGGTGCCGTAACCGTCACGGTATTAGTGGTCGAGAATTTGGAATTGACATTCGCGGTTTGGACGTTCGAAACGTTCGAGGTGTTCTCCGCCGTCGAACATCCTATCGCGAAGGCAGCCACGATGCCGATCAATATCTTTACCATTTAGATTCCCCCTACTTATCACACCATTCTAACGCTTTTTGGCGGGTCGGTATCCCGGAATTGCCCATAAAAACCTCGAAAACGCTCGTATCCGGTCCCACGTGGGACAGCGAATGGGACAGATAAGTCATTGCCGGTGAGTAACTTAACCCCGTTTGTCCCATTTTTAAGAAAACGCGTAACGTGTTTCACTGAATGGATGAGCGAATGCGCTGGAGGAAGATCTAAAAAAATAGTTTCCTGTTTTTCAAAGATCCAGGTTCCGAGGTTGGACCAAGGAACCATCACCGCAACAGGCTAGCGCATTTCCGATCACTCCGAAATACCACTTGTCACACTTTGTATCATTTGGCACATTTGGCATAACTTTTTGAAGGAGAATTGCCCGCGAAATACGCGAAACACTCGAAAAGAAGCGCATGCTGCTTGTTTCCGGCTTTGTTTCTCCTTTGCGTCTTAGCGTCTTGGCGGGAGGGAAGGGCTGGTTTCCCGCAAAGCCGGGAAGTTCGCAAAGAAAGAATTGCCCGCGAAAGGCTGGTTTCCCGCCGAGCCGCGAAGTTCGCAAAGAAAGAACTGCCCGCGAATTACGCGAAAGGACGCGAATAAAGGAACCCCGAAAAACCCAGGTCGATCTTCATTTCGCCTATTTCGCGTGTTTAGCGGGCAAAAATGCTAAAGAGGGCTGACTGTTTTCCGGCTTGGTTCTCCTTTGCGTCTTAGCGTCTTGGCGGGAGAGAAGGGCTGGTTTCCCGCAAAGCCGCGAAGTCCGTAAAGAAGGAATTGCCCGCGAAAGGCTGGTTTCCCGAAGAGCCGCGAAGTTCGCAAAGAAAGAACTGCCCGCGAATTACGCGAAAGGACGCGAAAAAAGGCACCCATAAACTGCGTCGATCTTCTTTTCGCATATTTCGCGTGTTTCGTGGGCAAAAAGGCTTTAGATGGCCGTGATTCCGGCTTGGTTCTCCTTTGCGTCTTGGCGTCTTGGCGGGAGAAAAGGGCTGGTTTCCCGCAAAGCCCCGAAGTCCGCAAAGAAAGAATTGCCCGCGAAAGGCTGGTTTCCCGTCGAGCCGCGAAGTTCGCAAAGAAAGAACTGCCCGCGAATTACGCGAAAGGACGCGAAAAAAGGAACCCCGAAAACCCAGGTCGATCTTCATTTCGCCTATTTCGCGTATTTCGCGGGCCAAAGTCTTCAACGAGCTAGCTGGCGACGACCATGGTTTTGTCTTTGATCTTTTCGGCGTCGAGGGGTTTTAGCTTTTTAACCTCGGCGGCCGCCTTGTCATTGTCTTCGAGCAGGATCTTGCCACCGCCTTTCCACATTCCGGCTTCGATGCCGACGCGGAAATAGTATGTGTGGCCGGCGTTCATGTTGAGCTCATAGCCTTTCTTTTCGTCGGTCATGTGGACGATGTGCTTGCCGGGTGCGAGCTTGACCACGAAGAACCGGCCGTTATCCATCCTCGCGAGCTCGGTGCCGTCGACAAATATCGAAGGCTCAAGCGCGCTGCCGACGAATTTCTTGGGCCGGTAAATATAGAGCGTCACCTTTTCATCCGAAGCACCCGCGGCCGGAGCATCGGTCTTGACGGCCACAAGCGTGTCGCCCTCGATCCGGAATGTACGCCCTTCGCCCGCGTACACGGTGATCTTCGTGCCTTCCTTTACGACGGTCTCCCCGCCCCTCTTTAACAGTGCGAAGGGACCGGCGACGATCGAAAGTGCCGTCACGGTGCCGTACTTGTCTTTGCCCTCGCTACCCTTTGCAGCATTGAGGCGGAGCGGCTGGCCGTCAACGGTCGTAGTGGATTCCACCTGTACGGCGAGCTTGCCCGAATTGCCCATGTAGCCGCCTTTTTCGGCATAAATGACGCTGCCCACCGCCGGCGTGCCTTTCTCTATGATCACCCGGCCGTCGACCGTCACATCTTCGTCAACCGTGAAGTTGACCGCCTGGCCACGCTCCGCCGTCTTACTCGAAACGTCCTTCGCCAAAACCAGCGAAACCGCCGTCCCCTCCGCAAACGTCACATCCTGGGCCTTTACGGACGCGGCCGCAAAACCAACACTCAACAAAACCGCGGCCCCATACAGACCCGCACCAAAAAACGCCTGGCGTACTTTTAACATAACTTGTAGATCCTTTTTTAATTCAGAAATTGGGAAAATAGAGACTGGTAAATTCTAAGCGATTTCAGATCAGTCTGTAAATCTTAAAACAATCGTCGTGCATAACGCTACTAGTTAGAACTTCTGTCTTGTCACCCTATTGACATACTGCTATATTCTGTGTCAGGAGATAAGTGGACCACAATTTTTCCTACATCGACCTTTTCGCTGGTTGCGGCGGACTTTCCCTAGGTCTGTATAATGCAGGCTGGAAAGGCCTATTAGCGATTGAAAAATCGGAAGACGCTTTCAAAACTCTTAAGCACAATCTAATAGATAAAAAGAAACACTTTTCGTGGGTGGATTGGTTAGAGAAAACCAACCTTGATATCGATACGGTCATGAATGATCACGAAGAGGAATTGGTGAGTCTTCGGGGTACTGTTGACTTGGTTGTTGGCGGCCCACCGTGCCAAGGCTTTTCCATGGTAGGCCGACGGGAAGAAGGAGATGAACGAAACGAATTAATCAATTCTTATGTTCGATTCATCAAACTGGTCCAGCCTAAGATCATTTTTTTCGAGAACGTGAAAGGTTTCACACTCGAGTTTAAGAAGAACAGGGAGAAAGGGAGAATCTATTCTGAGTATGTTCGTAGTCAGCTAGATAAGGCTGGCTACTACCTGGAGGCCGAATTGATCAATTTCGCGGATTATGGCATCCCTCAGAAAAGAACCAGGTTCATCCTCGTTGGAGTTCAGAAAAAGTATGCTAACTATCGTCGGTCAAAGGTAAAGAAATTCTTCGACTACATATCCAAGAATAGGAAAGAATTTCTTACCAAAAAGGCTCTGCCGGAAAACCCCAACCTGGGCGACGCGATTTCAGATTTGTTAATGGCAAATGGGAAGGCTGAGTGCCCAGATTTCAAAGGGTTCGAGTCCGGCCATTACGTGCCAACGACCAACGCTTATCAGGTTTTTTTGAGAAGGGGATCCCAAACCGAGATTCCCGATAGTCACCGTTTCGCGAAACACAATAACGACACGATAGACCGAATGTCGTACATTCTGGAGAACTCGTCCCGTAACCGAGACATAGACAAAGAAATCCGTCAGAAATTCGGAATCACAAAGCACCGCCTTATAGCGCTGGATCAAGACGAGAAATGTCCAACACTTACAAGTCACCCCGATGACTCGATTCACTATTCCGAAGCAAGAATTCTAACCGTGCGGGAATACGCTCGAATCCAGAGTTTCCCTGACTGGTATGAATTTCGAGGCAGATACACGACTGGCGGCGATCGCCGAAGGCGCCAAGTGCCCAGATACTCGCAGGTCGGAAACGCGATCCCCCCTTTGTTTGGCGAACTGTCGGGTTTAGCTCTCAGAAGTATTCTCACGTAACAATGAATAAGGTTCCATTTCGGATTAGTTCGGGCCTCAAAAACATCATCGGCAAAGAACTAATCACCGATGAGTTTATTGCCGTTTTCGAATTGGTGAAGAACTCGTTCGATGCGAATGCCACAAAGGTTGAAATCGTCTTCGAAAACCAAGATGTTCCAGAAATCGGAAAAATTACCATTCGTGACGACGGCAAAGGGATGAACCGGGACGACTTGCAAAACAAATGGCTATTTGTCGCCTATTCAGCCAAGAGAGAAGGCACCGAGAACGAAGACTACCGAAATCGAATTCGCGTGAATCGGTTTTTTGCTGGAGCAAAAGGTATTGGTCGATTCTCGTGCGACAGGCTCGGGAGTCGCTTATTATTGACAACGGTCAAAGATGAAAAAGATGCGAAAATCGAAACCCTCGAAGTAGATTGGCAAGATTTCGAGCTTGACGCCAAGAATGAGTTTGTAAAGGTGGATACGATCCTCGAAACACGCGGTCCTTCAAAGGAGTTTGGCACAACCCTCGAAATCACGGGACTTCGAGACCTGTGGGATCGAAATCGACTTTTGAACTTAAAGAAGTCATTAGCCAAGCTCATAAATCCGGGACAGGGGAATGATAGCAGTAATTTCCGTATCAAGCTGGTCGCTATTAGTGAGCTAGCGGCTGATAGGCGAGAAGAGAATCCCCTTAATCGGATCAACGGTTTTGTTACTAATGACCTGTTTGAAAACCTTAAGATCAAGACTACAAGTCTAAATGTAGAAATCTCGGAAGATGGCGAGCATATCACTTCCATCCTCGAAGATCGCGGGGATCGAATCTACACTTTAGTGGAAAAAAACCCGTATGACCTACTCCACAATGTCGGCGCACATCTATTTCAACTTAATAGGTCCGCGAAGCTAAATTTTAGTAAGGCCATGGGCCTGCCCTCCGTGGAATACGGTTCGATTTTCCTTTACAAAAATGGGTTTCGGGTTTATCCGTTTGGCGAACAATACGAAGACACATTAGGTATCAACCGTCGTAAGCAGCAGGGCTATAACCGGTTTCTCGGTACCCGCGACTTAATCGGCCGCATCGAGATTGACGGTGAGAATCCGGAACTCAGGGAAACGTCGAGTCGAGACCGAGGTTTGGAAAAAACCCAGACCTACAATCAGTTGATCGAGTTCTTTTATGACTTCGTACTTCGGCGCCTAGAGAATTATGTAGTCAATGTAATCCGATGGGGTGATCCGAAATTGGATGATTTAGGCGAGACGATTCAGCGGGAATTACTGGCAAAAGATGTCAAATTAGAAATACTTGAGATCATCACCGGGTTTATCAAGTCCGACGACGTTATCAGCATCGATTACGACAAGGATTTCTTGAAAATCCTGGATGAAAAACAGGGGAAGAACGTCGATAAAATCGTTCGGAACATTTCGCGCATTGGAGTAAATTCAAAAAACCCAGCGATCGTCAAGGAGGCCGAAAAGATCGGCAGAGCTGTCGATAAGATCCGAGCGGATGCTCGTCAGGATCGGACAAGGGCGGACAAAGCGGAGGATACTCTAAAGTATGTAGTTGGGCAGAACAATTTTCTCAAAAACGAGATTAGCGACGATACAAAAAGCCTTGAGAGTATCCTTCATCATATTGGCCTCACGACTAACTTTATAAAGACCGATTTGACTCAATTAGTCAAAGCTATCCAGGAAGGGCGAGACATGGAATCAATCCTTAAGATCGTCAAGCGGATAAGTGCCGAGAATCAAAAAATTACCTCGTTCACAAAGTATTTTCGAAAGGTCAATTTTGATGCCCACTCCAATACAATCGAGCAAGATATCATCGGTTTCATAAACGAATATCTGGAAAACGTCTACAAACTTCGTGAGGATCTGAGAAGCAATCGGGAGCTCGTTGATATTGACATCGTCGCTCCGCCAAAAGCCGATTTTCAGTTGAAGTTCAATCCGATCGAGGTGGTTATGATACTGGACAATTTGATCAGTAATGCATCAAAGAAAGAGGCCGGCGCGAAAAAAGTCTGGTTTGAGTGGGCTGAACCATCCGAGGACTCGGTTAAGCTGAGCGTCAGAGATGACGGAAAAGGGATCAAGCCCGAATACATCGAGAAAATTTTTGATTTTGGTTTTACAACCACCAGACACGGATCAGGATTAGGATTATTTCATGTGAAAGAGCTCTTGGAGAAAATGAAGGCGGATATTGTTGTAAATCCATCCGCAAAAAAGGGCGCCCAGTTCTTTATTACGTTTACGAAATAGTATGAGACTAGATTACAACGTGCTCTGGATTGACAACGATCTTCCCGGGTACGAAGACCGTGGTGAGGTTGACAGTTTGCGTTCCTATATTTCTGACCTAGGATTTCGGCCAGGGATTCATACCTTATTAGGCGACGACGGTTTAGCGGCGGCGCTTGACGAACATCGTTTTGATCTAATAGTTTCAGATTACAATCTCGATAGTACGGACGGCGTTGCTGTTGTTCAGAGTATTCGAGACCGAGACAATCAGACCGAAATCCTATTTTACACGGCAAAGGTTGGGTCTACCACCAGTGAGGAGTTGCGCGATAAATTAAAGAACATTGACCGTATCTCAATTCATCTTGGACGGGAAACTTTGATTGCAAAAATCGAATCGACCATAGATTTGACCGTCGAACGCTTAATAGAATTGACTGCGACTCGAGGGCTAATTACATCGGAAACGAGTGAGCTTGATGTTCTTATCCGAGAAATCGTTCTATACCTTGTGAACGAGAAGCTTAATCTGAGTCATGAAACCAAAATCAAGATGCTGACCGAGAATGTATGTGATGTTCTCGAGCAGCGAAGCGCTAGCTTCCGAAAGAACCTCGGCGACATGGGATTCGATGATAGCTTTGAATCTGTTGAAGCTTTCCGAAAATGGAGGATATTCCGCGATTTGCTCAAAGCATTGAACAAAAGCGAGAGGTCCGACGAACTCACACAGATTCTACAGTTTAATAGTACCTACAATGACCAGGTGATCGATATAAGAAATAAGTTTGCTCATGCGAAGGCGGTTACGGAGGACGGACAGACGTCCTTGAAAGGTCAATTCGGGAAAGAAGACTTCTATTTCGATCACGATAAATGTGTTGAGATCCGTAAAAACCTGATAGCCCATCGCGACAACTTTGATTCGCTTCTGAGATATCTGGGCCTTGGGGGATCATCTTAATTTTGGATAGATTGGATTAACCGTTCTTCTATTATTTTTCGAGTTTGATCATGTAAGGGGAGAGGTCCAAGTGATTACCTGTTTTTGAGCCCAAAAGAATGTATTTGTCAGGCCCATTGTCCCTTATGAAAATGTGCCAATACATACTTCCGTCCGCTTTCGTGGTTATATTAAATTCCTCGACTTTGCTTTCAATTACATCGAATGGAATTGCGAAGGCAATTCTCAAATCCATGCCACCGAGCACGAAGAACCCCGTCAATGCCTTCGAGAGAAATTCTTGCCATGAGGGATGGTAAGCATACCAGTACGAATTCCAAGCGCCCTTTTCGTAACGTTTCGAAATCGTCGAGGCAACTCTGAACTGTCGGTCCGAACTCCAGTACATCGCTCGGCTCTTTTTGATTAACTTTACACCGTGAGCGTCGCCGACCGCATTAAGTATTTCCTCGCGCTTTTTGTCCAGTACCGCACTATCGGTAAAATCAAAGCTATATTTCTTTTCCCTCGGCCCTGCCTTATCTTCCTCAAAAACGGGTTCAATCGTGTTGGCTTTTTCGACATCCTTAGCGGTCGCAAACATAACGTCGACAAGCGTGTCGAGTCGTGTATACTCCATCGGCACCAAAACCATTCGGATTTTTGCGCTAGTGTTCTCGTCTTCAGTATTTTCCTTCAGATTCACCAAATGCAGCAGCCAGTCGACGCTAATAAGCCGCATATCCCACGCGTACCTTGAACCTCTTACTTGAGCTTCGAGTTGGCCCGTATCGTACCGTCCGACAACTAAGAGCATCGAACTCTTGTCGCCGATTTGATTTTCCTCGATAAGTAAGTTGCGATAGCGGGCAACCGTGTCCAACGAGATGCTGTATGCATCAGTTGTCTTAACTTCGACTAGGATTTGGTGACCCTCTGGGCTTTCCCAAAGTCCGTCGTTGCCGATGCTGCCTTGAACTCCTTGATAACGCCCATTCGTGACCTCATAGTCCAAGCGGCGTCCTAATTCGTTCACGATGTCTTGTAAAACCTTCCCGCTATTGGCAAAACTTGACGTCAGGCACACGTCCGCATATTCAGCGAGTTTTTCGGACCTAACTTGAGATAAGAAAGCTCTGAGTTCGTTCGAACAATCGCTGTTATCCAATAACTTTCCGTTACCGGCTGTTGCAACGACTTGCTCTATCGAAAATTCTAAGACTGCCTCTGGATTCGATGCCCAAATAGATAGGAGTGCCATGGTGACTAGAAAATAGCTTCAGAAGAGTGAAAACGCAACCTTGGTGACAAGAACTCGTCGCCGGTCGAACCAAAATTAAAACGGGCCTCATCCTGACGTATGTTGAAACGATCTTTTTTGTTTATGCCGTAGTTGCGGTGTTTGCGGTGGGCTTTGTGAACGGGCAGGCGGTGCAGACGGCTGTGGTGACGATCGATGCCAGAAGCAGTCGGGGACAAAGATGGCCACTTTCTTTCCGATAAAAGCGAGATCGGGACGGCCCGGAGTTCGTTTGTGGTGAAGACGGTACCCACGAATTCCAGCTTTCCAAAGAGCGCGGCGAAGGGCCATTTCCGGAGAAGAGTTCTTCGCCTTGTTGGTGCTCATCACTCGGGAAACGGCATCGCTCTTCGGGTTGGGAGATCGTTTGTCGCGGACGTAATTGATGAATTAAGGATACTGGAAGGCGCGGTAAAAAATCGACTGATCGATCTGGACTAACGCCCCTTTCCGAGGTTCGACCCGTTCCGTGGGTTAGGACCCACGGCTACAGTCAAGCGTCGCGATGCGACGAGAAGGGGCATGAATTTACGTTTCCGTGGGTCTTAACCCACGGCTACAGTCAGGCGTCGCGATGCGACGTAAAGTGGTGGGATTCAGGCTTCGGAGTGCGACTTAGAGAGATGGAAATCAGGCGGTGCGATGCGAAGAAAAGCGACCGGGATCATTTGGCTTTCATCGCGTAGCGATGGTTTGATTGTAGCCGTGGATCCTGATCCACGGTAGGATGTTCCAAACCCATTCTCGTCGCGTCAGCGACGAATGAATGCTTCCGATAATCCGTTGCGATGTCGAATCGATCGTTTCTCGACGCGGCGGATCGCGACGGTGGATCGTTTATTCTTCATCGCGTACCGATGGTCTGAATGTAGTCGTGGGTCTTAACCCACGGTGTGATGTTCCCGGCATAGCTCGTCGCGTCAGCGACGAATGAATCCGCCTGATAATCCGTTTCGATGTCGAATCGGTCGTTTCTTGACGCGGCGGATCGCCACGGTGGGTCGTTTATTCTTCATCGCATAGCGATGGTCTGAATGTAGCCGTGGGTCTTGATCCACGGTAAGGATGTTCCAAACCAATTCCCGGTGCGTCAGTGACGAATGAATGCTTCCGATAATTCCATTGCGATGTCGAATCAATGGTTTCGCGATGCGGCGAATCGCCACGGTGGGTCGTTTATTCTTCATCGCATGGCGATGCATGATCGTAGCCGTGGGTCTTAACCCACGGTATGATGTTCCCAAACAATTCTCGTCGCGTCAGCGACGAATGAATATCCCCAATGATCCATTTCGATGTCGAATCGATCGTTTCTTGACGCGACGAATCGAGCGGTGGATCGTTTATTCTTCATCGCGTAGCGATGGTCTGAATGTAGCCGTGGGTCTTAACCCACGGTATGATGTTCCCAAGCATTTCTCGTCGCGTCAGCGACGAATGAAGGCTCCCGATAATCCATTGTGATGTCGAATCGATGGTTTCGCGATGCGGCGGATCGCGACTTGGAACATTCGTTTTTCATCGCGTAGCGATGGTCTGAATGTAGCCGTGGGTCTTGACCCACGGTATGATGTTCCCAAGCATTTCTCGTCGCGTCAGCGACGATTGAGATCACGCAATGGCAAACACATTCTCACAGATATATCTGCATCTCGTCTTCAGCACAAAAAATAGAGAAAAACTTATCAACCAGGACATCGAAACACGCGTTTGGGCCTATATGGGTGGTATAGCGAAACGGCATGGAATGACGCCGATACAGATGGGCGGTATGGAGGATCACGCTCACGTTTGCGTCGGAACGCCCACCACGATGTCCACAAGCCAGGCCGCGAAGGCGATCAAGGGAGATTCTTCGATGTAGATACATCAGGAATTTCCGGCGCTCAGGACGTTTGCGTGGCAAGATGGGTATGGGGCGTTCTCAGTGTCGAAGTCCGCGATTCCGGAGGTCGTGGATTACATAAAACGGCAACGCGAGCATCACGCGGGCCTATCGTTCGAGGATGAATATCGATCCTTGTTGAGGCTGCACGATATCGACTTTGACGAGGCGTATTTGTTGGGATGACGGGGTTCAACGTTGTAAGAGAACCACCCCGTCCGCCGAAGCGGCGTCGGCCCCTCCTTCGTAAGGAGGGAAGCTTTCAATCGTCGCTGACGCGACGTATTCGTTGTCGGCGTCGTAACCGTGGGTTAAGACCCACGGCTACAGTCAGGCGTCGCGATGTGACGAAGCAATAGCTCTGGAGGGGGACGCCTTCGCCGTGAGGAGGGGAGCTTTTTTCTGATATAATTCCCCGGATGAACGAGATCATTTTTCTCATCGAAGATGCGGTTGAAGGGGGATACACCGCCCGGGCGCTTGGCGAGTCGATATTTACCGAGGCGGACGATATCGGTTCGCTGAAGGCTAATATTCGCGAAGCTGTCGATTGTCATTTCGAAGCCGGAGAGAAGCCAGCGTTGATAAGGCTTCACTTTGTAAGCGAAGAGGTCATGGCGGCGTGAGATTGCCCCGCGATGTATCGGGAAAGGACCTCGTCAGGGCCCTTGGCAAGTTCGGGTATGAGGTAACGCGCCAGACCGGAAGCCATGTTCGTCTCACCACAGAGCAAAACGGCACGCATAAGATAACTATTCCAATGCATAACCCTCTCAGGGTCGGTACCTTCGCAGGCATTCTCGACGATGTTTCGAAACATTTGGAGATCGACCGCGATGAGTTGTTAAACAAACTCAAGATTTGAAAGCTTTTTGACCGTCGAGATCGGGGCCAAAGATCGACCGGTAGCCGTTGTGCTTCTAATCGGTTGGATGATACAAATTGCGAAGCGTTAACTATGGAAAACCACTTTACCAAAGCAATAGTGTGCCCGCCGTCGGCTAACTTTGCTGATGGGCTTACGACTGTTTCGCTTGGGCGGCCGGATTTTGAAAGGGCTGTGGAGCAGCATCGTGCGTATTGTGAAGCACTGGAGGCCGCAGGCCTTGGTGTCAGATGGCTGGAGGCGGACGCGGAATATCCTGATTCTACTTTTGTGGAGGATGCGGCGGTGGTGACGCTGGGCTGGGCTGTAATAACCAGGCCGGGTGCGGCGAGCCGCACCGGTGAGATACTTCGCATGGCCGAGGTCCTGTCTGAGTATTACGAGACG
>JBGSWW010000182.1:0-2845 GCA_041751735.1 Pyrinomonadaceae bacterium | reverse complement strand
GCGGCATCCCATCTGCCTGGCATAAAGGTCGGAAGAGTGTCACTGAATGCCGAAAACGGCCGGCTCGCCCAGATCAATCTGGAACTGCCCGACAAAAGGCCGATTGCTGCGGTTGCCGATATTACCGGATCGCTGACTGTGGAATCGATCTTTACGGCCGCCATACTCTGGCTCGAAAAGCTCGGGATGCGCAAGCATCGTCCGGTGCTGGATATCTGGATCATTTGCGAAAAGCGACAGGCCCAAAATGCTCAGAAACTCCATTCATTATTAACAGACCAGTGGAAGGCCAAGATAACGATCTTTGAGGTGAATCGGAAATTTGACCCGTCTCAGTTAAAAGAGATCCCCAAACGGCGATTACGCGATCTTTGGCGGCAGAAAGCACAAAGGCTTTCCATTCCGTCGGATGCCTCGCCTGCCGAGACCACCGCCGCGGTATCGGCCCTTGCCCCTCAAGAGATCGACGCAATTTACTCGCGAAACGGCCAAACCATAAGGTTTCGGGGGTTGCCATTCGCCCGAGTGCGGGTTGTGGCTGGCAGCGAGAAAGCATGGTTCGGAATTGGACGCGAACGGCGTATGCTGACGGACGACACTTGGGCTGAATTGACTGATCTGGTTTCACTTCTAGAGGAGAAACGATCCCACTCCGCTGCCAACAAACGCCACGACCTCTACCGCTCATCACCTGAGGCATGGCTCGAGTCGATCTTAAAGCAGAACATCTCATTGCTTGACGCCAACCTGATCCTCTCGCCGATCTATAATCAGTTTCGTTCATCTAACGACAAGATCGACCTCCTTGCTCTTCGGCGTGACGGCCGTCTGATCATCATCGAGCTGAAGACCCAGCCTGACCGCGAAATGGTTTTTCAAGCTGCCGACTATTGGCGAAAGATCGAGCTTCAACGCCGCCGCGGCATCCTCGCGGCTGCGGACCTGTTCGAAGGCCGCGAGATCCTCGACAAACCGGCCCTCGTCTACCTCGCGGCGCCGGCATGGAGCTTTCATCGAGACTTTGAGTTCTTTGCCCGGACCGTATCGCCCGAGATCGAGTTGTGGCGTTTCGAACTCCACGAGAAATGGCGTGAGAATATAAAGGTCCTTGCTAGGCATTGCTATTCTGATAAAGATCCACGATCAGCTTCCGGCTTAACAAATCGGTAACCGACACCCCTGACTGTCTGCACGATCCGCGGATTGTTCGGTTCATCTTCCAGGTGTTTTCGCAATCGTACGATGAAATTGTCGATCGCCCGCGTATCGGTATCTTCCTGTAGGTCCCATACTTCCTCGAGAATGGCTTTTCGCGAAACTGGACGGCCTTCGTTGTCGATGAGGTACTGAAGCAGCTTTGCCTCCATAAGCGTGAGATGGACGATCTCGTCGGCATGCTTGATCTCGAGATTCTCGAGATCAACGCTGCGCCCATTTATCAAGACAGCCCCGCCACGTGTACTCTGCGGTTGGGTTTGGGCCCACTGGCTGCGGCGGAGCAATCCATTCAGACGGGCGAAGAAGATATTCAGATCAAATGGCTTGGCGAGGTAATCGTCTGTTCCGGCGTCAAACCCCTGCAGCACGTCTTCGGGCCGTCCCCGAGCGGTCAGCATCAGGATCGGCGTATAGTCGGAGCGCCCACGCATCGTCCGTGCCACCACAAAGCCATCGACCGTAGGAAGCATCACATCGAGCACTACGGCATCGTATGTAGATCCTGCGAGGCGGTCGAGAGCATCGCCCCCGTCGCCTGAAACCTCAGCATCAAAACCCTCGGCCTCAAGATTGAACTTCAATCCCTGCGCCAGGTGCTCCTCATCCTCTACTATCAGTACCTTCATATTTTAGGAAGCTGGATAATAAATGTGGTCCCTTTACCCTCGCCGCGGCTTTCGGCTCTGATCTTTCCGCCGTGACGTTCAATGATCGAGCGGACGATCGGAAGTCCAAGACCGGTGCCTTTTACCTCGATCGACTTATTGTGTACCCGGTAAAAACGCTTGAATATGCGTTTCAGGTCTGCCCGGGACAACCCGATACCATTATCGCGAATATAGATCTGGGCATCGGATCCCGACGATGTCAGCCTCACCGAGATACGGGGTTCTTCGCGCGAGTATTTAATGGCGTTGTCGAGGAGATTGGTAATTGCCGTTTGCAGCTCACTTCTGTCCCCGAGCACGGTGATGGCATCAGCCGGGGCCGTGAACCTTATCGCCGCCTCATCGAGATGCTGCCGCGACCTCACCCTTTCAACGGTCTCGCGGATCAGATCGGCAACGTCCAATTCCGCAAGATTCAACTGCCGCTGTTTTTCCCGCGTTCGGCTCGCCTGCAGCACCTGCTCGACGGTGCCGAGCAGCCGTTCGTTGTCGTCAAGCATTATGTCGTAAAATTCCTGACGTTTTTCGGGAGCGAGTTCGCGCGATTTGAGAGTTTCCAGGTAAAGCTTGATCGAAGCGATCGGCGTTTTCAGCTCATGCGTGACAGCATTGAGGAATGCATCGTGCTGTTCGTTTCGGCGTATCTCCCGGAGCAGGAAGATCGTGTTGAGTATCAGGCCGGTGATTATTATGGCGAAGAAAATTACGCCGAAAACGAGCAGCGCGACCTCGCGCAAATTCAGCAGGATCCAGCCAATATTCAAGACGACCGCGAGGGCAGACAGAATGATCCCGAGAATGAGGAAGAATATGCCTGTTTTTCGCCTGCGCATGTACCCTCAAAAGTAGAAAGGAAAAAGGCAAAAGTAAAAGCGAGTTCTACGTTTTGCCTTCTCCCCGAACGGAATTTTACTTTTTAGTACTTACGCCGCTTTTCTCATTTCCTTTGGCGACTCGGA
>JBGSWW010000181.1:0-30901 GCA_041751735.1 Pyrinomonadaceae bacterium | reverse complement strand
TCCTGACGGCCGGCCATTAAAGCCTGCCATCAGCGCAACCCGCGATTTGAAACCAAAGCGGCTCGCCGCTCCGGTTCCAAATCACCAAACCGGACATATAATGTGCTAACAAAACCGGACATCTTCATTTGCTATTAACAGCATTATTTTAGGGGGCGTGAGGGGGCACTCAGCGGCAAAATTTCTTGACATTACGCCGTTTTCGTCGATATACTCAACCAACCTCGTTAATAAAACTAGAACTGTATCTTGAATAGAACTTTCTTCAGAAGTAAATATCTCTCTCCCAAGGGTTAATCCAAAATGCACAAAGCTAATCGTATGTCCAGATCTTCCATTTCGTCGTTTTTTGTCGCCATCGCTTTTGTAAGCATTTTGGTGTTCACTCCCGCTACATCAGGAAAGACAGTCGCCGGGCCGGTTGCTGACGGTCTGGCGCGCAGAGCTCAGGACCAATCGCAGACAATCGGCGTGCGCCGTCATTCGATCTCTAAGAGCTCGGAACGGAGCGTGTTTGTCTCCGAAGACACCGGCTTTTTCGAAAGCAATCTTGTTCAGAGCCCTAACGCTCCGGATGTTTCGCCAAACATAGTGATCAGCCAGATCTATGGCGGTGGTGGTGGAAGCGGAGCTCCTTTCACGCATGACTTCATCGAGCTTTTCAATCGCGGCACCGTTGCCACTAATGTTAACGGTTGGTCGGTGCAATATGCGGCACCCGGAGGTAGCACATGGGAGGTTACCCTATTGCCGAATGTCATGATTCAGCCGGGGCAGTATTTTCTCATACAACAGCAGGCCCCCGTGGGCGCCGAGGGTGATGCGCTCCCGACTCCCGACGCCAGTGGGTCGATCAATTTGGCCACCACCTCGGGAAAAGTTGCGTTGGTCAACAACACGACCATGCTGAACATTTCGTGTCCGACGGGTGTTTCGATCGTCGACTTTGTGGGTTATGGATCTTCGGCAAATTGCTCCGAAGGCTTGCGGACCTTGAGCGCTACCACTTCTAACTCGGTAAACAGGGCATCGAACGGCTGTACGGATAATGACCTGAACAGGTATGATTTTTTTATTGCACAGGCCACGCCCCGCAATAGTTTATCGAGTCAAAATCCCTGCGTCGGGCCTACCACCGGTGGCAAGATAGCGTTCATAAGTAATCGTTCGTCGACCGGACCGGCTGATACGGACATTTTTATCATGAATGCGAACGGCACGAGCCAGACGCGGCTGACGACCGATCCGGCGATCGAGCAATATCCATCATTTTCATCTGACGGCACCAAGATCCTTTTCACACGAGGCGATAAGATCTTCGTAATGAACGTTGACGGCAGCACTCAAACAGGACTGACCGAAACCGCCGGTAATTTCGAACCCAGATTTTCTCCGAATGCGTCAAAGATAGTTTTCTCGAGTACCAGAGACGGTAATCAGGAGATCTACACAATGGATGCAAACGGAATGAATCCGATACGTATTACGAATAATCCGGCGACAGACCGATATCCGGTTTATTCGCCGGACGGCACAAAGATCGCGTTCATGTCAGATCGGGACGGCCAATCAGAGATCTACATCATGAACGCAGACGGCACCAATCAGGTCCGGCTGACTAATACGCCTGCAAAAGATAGCAGTGCCCCTGTGTTTTCGCCGGACGGTACAAAGATCGCGTTTGAAGGATTTAGAACCGAGACCTCAAACAACAGCAATATCTTCATAATGAACGTCAACGGCTCGAACCAAACGCGTTTGACGTCGGGCATTGAAGATTATGCCCCCTCTTTCTCGCCCGACGGTAGCGCGATCGCGTTTTACACGACCCGTCACGGCGGTGACAATTTCGAGGTCTACACGATGAATGTAGATGGATCGAACCAGCGAAATATCTCGGTCGCCCTCGCAGCCGACCTCGAGCCAAGCTGGGGTGTGGTCGCCGGAGCTCTTACCGTTACGAATGTCGACTCACCCGGCGGCAGCGGATCTTTTGGGACCGGGGCTGCGATCCCGGTAACTGTCTCGTTTGGGGCGCCGGTTACCGTAACTGGAACGCCTACGCTCAGGCTTGCAACGGGCGGGGCCGGCTTCCCGATCAACTACACGAGCGGAAGCGGCACAGCAGTTCTTACTTTTTCCTATACGGTACAGGCAGGCCACGCCAGCCCGGACCTTGACTATACGAGCACGTCGGCACTGGTGCTGAACGGCGGGACAATAAATAGCTTTGGCGGTTCGCCGGCAAACCTAACGCTGCCGGCCCCCGGTGCCGCGGGATCGCTCGGTGCCAATAGAAATATCATTATCGATACCGTTGCTCCGGACACAACTATCGTCACTGGCCCGAGCGGCACGGTAAATTCAACATCGGCGACATTTACTTTCAGCTCAAACGAATCCGGCACGTTCCAGTGCTCCCTTGACGGGGCCGCTTACGGCGCATGCACCTCGGGGATCAACCTTACCAGCTTGTCACAGGGCTCGCATACGTTCGAAGTTCGTGCCCGGGATCTGGCCCTTAACGTCGATCCGACTCCTGCCTCGCGCACATGGATCGTCGACACGGTCGCCCCTGAGACCACTATTGACAGCGGCCCCACGGGCATGGTTTCGTCCAGCTCGGCTACATTCTCCTTCAGTTCCAGCGAAGTCGGATCGACCTTCCAGTGTTCGCTAAATGGAACGGCATTCTCGTCGTGCACTTCGCCGGCCAATTACACCGGTCTCGCAGAAGGTCCTCGAACCTTCGCGGTACGGGCCACTGACCCCGCAGGTAACCAGGACTCATCGGCGGCAACCAGGGGCTGGACGGTCGATACCGTCGCACCCGATACGACGATAAACTCAGGCCCGTCCGGGCCGACCCCATCGACGATCGCCAGCTTTACGTTTTCGTCCAACGAAGGGGGAGTGACATTTGAGTGTTCGCTTGACGGGGCGGCCTATTCGCCTTGTTCATCACCTGCAGCGTACGGCGGGATGTCGCAGGGGCCGCATACGTTCGACGTGCGCGCTGTGGATGGGGCGGGAAACAAGGATCTGTCTCCTGCCAACAGGGCATGGACGGCAGACACCCAAGCTCCGAATACGACGATCGACAGCGGCCCGACCGGCACTGTTGCAACTACATCGGCCACCTTCACGTTCAGCTCGACCGAGTCACCGTCTACGTTCCTTTGTTCGATCAATGGCGGGTTAACCTCGACATGCTCGTCGCCGACTACGTATAACGGCCTTCCGGAGGGATCTAATACTTTCTCGGTTCGTGCAGTTGACGCGGCGGGTAATCAAGACGGCTCACCGGCTACAAGAACCTGGACCATCAATTCAAGTATCACGATATCGGGTAATGTTAAACAGGCACCGGGTTTGACGAACCTTAGCGGGGTCACGGTGACACTCTCGTCATGCGGGAACGCAATGACAACCACCGACGGCTCGGGGAATTACAGCTTTAACGGCGTATTCACGGGCACCTGTACTCTAACGCCGTCGGGCCTGGGTAAGTTTTACGACAGGGTCAGTCGGACATATACGAATGTGAGCAGCTCGATCGCGGGTGCCGACTTCCTCGCCTATAATTCTCTGGCTGAGGTCCCCAGGAAGCTGCGGGTGGTCAATCCCTACGTGGTGCCTGGCCAGAGTGCTGTCGCTTCGGTAATGCTCGCCAGCCAGGGCAATGAGACGAGCGTTGCTTTCACCATCGATTACGACCAGACGAAGTTTACCGGACCTCCCGTCGTAGCGTGTGGCACAGGTGCCGGTGCGGGCTGCAACCTGACAACAGTACCGGGAAGCATAGGCATAACGGTAATTCCACAGGCGGGCACTTTCGCCGCTGGAGACCGTCAGGTCGTCACCTTGACTTTCCAGACGCAGGCGACCGGCGTATACAATACGCCTCTGACCATTATCGGAGCCCCAACGGCGATCCTGATCAAGAATGCCGCCAACGATCCGCTGCTGGCCGAGTTCTTGAGCGGCTTTGTCGTTTATCAGCAGGGACTTGAGGCTGATGTCGCCGGTCAGCCGACCGGTGACGGAAATGTATTCTCGAATGACGTGGTTGTAGCGAGGCAAATCGCGGCTGGGAATGCGACGGTAAATCCCGCGTACAACGAATTCCAGCGGTTGGATTCCGCTCCCGCGGCGACCAAGGGCGACGGACAGATAACGTCGGGCGACGTGATCCAGGCGAGGAACTACGCGTCGGGTAACACCACGGTGACGTCCGCCGGAGGGCCCTTCCAGCCTATTCCGCCGCCGGCTCCGCAGGAAATGCTAACGTTCGCTGATCACCCACGCTCGGTAAGAATAGCGGCACGAAGTGCCGTGGCCGGACACACAGTGACTGTCCCGGTTGAAATGACCGCAGTGGGTAATGAACTCGCCGTTATGTTTACGCTTGAATATGATGCGATGAAGCTTTCGTCACCAGCAGTAACTCTCGCGGGAGTCGCTCCGGCTGATGCGGTCTTGACCGTTAACAAGTCGGAAAGTGGCCGCCTGACGGTACTTATTGATTCGGGCAGCCCGTTCTCATCTTTGGGTGGAGCTCTCGTCAACGTCACTTTCGAGGTTGCCGCGGACGCCGCCGCCGGTGACACGCGCATCGCATTTGCATCTAACGGCAGCATCGCGGATGCTGCGGCTAACGAGCTTCCGGCGGGATATACGAACGCATTTCTGACGATCAACGGTGCCGATTCTGACGGCGTAGAGATCTCGGGGCGTGTTTTGACACCTAACGGCAGCGGCCTCCGAAGTGCTCGGGTGACCATAACCGGAACCGACGGATACCAGAGGACTGTGACGACCAGCACGCTTGGCTATTACAGCTTTGATGGGGTGCCGATCGGCAGGATCTATAAAGTCGGCGTGAATTCGAGACAGTACCGATTCGAGGCCCGCACCTTCGAATTGACGGCCGGCCTTGCCGAGCTTAATTTTATCGGTCTGGAATAGGCGATAATCATATGGTAACAAACTGGCGGCTTCCGGGCCGCCAGTTTCGCTTTTTCCGGTTGTAAACATAGAAGAAAAATGCGATATTATAATGTTGACAAAAATGTAATGATTACATGAGTCGACAGGAGTAAAACGCGTAAACGATGCCGAAGATCGCAGACATACAGGAAACACCGAATCCCAATGCGGTAAAGTTCATCTTGAAAGAGCCTGTTTCCCACGGGACCTCGCACTCGTTCAAGACCGCCGAAGCAGGAGCTGAAGATGCCCTTGCAAGATCGATCTTCGATGTCGGGGATGTTGTGTCCGTGTTTTACATGGACAAGATGATCACGGTTGAAAAGACGGACGATTCTGAATGGGACGAGATCCTGCCTGCTCTTGCAGTCCCGATCCGTGCCGCGGAACCGGTAAAAACCTCTGGCTCTAATGGACACAAGGCTGCGGCACAAGCGGTCGGCGGCTCGATCGCGGCGGCGGCCAGCGACGATCCCAAACTGATGCAGATCAATGATCTGCTCGACGAGAGGATCCGTCCATACCTTGCCGGTGACGGCGGGTGGCTGGAGATCATCGAGCTCGCTGATGATACCCTTAAGATCCGCTATGAAGGAGCATGCGGAAGCTGCCCAAGCTCGCTCACCGGGACTTTGATGGCCATTGAAAATATGATCAAAGAAGAGATCGATCCCGAGATCTCGGTCATCGCAGTTTGATCGACAAGAATCTGCATCGCGCATCGGCGATACTTAACAATTCCTTGACTTATTCTCGTTAAATTGTTCATAATGCGAGTGATGGCGATTTTGCGTCAATTGTCATCTCATCCACGGGAACAATTCCAACCAATGCCGCCGCATCGCTTGCCAGCTATTATTTTGCTTTTTAAACAGATGGAGGAGAAACCTAGTGAATAGCGAAGAACTCGAACAGAGCCTGAGGTCTGAATTCGAGGCTCATCTCAACAGTGTGCTTGCCGACCTCCGGGAAGAGACCCACGAATTTCAGAATAAGATCCAGGCCGAGTTTGACCGGCACAGGGCACAATTTGACGAGGCTTTTGCAGAGATCTCAGCCCGTTTAAACTCGACGGCAGGACTTAGCGAAGCTTTTAATAGCTCGGTCGCTGAGCATCTCAAACTTGCCCGTGACGAGGGTGCCAAATTAGCCGCGAACGCGATGGTCGAGGCCGAGAAGCTGGACGACCGTCCGGCACCCGCTGCCAGGTACAACACTCTTCGTGATGCGGTGAGGAAGATCACCAAGCAGGATTCTCAATCGGCTATCTTAAAGTCTCTGGTTCAGCACGCCGCGGAATTTGCACCCCGCGGCGCGTTTTTTATCATAAAGAGCAACCATTTTGCCGGCTGGAAAATTTTTGGTACCGACGAGGCGGTGGAATCAACGATACGCGAGGTTCATTTTCCAGTCTCACAGAACACGATACTTGGAAGCGCGATCGAGTCACTCTCGACCGTAAAGGGCGAGAGCGGCACGTACGGCGATGACAGGTTGTTCCTGGAGCCGCTTGCTTTGGGTGAGCCGGACCAAATGATGGCCTTTCCGCTTATCGCCAGGGGACGAGGTGTAGCTGTTATGTATGTCGACGGCGGCGATACCGATGGCGATATCAATCGCGAAGCACTCGAGACTCTTGTTGCTGTCGCCGGACTCACGGTCGAGCTTCTTGCATCCACCCAAACCGCTGCCGAAGAGAACCGCACCATGGGCGCCGCGGATTTTGAAAATACGCGTCCCGAGCCGGAAGATGTTCGGCCGCAATATGCACCCTACGACCCAACTTATTCTTCACCGGCGGCCGAGTCCTCAGAGGCGGTACAGGCGGATGAGCCGAGCGGATTTTCGTTTACCGAAAGTGCTCCAGTTGAATACGAACAACCTTTTACCGAGGCGGCTCCCGAATACGGGACTTCATTTGCGAACGAACCCGTAGCGGAAGCGCCTGAAGTTCAAAACGACTTCGGCTCGCAATTTGCGACTACGGTACCTGCAATTGAGGAGTTTGAAACGCCCGCCTTTTCTCAGGAGTTTGAAAAGCCGACCTTTTCTCAGGAGTTTGAAGCCCCGGCCTTTACCCAGGAATTTGAAGCCCCGGCCTTTACCCAGGAAGCTGAAACGCCGGCATTCACACCGGCCTCTCAACAGACGCCGTTTGCTGAAGATATACCGCCTGCGGCTCCACTGGAAACGGATTATTCATTCGGACTGCAGGAGCCGGCGGTTGAACAGCCCCAAAACATTCAGGATTACCCGGCTGCCAGCGTGAGCGATTTCCAGAGCGCCGCACCGGCATTTAGCCCCGTACCCGAACAGAATCAGCCGAGCCCGTTCGGCTCCGGCGGTTCAATAGAGTCGGCCGCAGTTGGCTCTTCGCCGTTTGACCGCGCTGTCGAAGAATACCGGCCTTCCGGAGCAGCGACCGGTGCAGGTTATACACCGGCCGCCGACCCGATCGTCCCGGCACCAACAGTGTCAGCACCGCAGGGTCGCCTGAGTGATCGTCCGGTCGATCTGCCGATAGATGTCCCGGAAGACGAGCGCCGGCTTCACAATGATGCCCGACGATTTGCGAGGCTCCTTGTTTCTGAGATCAAGCTCTATAACGAGAAAAAGGTCATTGAGGGCAAACAGTCCCATGACCTGTACGAACGTTTGCGGGAAGCTATCGACCGCTCGCGGGAGATGTATGATAAGCGGGTACAGCCGCCCGTCGCATCTAATTTCGATTATTTCCACTACGAATTGTTAAACTCACTCGCCGACGGTAAGGTCGAACGCCTTGGTGCAGGTTACCCCGGCGCCAGCGTCTAAGATCTCATTTCGATGTATAAAAGCCGCCTGCGAGCGATCGCGGCGGCTTTTCTTTTTTGAATGTTAATGATGATCTTCCGGAGTTGAACTAAGAGTTCAACTCCCCGTTCGCTCGGACGGCAGCACGGGCCGATTCGCTGCCGGAAGCTCAGGTGACGTGTGGCGATGCGTAACCTTCCAATCCTTGCCGATCAGCTTGTAAATAAGCGTCATGCGGCCAGCCGATGTTTCAAGGGCACCCTCGAATTCCTGTGATTGCTTCCACTTACATGAGACGTACGCGGCCGTTTTGCCGAGCATCTCGACCCGCAGGCCGGTCACATCGAGCGTCACATTTTTTATTTTGGGGTAAGTAGCGTCGATATTGCTTTTCACATTGTCCCAGCCAATGGTAGCCGAACCATTGTTGTTAAAGATCAACAGACGGTCAGATCGTTCGTACGAGCTCATTACCTTATCGCTGTCGACCTGCCGGATCCCGTCCATGAGCCGTTCGAAAGCGTCCCGAACCCCTTTGGCGGGGTCTATTTTCTCCGGCACGGCCTTTTTTTGACCAAATGCGCATACTACAAACATCAATACCAGAATTGCTCCGACTAACGGTTTTCTCATTTTAGTAAGCACCTCAAAATTATCTGACTAAATAAAGTGTATTACCTGTCCTCCCTCCCGGGCAACCATTAGGCAGGCTTTGCACTAAATCGTCGCTGCCGGACTTTGCGAGTATACGATTTGGTCGGACATTGATTGTAGGATCGATAAAGACCCAGTATTTCACGTAACAATGATCGACGACTCTTCCGAGGAACGATTTTTGCAGTGGAGCGAAAATATAGTTGAGAACTCCCGCTTCAACCTGCTCTTCCCGAGTAAACAATCGGTACGGAAGGAGGGATTCCAGTATGTTCAAAAATGCCAGCGTGTTCGCAGCGGCAGTTTTCTTCGTTTTGTTTTTAGGATCAAGCATCCCGGTGCAGGCTTCGGTGGAGAAGCCTGATCTTCTATATTCATCCATCGCAGACGGCGAAGAAGAGGATTTGGACGAAGTCACCGCGCGTGTGGCCCGCGTCAGCTTTGTAAGCGGCGATGCTCGCATTCGCCGGTCGGGCAGCGATGAGTGGGAGAATGTGACACTTAATTTGCCTGTCGTCGAGGGTGATGAGATCGCCACCGAGACCGGCGCACGGATCGAGCTTCAGCTTGCTAAGGATCAGCACTTACGCCTCGCGGAAAACTCATCATTGAAACTCGTTACCTACTCCGATGAGGGCATAGCACTTAGCCTCTCAATGGGTACGATGCATTTGAAAGTGCGCACATTCAATAAGGAGAAGACGTTTCTCGAGATCGATGCGCCAAAGACCACGATGGCGGTCCAGGCGGCTGGATCGTATCGGATCGATGCGGGAAATATCGGCGACAAGGCGATAAGTATCGCCTCCATCACAGGAGAGGTCAGGGTCTATACAGAAAATGCCGGGTTTACAGTAAAGAGCGGCCGACGTGCACGTCTTTATGTCGACGGTCCCACTCAGGGTGAATGGGAAACCGGGGACGCCCTCGCCTCGATGGATGGATTTGACCGTTGGGCATCCGATCGAGATGAAACGATCGCTCTGCGGCTCGGAGCGTCGTATTACGACAAATATTACGACGACGAAATCTATGGCGCCGACGATCTGAATGATAACGGCCAGTGGATCCACACCCGCGATTATGGGTACGTCTGGCGGCCTTATTCATCCGCGATCCGGACTTATTCCGACTGGTCTCCATACCGATATGGCCATTGGCGATGGCTGCCTCCGTTTGGCTGGACCTGGGTCAACGATGAACCTTGGGGTTGGGCGACCTATCATTACGGGCGGTGGTTTTATCACGACGGTCACTGGAACTGGTCACCCTACGGATACTATCGCTCGTCACGCAGCTGGTGGCGGCCCGCTCTCGTGGTCATCTCGCTGATCAGAAACAACATCTGTTGGTACCCGCTGACCTATCATCAGACCCGGGTCAATATCAATATTCACTTCAATCGCCGTAACAACCACGGCCGCCGCGACAGTGGCCGCGATAACCGGAACAGGGGACGGGATACGGTCGTCGCGGGCCGCGGAACGGGACGAATACCTATCGAACGTGTGCCGCCCGGCGGCGTGGTCGGTGTGGATGCCAGGGATTTTGGCAAGCGGGGCCGTGAGATCCGGCGGATGCCGCGTGAGGTTGCGGAGACAGTGATCGCTGCGAAAACCAACGATCAGATACCTGAGCTTCCGAAACGCGAGGAAGTCAGGCGCGGAATGAGCCGCGACATCCTGGCTGAGCGGCCAACTCGTGACATTGCGTCTGCCCAGGCGAGAGTCGGGACTATTAAGAGAACAGGCGTGCAGCCGCTCGACAAAGAGCTGCGAACGACCCGGATCCTCGGCGGACGTCCTTTAAGAGAAGCACCAACGACCGAGATGAGCGCTACCGACGCTCGTCCGATTGTCACCGAAGCGCGGCCCACTGGCATCTTTGAACGGCCGGCTCCGAGAAGAGAACGGCCAAAGGTAGACAGGCGGATCGGATCAGACGGCCCTGCTCCTGCGACACAGCCCCCGGCGGAATCGCAGAGGCAGCCTCCGCCGACGGAGAATGTGGTCCGCAGGCGTCAACCGCCCACGGCGCGAGAAACGCCTAAGCAGGAACCGCCGCCGGAAAGCGCAAGGCCAAGGCGAGATTCTTCAACGGTGAGGGAATCTCCTCGACGAGAGTCGCCGCCATCCTCGGAAAAGCCGCGGGACACACCGCCTCGCGTTAAAGAAGCTCCGAAAAGTGATCCTGCTCCCGCGAAAGAATCACCCAAACCTGTTCGCCGGTCCGACGCACCGTCGAAAAAGGCCGATCCGATAACGTAGAACACGCCGGTTCTTACGGTAAAATAAGAGACGGGTAAAGCAGGCTAACAGCCGGCTTTACCCTCCTTTAGTTTTGAAGGAAGAGCGATCGGTCGATATCTGATGGGTTGCCGACGACTATGAATCGAAGGTTGTTCATGTATTTATTTGCCACGGCCTGTATGTCGGCGGGTTTCACCTTTCGCATCCGGTCGAGAAATCCGATAGAGTTTCGCCATCCGCCGCCCATCAGTTCGTACTGTGCGAGCTCGGCAGCCTGTGCGGCGTTTGTTTCCTGCTTGAGGAAGTAAGTCGTCAGGAAATAGCCGGACATCTGGCCCAGCGTATCTTCCTCGACCGGGTTCTGCTTTAGTTTCTGGATCTCGCCAAGCATGATCCGGACCGACTCGTTCGGGTTAACCGAGCTAACCGAGATCGATGCAGTGTTCGCGGAATGATCGTCTAGCTCCGCATCGGGAGCGTATGAGAGGTTCCGCTTTGTACGGACTTCCTGAAACACTGCCTGCTGCAGGATCGAGATCGCCACTCTCATCGCGTAGTAATCGGGATCACCGATCGAGGGTGCCGCAAACACGCCTTTGACATAATTTGTCTGAAGCGTTTTCTGCGTTATATCGACGGTCGGCTTCGCAAAGACAAGCGGTGAAACCGGCGACGCCTTATAATCCCCCCGCGGTAAGCTGCCGAATGAAGACGCGATCTTCTTTTGCAGCTCGGCCGCATCGACGTCTCCCACAACGACCAGGAGCAAACGCGACGTCTGCATCATCCGGCGGTGGTAAGCGGCGAGGTCGGAGGTCTTCAAAGCGGTTACGGATTCGACCGAGCCTTGCGGTTCGTTCGAATACGGATGGCCGGCAAATATGACCTTTCGCTTTTGCGAGTCGAGTGAACCCTCGGGCGAATCGTTCTCCGACCGTAGCCCTGTCAGGATGTTTGAGCGAATACGCTCGACATTCTCAGGGGCAAACGCGGGATTCAAAGCAAGGTCGGTGAACATCTGCCACGAGCTATCGAAACTAGCCTTGGTGCTCGCGAGCGCGATAACACTGAAATCATAACTGGACCCTGCCGAGATCAGTGTTCCGACCCGGGAGGTTTCCTTGCGAAGCTTTTGCGTAGGATACGATTTGCTTCCCTCGACGGCTGCACTGAGAGTAAAATTCTCGATCCCGGCATTCTGGGGCTCGACATTTCTTACACCGCCGCGGAAAAACAACCCGGCCGCCACCGTCGGAGCTCCCTGACGGCGCTTTACGAGCACCTTCATCCCGTTGACATCAAATTCCGTAACCTGCGGAGCAGCCGCCGGAGCGGCCTGCCCAAACGCGGGAACGGCAGAAAATACGAATGCACAAAATACCAGGATCCGTGCGGATCTCGAATTAAACGTTGATTTCATTATTGCTTGCCCCCGATCAGATCTTCCGGCGTAAGTTTGGCGATAGCCTGCTGTTCCGTGGAGATCAATGCGAGGCCCACATGCGGCTTGTTTTGGATATATGTTTTAACGTAGCGGGTGATGTCGGCCCTGTTAATGGCACGCAGGTTCTTATGATAACCGCGGAAATAATCTATCCCCGTTGTCGACCACCAGAAGCTTAGCGTCCGGCCGTATTCGCTCAATTTTTCGCGACTGTAAAGGTCGTCAGCTTCGAGCAGCGTTTTAGCGCTCTCGAGCTCTTCGTCAGTGTAATAGCCGGGTTTATCAAACTGTTCGATCTCGGCGTAAAGAGCCTTTATCGCAGTTTTTGCTTTTTCAGGAGTGGTCAGAAAAATGGCCTGGATCGGTCCGACGTTGCGCTGGGTGTAATACCCGATATTCGTTCCGGTTGTAAGGCCCGAATCGACGAGTGCCCGCTGGAATCGTGAATCGGGCTGACGAATAATGAATGAAAATACATCAGCCGCATAAGTACCGGCGTCATCTTTCCCGATCGACGGCCCATGCCAACCCACTTGGATAAAAACGCTCTGGACGGGCTGCAGGACGATCGCTCCCTCGCTTTTCGTTAGCGGCGGATGCTCAACCAGCGGAAATTCTTTGAATGGGTCGGCGGCACGCGGCCAGTCACCGAAAAGCTGTTCTGCAAGCGCGAAAATGTTCTGCGGGTCGACGTCGCCGGTTACGACCAACGCCGAGTTATTCGGTACGTAATACCGCGACTGGATCAGCCGCATTTTTTCCGTCGTCGCAGCCGCAACGGTTTCGCGTGTCCCACCGGGGCTTTTCCGGGTCGGATATTTATAAAAAAGCTTTTCAAGAAGTGCCTGGTTCAAGTAATAACCGGGCTGCGACATATTACGTTCCAGCTCGCCGAGCACGACCTCTCTCTCAGCGGCCAATTCCCTTTCGTCAAAGACGGGAAAGCGGGCAGAATCCTTGATAAACTTCATAGCCGGCAGGATGTTAGGACTCGTCGTTGTGAAGTAATATTGGACCACTTCTTCGCGGGTCGTACCATTATTGACGATCCCGAGCTGGTCGATCTCACCCATATACGAGACATCGCCAACCTGCGATTTCAGCCTGAGTTCGCCGTCGCAGTTGAGCTGGCGAAAGGCCTGGGCATTGCGAAAACGCAGGAATTCACACCGGTAGATGGACGTCGCACGGTTCGTCTTAAAGAACATGTGCTCGTAAAGATGCGACAGGCCGTTGAGTTCCGGGGGTTCGGTGAAGGAGCCGTTACGGACCGCAAACTCCACCGTGACAAGCGGCACCGAGGAATCGGGAAAAACGATGATCTCCATGCCGTTGGCCAGCGTTTTGGTAACGATAGGGATCTCGTACGGAGCCGCTGTCCTGACGGGTGTCGGCGTGGGCTTCGCGGCTGTGCCTCGCGTGCCTTGCGCAGGACTCAACGCAGGCAGAAGTGATAGAATTAAGGTTAAAGATAGTAAGAACTTTTTCACAAAATAACTCCAATAATGGCCTGACATTGGAATGTAACATACGGAGATACATTAATGGAACGCGACAATTTGATGCACGGAGCCCGCACAGCGTTGAACACTAATCAGGACATTCGTGCCTGGGCCGAGAACTATCTGAAGGAAAAAACACGCTCAGAGAATACGCAGATGAGCGAAGAAGAGTTTGAAAAATACTGGCGCTATCACAAACCCGAGATCATGCACGCCGGGGCGACCGAGGCGATGGCGGCCTATCGCGAAAGCCGTAGGTGAATTAAATGACTACTCTACTTCGCCCCTCAAGACGCCAGACGAAGACGAGACTTTAAGTTTCACCTTTCGCTGGCCAGCTTGAACCGAAAAGTTAAATGTCTTTTGGATTTACAACTGTTATCATCGAATACCGCCGAAAGTCCTTCTCGTTAAAAGTCACCAAATACGTGACGTTGTAAGCAAGCATAGATGCCACGATTTTGGCGTCGTGAACCTGTACGCCTTCGACTCGGAAATCCGAAACTAACCGCTGCCATTCTACAAAGGTGGCCAAGCTGTCCGGAAGGAGCCGAAAATGTTTGGCGATCAGCTTCACCTTTCGCTCTGTCTGTTCGACGGTAAGCCCGAATCCTCCGCGAACGGAAGCAGGGCGAGTGCAGACATTCCAGAATTCTGCTAGCACTTGAGGGGTATAGTAGATAGCTTCATTGGCCCCACGCAGTTTTGAAAGCGCAGCAAGGACGACAGTTCTGTCAAAGCTTTGAGTTTCGGCGAGACGAAGAAAGCAGTTTGAATCAAATAGGTGGGCCATCAATCATGATCAAAATAGATGTCTTCGCGGGAATATGTCCCGGGAAAAGGAGCAGGAGTATCGGAAGATTCAGCAAACGCGGCCATGTCTCCTTCGAAATCTTCATCCGCCCCATCGGGACCCAGACCTAACTCCAAGTGATCAGCAGGTAACAACCCACGCAAATATTCGTCTACTGATATACCGAGGGATTTTGCCTGCGAGTTGATCAAAGTGAGAGTTTCTGGCTTAATTCCTTCCAGTGTCTGATTCATAATGTCAAAAGTTTAGCATCTTTCTAAGCATACTGAATAGGATTTCAGACAACTGACAATCGATAGCCTAATTCGCCTTATCGTAGCATTTTTCAACTTTCTCAAAAGTGCCGGGTTCGAGCTTTCGATTAAAGGTAATCGACTCAAGCCGAATATTCATACCCACATCGGTATCGATCGTGAAAGGCAGCATGATCCCGTCGGTTTTACGGTAATCTCCGATCGTGTACAGGACACCGGGAAGCGCGAAAGTTACGAGCATCTTGGTCACCGAATCGAATGACAGGCCGACGGAAAGGCCCTCGGGACTCGTAGCCGAGATTATGTGGCGTTTGCGTCCTTCGATCGCGAATTCGCCTTCGTGTTTCATACCGCGAAGGTAGTCGAGGTCCATTGCGTTAAAGACAGGCGAAAGCAGGTGAACTCGCGTAGTGTCCAAACCGGGGTAGAGATTGCGGTTTATCCCAAAATCCGCCTGCAGAAGTGAGTTTTTCCCGTTATAGATCTCTCGAATTTCACCCATCGCCGGCGTCGAGACCACCATCAAAAACTTGTCAGGAAACTCCCGGGCCGCATAAATATTCGCCTCGCTGTCACCGTCCTGACTTAGGGTCATCGTGCCTTTCGCCTCATAGGACGCAACGACCTTTAATGCCTCCGTTCCGCCGGTCGCGGCGGTAAAGTCGGCGATCACTTTTAGCGAAGCCCCGTCACTAGGGCCGGGTTTCGGCTTGGGTAACAGAGCGATCGGCGGCGGAGGCGGAGCGTGACCGTCTCCCGTAACCGTTATACGCGGCGGTGGTGGTGGCGGTGAATCGGCGGATGCGTCGGCTGACCGAGAAACTTGAGCGTCGGACGGCACAGTCGTCGCCGGTTGCGGTGCCGTTGAAGCGGTTCCTGTTCCTTTAACCTCAGGCGGGACCGGAAAGGCTGAACCGTCGGCAATAATTGCGATCGCTTTTTCGAGTTGTGTATCGACACCATTCAGCAGGGCTTTTCGGTCAAGCGTCACCGGGTGGTCCGGCTGCAGGCCGAGGCCCTCGAGCGAAATGCCCTTTGGAGTAATAAAATCGGCGACGGGATAAAGCATGACGGCGCCCGTCGACAACCTGGTCCAGACCGCCGGAAGCGATTGTCCCCCGGTCCGGTCACCCACAACGACGACGCGTTTATTGCCCTGCAGGCCGGCTGTAAAGAGCTCGGTAGCCGACATCGATAGTCCGTCAACGAGGATAACTATCTTTCCTTTGAAATTCTTGTTCTTACCATCAACGATGAAATCCTCCCTTTTGGCCCGTGACACGAAAGTGCCCAGTTTTAGCTGTTTTTCAGTCACCATGCCTGAGAGCCCTATCATCGAACTCAAGATGCCGCCGAGGTTTCCGCGTAGGTCGATGATCAGGGCTTTCTTGTCCCGAAATTCGGACAGCGAATCACAAAATTTGGCAATGACCGGTATCGAAAATGCACTGAACTTTATATAACCGATGTCGGCATTCAGAGAACGTGCCTCGTACCTGAGAAACTGCTCCGGTAGATTCTTACTGATGGTGATCGATTCGCCAGCCAGCGCAAGACGCGGCACGGTGAATTCCTTCGGTTTGTCATTTTCGTCGAGACACGTCAGAAATACCGAGGTATCCGGTTCGCCGTTGAGGAACGAATCGACGATCTGGATCGGCAGCATGTAGCGGACCTCCGCAGCAGAGTTGCCGTCGAGTAAGGACTGCCGGATCAAATCGCTTAGCGAAACCCCATTCACCTTTTCGATAACGAGTCCCGGTTTTAGTCCCGCCATCGTCGCACCCGATTGCTTCTCGACATGGGTGATAACGATGCGATCGTCGAGCATTCTGAGTTCTACGCCAATACCGTAGCGCGAGTCTTCAAAAAAATCCTCGTCGGATTCCATGTCGGCGTCCCCCGATGTACTTCCGCTTTCCGCTCGCCTGGCGGCGGCAATCTGCTTGCCTTTAAGCCGAGATTGTTTCTTTGCATTCTCTATGTTCCCGAAGTACTCAGGCGTAATTATGTTGAGATGCGATTTACCAAGCCGCCCAAGCATCTCCTCCAAAATACGGTGAAACTGTACGTCAGTACGGGCCCTGTCCACTCGCGGCTGAAATTCGGTTCGGATCTTGTTCCAATCCAGACCGCTAAATGTTTTATCGAAATAGTTCTGGTTAAGCGTCGACCAGGCTGCAATGAAGGCCTCCTGCCGCCGCTGCTCGGGTGATGGGTTCGATGCCGATACAGTTACTGTCGCCGTGATCGTTTTCGGCACGCGAGGCTTCTTCTTTTGCGCCGCGATGCCTCCGGCAAGGACCGCGAGAGCAAGAAGAATGAGCACCGTACGAATTAGAGAGGGAGTCTTCATAGATAAATCAACGTCCGGCTGGGTACCAGACGACGAGGGAATTCCAAAGATATTTTACCGCAGATCTTTGCCAAAAATTCTATTAGTTTAGAAAATTCCATTGACCTGAAGGCTGCATTTCGATATGATGTTGCACATATGATACGATGTGTAATACATTGTAATACAGGAAACTTCAGCGGGACAGGGACAAGGCCGAATGAGCTTAAGATAAGTAAATTCAGCATCTTACGGAAGAAAGTGCCGTCCCGCCGTGGGAAACTTTTCGGGGTTTTGATAGGTCGCGGGACACTTAACGGATAAGAGTATGCGAAAAGTGGTGACTATTTCGATGCCGGACGCGATGTTTGAAAGTCTCGTGAACCGGCTCTCCAATACGAGATATGCATCGGTGAGCGAATACATCCGCGATCTGATCAGGAAGGATGAAACAGTCCGCGGCAAGCCCGAACAGACGCCAGCCCCGATAGAAGAGCCCCAGGCAGAAAGGTCTCCTTTCATCATCCGGGCGGCGAACGAAATCATGCGCGACGTGATCGCCAGTAAAAAGGGCAGGGCGTGACCTCAACTGATCTTTGACAATCTAATCGCTTTGGCCTCTCAGACAGGACGACCGGGGAGGGAGAAGGCGAGGAAAAAGAACCGTGCCTTGGGTGGTAAGGTCCCTCTTTTTCCGTTGATCAGTCTTTATCCCGCCGCAGGTATGCGACGGCTATGCCTGCGAGGACGGCGCCGATCGCTACTTTTGTAACCAGTGCCTTTCTGTTGTATTTCCACTCGGCTTTCATCCCCATTTCGCTGAAGATATTGGGAATATGCCCGCGGGCGAGGTCTTGAAAGACGCCGGCTACCATGTCAACGCGGTCCGCCACGATCAGCGGAAGCCAGTGTGAATACGTGTCTTCGCTGTAGTTAAATGCCTTCCGGCGTATCATGCCGCTAAGTCCGGATGGCGGCAGGGTGGTTCCAAAAGCTGCCGACACGTTCGGCCGCTCGTTAGAATGAAGCACCTCGACATCGACGTCTTGCTGCTCCGGACGCTTCCAACTGTATCCAGCATGTTCCCCATTATTCCGGTCTTTTATCGGATATGTGGGATCATTGTCAGGGTCAGCGTCAACCGCCCAGCCCTTTACCGATGAGGGGTCGATCGACGTATTTCCAAATTCTGCGATTGCCGTATTTTCGATCATCTTAATTCTCCTAATTCCACGCTGCGGGCGGTATAAGTACTGGTTTAATGCAGTCGTCAAGTTTAGCCGAGAACATCCTGTAGGCATCGGCGACCTCTTCGAGCGGGATACGATGCGTAATAAGAGGTTTGGGGTCGATAACGCCATTCTGCACATGTTCGATGAGGCGGGGCAAAAGCCTTTTGACGGATGCCTGATTGCCGCGGATCGTAAGGCCCTTGTTGACAACATTTCCGATCGGGACCAGCGCATCGATCGGGCCGTAAACGCCCACGATCGACACAATGCCGCCTTTCTTGACCGAATTTATCGCCCAGTGAAGTGCGGTCGCGGCCCCACCAACGGCATGAAGCTTCTTGCCCAAGAGTGTCTGCATCGGATGGCCGGTCGCCTCGGCACCAACCGCATCGATACACACATCGGCACCCATCCAGTCGGTCGTTTTCTTCAGGAAAACCACGACATCGTCGAGTTCTTTGTAACTGTATGCCTCGCATGGTGCGTAATCGCGGGCAAAGTCGAGGCGATACTCAAGATGGTCGATCACGATCACCCGCCCGGCTCCGAATAACCACGCGCACCGTGCCGCCATGATGCCGATCGGCCCGGCGCCGAAGACCACGACCGTATCACCTTTTTGAATGCCGCCCATTTCGGCTGCCTGATAGCCGGTCGGAACGACATCCGTCAGAAGCACGGCCGTATCATGATCAATGCCATCGGGGATCACCATTGGACCGACATTTGCATACGGGACACGAACATACTCTGCCTGGCCGCCATCGTAACCACCGGCCGTGTGCGAATATCCGAAAATGCCACCGACCGCTGTGGCCTCCGGATTTGATTCGTGACAATTGCCATAAAGCTCCTGCTGGCAAAAGACGCATTTGCCGCAAGCGATGTTAAAAGGAACGAGTATTTGGTCCCCAGCCTTGATCTTGGTAACCTCGGGCCCGACCTCTTCGACGATTCCAGTAACCTCATGACCGAAAGTAGATCCGACGCGGGTATCGGGCACCGAACCGTTGTATAGATGAAGATCCGAACCGCAGATACAGGCTCTAGTGACACGTACGACCGCATCCTCAGGATGTAGGATCTCCGGCTCAGGTTTATTATCGATCCGCACCCTACGCGGGCCGCGGTAATTCATTGCAAGCATATCGTGACTCCTTAGCCTTATGGTACGGAAGCGAGACAGGGTGGAAGGTATCGGATATTACAAAAAGCGCCGAAAGTTGTCGGAATTGTAAAGAAAGAGGGGAGGCAATTGCTCGCCTCCCTCTAATCGATGTAGTGCCCTGAATGCTAAACGCCGGGCATCGCTTTCTTCAACGGCTTGAGTAGTAAGCCCAGAACAACCGCCATTACAAGCGCCATCAAGCCTAGGACCAGGAAAAAATTGGACTGGTACCAGATGCTCCAATAGATACCGATCATCGTCAGCTTGTTACCGATAGCGGTCGCGACGAACCATCCGCCCATCATCAAGCCGCGCATACGGATCGGTGCTACCTTGGATACAAGTGAAAGCCCCATTGGTGATAGCATCAGCTCACCGAGCGAGAGTATCCCATATGCTAGCAAAAGCCAGAAAGGCGACAACATGAACAAGTAACCGCGGTTCAAGATTTGTTCTTGATATGGAGCTGCCTTTCCACCAGTCGCCTTATTCGCAAGGTCCATCAATTTAGCATCGGCGCTAAAATCTTTGGTTCCGTATGCGGTCAATTGGCTAAGAACGTCGTCAGGAACTCCTTCTTGCCTGAGTTTTGCGGAGACCGCCCCAAGATATGACTGGAACGACTGACCTCCGCCAAATTTGGCCTCGCTCAGCTCTTTATCCGATATATCTACGTCGCCGATCTTCTTGGCGTGCTCCTCTGAAACCCCATCGGACTTTAGATAAACGACGATGGTCGAAAGAGCTGATGCGAAAGAGCCGTCGGTGCTGACCTTTCTGTCATTAAGAATGTACGAACCATCTTTACCTTTTGCGGTGATCATGGCGTCGGCAACGTCAGCCGGAACGCCGTCGGTTTTCAATTGACTCGCAACGCGTTCATTGACGCGGAAAGAGCCGGACGAGATCTGCTCCGCTGTCGGCTTTTGTCCCTCCCCGATCGTGGCAGCGAAATAGAGCACGAAAAACGATAACCCGGTAAGTGTCATGCCGATCGCCATTTTTGTTGGCGTCGACGGCTCTTTGCCGCGTTTATCCAGAAATCCCCAGAACCAAACCAGCGGGAATGTAAGGATGATGATCCACATCGGGTTGATCGCGTTCGAGATCGTACCGGTAACGTTCCATGCGGTGTTGTCATCCGCCCAGTAGGTAAGCGTCGAACCGTTCTGATGAAACACCATCCAGAAGACGATCACGATCAAAAAGATCACGATCAAGGCCATCACCCGCTTCCAATCCGGAACGGCATCCATTAAGGCGTTCCTCGATTTCGCATCGGCGGCAAACATTCCGCCTGGAGTGGTCGGCCCATGGCCACCTTCGTCCTGCGAGCTGACCCCATGGGGCGGTGCGTCGACGGCAGTCGCCGCGGTGTCAGCGGCCTGTGTGGCATCCCGACGAGCTTGCTGCCTGTTTGCTAGTGCATTCGGGTCTTCAACGATGTTCTTATAACGCCACAGGATGGCGACGGAAATGACCATTCCGAATGCCGCGACGGCAAAAGCTGCATGAAATCCGGCATACTGTCTGACGATCTCCATCACGATCGGAGCGAGAAATGCCCCGACGTTGATGCCCATATAAAAAATGTTGTACGCGCGGTCCTTCAGGTGGCTTCCTTCCGGATATAGATTACCGACCATCGTTGAAACGTTTGGCTTGAAGAAACCGTTACCGATGACCAGACATGTAAGAGCCAAATAGACCGCCCAGAGTGCCGGTATGGAGAGTAGGCCGTGGCCTGCCATAAAGAAGAAACCGCCGATCATCACAGCCTTTCGATAGCCGGTGAATCGATCTGCAATCCAACCACCTATCAGAGGACTGGCGTAAACGAACATCAGATAGTTAGCGTACAGGCCTGTCGCCTGACCAGAGGTCCACCCGAACCCTTCTTTCGGGTCCTGTAGATAAAGCGTAAACAGTGCAAGCATCGAATAGAAGCTGAACCGTTCCCACATCTCGGTACCAAACAATGCATAAAGCCCGGGCGGGTGTTTATCGACGTCTCCGCTGAAACCGCTGCTGCCTATCGTATTCACGTTTGCGCTCATCAGATTTCCCCTATTTACTGTTTGAATTTACGGAAGAGTTAGGCAAAATATAGCAGATAAACCGTTTATCGAAAAGCGAAAATGATCGACCGATACTTCACACATCCATTTTTTGTGCTTTGCGCTTTATTCATAACGATTCCAGTCGCATCGGCCCAGAATTCACGAGTCAGCGTGTCCGCGGCTGAGGTGAACGGAACTTATAAAATGAACTTCCGCGGTAAGTACAAAAATATGTCGAACGAGATCAAAATACTTGCTCTCGGCCGCGGAAAGATCCATTTTGCGATGGATCTGATATTTCCATACACGCTCAGGAACGGAGAGATCTCGGTCAACATGGGCGGCCTCGACGGCGAGGCGGCAATTTCGGGCGATACAGCCGTTTACGAGTCGGAAGAATTAGGCAAGTGTAAGATCACATTCAAATTTGCAAGACCCGGGACACTGAAGGTAATACAAGACGGTGCGGACGCGGGATGCGGCTTTGGGCACAATGTAACCGCGGACGGCAGGTACCGAAAGGTCAACGGTCGAAAGCCGTCCTTCGAGCCCCGTTAGACGATATTGGTACCAAAGGATGGAGCTATTTCAGCAGC
Organism: Pyrinomonadaceae bacterium; assembly: GCA_041751735.1. Classification (GTDB taxonomy): domain Bacteria; phylum Acidobacteriota; class Blastocatellia; order Pyrinomonadales; family Pyrinomonadaceae; genus OLB17. The sequence goes on along the minus strand of JBGSWW010000181.1, from coordinate 8,811 downwards.
TCGGCGCCGAGATCGAATCTCTCTGGCTCGAGAAAAACTATAACGAGGACGACCTGCCAGCCATCGCGGCGGATGCCTTGAGGCGTGCGGGGCTGCCTTCAAAGCTTTCGGCATGGGATGTTGTCGATTGGTCTTTGAAGGAAACCGACCTTCCTCTTCAGCGAGATGTACACGGCCGATTTGGCGACCCGCCGATTACGATCTATTCCGGCGCCCGATTTCATATCGACCTGTATTTTTGGTTCGAGGGAACGACGGCGATCCACCAGCACGGGTTTTGTGGGGCTTTCCAGGTCTTGCTTGGATCGAGCATCCACAGCTGGTACGAATTCGACCGAAAGGAGAAGATAAACACCTTTTACGAAATAGGCGACATTCGGTTGAAAGTTTGCGAGATCTTAGAAGTTGGCGATGTGCAGGAGATCTGGGGCGGCCGGCGATATATCCATTCGCTTTTTCATCTGGACCGGCCGTCGGCGACGATCGTCGTTCGCACCGACCGTTCGCCTATCGACCTGCCGCAGTTCTCGTACGAGAAGCCATATCTGGCGGTCGATCCGTTTTTCGAAGAAGCGACAACTACTAAAAAGATCCAGATGATGGGGACGCTGATCCGGGCTCAGCGACCTGAAGCAGACGAGTCGATAATCCGCTGGCTCCAGACATCCGATCTCCACACCGCATTCGTCGTGCTCTCGAACCTGCGAGCCAGACTCCGTTCGGATCAACTGAAGCAGATCTTCAGCCCCGGACAGGCGGGATCCCGATTTAGCGGTTTGCTGGATATTGTTATCGAGCGTCACGGCCCGGAGGCAGCGGGACTAAGGGACGTGTTCAAGCATTACGACATGCTGGACGAGATCGTTAAACTACGAGGTTATGTTTCCCATCCCGAACACCGGTTCTTTATGGCGCTCTTACTCAACGTCGATAGGCGGGGCCTGATCTTTGATCTTATAAAGCACCGGTATCCGGACGCTGATCCGGTCGAAAAGGTCCTTGACTGGGTTTTTGACCTCGCAGAAACCAGGGTAGTAGGAATCGATTCGTCTAATGCGCTGGGCATCGCTGAGTTCGGTGAAACTGAGATGATCGTTCTGGAAGGCATCCTTCGAGGGAGATCTGACGAACAGATACACCAGGAATTCTCATCACGAACACAGCCATCGCCGGGAAGGCCGGTCGATGCAGCGATCGTCTCCATAAGAAACGCCGTTATCTTCCGGCCATTGCTTGTTCCTTGACATCTCACGCTCTCTCGGATTTGCGAGAGAAAATGGATTGATCTAAACTAGGCTTTATGCCCTTGTAGCTCAACGGTTAGAGCAGCGGACTCATAATCCGTTGGTTGTAGGTTCGAATCCTACCGAGGGCACCACATCAATTACACTTGATCTGAAGGGTCACACATTAAACCGAAAATCGACCACATCCCCATCCTGCATCACGTAATCTTTACCTTCCAGGCGGGCGAGCCCTTTCTCGCTCGCGGCTTTTCGGCTGCCGCAGGTTACGAGGTCGTCGTAACCGATGATCTCAGCTCGAATAAATCCCCTCTCGATGTCGGTATGTATCTCTCCTGCCGCCTGCGGGGCCTTTGTGCCGATCGGGATCGTCCACGCTCGGACCTCTTTTTCACCGGCGGTAAGAAAGCTCATTAGGCCGAGCATGTGATAAGCTGCCTTGATCAGTTTATCGACTCCACTAGACGTTAGGCCAAGATCCTTTAGATACTCACTGCGTTCGGCCGGGTCGAGAGCGACTAACTCCGCCTCAAGCTTGGCGCAGATTACGACAACATCCGAATTCTCGGTCGCCGCGTGTTTGATCACAGCCTGAACGTGGGGATTGTTTTCCGGATCTGCAAGTGTTTCCTCATCGACATTGGCAGCGTAGATCGTTGGCTTGGTTGATAGAAAAAACCATGACTTGACGACCGCCCGTTCTGCGTCGGAAAGATCTGCAGCCCTCGCGGGTCGGCCATCTTCAAGCACAGGCTGGATCTTATCGAGTATCTCTATTTCCTGCTTTGCCGTTTTGTCCCCCGAAGCTTTGATCGCCCGAAGCGCCTTTTCGCGGCGTTTCTCGGCGGAAGCCAGATCGGCGAGTGCGAGCTCGATTTGGATGGTTTCGATATCTCGGATGGGATTTACCGAACCTTCAACGTGGATGATGTTGTCATCTTCGAAACAGCGAACGACCTGGATGACAGCGTCGGTCTCGCGTATATTTGCAAGAAACTGATTACCGAGGCCCTCACCCTTTGACGCCCCCCGGACCAAACCCGCAACGTCTAGAAATTCAACGGTTGCCGGTACGACTTTTTGAGCCTTGTTAAGCTTTTCCAAAACAGCTAACCGCTCATCGGGTACAGCAACTACCCCGACGTTCGGCTCGATCGTGGCAAAGGGGTAATTCGCCGCTAGAGCGGCTTCCTGTGCGGTCAAGGCATTAAAAAGTGTAGATTTTCCGACGTTGGGAAGGCCAACTATCCCTGCTTGCAGCATATGGTTATTTCAGGTTCCTGTACAAAATCTTATATTTTACAGCTCATTCGCCATTTTGAGAAGGATGCGACTTAACTCCCGGGTAACCGTACAAAAAGGAACGAAGCCTGTCGGTTTTCGACGTTTTGTTTTTCCTGCTGTTTGCAGTAACTTAACTAAAGTTTTCGCCGTCCCCTTATGTTGATCTCACTTCTGCTAATCGCCTTTGTCGCCGCAGGCGGCATGGCACTCACTTACCTGATCGTCGACGAAGAATCATTCTTGTGGCGAGCTTCGGCCGGTACAGTGATCGGGAGCGCCATCCTCGGGACTTTGCTCTTTGTCATTTCGTCGATAATAGGACTTAGCTGGACTACATCTGCCATCTGTCTTGCCATTGCGTGCATTCCTATAGCATTGTTCTGGCGACGCGATGTCCGCGCCCGCTTTCGTCAGGACCGGCAGCGGGCCGGGGGAAAGCTGCAGGGCGCCAACGCAGAAAAAATGTTTCGCTTCGCGTATTATGCCTTTTTCTTTCTGATATTCTGGATGTTTTTCGACCGGACGTATTACGAACTTGCCGATGGCATTTATACCGGCGGATCGCAAAATCTGGGCGACCTTCCATTGCATCTCGGGGCGATCTTCAGCTTTACGGAGGGCAGTAATTTTCCACCCCAAAATCCATCATGGGCCGGTGCAAAGTTTGCATATCCTTTTGTGTCCGATCTGCTCACGGCCGGTTTTATGAAGCTCGGTGCGGACCTGAGGAATGCGATGTTTGTCCAAAACGTCGCATGGGCTTTTTCGCTGCTGGTATTGCTCGAAAGATTCACTTTTAAGATCACTGGCAGCCGGCTTGCAGGCCGTTTTGCTCCCGCACTTCTGTTTCTGTCAGGCGGATTCGGTTTCTTATGGTTTTTCAAAGACTATTGGGAATCCGGAAAAAGTTTATTCGATATCCTGTGGCACATGCCTCGCGACTACACTATCGGCGACCATTTCCGATGGGGAAATTCGATGGTCGTGCTCTTTATGACCCAGCGGAGCCTGCTGCTCGGAATGCCTCTTACTATCATCGTCCTTGGCTATTTATGGCAGACATTCAGCAGGGCCGAGGCAGCCTATAAAGAAAATATATCGCTCTTCAGGCGATTTTCGATTCCTCTCTTGATCGGCATGTTTGCCGGGATGTTGCCCTTGATCCATCTGCACAGCCTTGTTGTTCTCTTCATCGTTACTGCGGTTCTTTTTGGTATACAGCATCAAAAATGGCGCGAGTGGATCGCCTTCGGCTTCGGTGTATCACTCATCGCAGTACCCGAGTTGATATGGTCGATGACCGGCACGGCGAGCGATACTGCCAAGTTCTTCGATTGGCATTTCGGTTGGGATAGCCGAAAAGACAATATACTGTGGTTTTGGATCAAGAATACCGGCCTCCTGATCCCGTTGATCGCTCTCGGAATTTATCTGTATTGGAACAAGCCTGAGCCGGCCGCTACCAAGAAACGCGTTCATGAAACTGTTCCTTCTCATGATGTAAAGCTCCTTCTGCTTTTTTACATACCCTTCGTTCTGTTGTTTCTGATAGGAAATATTGCCAAACTCGCTCCGTGGGAATGGGATAATATCAAGATCCTCATCTACTGGTTTATCGGCTCCCTACCATTTGTTGCATTTGCCCTCGCCAGGGCCTGGGATAGCAAATCAGTTTGGCGGCCGGCCGCCTTGCTGTTGTTGCTTGTACTCGTCATGTCCGGCTCGCTGGATGTTTGGCGAACGATCTCAGGGCAGATAAGTATGCGCGTCTTCGACACGGACGCGATAAACATTGCGCAGCAGATAAAACGAAAAACAGAACCTCGTTCACTGATTCTGAATGCCCCGACCTATAATTCACCGGTCGTTCTCTCCGGCCGGCAATCGCTAATGCGGTACAGCGGCCATCTTTCATCCCACGGCATCGATTACCTGCCGCGTGAGAACGATGTCAAGCGAATTTACGAGGGCGGAAGTGTTTCGGAAATGCTGCTAAAAAAATACAATATTGAATATGTGCTCATTTCACCCGAGGAGCGCAATACGTTAAAAGCAAACGAAGGATTCTTCAAAAAGTACCCGATTGCAGCTGAGGCCGGCCAGGTGCGGTTATATCGGATCGAATAGCAACGATGAAGGAACATATTGAAGACAAACCGATCTCTGACGAAGGTCCGGAACGCGAACATCTGGATTGGCTCTGGCTAGCGGGTGCGGCAGTGGTCACGGCGATCGCGGCATTCTTACGGTTCTTTTGGCTCGAACTAAAGCCCCTTCATCATGACGAGGGCGTAAACGGCTTTTTCCTTACTAATCTCGTTCGTGATGGCGTCTATAAGTACGACCCGGCGAACTATCATGGCCCGACGCTTTATTATCTGACGCTTCCCTTCGTCAAGCTTTTCGGGCTCGAAACGATCCCGATCCGTGTCAGCGTCGCGATCTTCGGGGTATTGACGGTCGTTCTTGCCCTGTATTTAAGACGCTACATCGGTAAAACGGCGAGCATCTGCGCCGCCCTTTTAATTGCCCTTTCGCCGGGAATGGTCTTTATATCCAGGTACTTCATACACGAGATCTTTTTCGTCTTTCTGAGCCTGGCTATTGTCGTAGCCGTCCTGTTCTTTGTCGAGAAAAGATCGGCTGGGCCCGGTGCCGTTGCGTGGATGGCCCTTCTTCTGCTGGTCTGCTTTGTTCCCTCGGCGTTCAACCTGGCGGCATACTTCGGTGGCGATAGCGAAGGCGCCGTCTGGACACTGCGAGTGGTCTTTCTGATTATCGACGCGGCCATCGTGTACTACCTCCTGAGTTTGCTGCTGGCGTGGGAAAAGGGGCGGCCCATCTATCTGCTGCTCGCGTCCGCCTGTGTTGCGCTCTTCTTTGCCACTAAAGAAACGGCCTTTATCACGCTCGGCACAATGATAATCGCCTGCCTGAGCATCTGGGTGTGGCGGTCGATCATTAAAAGCGAGCTTGGCCGGAAATGGGCGGTAAATTTTGTGCTCGCCTTCCATGTTGCTTCTGCTATAGCCGCGCTTTATTTTCGCGAAACCCTGATCGACGGCGGCAAATGGATATATAACACTTTCCTCGCAAATCCGTACCGCCCGGCCGAAAACTTTGTTGCCTATTCGATCATTTTCCTCCTCGCTGCCGCCGTTGCCACGTGGGTCCTCTTTCTGCTCGAACTCAAACGCGAAAACACTTCGACCGTCACAGAACCCGTCGAGGTTAACTGGCGAAACTTCAGAGCCGCTCTCGGCGATAAAAAGGGGATCATCATAATTTCGGCCGCTTCGGCATTGATCTTCGTTTACCTCAGCATCCTCTTTTTCTCGTCATTCTTTACCTATGCGGAGGGCATCGGAAAGGCTTTTGAGGCCTACGCGATCTGGACGAAGACTGGGAACAAGGACCACACGCAGAACGGCTATTTCGGCTATCTCAAGTGGGGGATGAAGGTCGAGGCCCCTATCCTTATAATTTCCGCACTCGGGATCTTGATCTCATTATTGAAAGGCCGCCATCGAGTTGCTATGTTTACGGGTCTCTGGGGCCTCGGGCTGTTCCTTGCGTACACGATCATTCCATACAAGACACCCTGGTTGGCACTGAGCTATCTGCTTCCGCTCTGCATCATCGCCGGATACGCGATCGGTGAGCTCTATGCGGCAAAGGACATCCGGCTCCGAGTATTGGCCGCCGCCCTTGCCATCAGCGGATTTTCGCTGCTTGGGTATCAGACCTACCAGCATAATTTCATCCGATATGACGATGACGAAATGCCGTACGTTTATGCCCACACACGCCGCGGCTTTCTCGACCTGATCCGTGAGATCGAGCATTATTCCGAAAAAAGCGGCAAAGGTAAAGCCGCCACCATCAACATTGTTTCCCCGGATTACTGGCCGATGACCTGGTACCTAGTCGGTTACAGCCAGGCGAATTTTCACGGCACATTCGTACCGTCGACCACTGCAGAAATGATCATCATGAAGAAGAACGATCAGGATGCGACCGCGACCCAGATGTACTCCAACCACTACAAATATGCCGGTGTCTACCCGCTCCGCCCCGGCGTGAATCTCGTTCTCCTGGTCCGCAACGATATCGCCGACAGCGATGATCAAGACATGAACAAGCTGCCCGAGTATAAACCGGTACAGGGATATACGAATTGAACAGGCGGAGTTGCGGTCATCGGTCAAAAGTGTCCCAGCTTGGGACACTTGATATTCGTCTATCCCCCTTTCACTGCAGCATATACAGACACACCTTAGTGTCCCAGTAAAACGCTGAGGTGCGGTATTACGTTGTATTACGCAATCCTTTTCCTTCCCATTAGTGCATTCGTGGCCGATCTTAACTTTAGCCACTAATGCACAAATAAGTGTCCCAGCCGGGTACACCCGGTTTCCGTCTATCTCCTTTCATTGCACTACATACAGACGCCTCAGGTGTCCCGGCAATATTGCGAAATACTGTTTTACATCGCGTTCCTCCCCATTAGTGCATTCGTGGCGGATCTTCTATTTAGCCACGAACGCGCGAATAAGTATCCCAGCGTGGCAACAACTGAGCCCAAGGACGTGTCCCGCGTGGGACGGTAGACGGGACAGATAAGTCCTTGCTATTCAGCAGTTTAGGCCCTCTGTCCCATTTTTTAGGATTTGAAGTAACGTGTGCCGTCCTGAAAAAAGTTGACACTTTTCCTGCTATTGGTTAACAGTTGCTGTCTCGTCCTGAGCAAGGTTTAAAGTTGTCTCCTTTTTTGTTTTTTCTTCATTGCTCAAGCCATGGCTTGAGCAATGGATCGTGTGGAAAAGTAGTTTTTCCAACGCCTTTTCAGCTCTCCGGTGTGGGAATGTGCCTCTGCCGGAGTGAGCATGTCTATCGATTGATGGGGCCTCAGATGATTGTATATGCTCACAGCTCTGTCTATGGCATGCTGTGCCTCCCTGAAGCTCTCATATCGCTCTTTTAGCAACTCGATCTTGATGATGCCGTTCACCCTTTCGGCGATGGCATTCTCAAGTGGATCGCTCTTTTCTGTCATGCTGACCTGTATCGGACCCAGCAGTTTCATGTAACGAGTGCTGTAGTATTGTTTTCCTCTATCTGAATGATGTATCAGATGATCTCGATCAGGCTTACTCTTGAGTGCCATCTGGAGAGCAGCCACCGGCCCGCCTGCATCCAGCCCCCTTGAAAGTTTGTAGCCGACGATCTTTCTCGAATAAGCGTCGGTGATGAGACTCAGGTATCCAAAGCCATCGTCTATTCGCACATACGTTATATCACTGACCCATACCTGATTCGCACCTGTCGGAGTGTAGTCTCGGATCAGATTAGGATACCGCCTGAAAGGCCCTGAAAACGTGGTCCTCGGCTTGTACGGCCGCCTCTTTCTTACCAGCAGACCATTCTCTCCCAAGACCCTGAACAACTTGTCCCTGCCAATCTCGATCCCGTGCTCGAGCAGAAAGCCGCAGCTCATCATGTGATACAGCTTCCGTCCGCCTATTCGCTTCTGCAGGCTTCGGATCCTGACCACCTCCTGCATCACAAGATCGTCTCTCAGAGCCTCTTTCTCCTCTCGCGTCTGACGCTTGTAATAGGCCTGTCTCGTATAGCCAAACAGCCGGCAAAGCTTCTCCAGGCTCCCCGCTCTGCCTCTCTCCATGACCGTAGTCACCGTTTGGCTCCACGTTTTTTTCGAATGTCGACCCCCAGCTGGTCCTCGGCAATGTCGATCATCGTGTTCAACAGCTCGTTATAAAGACGAGCCTCTTCAAGCTCCTTCTGCAGCTGTCGCACCTCTGCAGGTATCTCACTCTGCTTTGCAGCCAGCTTCCGCCGTTCCTTCAGACCTCTGGTTTCCTCCGGCGTCAGATCGCTCACAGACTCCTGCACCCACCGGTGTATCGTCTGCCGTGCGATCCCATAACTAACCTCCAACTCACGCAGCGTTACCCCTCCCCGCAGGTACTCGTCCACTACCTCTCTCTTCCTGTGCTTTTGTCCCATTCTGTCTCATTCTGTCTGTAAACCTATTTCAGGACAAGACAACGTGTTTCACGGATCGGACAGTTTTCTCCCTGCTTGTGCTCCCGAATATTTCAAAGATCGATCCGAATTGAATTCTTGAATTCATACAATAAGTGCAACTTTTGAAAAATGCAGAAAGGGGTAAGTTGAAGTAGATTTGACGCATCTTCTAACTGCAATCAAAAGGAGCATCAGATGAGCTATCGACAACTTACCTGGGAGCAAAGATATCAGA
>JBGSWW010000180.1:0-4158 GCA_041751735.1 Pyrinomonadaceae bacterium | reverse complement strand
GGAATGAGTATGGAGTTTATAGTCAACAAAGAGACGAAGACAGTCACGATTACCAAAGAATTTGCGGCTGAGCTGTCGTTGGTCTGGGACGCATATACAAACGCGGAACTGCTCGACCAGTGGTGGGCACCGAAACCTTTCACGTCACGGACCAAGGTCATGGATTTTACCGTAGGCGGCAAGAGATTTTACGCAATGGTCAGCCCTGAGGGTGCCGAGCGTTGGGTTTTACAGAAATATACTTCTATTACGCCGAAAACCAATTTCAAGCTCTTCAACACATTCGCCGACGCCGACGAGATCGTGGAATTGCCGGGCTCCGATTGGGACCTGAGTTTCAGCGAACAGGCCGGGAAGACGACGGTTCACGTTTCTATCTACAACGAATCGCTCGAACGCCTCGAGCGGATGATCGAATTCGGCTTCGTCGAAGGTACAAGGGCGCAGTTGAGAAATCTGGAAGAACTGCTGGCGACACTGTCGTAGGGGAAGTGAAGAAAAAGTACGATATGAAGAAATTTTATCTTTCGCGCGAACAAATCAAGCCACTCATTTCATTGGATCGGGGTGGTTGTTTCATCACAGACCGAGTGACTGTTGATGGCTGCAAAATTGGCTATATGTATCGAGAGAAAGCAGACCGGCCAGAAGACAGTGGTTGGCGGTTTTTCTCAGGCGATGAGTCACAGGAATACATCGATGATCTATCGCACACTAGCGTATATACGGTGAATACCGCAGCCAACTATGATCCGGACATCATCCCTTACCTTGATACACCAGCACCCTGTGCGTTCGAGAAGATTGAGGGCCAGCCCGGCTACCGAAAGATTGAAGAAACCCAGTCATGAGATCCGGTGAATTAATTTAGGAAAGAGAAGTATGAGAACCATGTGGGAAAAATTATGAATTGGAATCCAAATATGAAGACAACAGCTTTCATGGTAACGATGCTACTGACAATGTTTCCTGTGGGTGTCGTATCCGCGCAGCAAAAGCCAACGACGGGTTATGCTCCGGTTAACGGACTGAAAATGTATTACGAGATTCACGGAAGCGGCGAGCCGGTGGTGCTGCTTCATGGGGCGTTCATGGCGATCTCGGGTGACTGGAATGATTGGATCAAGGAACTTTCCAAAACGCGGAAAGTGATCGCCGTCGAAATGCAGGGACATGGTCGTACGGCCGACATCGATCGCGATATTACTGCTGAAAATCTTGCCGACGATGTCGCCGCGTTGCTTGATCATCTAAAGATCCCAAAGGCAGACATCGTCGGTTATAGCCTTGGCGGCGGCGTGGCGATGCAGTGTGCGATCCGCCATCCGGAGAAGGTGCGCAAGGTTGTCAGCATTTCCGCCGTGATCCGCCTCGACGGCTGGGTCAAGGAAGGCCGCGGGGCACTCCCCAACCTCACGGCGGAAGTCTTCAAAGGCTCGCCGATGGAGGCCGAATACAAGAGGCTTAGCCCGACACCTGACAAGTTCCCGGACTTCATCAAGCACGTCGTCGCGATGGTTGCGAAACCCTACGATTTCGGAGCCGACAAATTCAAGGCTACTAAAGCACCGATGTTTTTCATCCACGGTGACGCTGACGGCGTGCGGTTCGAACACATCGCCGAAATGTACCGATTAAAAGGCGGCGGCAATATCCACGGCGACATGCAGCCGCGCGTCGCTTCGAGACTGGCTATTTTGCCGGACACAACGCACGTTACATTGATGAACCGCATGACAACGATAGTCCCGATGGTGAACGACTTTCTCAAGGCGAAGCAAGCAAAGCAATAGAGGAAGAATTTCCAGGTTATGTTGGTATTTGTCTGAGCCTCGCTTACGAGGCTTTCCCGAAGGGAGCATAGCCCCGTCGTTTACGGCGGGGTCGTAGGTAGCAAAATGATTTTCAGCCCGTTTCAACGGGCTTACGATCCGGCGGCTTAAGCCAGGGAATAACAAGGACGTTAAAACGCCCTCGCTAGACCACTCGAGATCTACCCCGCCGTAAACGACGGGGCTATGACTGAAAAAGACTGCTAAAGCAGCCTCACGAAGATGAGCGTAAAAGAACAGATCAAAGAGTTTATAGCGAGCCACCCGGAACCAAAACGCTCCGACATACAGGCGTTGCACGACTTGATCCAGCGGGTAGATCCGGGATGCAAATTGTGGTTTCTCGACGGCAAAAACAGCGAAGGTAAGGTCGTTACTAATCCGGATATCGGCTACGGGTCTCGCCCTCATAAATACGCCGACGGGACGATCCGCGAGTTCTATCAGATCGGCCTGAGCGCAAACAAAACCGGGATCTCCATCTATATCCTCGGTATCGAAGACAAGAAATACCTGGCCGAAACATTCGCCACCACCCTCGGCAAAGCGACCGTGACCGGGTATTGCATCAGGTTCAAAACTCTGGAAGATATAAACGTTGATATTCTCGAAGGGGCAGTGCGGTTTGGGTTTGAGAATCAGAATAAAAAAGTGAGTTGATGAAATAAATTCCTAGTTTAAGGCCGCTTGAAGACTCTCTCGCGAAGCTATTGCATCTAAGATTATTATGAAATTACTATTCTCAATATCAATTTGTGTGTTTTTCGTCGTCACCATAACGGCCCAGAAAAGCGTTCTATCTGAGCCGTATCTACTACATCCACCTTCGCTAGTAAGCGTTCTTGCAAATCCTGAGAAATACGACGGGAAGCGTATTACGGTGACAGGATTTCTTCACTTTCAGTTCGAAGACAGCGGTCTGTATCTATCGAAAGAAGCCGCAGATTATTTGATTACGGAAAATTCGATTTGGGTTCGTTATAGCACTGACGCCAAATTGGACTGGCGATGTGGCGAAAAATTTCCAGCCACGTTGGGGCTCAGCTATTTTGACGGTCGATATGTGACTTTATCAGGGACGTTCAACATGAAGGAACGCGGTCACATGGGTGCCTTTTCTGGCGTACTAGAAGATGTAGTTTCTGTCCGCGAACAGCGACGGTGGTTTGACGGAAATAAAAAGGTTGTCAATCAGGACAAAGACGGTCGGATAAAAGACAAGTGCCTCTAGGAGAAGAATGAGAAGAATAATTGCAGCAGAATTCATGACGATCGATGGTGTCATACAGTCGAGCCCGGAGGACGGGTTCAAGTATGAGGGGTGGTTTTTCGGATACACGGACGAGAAATCCGGGGAAGTGATACAGAGGCGGCTGGGAAAAGAGGTGGATCTGCTGTTGGGGCGGAAAACGTTTGACATTTGGGAACCGTATTGGCCAACGCACTCGCATTTCTGGCCGAACGTGATGACCGCGACGAAGTACGTCGCCTCGAACACACGCACCTCAAGCGATTGGCAGCCGACGGTCTTTTTGGGCGGCGATCTCGCGGAAAAAGTACGCGAACTCAAACAAACCGACGGGCCCGACCTGTACGTATTCGGAAGCGCGGACCTGCTTCAGACGCTTTTCAAAAACGACCTCGTCGATGAGTTGGAGCTGATGATAATGCCGATCACGCTCGGTGAGGGTAAACGCCTCTTCCAGGACGGCACGATCCCGGCGTCCTTCAAGGTGATCGACAGCCTGATCTCGCCAAACGGCAATATCTGCATCACCTACAAACGCGACGGCGACGTAAAAACCGGAGTGCCACAGATCGATGAGGATCTTTGAGATCCATTGTCTCCTAAGGAGACTGACAATAAGAAGACAAGAGCTTTTTATTAAATGCGTTCGAAAACAAACTCATTGCAGCCAAGTCCGACTTTGCCGCTTTTTACTTTTCTGAGCACGAATCCGCGTTCTTTATAAAAATCGAATATCTCATCGACGGTTGCTACTTCGTAAGGATATCCGCCGACCCAGTCGATTATGTCGTACCAGCGGTTCATGCCGCGGCCGTTTTTGTATGCGGTCCACGAGCGGATGTAGCTCATCGGGCTGAGCGTGGCTATTGAACGCGCAAATGCCTTGAGCTCTTGCGGAGCTATCGCCGCAATTGCGAAGGGTGTTTTTAGCGGTCCGGGCAGACGGCAATAGGTCTTCTTGGTCCAATGCCAGCGCTTTGCCTGAGTGCCGGTGTCGTTGTAGATGGCGATGAATAGTTTGCCGCCGTCCGATACCGGGATAACGGCATTTTCCAGCGCCCGCCACATTTCGCCCGT
>JBGSWW010000179.1:0-2661 GCA_041751735.1 Pyrinomonadaceae bacterium | reverse complement strand
AAGGTCTTCGTCGGCGATTGCCTGTTCCTGGGTTCGATTGGCCGCACTGACCTGCCCGGCGGCAGCTACGAGCAGCTTATGGAATCCATCTTCCAGCAGATCATGACCCTGCCTGACGAAACCGTCGTCTACAGCGGTCACGGCCCCGAGACAACCATCGGTCACGAAAGGGCCAACAACCCTTTTCTTACGGGAGTCTATCAACCGTCGAGGGGCAGGTTCTTTTAGAATTTAAGGTTCAGAGTCCAAGGTTTGGCAGCGAGAACCGGTCAAATTGTCAAATATCCACTCGGCCGTTTTAATGAAAACATGACCCGGCACCGCGATGGGCTAACGTATTTTGCTGGATGCGGCCGTATACTAGGCAGTAAAAATGGGAGCGAGCTTGGCATAGACCTGTTTTTGCGATTATTAAGTTGAACGGACTCGGACTGGATCCTGCACGGACCCTTCATAGAAAAACAAATGTATAAATTCAGAGCAATCGGGCTGGCAATATTGGTCGTGCTATGGACGCAGCTTGCCTTAGCACAAAATAATTACACGCCGCCGGCTGGTTCGTGGGAACGGCGAACTGCGGAACGGGCGGGATTTGACGCCGCCAAGCTAAAAGAAGCCGTTGATTTTGCGATCGCCAATGAAGCAAAATCGGCCCGTAGCCAGGAACTCGGCCAGGCTCAAACCTTTGGGCGAGAGCCATTTGGTGAGGGCATCGGACTTTTCAAAGATCGCGGCGACGCAACCGGCATCATCATCCGCAATGGCTATATCATCACCGATTGGGGCGAGCCGAATCGCGTTGACATGACGCACAGCGTGACAAAGAGCTTTCTCTCGGCGACAGTCGGACTTGGATTCGACCGCAAACTTATTCGATCATTGCAGGATAAGGCCGCCGATCAATCTGCAGTGACAGCTCCTTACGTCCCGGGTCAGCGATTCGATGTCGCCGAGCAATTCGGCAAGACCCAGTTCATCGACCTTTTTGCTACCGAGCATAACCGCAAGATCACGTGGGAGCATTTGCTAAGGCAAACCAGCGATTGGGAAGGCACGCTGTGGAGCAAACCCGATTGGGCCGACCGGCCGGATCGCGATGCCTCGACGTGGCTTACACGCCCGCGAAAGGAACCCGGCACGGCTTACGAATACAATGACGTTCGCGTAAACGTGCTCGCCCTGGCTGCCCTAAATGTTTGGCGGCGTCCATTGCCGCAAGTTTTGCGGGAATACCTGATGGATCCCATCGGGGCATCGAATACGTGGCGGTGGTTCGGTTACGAAAATTCATATGTCGTTATCGATGGACAGATCGTACAGTCGGTCAGCGGCGGCGGCCATTGGGGCGGCGGGATGTTCATCAACGCGACCGACATGGCGCGCTTCGGCCTGCTCACATCGCGAAACGGCAAATGGGGCGATAAACAAATCCTCTCACAGGAATTTATCCGTCAGGCCCGAACCCCCACCGGCCCCCAGCCTACCTACGGTTTTATGAACTGGTTCCTGAATACCGACCGAAAATACTACCCCGCGGCCCCGGCCTCGGCTTTCGTCCACGTCGGCAACGGCACAAACATCATCTATATCGATCCCGACAACGACATCGTCATAGTCGCCCGCTGGATCGAGAATGGAAAGATAAATGAATTTATCGAAAAGGTGATGGCGAGCTTGAAGCGATAGCTCCCTGTCCCGACAAGACGGCGAATTGAAAATCTGCTAGAATCCTGAAAAAGACGAAGCTCCGGAGGAGAAACACGTATGCGCAAGCTTTTTTCTGCATTGATGGTTGGATGTATGTCGGCGTCGGCGGTGTTTGCACATGGCGATAACAGCCATTTTGCGAATAAGCAGGATGTGACGGTTAAGACGACCAGGGTGAGCGGCAATGTTTATATGCTGCAGGGCCGCGGCGGGAATATCGGGGCGATCAACGGGCCTGACGGATTGCTCATCGTCGACGACGATTACAAGGTCGTAAGCGAGAAACTTGCTGCGGCATTGAAAGAACTTGGCTCGTCGAGTCCGCGGTTTATCCTCAATACGCATTGGCACGGCGACCATACCGAGGGAAATGACGTTTTTGGCAAGACTGGGACGATAATCGCCCACTCGAACGTCCGCCGACGCATGATGGACCCGCCGGTGGTTTTTGGCCGTCGAGCTGAGCCCTATGCGTCACATGCGCTTCCGATCGTGACCTATACCGAAAGCATGTCGATCCATCTGAATGGCGATGAGATAAGGGTGCTTCATTATCCCAAAGGCCATACAGACGGCGACTCGGTCATTCATTTTGTTAAGGCGAATGTCGTTCACTTTGGCGATCATTTTTTTGTCGGGCGGTTTCCGTTCATCGATCTTGCGAGCGGCGGAAATGTGCAGGGAGTGATCAATAATGTCGCGGCGATGATCGCGAAGTTTCCCGCAGACGCCAAGCTGATCCCCGGCCACGGGCCGCTCGCCACGATGGACGACCTGAAGGCATATCACCAACTGCTGGTGGAATCGACCACCTTGATCCAGAACGCTATGAAAGCAGGAAAATCGGTCGAAGAGATCAAGAAAACGGGGCTGCCAGAGAAATTTAAAGAGGCCGGCGGCGGGTTTATCAAGACCGATCTGTGGATCGATATTGTTTATCAGAGCTATTCGCAG
>JBGSWW010000178.1:0-64307 GCA_041751735.1 Pyrinomonadaceae bacterium | reverse complement strand
AGGTCTCGACAAAGTAACCACCGAGTTCGGACTCGTCGCACTCGCCCACAACCTCCAAAGGCTCAGCACCGGCCACTGATCGCTCTTACCTTTTCTCGCAAAAAAAAAGAGACCGCCTAGATCAGTTTCTAGACGGCCTCTGGCACCCGCTTCGGGTGACGGGGTGGTTCTCTCTGACGGCGACGAACGCCTATCAAACCCCTTTAGATCAGGAATCATCAACTCCGCTGCCGAATGGGAGACCGGTAAGGGCGGCGGTGTCAAAGCAGTCGGTGTCGGAGGAGGCATCACGGGTTATGGTGCAAAGCTGATGATGATCGATGATCCGATCAAGAGCCGCGAGCAGGCCGAGTCTGCTTCTTATCGCGATAAGGTCTGGCACTGGTTCAACGACGACATGATGACACGCCTCGAACCAGACGCGAGTGTCATCCTCATCCAGACCCGCTGGCACGAAGACGACCTCGCCGGACGCCTTCTCAAACAGCAACAGGAAGATGGAGGCGAAGAATGGCATGTCATCAACCTGCCCGCCATCTGCGAGGAATTTGCGGGAAGCTCGCGGGTTGGTGAGGGAGCCCTTCCCGAAACGTCTACGCCAGAGATTACCCCGCTCGACGAGTTTCACAATAAGCTCAAGACCGCTGACAATCCGACCGGCTTGCCAATGGGAGCGATCCCAAAGCACCGCCAGCGAAACTACGGCGATATCCTGCGTGAACGCGAAGAAGCCAAAAGAGCAGAGACATTGAACGCAGAGAACGCTAAGAACGCAGAGGCACAGAAACATTTGACGGTTGACGCAGATCAAACACCAGATATTCCCAACTCTGCGTCCTCTGCGAACTCTGCGTTCAATATTCCTGGTGACTTGCTCGGACGAGCACCCGGCGAGGCCCTCTGGCCGCAAAGATTCGACATCAAATGGCTCGAGCGGACAAGAAAGCGGATGGGAAGATACTCCTTCGAAGCACTCTATCAGCAAAAGCCGGTCCCCACAGAGGGAGGCATGTTCAAGCGTTCGTGGTTCCAGATCGTCCAGGTACCACCGCCAAACCTAAACTGGAAACGAGGCTACGATCTTTCATTTGCTGCCAATCCAGATTGCGATCCTTCTGCGACATTGAAAGTAGCCTATGACAAAGACGGAGTGCTCTACATCGACGGGTGTTTTACCGGAAAGCTCCCTTACCCGCTCCAGCGAAAGATGCTGATGCACTACATCAAAACTGAGACACGCACCGAACACGGCATCGAGCTATCGGCAAACGGCCATGCACTCCTCCAGGACCTGAGACGGATGCCACAGCTCTTCGGCAAGAAGTTCCGCGGCGTAAAGGTTGAGACAGACAAGCTCACCCGAGCCCTCCCATGGATCGCCCTCGCCGAAGAAGGCAGAGTGAGACTCGTCGCCGGCCGCTGGAACGAAAACTTCATCACCGAAGCCTGCTCCTTCCCCCACGGCCACCACGACGACCAGATAGACGCCGTCTCCATCGCCGTTGCTATGCACAAAGTTAAAGCGAAAACGCTATGGCTGTTCTGAGATCATCCTGCCGGACCGTGATCCGCAGCGGCCCTCGGTCTTCAACAGGAGGCAATTGAATTGCGAAAAGTTAAACGCACTTTGACTCCGGTCCTGAACATGGCTATATTCGCATCACCACTCACAAGGCTTATGGGCCTCCTACGCAACGAAGCGTGCGGCTGTCAAAACGGATGCGGCAGTCTCCGATTTCGCTTCCCTTTCGGCATCTTTTTGATCGATAAATTAGAGCTATGAATAGGCTCACTATTGGCGCTTTTTCGCGAAGTGCCTTTCTTGCAATCGATCTAAACCGTCACAAAGGTGACCAGGAGGATAAATGAAGAAGATACTTTCGATCGTATTTGTAATTTCAGCAATGTGCATCAGCACCTGGGCAGCATGCAGCGAGTCCACACGAAAAGAACTCGAGGCACTCGACCGTTCATGGGGCGAAGCAAGCATATCGGGCAATCGAAGCGCGCTGATGGGAATATATGCTGACGAATATCAGAGCGTACCCGATATGCAGGGCAAGATGGGCGCGATAGATGCAGCAATGGCGGCTTTTGAGACGCAAAAGGCGAGCGGGAAACCTGCCGATAGAGTTGACTTCGACCATTATCTTATTTCGTGCACCCCGGGTACAGCGACCCTCAGCCACAGGAATACGGTGTGGGGCCCGAACGGACACGACGGCAAGCCAGCCAAGTTTTATTCGCGCAGTGTTCATATCCTCGAGAAACGCGGCGGCAGATGGCAGGTGGTAAGCAACGCCGGCGGGCCTCTCGATGACGCCGCAGCGATCTGGTACCTGGAGCAGGACTGGAATGACGCGAACCGTGCCCGCAATAAGGCATGGTTTGAAGAGAATTATGCGTCCGATTATTCGAGCATCAGCAGCACGACGGGCAAGCTTTTTTCTAAATCTTCCGACATTCTTGACGCGATGAGTGACAAGGGCAAGATCGAACTCACCGAGACCACCGACATGAATATACGGGTCGACGGAAACGCCGCGGTAGTCACAGGGGTCTACAGGACCAAGGGTACCGATGACAAAAATGCCGCCTACGACCGGCGGATCCGCTTCACAGACACCTGGATAAAGCGTGATGGCCGATGGCAGGTATGGGCAACCACTGGCACGACCATCGCTAATTAGCAACTCCGCCGCCCCTTGAGAATGTTGGTACCACCCGATAGCGGGTGGTACCTACGCAACGCCTGAGGAACCGGCGGTTACGCCCAGAAGTTTCGGTCGAGCGAACGGTAGTTGATGGCCTCGCTTATGTGTTCGGGTTGGATGTTTTCGCTGCCGGAGAGATCGGCTATGGTTCGGGAGACTTTAAGGATACGGTCATGAGCGCGGGCGGAGAGGCCCTGGCGGATCATTGCTTTTTCAAGCAATGTTTCGCTATCGGGATCGAGAGCGCAGTGGGTGCGGATATGCTTTGGCGACATTGCGGAATTCGAATATACGCCGTCGCCGTTAAAACGAGCGAGCTGTATCTCGCGGGCACGGATAACGCGATCGCGGATCTCGTCCGAGCTGTCTCCCTGTGGCGTGCCGCGGCCGCGCAGCTCGTTGAATTTCACGGCTGGCACGTCGATGTGGATGTCGATCCTGTCCATTAGCGGCCCTGAGATCTTGCCGACATATCGCTGGATCTGCATCGGCGAGCATTTGCACTGGCGGGTCGATCCGAAATAGCCGCACGGACATGGATTCATCGAGGCGACCAGCGTGAAATTCGAGGGAAAAGTCAGTGAGGTGGCCGCCCTTGAGATCGTGACCGTCTTGTCTTCCATGGGCTGGCGGAGCACCTCGAGAACGCTGCGGTCAAATTCGGGCAGCTCGTCGAGAAACAGCACGCCAAGATGTGCTAACGAAACTTCGCCCGGCTTCGGTATGGAGCCCCCGCCGATCAGCCCGGCCTGTGAAACGGTATGGTGCGGCGATTTGAAAGGCCGTTCAACTATGAGGCCCGACTTGCCCGTCAGGCCTGCCACCGAATGTATCTTCGTGATCTCGATCGCCTCGTCGAACTCGAGCGGCGGCAATATCGTCGGCAAACGTTTGGCCAGCATCGTCTTGCCCGATCCCGGCGGGCCGATAAACAGGATGTTGTGGCCGCCCGCACTGGCTACCTCGAGAGCTCGTTTAGCGGTTTGCTGACCGCGGACCTCATTAAAATCAGCTCGATAATGGCTGCTGCGTGATTTAAGCGATGAGATGTCGAGTTTGAGAGGTGCGACTTTGGTCCCGCTCCCTAATTGCAGGTCCTGGACGAGTTCGGCCGCCGTCCGCAGATCTTTGACAGGAAAGACGTTGAGATCGGTCACGACGGCCGCTTCGGTGGCGTTCTCCTCAGGCAGCAGGAGGTTCTTGATACCGAGTTCCCGGGCCTTGAGGGCGATAGATAAGGCGCCGCGGACAGGCCGGACGCGGCCGTCGAGCGACAACTCACCAACGCTCATCGTGTCTTCGAAGTTCTCGATACCGAGATCGCCGGCTGCCCCGAGTATCCCGAGGGCGATCGGCAGGTCAAACGCTGCACCCTCTTTTCGCACATCGGCGGGTGCCAGATTTATCGTCGTCTTGTGAAAAGGAAAGAAATACTGGCTATTCGTGATCGCGGCCCTTACCCTCTCACGCGATTCGCGGATCGCCGTGTCCGGAAGACCGACAATACTGAATGGCGGAGCGACGTCCGCCTCTTTAGGGACGGGCTGAAGATTTACTTCAATATCGACGATCAGGGCATCGATGCCGTAGACGGTCGCCGATTGCGAGAGAAAAAGCATATGCTGTTTGGCAATGACTGGGGCTCGGAGCAAGCAGATTTTAGCCTATCTGTGTAAGAAATTGAAATTCGGGGCGTGTTTGACGCTCTATAGTGACAAAGCAACGCCGGTTTTTTTTCGATCGTCTGGTGCTAATATTTGAGAGTCTAGTATTATTTACTTAATATTCAGCATCTTATCTATTTAGACGACCAACTGTTTTATGAAGAAAGTATTAGAGAATCTAGCCTTATTCGCGATAATGACCGTGGCGTTTTCGGCCCTGACCGGCTGTTCCGGTTCCGGAGAAGCTAACGTCGCTCCGGCTGCTGAAAATTCAAACGTTCAGTCGAGCGCAAACAAGAGTTCCCAGTATCCACCACTTGCGTCGAGCCTTGCTCAAGCCGAGTTCGAATTGCTCGATGGCACCAAGTTCACCCTTGCTGACCATAAAGGAAAGGTTTTGCTCGTTAATATTTGGGGGACCTGGTGCGGGCCTTGCCGGGCAGAAATGCCGCATCTCGTTGAAATGCAGGAGAAACACAAAGACAAGGGATTTGAGGTCATCGGCCTTAACATTGGCGACGGGAGCGGCGAGATCGAATCGAACGAATTGATCGAACCGTTCGTCGAAAAGATGAAGCTAAACTACACCATAGCACGCAGCCGTAATGAGTCGACGGTGAAGTTTTTCCAGTTAACAAAAAAGGATGGCGTACCGCAAACCCTGCTCATTGACCGCGAAGGACGCCTTAGAAATGTGTTTCATGGCGGCGGGAACAGCGTCATAGAATCGATGCATCAGATGGTAGACAAGACCATGGCCGAATAGTCTTATGTCGAGGTCAGGTCGCCGATCTTCGGCTCGACGAGGATCGTTTTGAAGCTTGACAGGCTTACCAATCCCGGTGCTGATTTCCGGGGTTTATTGACAAATTTGCGGGCGGTATAGCGGACAGCTGCTTTCGGCAGCTCCCGAGCATCGCTGTAGAACGCCGCCAGCTGTGCTCCTTCGATCAGGGTCCTGTTCGGAAGGTCTTTTTTCCCCGGGTTTCGGATGATCACGTGAGAACCGGGATAGTCTGCGGCGTGGAGCCACGTATCCTGCGAACGGGCTACGCGAAACGTCAGAAAATCGTTATCGACCGCCTTCTTACCGACCAGGATCTCAAAACCGTCTGTTGAAATGAATCTTCTGGCTCCCTTGATCTCGGACGTATCCCTTTTGACGTTCGCTTTAGACTTTTGCGGCTTCTTTTGCGGCAGGAACCTGACAACGGCTTCCGTATCCCGGGCGTTAACGGCTGACTCGAGATCAGCCATCCTGGCTTGAAATGCATCGATCTCAGACCTTACTAATTTGAGCCTTTCGGCGATCGCCGCAGCTCCATTCCGGGCCTTTGCATATCGTTTGAAATAGACCTCGGCCATGTCCGATGGCGATGCGTTCGATTCTGATGGTATAGACACCTCGCCCATTGCAGTGTCGAAGTAATCGATCACGATGAAATTTTCGCCCTCCTGCCTAAGATTGCCAATGTTTGCCAAAAGGAGATCTCCGTATCGCTTCCAAATATCCGGATCGCCGTGTTTGAGCAGATCGTTCTCGAGATTCTTGACGAGTTTAGCCCGCTTACGTATCTCATTATTTAACGTCCGGCGGGCTTCTGCAGCCAAAAGGTCAAAATGCTCAGCTGCGGATCTTGCCGTATCCTCCGCGTCCAGGAGCTCAGACAGTGAATCTGTGTTCGGATCCTTAAAACCTTCTTCTGACGGGTCTGCATCCTCGGGAGCCTTATACGTATCGCCTGGTCTTTGTCCGGCGTCTGAATCGGCTTTACCGCTGGATATCACTATCGATTCTTTGTCGAGGATAAATACGTTGGGCCGGTGCCGCCCGAGTTGGATCGCGAGCGAAAGGCTGTTCCCATCGGCGTCATTGAACTCTAACCGAAGGACATTAGTTCCAGGCATCCTGAAAATGTCCACGAGTAAGAAGCCGGCGAATATCTTTTTGAGTTCAATAATAAAGGGGGTTTGATGTACAGAAACACGCTCAAGATCCTTAAGCCGTCTACGGATGAGGTAGGCTCTCCCGGTTCGGGGCCCAAAGCCAATATAAAGATATCGACCGGAATGGGGAAAAAAGTCGACAGCGAACGCCATCGGTGTGAGTTGAAAAACCTTTCCGAAGCGCAGCCCAGACAGCTCGGCCTTTATCTCATCGCTGATCCGGTCAATTTCGGCAGTGTTCACAACGTAAAGTGTAAATACAAAATGTTAAAGCCCAAAGCAGGTGCCTTGGGCTATGCGGACCGTGGATCCCCGCGATCTAAAATTCGCGAACGAGAATTGTTCTAGAGAGAAGGTCGTGAATGGCCCGTTTTTCTTCGTTGAAGAATATCGTCAAGAATCCCGCACCTGCAAAAGCGAGCGAAATGAGAAATATTGATGAACTTATGGCTGACTGTCGGAGCGTTGGATATTCGTTTTCAACGGCGTCGACCAATTCGAGAGAAAAGAGCTTCATACCCGCGGTTTTGCCGAAGAAGCCGAGGCTCGCCGTCATATACAGGAAAAGCACGACGGCGGCCGTACTGGTAAACGTCAGCAGCCCGGCCCAGGACATCCATTCCATCCCCGCAAAAGCCAGCGGCGATAGCATTATCATGCTCGCAAATGACCCGATAATAAGATCGAATAATCCGGCCCCGAATCTCATCGAGAAGGGGGCGAGATCCTCAATGTCATCAACCTCTTCGACCGGCCATTCAGCATTATCGGCCTCATTCTTCTCTACCGTGATCCGGATCCGTTTGATCTCGAGAGGCTCGTCCAAAAGAAGTTGGGGTACTTCGGGCGGCGCGGCACTGGTGTTTTCTAATTCGTTGACAGGCGTACCGATCTCGATCCTCGGGAGTTTATTCGTATCCCGCTTGAATGCAGGCGGAGCCGGAACATTAACCAGGGTCGGCTTTGGAGATGTCGGGATCGGAGCCCGCTCCACCGCAGGGACTACTCCCTTCGAAACCGGCACGACGCCAAACGGCCTGGGAGCGGCACTTTGGCCGACGCCTCTCTTCGGCGGGGCATCTGCCTCCTCAAAAGTTTTGCGTGATTCGGCTATCCGCCGCATCGCGTTTGCAACGCGTGGATCGGCAATGCTGTCAGGATTCTCAGCGGCCACGATCTCCGCAGATTCACGCACTCTAGATGGAATGGTGGCAGCGAGCGGTTGCGGATCGTTATGAGCACTTTTATTCCCTTTCCTCTGTTGAACCGCGTTCTGGAGCTGGAGCCGCCAGTCGGGGACGGACCTGTTCTTATTCTGAAATTCCACGAGTGTCGGACTGGTTTTCTGAGGGGGCAAACCGTTGGTATGGATCCTTTTGTGCTCAACCTGCGGACGGACCGCGATCGCGGGCCTAGCTATCGCGTTTACTGTAGATGGACGAACTGCCCGCGATTCGGTAAACACAGCCGAACCGGTCATGAGGTTTTTTTGAACTTCCTCTCGCACGGTGTCATTCATCATGGCACCGCAAGTGGGGCAAATTGAAAGGGTAGGGGCTAAACTGCGTTTGCACACCGGACAGTTCATAGGCTTATCTCGGATTATGTTGAAAACAACGCGGAACTGCGAATCAGAAACTACGTGATAATATCAACATTTACTTTAAGTCGTCAATAGTAAAGTGTAGAGAACAGGGAATGAATTTCCAAGAAGGAGACTGTGGAAAGTTTGTGGAAAATAATTGGGGTTATATTGGTTGGCGGCCTGCAAAACCAGCGTCGATCTCGTGCCACCATCGGATCTCGTCACCATCGCCTTCCTGCCAGCATAAATAGATCACGCGATCACCACGCAGGCTGGGGAAATCGATCAGTCCGCGGGTATGGTCTTTTAGCTCGATACCGATCTCATGAAGTTCGGTAGTGATCTTCCCGACCTTATAAAGCGTGTTAACATATGCAGCTCCGCCGACCATGCCTCCGCCGAAATTCGAAGCCCCGGCCGCCGCCCGAGCTTCGGAGCGTAAAGCGTCGATAACGGAATATCGTCTTTTGATCTCTGCCAATTTCGGAATAATGTCAGGCAGTAGATCGTTGGCTTCGTCGATGGTAAACAGCTTCATCGCTCATCTCTGATGCGGACAAGGTCGGGCATCTCTTCGCCGACTTCGTCCATGTTCTGATCGAACGGAACCGCCCGCGCGACCGCCGGCCGGAAGTCATCCCTGATACCGCGATTTCCAGGATCTGAGATATGGCCCGCAGGCACAAAAGACGGCATGTCATACTCACCCGTTTGAGAACTGTCCTTTCGAATCAAGTCGGCGATATCGCCAAGATCTATAAAAAAATCGCCGACATCGATCAGCCGCGGGGCGGTATTCGACCTGAACCCGGCGACCTCGACCCTGCAGCCTTTATAGGCGACAGCGTTAATTGCGTAAACAAAATCTTCGTCACCGGACACCAGCACCGCGGTATCGTAACGCCCGGCCAGGCTAAGCATATCAACCGCGATCTCGACATCCAGGTTAGCCTTTCGGGTGCCGTCGTAGAAGGTCTTCAGCTCTTTTTGAACGACGCGAAAACCGTTTCTCCGCATCCATAACAAAAAGCCCTGCTGCCGCTCGGCCCCGACGTCAACACCGGTATAGAAGAAAGCGCGGAGAAGCCGGCCGTCGCCCAGCAATAGACGAAGAAGCTTATTGTAATCAATATCGATGTTGTGAAATCGGGCCGCGTGAAAAAGGTTGTTACCGTCAATAAAGACCGCGACACGCCCTCGATGACCAAACTGCCATGAGGAGTTTGTAGTCGTATCGAACTGCATTTTTAGTACCTCTTAATTCCAGATTCGAGCCACGATCTCCGGAAGTCGGAAAAGGTACTTTCAGGCGGTGAGAACGAAAAGCGTTTGTTAAATCAGATCCTGGTCTGTCTACTACTATTCTATTGCGATCGGCTAATGTAATTGAAATACCTTAAAAAAATCGTCACCCGCTTGAACCTTAAAATTATCCTGGAAATCGTTTCATCCCTTAGTTTGCCTTCATCAATTGCAACGGTCAAGCATTTTGAAACCTGAAATGATAAAATCGGCCTTTACCGCACCCTTTATGGCCAATATCGATCAAAACGCGAACGAGTCGGAATCCGGTTTCGATCCGTCGATCCAAAGCGAAAAACTGGCATTCGATCCCGAAAGGTTGGTCAAATGTGTCAAATGCGGGCGAAGCAGTCCGCCGAACCGGCTTGAATGTCTGTACTGCGGATCGGCGCTTGAGATCGATCTAATTGAAACCGGCAATATAAAGCCTGGTTTGAAAAAGCCGGAGCTTTGGGAACGCGGTCATAATCTGATCTCCATTCCTCTGTCAGGTCAGGGCCAGTGCGATATTGCCACGATAGCTCATCTCTTATCGCTCGAGGAATCGGAATTGAGCACGATCATCCGAGCATCAATTCCCCTCCCGCTTTGCCGCGCGGCGAGCGAGAGTGAGGCGGTTGCCGTCCAGAGACTTCTAGCCCGCCACGGACTTGAAACAGCAATTGTAAATGACGATGCCCTCCTTAGATCAGGACCGCCGGTTCGATTGGGCGGTTTGGACTTTTCGGACACGGAAATTTCACTGATCTCGTTTAATACCCGCGAACAGTTTGTCGTACCCATGAGCGAAATAGCTTTGCTTGTGGAAGGCATAATCGCGGTTAGCAAGGTGGACCAAATGGAAAAGAGGACATTGAGAGGGGCTACGATGTCTTCAGACGAGGTGTCCACGATCTCGGACGAGCCGATCCTTGATATTTATTTGTCTGGAGAAATGTCTGGCTACCGAGTCCAAACGTCGGGATTCGATTTTTCCTGTCTTGGTGAGAGAAAAGGCTTACTCGCGGCTGAAAATCTGCGGATTTTGATAAGCAATTTAACCTCTGTTTCTGCCAGTTCAAAACTTGTTGCGGAGTACCGATCGCTCAGACATGTGCTTGGAACCGTCTGGGAAGTCGAGATGCGGCGGGACACTAAGGGGATCCAACGAACGGGGTTCGGCAAGCGCGAACAAGGGAGTGTGATCTCGACCAGCAACCTTGGCCAATTTACAAAATTCTCGCGGCTCCAGCGTCATTTACTATGAGATCGAGACCGAATGAGTCAAAAGGAAAACGTTCGGATCGCCGGGAAAGAGTTGGTCCTCAGCCGTCTATAGAAGAAGATTTTCAGCCCCTATCAGTTATCTACGGCGTACTTCCAGTTGTTGAGGCCCTTCGCGCGTCGACCCGCCGGATCGATAGAGTCCTTATAACGGAAGGAGCGAAAGATAATCGCCTGAACGCAATCTTCGATCTATGCCGCGAGAGATCGATTGCCTGGAGCCGAGTTCCAGTCGATGTATTTGGCAAATACATCGAAGCCGGAGCCAATCATCAGGGCGTCATCGCTTTTCTTTCGGCAGCAGGCTATTTCGACCTTGATGAAGTCCTTGCGGCGGCCGCATCACCCCAATTGCTGTTAGTGCTTGACGGCGTTGAGGATCCGAGAAATTTCGGCGCCATCCTGAGAGCCGCTGAATGTTCAGGCGTTGACGGCGTCATTATCCCCGAACGGCGAGCGGTCGGCCTGACAAGTACCGTTGCAAAGGCATCCGCGGGAGCCATCGAGCACGTCAAAGTGGCCAGGACCACAAACCTGAACCGTTTGGTCGAACGGTTGAAAAAAGACAATATTTGGGTAGTGGGCACCAGCGTGGATGCAAGTATGAGCTATACCGAATGGGATTGGACACGGCCGTCCGCCTTGGTCCTGGGCGGCGAGGGAAGAGGATTGCATCGTCTGGTAGCGGAAAACTGCGATATACTCGTTAAAATACCCATGTACGGAAAGATAGATTCACTGAACGTTTCCGTGGCGGCGGGCGTAATATTATTTGAAGCTAGGCGACAAAGGGAAAAAGGATAGATAAATATGTTTTGTCCAAAATGTGGCGGATCCAATCCTGACGACGGAAAGTTTTGCCGAAGCTGCGGCACTGATCTGAGCCCGGTCTCACTGGCTCTTAAGGCAAAAGGAATTCAGAGCGGCCTTTCGTGCAAGGATGGAAAAGAGGTCACACTAGAAGGTGCCATGACAAAAATGTTCATGGGATTTGCCTTCCTGGTTGTGTCAGTGATCCTCGGCTTCACGGGAATGGGCAGGTCATGGTGGTTCTGGATGCTGATCCCCGCCTTCATAATGATAGGAACCGGGCTCGCACGATATATGCAGGTCCGCAAAAATGAAGCTTTGCGTGTTTCGTCCGCAGCGAATATGAACTCGATGAGCGGAGCGAGTTTTAATGCACTTCCAAACCGGCAGCCTCCGCCGCTCTCGGCGCCGGAATCCCGTTATCGCACCGGCGACTTAGTTCCCCCGAGTGTTACGGAAAGCACTACTCGCCATCTCGAAGTTGATCGTGAAGGCTCGACCATGACTTTGCCAAGAAAATAGGACATAAAGCCACGTAACTTAGCTGTCATTTTCTAACAACGGTCCGCGCGTTCCCGGAGTTTCCATTCGCATCATAGGCCCGTAGGGTTACCGAATACTCACCTGGGGCATTCGGTAGTTTGACTACAAACCGTTCAGTTGCCGAATCTGCAATTCCGTCTTCCGAGTAGATCGGGATCCACTCGCCCGCATTAATGCTGTATTCGGCTCGGGTTATATAGCTTGCTCCGTCCACCGCTTCAAAAACCACCTGGCTCGACGTGTTGCTGACGCCTCGTACCGACGGAGCCGTATTGTCGATGATTACTGGTTCTGTTAACTTTTCGCCCGCAAGGACAAGATCGGCCGGATTTGAAGGAGTATCTCTCGCCACGACACGAAACACGTATTGTCCATCCGCAAGCGACTGGCCGTCGATCGCAATGAACGAATCTGTCAATCCAAGGCGCAGCGGCTTAAATTCCGATTCTCCCAACCCCCGGTAAAAGAGATCGAATATCAGTTTATCGCCGTTTCGATCTTCCGAGGTCCATTGCAGCGATCTGACTCCGCGTTGGAAGGTCCGCCGCGGCGGGACCGAGACAACGGGAATGCCGAATACAGCCGGATCCATCCCCGACAACTCGATGTTCGGATCGATCTGTATCGGCGGATTTGCAATCAGCCCGACGTTTGTAGGCAAGACCTGTATTGAAAGAACTTCCGGTGCGATGTTCCGGGCGACAAATGCGATATTTACGCTCTCCAGTCTGGTAGCGACAGTCGACGCTTTGAAATTACCGCGCCATTGAAGATAACGCGCCCGGGGGCTGTTTATCTGGATGCCCTTCTGGTCTCGCATCGGCTGGCTCCAATCACTCCAGGTTTCATCGGGCTTTTCCGTATTTCCTGACCTGGTTTGGATAGTGAGGCCGCCCGACCCGTTCCACCAAACGCGGCCCCACGTTGCGGACGTTTTTGCATCAAGTATCGATGATTCGTAACTTCCCTCAGCTACTGTTTCGGGGCCGATCCGATAAAGAGTTCCGGGATTACTAGAAGTCGCGATCAGATTGCTGCCGGCCGCACGAATAGTTGAGATCTGACTCGCCCCTGTTTGAAGCGCCAATATCTCAGTGCCGTCATTCCGAATGTCATAAATCCTCCCTTTCTCGGACGTTCCAAGCAAAACCCCGCTTCCAGTTTGGTGAGGATAGATGGAAAATCCGACGACGGTCGTCGATGCCCATAAGATATCACTGTTGCCGTCGGGTAGTATTCGGTAAACAGCCGATTTTGCTCCGGTAAGGTCGTATTTGCTTTTGACAGTTTCGGCAACGGCAGTGGTCGGCTTATCGACCGTAACTGGCTTTGGTTCCTGCACACCAGTCGTCGCGGTATCTGCCGGTTTCGCAGTTAATGCCGATTCTCCTAATGCCAGCACATATATTGATCCATCAGGCCCTACAGCTATCTCGTGGATCTCGCGGAGCGGCGAATCAAGCAGCCCGAAAGGCCGACCGTCGGGACCAAACCGCATGACGAGGCCATTGGAATCCGTTCCCGCGTATAGATTTCCTTTCCCATCGGTTGTTAAGGAAATAATGTGTGTTTCGCTTGTGTCGAAGAGAATCGCCGATGAGGGATCGGCACCAGAAGCGGATACTTTGTAAATTCTTCCGCCGTCTCCCGTTCCGATAGCGAGACTCCCATCGGATAAAACGGCCAGCGACCATATATATTTCTCTTTTGGCTCGAAATAGATGGACGGCGTTCCTCTGGGGTCGATCCGGTATACTTTTCCGTCGGGCGACGTTGCGGCAAAGATCTCCCCGTTTCTTCCCAATGCCATCGAACTTACATTGATCTCGGCGAGATCGGCGAATAAAGCTCCTTTTCCGGCCGCGTCAACTTTAAAGATCTTACCGTCGCCCCCGGTGCCAAGATAGACATTTCCTGCAGGATCTATCACAGACGACCAGATGTACGCTTGCTCGGACTTAAAGATTTCCGTCCATCGGGTTGCAAGCGTCAAAGTACCGTTCTGGTCGATCGAGACTCCGCGAGCATCGCCTTTCAATACCTCCGGTCTTGAGCTAACTGACCAAATCGACGGCTCACTGCATAAGACGTTGACTGACAAAACCGCCGATATTAAGGCAGTAAATAGTAATTTATTCATTATTGGAGATGGATACCGGTAATGTTATTGTAAGCGATTTATGATAACAAATATGCACAATATGATGGCCTGCGGACTCACAATAGTTAGGACGGATCATTCGCTATTTTCGCGATAGATCGCCGCCCGTTTCGGACGATCGGAGCCGGACGTCCGGCCTCAAGGAAAAACAAAGCATCTGCAAGTTCGTCGGCATCACCAGTAATGAGGCGGGCGCTTCGCTCTCGTGTAAGGTACGCCCAAAACCAATCAAACAACACGGCAAAACGGTTTCTGAAACCGATCAGGAACACCACGTGCAGAAACAGCCACATTAACCACGCGATAATTCCTTTGAACTGGTAACCGCCAATATCGGCGATGGCTTTGTTTCGGCCAATTGTTGCCATGGTCCCCTTATTGACATATCGAAATTTCTCTCTTGTTTGATTCTTTTGGTCTCGCAAAATATTTGATGCCGTAGCCTCGCCCATCTGCATAGCCGCTGGGCTCACGCCTGGAACGGGCTCACCATTTTCCTGCAGGATCGAAGCCATATCCCCGATAACGAAAATGTTCTGAAACCCGGGCAACGATAGATCCGGCTCGACGAATACTCTTCCCGCCTTATCGATACCGACACCCAATGCCGCCCCCAAGGGCGAAGCGGCGACCCCTGTGGCCCATAGCACAACATCACACTCGATCCATTCGTCACCAGCTTTTATTCTGCCCGGTTCGATATTGGTAACAAGGCTCTGCAACCGTACTTCGACACCAAGCGATTCGAGCTGTGACTTGGCACTTGCCGATAGATCGTGCCCGAAGGTGCCGAGTACACGGTCCGATCCTTCGAAAAGCATTACCCGAGCCTTTCTCGTATCGATGGCTTTAAAGTCGATCGCCAGTGCCTGTCGGGCGATGCCGGCAATTGCTCCGGCAAGCTCGACGCCCGTCGGGCCTCCGCCCACTACGACAAAATTGAGGTGACGTTCGACGCCGGTTAGATACGCCTCTCGCTCGGCCAACTCGAAAGCAAGCAGCACACGGCGCCTAATGTCGACGGCGTCTTCGAGCGTCTTTAAGCCAGGAGCACATGTTTCCCATTGATCGTTTCCGAAATAAGAATGTCGAGCCCCGCCCGCCACGATCAGATAGTCGTATGTGACGCGGGAACCGTCTGATAGGATCACGGCCTTTGCTTCCTTATCGAAGGCAGTCACTTCGCCAAGGATGACCTCAGTGTTCCTTGATCTATGGAGAATACGGCGAATTGGCTGGGCGATCTCTCCCGGCGAAAGCACGGCGGTGGCGACCTGATAAAGAAGAGGCTGAAAGACATGGTGGTTCTTACGGTCGATCAGCGTCACCTCGACGGCTTTGTTGGCCAGGGCCTTTGCCGCCCATAGCCCGCCGAAGCCGCCGCCGATGATCACCACTTTTGGTTTTTGTTTCATCTTATTTCTGAACAGTATCAGGACCCAATATATTTTGCGTAGATAGAACGCGCCAGCGATACGTCGTCCGTTCCCTGTATGATGGCGCGTCCATCACGAAAGACTGTTACAACATTCTCGCCCGTGTTGAATCGCACGAGATACTCGTTTTGCTTTACCTCTCCAAGCCACCCCAGTCGTCGAGCCAGTGCCGATAGATCAAGATCGGCTGTTCGTGGCGACGATATTTGAACCGCTTCCCGTCCGCAAAGCACAGCGCTGAACTCCGCTGTTTCCAAGTCCAAAAACTCGAATCTCTTGAGGCCGCAGGCAATGCATTCCGGGTCGGGATCTCCCAGCCTGATCTTTTGACGGTCGTTAGCCCACATATCGAACTGCATTAGCGATCGGTGGAGAGAATCCCTATCGCCCACCAATATCTTCAACGCTTCTGTAACCTGCATCGCCGACACGGTTGTGATGATCGGCATGATGACGCCTGCTGTGTCACATGTCGGAGCGGTTCCGGAGTCAGGAATCTGGCCAAAAATACATCGGAGGCAAGGGGTTTCATTTGGAATGATCGTCATCGTGGTGCCATAGCTCGAAACAGCGGCACCGTAGACCCAGGGTTTCTTGTGTTTGACGCAGGCGTCATTTAGCAGATAACGCACCTGGAAATTATCTGAACCATCCAGCACGAGGTCACAGCCGTCGATCAAAGACTCGATGTTTGAGTTGTTTATGTCGGCTACGACCGGTTCGACACTTATTTCCGAATTTATCGCCGAGATACGGCTCGCCGCGGCGGCGGCCTTAGGCAGGCGCTCGGTGGCGTCTAATTCGCTGAACAGTGTTTGCCGCTGTAGATTTGAGAATTCAACGAAGTCTCTGTCGACGATTCGCAGGTTGCCTACTCCGGCTCGTGCAAGCATCTCTGCGTGGGACGACCCAAGTGCTCCGCAGCCAACCAGAAGCACCCGGGATGAGGCCAGAAGAGCTTGCCCCTCTATTCCGATCTCATGGAACAGGACCTGCCTGCTATAACGCTCTGCCATTTCGGACATTAGTCAAATAACCTTTGCAGGAATTCCTTTACACCCATCTCGTCATCAAGGTATGAGCTACCGAGTCCCAAACGGCTCGCCCTTGAACGATCTGCTCTCTTTTCATTGCGAAGCTTTTTTCTTTGATCTCCTATATCCATGAGCTCACGCTGGCGAGCAATGGCCAAACCTCCATCACAAATAAACTGTACGGTACGCGGCAGTTCTTCAGCGTCGAACCAGATACCATGAGTTTTACACGTATCAATGATCACGCCCGACGCCTTGGCGAAATTACTGCGGTTCATTAGCCGGCTGCAAACGGGGCATGGAACGTATCGGACCTTTTCAAGTCCACCGTCTGTAACTTCCCTACGGCGTTTATATCCGAGAACCGCGGATTGCTTTTCACGATTCGAGCAAAGTTCCTCGAAAGCATTTACTGACATCCAGAACCCACAGCATTTATGGCACTCGCTTAATCGGACATCTCCTATCGCGATGGACTCGATATCTGTTCCGCATCGTGGACATCCGTGGTCCGGAGTTTGTTCACCCGGCACTGCCTCGACCATCGATTTCCCACAGTGTCCACAATGCCTCGTACCGATAAACATCAAACCCAGGCAATCCGGGCATGCCATGGTTTTAAGGCGCGTCCTGCAAAACTCACACTTAGTGCTCTCGTCCGCAACGCCGGCTCCACAATTCGGGCAGTTCATCGCCTCAATACTCATACTATTAGCCCGGCAATTCTGCCGCCTTGTTCATGATCTCTACTGGTGCCGGCATACCTGTCCAGATCTCGAATTGCTTGACCGCCTGGGCCGCGAGCATCTCGACGCCGGTTACAGATCGCACAGCTGCGTTTTCTGCTGCGCGGATAAGAAGGGTCGGTTCGGCGGACGTTACAAGATCGTAAACAAGACTCACTGACCCCAGCCCGGCGAGGCTAAAGGGGACGTTCTTATCGGTCATCCCCACCGGCGTCGCGTTGACCACAATATCAAATGAGCCAAGGTCCTCATTTCCTATTTTATCCGAATCCGCGTCGAACGGCCGAACCATTTCAGCTGCCTTTGACGCATCACGAGCAAAGACGGTTACCGACGCTCCGTTTCTTGTCAGGGCAAACACACATGCCCGAGCGGCCCCGCCCGCCCCAAAAACGGCTGCGCGCAGGCCGTTCACAGTTTCAAACCGGGCCAAAAGGGGGCTAATAAAACCATCCGCGTCCGTGTTGTAACCAATCATCTGCCCGCCATCGATGTGTATTGTATTTACGGCTCCAATAATTGAAGCCGTTTCGTCAACCTCATCGAGGTACTTCATTATGGAGATCTTGTGAGGCATCGTGACCGAGAAGCCGCCAAAGTTCAGATCGATCTCACGCATCGGCCCTGCGACCATTCTTTCAATAAAACTCCCGAGGTCGTTAACCAAAATCGGTACAAAAACGGAGTTCAACCCGGCCTCGGCGAAGGCGGCATTATGAATCCGAGGCGACCGGGATTTTGAAACGGGATCTCCGATAACTCCATAGACGCGAGTTTCGCGGTTTAGATGGGGAACGCGGTAGAGGTTGACGAGATCGTTAACAGAGATCTGTCCGGGGGCTGTTTCAACTGCCAGCGAACCGTACGTCCATTGGGAACCATATGCCGGCCCCAGAATGCGAGTGATCTTTCCAGCCTCCCCCATCGCTATCGCGACCGTCGGCTGTGCTAACTTTTCAGCCCGCGTGAGGAGCTTCCATACGGGAAGAGTGTCGGTTATGTCATCGGCCGAATAAGCGTATTTGACAACCGATGGCCGCCGGGAACTAAGTCTTTCAAAGATCTTTTTTACATCAGATACAGTGGAGTCGAACTCGTGAAACGAGACTATCCGCGAAAGTATGTCCTTAGCTGCGTCGAAAACATCCTCCTCAAGGTCCACTGCCCAGAAATGACCATCAAGGTCTTCCCAAAACTCGGCCCGAGCTTCTGCTGATAGCGCTGAGCGGCCGCCTTGGGCGAGTGGGCGAAGGGTCGCGATCATAGGTTTTGCTATTTCATTTTCCTTAAGGTATTTGAGAAGCAAGGGCAACTCATCTGCTCGCAGATGGTCAAAGCGAACCTCTATTATGTCAGCCAGATCTTCTGCCTCGCGGATTCTTCCTACGGCATCAGAGCATGTTTCGGCACTCACCGATGCGCAGATCTTACCGATTTTCATAATCAAATGTTTTTTGCTCCATTACGAAGCTGAGAGTCAGGATGAGGCAAATGATCACACAGATCGCGGCCGCAACGATAATCGCCGTATTACTGCTTTGGTTAACAGCTATCGCTGTTACGGCCCACGCGATTGACATCGGGAAAATATAGTTTTTTAATCGTAATCTCACTATTGCGGCCGCGCCGGCCCCAACAGAGATCAGCGCGACTCCCAGAACATTCCAGGTCCGGCTCCCCAATGACGCGTCGATATATTTTAAAAAAACGACAAAATTGACAATTGCAGCAGCCGTTACCCAACCCGCATATATTCCGAATGGTATCTTCGTAAAGATTGCCCCCTCCGACGAACTATCAGATAATAACCGCCTCACGATCCAGATCAGGGTTGCGACAAGTGCAAGTATCACCAAAAGGCAAATAGCGATCTGATCGTGATGCCAAAAATAGATCCATGCGCAGTTTAGAACACAGGAAACGAGATAGATCGATCGAACCGACCGGAACCGCTCCGAATTTTTGGGAAGTAGCTGATATATGCCGAACGTTATAAGGCCGATGTAGATCAATGTCCAGATCGAAAACGCATATCCCGCGGGTGTCAAAACCGTCGGATACCGGTCCGAGATCTCAGCCGGGGTGACGCCGCCAACGCGGCCCATCGCGGCGAGACCGTTGTAGGCGATTGTTGCAATTGTTGCAACCAAAACAAGTATCGAACGCATCCGATCAGCCGGCAAAGTGTTGCTCATTTATCGATTATTACACTTTTCCTGATGAATATTGATTGCCGGTTTGCTAATTCCTTATTTGGTATGTAAACCGCCTAAAACGTAAAGTTTTGTAAATCCACACAAACCAGATGTGATATATTCGCGTCTTACTCTTGTGGGCTGTTGTCTGGCATTGGAATTGCAGCTAAAAGTAGCGGACGCACTTTAGATCTTTCCCCGCGTCTAGATCGTTAGGGAAATAAGTACGATGAAGTTCTTGAAGAAAATTTTACTCTTGGCCGGTATAACGGTAGGGCTTTCTCTCACGGCGTTTGCTCAGCGAGACGGTCCAAAGAAACCGCCGCCAAAGGAAAAGCCGCCGGTCGTTACACCGCAGCCAAAGAACCCTCCGCCTAAGGAGGACCCTAAGAAGCCTAAGAAGCCCGACAATGAATTTGCTGCTGGATTCTTTACTGGTAGGCTGCGAGAGGTCTAGTTCTGGTGAAATCGAGAGAGGGTTGATCAGGCCGATCAGCCCTCTCTCTTCTTTTTGCGGGTTCGGTGTTAATGATCAGCCAAAATCTCCATTTCTTCACAGCACTGCGGGCGCGCAAGCTATTGTTTTGGCTGTTCATGCTCCCAGAAAAAACGCCCTCTCATTCGGCGCTGCGGGTATTCCTCGTTCATTGTTTCGGCATCGAAGAGTACGCCGTTGGCCATTACGTATTTGATCGATTCGCTATTACGGATGTTGGCGAGAGGATCTTTGTCAAAAACCACAAGGTCTGCGAGCTTGCCGGGCTCGATCGAACCAACGTCCCCGTCGAGCCCGAGATAGCGTGCTCCATCTATGGTTGAAGCTCGCCACGCCTCGATAGGTGTCATGCCGCCCTGGACCATCATCCACAATTCCCAGTGAACTCCGATGCCCTGGATCTGCCCATGAGCGCCGTTCTGGACCTTGCCGCCGGCACGGACCACGTCGCGTGCGGTGCGGGCGAGTTCAAAGTGGTAATGATCGTCTTCGGCAGCCATCGGGCGACGACGTGAGCGTGCATCGAGAACTCCACGAGGCGTAAAGCGGAGTAATTTCTGATTCTTCCATACCTCGGTATTCTGGTACCAGTAGTTCTCGCCCCATAGGCCTCCATAACCCACGATCAGAGTAGGCGTGTAGCCGACCCCGCTCCGTGCGAGCAGGGTCAGCGCGTCCTTATAGAGAGGAGCGACGGGGATCGCGTGCTCAATTCCCGTGTGGCCGTCGAGGACGTGGGTCATGTTGAAATAATAAGTCGAACCACCCTCTGGCACGTTCATCATTTGCTGGTCGCGAGTGGCCTTTACTATCTGCTGACGCTGGTTTCGCCGGGGCTGATTGTAGCTCTTGACCGAAATAGCTCCGACCGACTTCATGCGTTCTACATGGCGTTGCGCGTCCTCGAGATTGTTCACCACGGCTTTTTCCGCTCCTTCGGCTCCGTAAAGAATGTAACCCGTTGAGAAGATACGTGGCCCGACCATCACGCCGGCCTTGACCATCTCCGCCTGGGAAAAAACGAGCTGAGTCGAGGCTGAGGGATCGTGTGTCGTCGTCACACCATAAGCTAAATTTGCATAGTAGGGCCACTGCTTCTCTGGGCTAATATCGAGCGTGTTGTAGCCCATGTGGGCATGCACGTCCACAAAACCGGGCGTGATAGTCCGGCCCTGCATATCGATCTGGCGGGTGCCTGCCGGAACCGCGACTGTAGCTCCAACGGCTTTGATACGGTTGTTTTCGATCAGCACTGTCCCGCGTGGGATCACCTCATCGCCCTTCATTGTAATAATGCGGGCATTGGTAAGAGCGACGTTTCCCCCAGGCTTTGCCGTTTCGAATTCGAAACCGATCCGTGTGCCCGCCGGTGTTGGTGCGGGGGGAACATCGGAAATCGAACTACCGGAAGGCTGCCGGAAAACGTCATCGAGGCGGACCTCGTTGAAGTTCTCGCCATACGTCCACGCGACCGTCCTACTATCTGCCGACCATGTAAGCCAATCACCAGATTTTTGCGACAGGTTCCTGATCGGAACTATGGCTTCGGTAGCGCTAAGCTTTACGGTGCGGCCGGTTTGTGGGAACGGGGCGAGATAGACCTTGTGCAGCTCTTTGAAAGCTATCCACTGCATATCCGGCGAGGGCACTATCTCAGACGCAAACTTGGCCTCAACGTGTCTGCGGTAATCGTCACCAGAGAGCTTTACGCTACTCACGAACGAAACGATGTTCGCGGGTGCTGTAGGGGAGGACGCTGGCACAGGCGGTGATTCCATGTAGAATATCCGCTCACCCGCCGGGTCGAAATTCAGGATCGGCATTTTGTTGTTCGAGCCGCGGCTCAGAACGTCGGTTACAAAGTTTGTCGCCTTGCCATCCCAGTAGTGGATCTCAAAGCTGGACTCGCTGGCGAGATCTTCTTCGTGAAACACGGTACCGCGGCCTTTTAAGAACGCCACCTTGGCTCCATCGGAAGAGAACACCGGATTAGCGTATTGGTCGGGGACAGTGGTTATCCGGCGAGCATCTGAACCATCAGCATCGGCTATCCACACTGCACCTTTTTCGGCATCGGACCAGGTTACATACGTCATTCGCCTCCCGTCAGCGCTAAATCGCGGCGCGTACTCTAGGTAGCTTGTGTTCATCAAACGCCTAGGCTCGCCGTTGCCGCGTTTCTCATAGATCTTGCCTAAGGCTTGAAACACAATACGGTCGCCGCTACGCCTTGCCCATCGAAGCAGCTTGGCTGTGTCACGGTCGGGAAGGACATTCTGTTTGAATCTCACGGGCTGCGTAACACGCTGCGAAACCCGCGCCATGAACGGTATGGGCGTCGCACGGCCAGTGCCGACATCGACCCGGATAAACTTCCCGCCAGCAGTGACCACGATTGAACGACCGTCGGGCGTCCATGCATAGCCGGGAAATGTTCCGAAGATCGCCCAGGTCTCCTGTTGGTCACGGGTGACGCCAGCATAGATCGGCCACTCGCGGCCGGATGCGATCTCACGCAGGAAAAGCACTGAATTGCCATCGACGCGGCGTATAAAAGAGAGCAGCTTCCCGTCGGGAGAGAGCATCGGGCGCACGGCTCCGCCGGAGCCCCGGATGAAAGTGTTGCGGCGACCTTTGTTCATGTCGTACCGCTCGATCCAATAAATGCTGTCGTAGACGTTCTTGTTGTAGTCGAACGCCGTGCTGTTCACAAAGTAAACAAAGCGTCCCTGAGGATCCATCACCGGCTCTCCGGAATTCGCAGTCCAGTTAGGCCGCTCGGTCAATTGAACGCCTGTGCCCCCACCGTTCTTGTGATACATCCAGATCTCCCCCGCACCTAGCGAGCGGGTATCTACAAAATGCTTTCTGGCAAGAAGGTAGTTACCATCGGGGGACCATGAAGGGGTATTGAGCAGGCGAACTGTCTCTTTCGTGAGCTGTCGGCGATTGGTGCCGTCCGGATTCATGAGCCAGATGTTATCGCCGCCGTCACGGTCGGAGGTAAATGCAATAGTCGATCCATCCGGGCTAAACCGCGGCTGAACCTCATAGCTTGCACCGCCTGATATCAACTCCGCCCTGCCGCCGCCGATGGGCATCCGGTAGATATCGCCCAACATGTCGAACACGATCCAGCGGCCATCACGTGATACATCCAGACTCATCCATGTCCCTTCATCGGTCTCGAACTCTACTAGCGTGCTCGGGCCATGATCGCCCTCGACGTCCCATGCTGCGGGCTTCTTATCGGCACCAATGGGCACGTCCCTGCCCTCAAGGACCGGCGTCGGCGTCGGTGTTTGAGCAACAGTAGGAACGGAGAGGGTCAAAAGCAATAGGACGGTCAAAAGTCTAACGGTCATAAAACTCCTTAGAGATCAATTTGGTCGGAATATTTCTGAATATTAAGATAAATACACATCCGTTGTCGGCTGAGCTGATACCGAAGCTTTGATAGTCCCCGAGGTCTTCGGGCTTCGACAGATATGCCACGGTAAGATACCAGCTCAAAATATTTTGACACACCGCCTTTCAAAATGCGCGGTGATTAACGTCTTTCTAGACCCACCGAAGGACGAAGAATGGAGTTGGTTTGATTCAAGTTGGGAAAATAGAAAGGAGGCACTCAGCGTACCCCTTTTTTTTAGAAACATTGGTGCCGTCTACAAGATTTGAACTTGTGACCTATCGCGTGTGAAGCGAGTGCTCTACCGCTGAGCTAAGACGGCTCTTCACTAGATCGCCGGATCGTCGGCTTTTGCAGGACGGTTCTCGTCCGTGCCCTTGATCGAGCTGAGTGACGAATCTGTGTAGAAGTGCCGCGTGCCCGTTGAGGAAATCCCCTCGGCAACTTGCGGATCCGCGTTTATCGAATATGACGGCGGTGTGCTGGCTGAGCCGGGTATCACATTCATTGTGAATATATAACCATTCACAACCGGACGTTCACCCGCAAATTTTTCGTCAAGGCTCACCTTGGCGATCAGTTCGTCAAATGTCGCGAAATTGCCCTTGTTTCTCGACGCATATTGGGCCTGAAATTTCCGAATGTTATCCACGGACTGGGCAGCGGTCGTTTCGTTACCAGACCTGATCACGGCCTGCCACGCAATGCTGCCAACGCCGATCAGAAGACCGATAATAGCGATAACGATCATCAACTCGATCAGGTTAAAGCCCCGCTGATCTCGAATTCGGATCTTAAAATTGTTCATAAAAATCGTATACCTCTTTAGGCTGTGTTCACGAAGGCCACTAACTTAAGTTTCAAAAGTTTAATGTGTTTTGCCGCGAAATTCAATTCGGCGAAAAACCCCCCACGCGGTAACTTACCGCAACTTTTCGATGCCGACACGGTTTGTTATCAGGTAGAATAGGGTAGCGTAGACGTTGTCTGCTCGAGGTAAATTGATGCGAGATTGGATAGCTGCCGATACGGAAAGCGGCAATAAGAATATCATCGTGGGGTTCAACCCGGCATCCAGGGTGGCCGAGCTGCAGGCGGCGATCGAAAGGGTGATCCGCGGAAAGTCGGAAACGGTAAAGCTGGCACTTATCGCCTTACTTGCTAAGGGGCATCTGCTGATCGAGGACGTTCCCGGGATCGGTAAAACGACACTCGCTAATGCTCTCGCCCGCGCACTTGAATTATCGTTCCAGCGGATCCAGTTTACCTCTGACCTTTTGCCGTCCGACGTTATTGGCCTGTCGGTTTTCAATCAAAAAAGTGGAGAGTTTGAATGGAAGGCCGGCCCGATCTTTTCAAACCTCGTTTTGGCTGACGAGATCAACCGGGCAACCCCCAAAACCCAGTCGGCCCTTCTTGAAGCAATGGCCGAGGAACAAGTTACGATCGAGGGCCGCACCCGGAGCCTTCCAACGCCGTTCATGGTTGTCGCGACGCAAAATCCATCGGAGCATCACGGTACGTATCCTTTGCCGGAATCACAGCTTGACCGCTTCATGCTCCGGCTTCATATGGGCTATCCAAGTCTGGGGGACGAACGGCAGATCCTCAGGGACCGCGAGACAAGCGATCCGATCGAGGCCCTCGACCCGGTGATGTCACAAGCGGATATCGTGGCCTTGCAAAATATGGTCAGCAACGTCCGTTTCGATGACGCTCTTATGGACTACCTGCTTGAGATTGTTGATCTCACCCGCCGCTCGGAGTCGCTCGAACTCGGTATCAGCCCACGCGGCAGCCTGGCTTTATTCCGATCGGCGCAGGCCATCGCTTTGGTGGAGGGGCGTGATTACTGCATCGCGGATGACATCAAGCGTTTGGTGCTGCCGTGCTTCGCCCATCGCGTTCTCGTGAATTCGAGGGTCAGCGTACTTCGAAGCCGGACCCGCGAAGCTGAACACATTCTTCGCGAGATCCTGCAAAACGTGACAGTGCCGATCTAGTCTCTTGATTCTTCGAGCGTTTTCACAATTATTCAGTTCACGTGACATCCGAAATGCGGTGCTGGGACTCGTCGTTGTCGGAGGTGGCCTCGGTCTATCTGCGCTTACACTTTATGTTCACAGAACGGGAGATCCACGCTACGCCTCAGTACTCGCCGCACTTTCCCTGCTCTCGGTCGTCCTAATCCTGATTTTCGTTGTGCCGCCTCTTGCCCGTAACGCCGGGCGCGAAGCTTCGCAGCTGAATCTGCCCTTTGAATTCACGGCCGGAGGGGCGGTCTTTTTCGTCCTTATCCTAGTCGTCGCATTTTCTGCCTGGAACACCGGGAACAATCTCCTGTTCCTCATCCTCTCTTTTCTGCTTTCAGCCCTTGTCATAGGCTTCTTTGCGGGCAGTATTTGCTTGAAGAAGCTTGATATCAGGATGCGTTTCCCTGAAACGATCTTCGCTGGTGAAGCGACTCCTCTGCTGGTGGGCGTAACGAACAGAAAACGGCTGATCCCGGCTTTCTCAGTGATAGTTGAGGTCCGCGGCAAGGAGCGGGAAAGGTCTATCGCGGCCCCTGAACTAGATCTTATCCTGCCTGTTTGGGTTGTAAAACGCTTCGGAACAGCACCGATTGTCAGCCGAACGCTTGATCATTTCGAATATGTACCAGCTCGAGGTGAAGTCGAGGCCAAGACGGAGCATGTATTTCCCAATCGCGGCCGACTGATGATCAAGGACTTCGAACTTTCTACTAAGTTTCCTTTTGGGTTCTTTAGGCATCGGCGGCGATTGCCGGCCCGCGAAGCCGAGCTGATAGTCTTTCCGCAGATCGTCGATATCGATAGAACGATGACCGATATACCGACTGAGACTGGTACACGCACGTTGGGAAAACGCGGATCCGGCCAGGACCTTCTCGCCCTCCGAGATTACCGGCCTTACGACGACCTCCGCAGCATTGACTGGAAAGCCACGGCCAGGACCCGCGACCTGATAGTCCGCGAATTTGCGGCCGAAGAAGAACGGAATGTGACCGTCTATTTCGATAACGTGCTGCCGCCCGATGCCGCCGATCAACTTAGCATTCGGGAAAAAATAGCGGCTGAACAGGCCGGCAAAACCGTCGGGGCGTCGCCCAGATTTGAGAATGCATCCAGGCTGGCTGCATCCGTGCTTTTACGGTTTGCAGCCGAAAGCTCGAATTTCAGATTGATCATAGGTGACGGCGAAGGGGAATTTGGAATGGGCCGGCAACATCTTTACGATTCTTTAAAACGGCTCGCCCTTGCCGATCCTATATTTCGCCCTAAGGCCGAAGCTTCAGAACCTGAGGGCATTCTTCGACGTATTCTAGATGAAGAGGGAGACAGTCACATCTTTTTGATCACGGCAATTGCCGGTGACCGGATATCACCAGAAATCCGCGAACAATTGAATATCATTACGTTTTAAGGTTAAATTCTTGTCATAAATCAGGCTCTTGCGGTGTATCCCTATCGAAGAGCATCTAGATGCTGACAATGAACGAGAGTACCGACATTCTTGTGGACATAATGTCCGAACATACAGCGACGGCGGCGGCGAAAGACAAGATCGGGTTTGATGAGGCCTTCGCGCTTCATCATCGGACTGTCTACAGGGCGGCACGGTCGGTCGTACACGACCCGGCACTCGCCGAGGACATCACGCAGGAAACGTTCATCAGGCTGTATAAGCATCAGGATTCGATCACGGATGACGAGATGCTTCGTCCATGGCTAATACGGGTCGCAATCAACGTCGCTAAGAACACGATCCGCGGTAATATAAGGGCGAACACGCGCGACGAGAATTACGTCAAAGAGACAGCGGATACGTCGGTTGCGTCGGTTGAGATAGATTATGAGGAATACGCCGGTGTAAATGAGATATACCGGGCCCTCGGGAAGGTCAAGGAACCGCTCAGAAGCTGCCTCGTTCTCAAGCAGCAGGGCCTGTCCTACAAAGAGATCGCCAGCAGCCTGGATCTGAACGAAGGGAGTATTGGTACTTTTATAGCTAGGGCCCGACAAGAATTTACCCGGTATTACGGAAAGGTCGGAAAGGAAACATTATGAAGGAAAACTGTTTGGACATCGGAATAGTTCAGGCGTTTATGGATGGGGAGCTTCCCCACGACCAGATCGCCGGCGTCTCCGATCACCTTGCGGGGTGCGACAGTTGTGCTTTCATGCTCAGCGAGGCTGAGGATCAATCCTCTCTTGTTTTTTCGGCCCTTGACCGTGAGTTTAATTCGTTGGTACCTACACAGAGGCTCTGGAACAAGATCAACCACTCGATCGATATCGAGCGTGAGAGCCGGCCCTTCTGGCAGAAAGCTCAGGCATTTTTGGCCTCGGCCTTTGCCAGTCCGTCGATGATAGGGGCCGCGGGACTCCTCATTGCCGTCGGAGCATTTTCACTGGTCCTTTTGAACAGAGCACCTCTTTCATCTGATATTGCGGCTTTGCCTACGCAGAGCGCGACGACTGGAGTGGCTTCGAGTGATCAGAAAGTAGACGTAGAACCTTCTTCGGAAAGTGCAGTCGCCAGGAACCCGGTAGGAGATATGGTGATCGAACTTAAACCGACGTTCGAGCAGGCTGCTTATCGTCCAAAGGCCGTGTCGAAGGGTCCGGCCGTTGAACGGTCAGCTCCGGCTATCGCTTATGCCTATATGGAAGGCGAGGAGAGTTACGTTAGAACGATCTCAAGCCTGGCCCGTACGGTCGAGGAACAGAAAGACGCGGTTTTACGCCCGTCCGAACGTGTAGCTTATGAACGGGACATGGCTCTCGTCAACGATACGATAGCCAAAATGCGGCAGGAAGTGAAGCGAAATCCCAGGAACGACTCCGCGAAACAGGTGCTGTATTCTTCGTACCAGAACAAGATCGACCTCCTGAATTCGGTCTCGCAAAAAGAGGAGTTGGTGGCAAGCCTTAGCAAATAAGCTTCATTCGCGACCGATGAATAAGTTCATTGAAATCACATTCCGATGGCTCACGATAGCCATCATCGCTCTGACCGCATCGCTCGCGATGCCAGC
This sequence comes from Pyrinomonadaceae bacterium, assembly GCA_041751735.1. Lineage (GTDB taxonomy): Bacteria > Acidobacteriota > Blastocatellia > Pyrinomonadales > Pyrinomonadaceae > OLB17. Next base: position 35,943 of record JBGSWW010000178.1, on the reverse strand, counting down.
TCAGGGCGTGCGACCGACGGACAAGACCCACCGGACTTCACCTGCTCCAAAGCCAAAGAATGAGCCTGAGCCTCCGTCGATGCCCAGAATACCGCGTGGCGAAGTTTCGGAAAGATCTATAAAGGTCGATCCTGGCGTGAACGTCTGGATCCCCTGTGTGAGTCGCGGCTCGGTGAAGATCAATGGCTGGAACCGAAACGAGGTTAGAGTGTTTGTCGACGGCGGCAATAAGTTCAATTACACAGTCCAGGAAAAGAGTCCTCAGTCGGGTGATCCGGTCTGGGTCAAGGTCTCGGGGGTTCAGCCCAAAGGGCGATTTGGGCCTGTCAGCGAATGTATTTGGGGCGATGACATAGAGATCGACGTGCCTGCGAATGCGTCCGTTAATCTGAAAGGTCAGGAGACTACGATCCGCGTAGATTCTGTCCGCAAGGCCGAGATAAAAGTCGTCGGTGGCAACATCTCCCTTAGAAATGTAGCCAACGGAATTGGCGCCTATTCCGGCCAGGGCGACATAACCGTCGAGGCTTCGAGAGGCTCGATCTCGCTTGAAAGTACGACGGGCAACATCCTCGTATTCGAAGCAGGCCCAAGTGAGATCGCGGATTGGTTCAAAGCCAAGACGAACGGAGGAACTATCTCGCTGCAGGGCCTCACTCATCGTCAGGTCGAGGTAAATTCGATATCCGGCTCGGTCAATTTCTCGGGCACTATCCGGACGGGAGGCTCGTACAACCTCCGAACTTCAAGAGGTTCGATCAGGATGGCCATCCCGATAGCAGTTTCGTCAAAGATCTCCGCGACGTACGGTTACGGCACTTTCAAGAGTGAGATACCCATCGATATAGCCACCGAGAATACTTCACCCGGGCCCATCAAGACGATCGTTGGGACCTTCGGCAAAGGCGGCGATGCAATTATCAGGCTGGCATCTAATAACGGCAGTATCGCGATAACCAAAATGCTGTAAGCTGTGTCATTGATCGCTGAACGTCTGCCCGGTCCTCGATTCGAACTGCTCTGTCATTGACTGCCCGTCACCGACCGTATCATCCTTCGTGATACGTTCTACCCGCCAAATCGGGAAGAAATTATCACTCATCCGCAAGTGCTCTTCACCCGCCGCGATCGACCTACACCAGTCGTCAAAATACCCGAGATCTATCGATCGAATAAGAATCCCGGCGGGACTGATCTCGGCTAACTTCGCCAGGAGCTTCTCCCTTGGCGAATGCAAAATAACGATCACGGTATCGCCGGACAATATTTCCATAACGAAACTGATTGATCTGATTCTCCTGCCATTAAGCCGCGGCCTCAACCAAGTTGATCGCTCTGGTGAGCGAGCGAAAGATGTCTAGGCCGTCGCTGGAGCCGAGCGCATCCTCGCAAGCGCGTTCCGGATGGGGCATCATACCGAGGACATTTCGGTTTAGATTGCATATGCCGGCGATATTTGAACGCGCCCCGTTGGGATTTGCCAAAGGCGTGACGTCACCATTTTCATCACAGTAACGGAAAACGATCTGGCCGTTTTCCTCGAGCGAATCGAGCGTAGCATCGTCGCATTGGTAATTCCCCTCGGCATGGGCGATCGGAAGCGTAAGGATCTTATCCCGGTCAAGTTCAGATGTGAACGGAGTGTTAAGATTTTCAAGTTTGAGATTCACATGCCGGCAAATGAAATGCAGGCCGGCGTTACGGATCAACGCTCCCGGCAGCAGCCCCGCCTCGCATAAAATCTGGAACCCATTGCAGATGCCGAAGACAAATTTCCCCTGGTCGGCAAATTTCTTGATACCGCCCATCACCGGCGAGAATCTGGCCAATGCCCCGGCCCGCAGATAATCGCCGTACGAAAATCCGCCCGGAATGATGATCGCATCATAGCCGCTCAGATCGGTCTGCTGGTGCCAGACAAAATCGACCGGCTGGCCAACGTGCTTTGACAAAACGTGGTAAGCGTCGTGATCGCAATTAGAACCGGGAAATACAACTACACCGAATTTCAAGCCACTACCTCCACTCTATAATCTTCGATGACGGGATTGGCCAGTACGTTTTTCGCGATCTGCTCAGCGGCTTCGCGAGCCTCACTCTCGGGCACTTCGCCGGCAAAAACGATCTCGAAATACTTGCCTTGCCGGACGTCTTCGATAGATTGAAATCCGAGCAGTTCGACCGAGTGGTGGATCGCCTTGCCCTGCGGGTCAAGGATGCTTGGTTTTAGGGTAACGTATACTTTTGCTTTCATTTACAGCTCCGAAATAAATTGTAGATTCTGACGCAATTTCTTGTGTTTATCAATGTCTTGTGTTAGATTTCAGCTGAATTTTCGAGCTTCGCAATTCTAAATCGTTACTGAATCAAAAGGAGATCTCTAAGCAATGCAAAACCCTTCTGGCGGTAAAACCGCCCTCGGATTGGACACCAATGTGGGTGCTTTACTTTGTTACCTGCCGGTATGCCTGATCAGTGTGATCTACAGCATAATCGTCCTTGTTTCGGAGAAAGATAACCGGTTTATGCGATTTCACGCATTCCAGTCACTCCTTCTGACGGGAATATATGTAGTTGTTATTATTGGCCTACAGATCGTCAGTGCCGTCATGATCGGTGTGACAAATTCTGGAGCCTTAGCCGGACTTGTCGGCTTGATCATCCTGGTAGCCATTGTGGCGTTTCTGGGAGCGATGATCTACGGAATGATCAAGGGCTATCAGGGCGAGCAGTTTAAGTTCCCGGTCGTCGGAGACATGGCCGAAAAATGGGCTAACAGCTAAAAAACCCTTTCGAAAATTTTATCGACATTGCGCAAGTACTGTCGAAGATCGAAGACGCGGACGATCTCATCCACGCTAAGATGCGATGAGATGTCCGCGTCGGTTTTTATTAGTTCTATATAATCGCCGCCTTCATCCCAAACTTTCATAGCGTTGCGCTGTGTCCAGATATAGGCATCTTCGCGGGAAACGCCTTTCTGTGTCAGTGCGAGCATTAGTTGGCCGCTGAAAACCAGGCCACGCGTTAACCCGAGGTTCTTGAGCATGTTTTCCGGATAAACGACCAAAGTGTCGAGCAGACTCATCGTCTTGGCCAGAATGTAATCAAGGGTGGCGCTCGAATCAGGAAGAACGATCCTCTCCGCCGAGGAATGCGAAATATCGCGTTCATGCCAAAGGGCGATATTTTCGAGGCCAACAATGGCGTTCGCCCTCACCGTTCGTGCCATTCCGCAAATGCGTTCCGATAGGATCGGATTACGTTTGTGAGGCATCGAAGACGATCCCTTTTGTCCCGTCTTGAAAGCCTCCTGTGCCTCGCGGACCTCGGTCCTCTGCCAGTGCCTGACCTGAAGAGCCATTTTCTCGAGCGTCGACGCAATTATGCCAAGCGTGCAGAGATATTCGGCATAGCGATCACGCTGAATGACCTGCGTAGACACGTCCGCAGCTTTCAGGCCCAGTTTTTCACAGACCCGTTCCTCAACATTCGGGTCAAGATGTGCGAAAGTTCCAACAGCACCGCTGATCTTGCCCACGGAAATGCCTGTTTTCGCCCTCTCGAGACGCTCCCGGTTTCGCTGCATCTCCGAAAACCACAATGCCCAGGTCATCCCGAACGACGTGGGCTCAGCATGGATCCCGTGTGTACGGCCGATCTGGGGCGTGTCCTTAAATTCAAAAGCCCGGCGTTTCAGCACTTCCAGAAGTCCGTTGATCCTAGTCAGCAAAATGTCGCATGACTCCCTCAGCAACAGTGCATTGGCGGTATCTACAACGTCGCTGGAGGTCAGCCCGTAATGGACAAATCGTGCAGCCGGCCCGATGTTTTCCGCGAGGTTCGTAGTGAAAGCTATGACGTCGTGATCAGTGGTCTTTTCGATCTCGCTAATTCGTTCCACCTTGAACGCTGCCTTAGCCTTGATCTCTTCGACGGCTTCCGCGGGGATGGTGCTGTCTTCAGCGTGGATCTCACAGACGGCGATCTCGACATCCAGCCATTTCTGGAATTTGTTTTGCTGGGACCAAACGGCCCCCATTTCCGGCAATGTATAGCGTTCGATCATGTTTTTGTAATGGTGTCATCTAACACCGAGCTGTCGCCAAGCACATCCTGAATATAGACCATTTGTATGACCACCATTATCATCGCAAGCAGAGGCGTTGCCAGTACAAGCCCCAGTCCGCCGACCACTACAGCCAGGGCTAGTTGGAACACAATTGTAAGAGCAGGCGGCAGTTCGATCGTGTTCCTCTCGATTATCGGGGTCACGAGGTTTGATTCGATGAGTTGGACGCCGACGTAGAGTGCGAGAACATAAAGCGCAGTTGCAGGGCTCTGAATGAAGGCAAGAAGCAGCGCTGGAATTGCTGACAATATCGGCCCAAAATTTGGTATGAACGACAGCAGCCCCGCTATCAGTCCAAGGGTAAGCGCAAGTGGAATACCAAGTATAGACAAACCGATCCAGGTCAGAAGTCCGATAAAGATCATCGACCCTGCCTTTCCTATAAGCCACCAGTGAAGCGTCTGGCCTATCTGGTTCAATACGTCTCGCGCCCTAGTTCGGTGCTGTTTAGGAAATAGCCTTATTAATCCTCTTGTATAAAAAGACGGCTCGCTCGCCAGATAAATCGCAAGCAGGATCATTATGAAGAAATTCGCCACCGCTCCGGCAGTCGTCGAAAATACTCCTCCGACGCTCGCCATCATGCTCGACGCATCAATGTGTTGGATAAGCTCGTCGATACTCGGCATCTGGGCAAAAATGGCCTGACCCCAGCTGAATTCAGATATATAATCCGCTGCGGCCCGCGCCGACCGAGGCAGCTCAACACGCAGGTTTGCGACCTGGTCCGCTACACTCGGGGCGAGGAGCGCGATCGCGCCTGCCAAAATGCCGATCAGCAGGACCGAAACCAGAAGTACACGCCATGTGTCCCCGATATTGATCACCCGGCCCAGCAGGTCCGCGAGTCCACGCAAAAACACGGCTAACAGAACCGCCGCAAAGAAAAGCAGCAAAACATCGAAAACGTAATAAATGAAGAGCAGAACAAGGACGATCAGAACGGACACGCCCACGGATAAGAGGACGCGGTTCGCAAATGGTTGCTGCGGCTTCGTATTTGAAGTCATCTTAAATGGGCTTTCCCTTCCAAGTGTAGATTAGGAGAACGTAAAACGAAAGAACCTGATCGTCACGTCCGAGGGTGCCGAATGTACCCCTCAGACACGAGCAGTTCGGCATTCAGCACAGCGCAGCCTGCGGCACCACGAACGGTATTGTGGCTAAGAGCGACAAATCGATAATCGTAAATATTGTCCGGAAAGACCCGGCCGACCGTGACGGTCATCCCGTTCCCGCTATCCCGATCGAGCCGTGTCTGCGGCCGCGAGGGCTCATCGGTTACGTCTATAAAATGGTCGGGAGACGAATGTAGATCCAGCGACGGGAAGGTCCTCATTGCATCAACGATCTCCTCGAGCGTGGCAGTTTCCTTGAGATTTACCCGGATCGACGCCATATGTCCGTCGACGACATTTACACGGAAGCACTGGGCAGAGATCGTAAAATCGGCTTTTTCGATGCCCGCACCTGTGAATTTACCAAGTATCTTTTGCGACTCGGTTTCCACCTTTGGTTCCTCACCGGGAATATAAGGGAAGACATTGTCTGTAATATCCAGCGACGGTACGCCCGGATAGCCTGCCCCCGAGATGGCCTGCAGCGTGGTCACTATAGCTGACTCGATCCCAAACCTGCGATGCAGAGCGGCAAGCGGCGGTGCAAAGGTGACCACGGCGCAGTTTGGGTTTGTAGCAATAAACCCCGTGTCGAACCCGCGATTCTCACGCTGTCGATCGATCAACCGGATATGGTCGTGATTGATCTCAGGGATCAGCAAGGGGATATCTTCGTCCATTCGATAGCTCGACGAATTGCTGATAACCGGATAACCCGCTCGGGCAAATGCCTCCTCCGTTTCACGCGCCACACTGGACGGAAGGCTCGAGAAAACGAAGTCGCAATCGAGCGGCGGCACGATCGGCTGCACCATTATGTCTCGTACAGAAGCGGGCATCTTCCCCGTAAGCTTCCAGGCGCACGCTTCGGAATACGTCTTGCCTGCCGACCGCTCCGACGCAGCCATCGCAGTGATCTCAAACTGCGGATGCCCATCCAGAAGCTGCGCAAAACGCTGCCCGACTGTTCCGGTAGCTCCTAATATTCCGACGCGGTACTTATTAGCCATTGTATAAGCAGAAAATCGATTTTTCTTATTATCTATCTAAGTCAAACTGGCCCTTCTAAGGCTCGAATCTGTATTCAAGAACACCTACAAATCGCACGGCTCTATTATTGATGATCATTGGCGCGAACCTCGCTTTACGTGCTGCAGTTTCTGCCGACCTCCGGAGTGTCGGATGCCCCTTGACGGCAACAGCGGAGGCTACATTGCCCGATTTGTCGACCGCAATTTGAACAGAGACTTGCCCCCGGACTTTCTGGGATCTGGCCGTCTCCGGAAAATCGGGCTGCGGTAGAAACTGTGCCCTGTCGTTCAGAATACCGGCCGAAATCGCGTGTTCGTGTGCATCATTAACCGTCGTTAGATTGACACCGGAGTTGTTAGATACTTGAACCATCCGTGACGAAGAGGTAGATCCTTCACTCGCAACTTCAGGACCAATTTGCTGTTTGTCACATGCCAAAAATGAACAGCTAATCGTCAAGATGGAAAGGATCGGTCCGGAAATTGTAAGTCGTCTTGACAGCATAGATTAGAGCAGAACTTCCCTCATACGCCGAACGCCCTCAACCATACGGTCCTCAGTATTACAGAACGAGATCCGCAAGAATCCCTTAGCTTCCGATCCAAAAGCAACACCCGGAACCGTGATCACTCGATTCTGCAGACATTTTTCGGCTATCTCGATATCATCGCCCAAACTCCGCACATCTAGCATCGTATAAAACGCTCCCTCTGGCGATGTTGCGTGTAAGCCCATTTCTTTTTCAAAGAGATCGACAAGAAACGCCCCCCGCTGTCGATAAACACCCCGAGCGTGCTGCTTTGCCGCCTCAGCCTCCGGCGTCCACCCGAGCAATGCTGCTTTTTGCGTGATCGCAGACGCGCAAACTGTGATAAAACCGTGCAAGATCTGGATCGCATTAACGATCTCGCTCTGGGTGCTAGCCGCCCATCCGAGACGCCATCCGGTCATGCTCAGCGATTTGGAAAGACCGCTGATGATTATCGTTTTATCGTAAAACTCCGATGCCGAACGCGGTCGATCGCCAAAATAAAGATCGCCGTAGATCTCGTCGGTTATGAGATAAACACCCGTGCCTTCCAGTGCTTCAGCCACCATCCTGAGGTCATCAGAAGTAAATATTTTCCCCGTTGGATTAGACGGGCTGATCACGACCGCGGCTTTTGTTTTCGGTGTGATCGCGCGTTTGAATTCGTCAATATCGAAGCCAAAATCTTTGTCTGCCGGCAACCGATAGTATACCGGATTCCCTTCCGAGATCTTGACACAGGCGTCATAGGCCGGAAAGCTGGGATTTGGAAGCAGGACATCGTCGCCCCGGTCGACGATCGCGAGAAAAGCGGCAGTCATTGCCTCCTGCGATCCGCACGTTACGACCACATTCGTCATTGCAAGATTCAGATGCGGGTACTGCTCCGCTATCTTTAGCCGCAATGTCGGCATTCCCGGATGCGAGGTGTAGCCATTCTGTTCGTCCCGGGCTACTCTTGCCGCCTCGTCACGAAGGAATTGCGGCGTCGGCAAGTCCGGCTCGCCGAGGCCGAAATTAATACTCTCGGGCAATGCCCTTTCGAAGAATTGCCTGATCAGGGTAGGCTGCAATCCCTGCAGCCGCGAAGGTAATACAAACTTTTCAGCTCCGCGAACAGGCATCATGCTTCGGTCTCGTCCTCGTCTTCGACCCCGGCATCCTCGAGTTCTTCTCTAACGGTGCCGACCTCAACATTGAATTCCCCTTCGGCCTGGGTTATTGGATCTCCCGTGAGCACTCCGCCGATAGTCTCGACCTCGCCGATAATATACTGCCCGAGCCCTGTTACCTTGTCCTTGAGACTCGGCTTATGCTCGGATTCATGTTCATTTTCTGTCATTTAATGTTCCTCTACAGTTATCTTAAGACAATTGTAGATGCGATAAAACTTCGGTCAGTGCGGCCGAATGGCTTCGAAGTCGATAAAGCCTCGGCGCGGGTCAGTGGAGACGAGCCGCACTTTGACCCTTTCGCCGACATCGAGTCCGTGTTCCCCCCGTTCGACACGTCCATCCACCGGCGGCCGTAAGATTCGAGCAAATGTGCCGCTTGCAGTAACGCCGGTGACGATAGCATCGAAGCTCTCACCTACATGCTTTCGCATCACCGTCGCGGCGATGACTTTTCGCATCTTCCTCTCGACCTTTCTCGCGGCGCGTTCTCGGTCATTGCAGTGGAATGCGATAGCGTCGAGATCTTCATTCGAATACGGTGGCTCCTGACCCTGTAGAAGAGCTTTTACCAAACGCTGTATCACTAGGTCGGTAAATCTCCGATTCGGAGCTGTCGAATGAGCATAGTCGTTGACAGCCAAACCGAAATGTCCGCCTGCGTCTTCGCCGACGCGCTCGACCACATATTCCCCGCTGCCGATCAGCTTCACGATCGACAGTGACAGATCGGGAAACGATTCGGGATCTTTGCTGCGGCGCTCTTCAAGGAATGCCGCCAATGCGAGGCGGTCAGGTTCAGAGGGCAATGAATATCCCCGTTCCTCTGCTACCCTACGGATGCCGTCCCAGCGGTCAGGCAAACGGACGACGCGCCTTAGCGATGCCCAGCGGTGGCTCTCGAGAAACTCGGCCATCTCGACATTCGCGGCGACCATGAAGTTCTCGATCAGCTTACGGGCTCGGTTCGGCCTCTGGGATTCGAGCCCGGAGATATCATCGCCATTCAGAACGACCTTTGATTCGATGGATTCAAATTCAAGTGCCCCTTTCGCGATGCGATATTTGTGAAGCCTCGCCGCTGCTTCGTTCTGCAGGCGGATCTGTTCGGCGACCCAAGGAAAACGCATGATGTCATCCGAACTTTTGTCGCCGTCTAGCCATTCGGCAACCTCTTCGTACGAAAGCTTCACATGGTTACGTACCCACGCGCGGTAGAAAGTACTCTCCGGCACATCACCATTTGCCTTGACGGCCATATCTGCGATAACGGCTAGCCTGTCCTCGCCTTCATTCAGCGAGGTGAGGTCCGTGGAGAGTTCTTCAGGCAGCATCGGGAAAATATGGCCCTCCGTATAGACGGTTACGGTGTTCTGCTCGGCATGATGGTCGATCGGGCTGCCCTTTTTAACATAAGCGTCGACGTCGGCGATGCCGACCAGTATCCGGAGATCGCCGTTAGGCAATGCCTCGGCCCATTCCACCTGGTCGAGATCCCTGGACGTCCTGTTATCGATCGAGGACCATTCGATCGATCTAAGGTCGCGAATTGAACCCTCCGCGATATCCCGAGCACCGGATTCGGAAAGGAATTGCACCTGTTCCCTAACCGCGAGTGAAAACTCCGGCTCGAAGCCGTTCTCGGCCATGGCCCGGCGGGCGTCATTGGCAAAATGTGAGATCTTGGTCATATCTGCTTATTATCGGAACGTTTCCATCCGCGATCGCTTTGCACATAGGTCTTTTCTTCAGCAGCGACAAAACCTTCGCTGACATCACGGCATTCATGACGCTGGATACGAAGTTTCGGATGTTCAAAGTCGATGATGTTGAACGAATGAGGTTCGTCGCGAACACGGGCGGACGTTGCGGTCCCTGCCTGAATTACCAAGGCTATACGGCCATTTTCTAGCTTATATCGTTTGGCAGTGGTTTCGATGTGGCCAACGTGTAAATGACCGGCCAGGAATACATCGCCGCCGCACTCCGCGATCCTCGGCATGGCATCCTGGGCTCTGCCAACGACATCGGTGTGATGGCTGTTTTCCGGCAGGTCGAAAGGGTGGTGAGTTACCACTACCTTTAATGCCTTCTCGTCCAAAATACATAACTTCGAACGAATGAATTCGACTTGCTCGGCGTTGATACGCCCGCCTTTTATGACGAATGAACGGGCCGTGTTTACCCCGATGATCGCTAACTCGCTGTCGAAAAAGGTCGGCGTCAGATCATAGGTTATATACTTCTGAAATTTGCTTAGCCGCCGAAAAAACCGGTCGTATAAATTATAGAGCGGGACGTCATGATTGCCTGGAACAACGATCTGAGGCTGTGGCAGAAGATCCAGGAAACGACGTGCAGCTATAAATTCCTTGCTGCGTGCTCGCTGCGTAAGGTCGCCGGACACAACGACGACATCGGGATTCGACCGATTGACCGCCTCCACCGCAAGAGCCGTGACGACCGGATCTTCAGTGCCAAAGTGAACGTCAGAAAGATGGGCTATTCTACGCATTACTCAGCCGCGTCCGGTGCCAGGACCAAGACCTTAAGGGCCTTCGGGACAATTCGATACTCCAGCGGTGTTTCCATTATGACAACTTCTCCGTCAAGGGCCACCATGATCTTTGTCTTTCGAGTATCGATGGTGATCTCTTCGGTCTCGATCTCTTCGAAATCCCGCCATTGTTTTAACCGGCCGATCAGTGTTCTAAAAAGCAGCTTTACTACACCCCATCTTCCGCCGCGATGTAGGAAGTAAACGCTTAACTTTCCCTTATCGAGGGTCTCGCGGGTGCCTATATTATATAAGTCCATCTGATAAAGGTTGTTGCCGACAAAGACGAAAGGCACCTTCCGGAGAAATGAGTGGCCATCAAGGTGGAACCTCACCCGGTAAAACGGGCTCCGGCTGAAAACGCGTACCGCAGCGAGAAATGCTGCATACCACTTTCCCCTTCCCAGCCGTTCCTGCTGTGCCTCGCGATGGCGGACAATACGAGGATATAGGCCGATGCTCGAATTATTTATGAAGATCCGGCCATTGACCTCTCCCAGGTCGATGCTGCGGGTATGGTTAAGTGATATCACAGCTACCGCACCTGGGATATCCTGCGGTATTCCGAGGTCCTTGGAAAAATGGTTTAAGGTGCCAAGAGGGAGAATTCCGAAGGTTTTACCTGCCTTATATACTGCATTCGCGATCAAAGCAAGTGTACCGTCACCGCCGCCTCCGACGATGATCTCACTATCCCCTGAAGCCGCTTTTTCCGCTAAAGACGAGAGTTCGTCCCCGCTAAACGCCAAATGTATGTTGACGTCGAGATCGACTTCTGAGAATGCGGTCCTGATAGCTTCCTCTGTGTCGTTCTCAACAAAGCTGCCGCCCGCGGCGTTAATGATTACATCGATAGGCGGCATTTCCCCCTTGATTCGAACCCTCGTTCATCGCAAATAATCTTCAAGCTTCGCCGACGCATCCGTTTTCTCGTCACGATATTTTATGATTATCGGGGCATAGATCGACAGGCCGTTCTCCTGCCCGAAACCTCTAGTGATGGCTCGCGAACCCTGGACCACTACAGCACCGGCGGGAACTTCCAACGGCTGGTCTCCCTCGGACTTTATGACTCGTTCATTTGGCAGATCAAAGAGCGGCGTTGATCGCGTAAGTATTACCCCCGATGCCAGCACCGCTCCCTCGCGAACGACTGTCCCCTCATACACGCCCGTGTTACCACCGACGAGAACGTCATCCTCGATTATCACGGGCAGTGCTCCAACGGGCTCCAAAACACCCCCAATCTGAGCGGCTGCAGAGAGGTGCACGCGCTTACCGATCTGTGCACACGACCCTACTAGAGCATGCGAATCGACCATCGTGCCTTCGTCCACATAAGCCCCGACATTTATATACGCGGGCGGAACCACAACAACACTAGGTGCAACATAGCTGCCGTCCCTTATCGCCGAACCGCCGATGACGATCCGCACTCCGTCCTCAAGCGTCATCGGACGGAGCGGGAATGTATCCTTGTCAAAAAATTGCAGCGTCTCGGTGGATTGAGAGATCTCGACCATCTTTCCCATCCGAAAACCGAGCAGTATCCCCTGCTTCACCCAGGCATTCGCATGCCACCTGCCGTCAGCGTCCTTTTCGGCCGAACGGATCTCGCCGCGGCGGAGCGCGGATTTAAACTCTTCGTAAGTCTTGCGATCGGCGGAGTCAAATTCGGCCTTCGCGAACATCTCCTCGATTTTCTTCCGAAGCGTCATTTTGTCGGTGGCGTGCTCAGCCGATTAAACTTTTTCAGCGCCTCTTTAAGACGATCATGCGGTAGCGCAAATACGGTGTTGCCTCGGTAGCCGGTCATCGTTTCGGCTGCAACCATTGCGTTGACGATCGCTTCTTCAGTGGCCTGAGCGGTCGCCCAAAAGAGTTGATTGATGCGATCGTTGGGAAGCATATCAATTTTGGCAATTCCGTCGTTCTTTCCGACCTCGGCAGCGTTAGCGGTGGAAAAAGCTATAAAAATGTCGCCCGAGGAATTCTCGCCGCGGCCGCCCACCAGCCCTACGCCAAGCGAGATTCGGTGTGCGATCCGCTTGAGTTGGTGCGGCAACAGTGGAGCGTCGGTCGCGAGTACGACGATGATCGAGCCGGCTCCTTCTTCGGTTTTCCTGAGCGAAGAAGCAAGGCCAGACTGGCCCGCCTTCATCTGAAGATCGGTGATCTCACGGCCGACCGGAGCGCCCGCGACCGTGAAGAGTTGACGTGACCCATAATTCGCCTGGACGAGCACGCCGACGGTGTAGCCGCCGAAGCGGGCTTCGAGAACGCGCGACGCGGTGCCGGTTCCCGCTTTGAATCCGTGCGAGACCATTCCCGTTCCGCCGCCGACGTTCCCCTCCGCGATAGATCCGGTTTTGGCGGAATCAAGCGCCTGGAAAACATGCTCTTTCTTGACGTGAAATCCGTTGATGTCGTTGAGAAAACCGTCCCAAGTTTCTGCAACGACCGGAAGAGAGAAGTCGCCGGAGTATCCACCGCCCGTAAACTTCTTCGCTCCCCACTCGATCACTGCGTCGCGGACGATGCCGACGCTGTGCGTGTTCGTGATCAGGATCGGCGAACCGAGCCCGCCAGATTCTTCGATCCACGTCGTGCCGGTCATCTCGCCATTGCCGTTGAGCGTGTGCCACGCTGCGAACAGGCGGCCGGCGAAACCTTTTCCTTGTGGAAGTATCGCGGTTACGCCGGTGCGGACGGCTCTGTCACCGGTTCCTGAAACGAGCGTAGTGTATCCAACCTCGACGCCTTTAACGTCCGTAATGGCATTGTTTAAGCCCGATGTTCCGTCAAATGGCACACCTAGATCGCGAGCCCTCGGACGCACCTGCGAAAATGCCGAAACCGTGAGAAGAACGATGGCGAGAAGCAAAACTATTTTTTTCATATATCTATCCGTGGGACACCCCCGCCTTGGCGATCAATCCGATACCACCGGCAAATAGGACGAGCATTACTAGCGTATTAAACAGGCTGGTGGGCTGAAAATAGATCTGCAGGTTCATCAGTATCCCCGACGCGATCACGATCACGCTTATGAGTACAAGCAACCAGCCGATCATCGATCTGCCGTTGAAGAAGACGATCCCGATGCCGAAGATCATGGGAACAAGAGATAGTCCGAAGGTGTTGTAACCGCCCCAGTTCCAGAATGCGCTGGTGACAATGACCCGGCTGATCAGCATATACGCCCCGGCGATCGTCATTGTAAGGCCGATTAGAAATTCAATCAGTCCCCCCGATGTGCCGCCAACATTTTTAATGTCCTGGATATCCATAGGTGAACAGAGGCTACTGTGACGGCCTGCTGGTATGAAGCGCAACGATCTGCCAGCGGCCATCCTCCTTCACAAATGATGCCGTATAGCGAAACGCCGTGTTCATTAACTTCTCAGAACTGACGTAATTAATACGGCATTCACCCGTCGCGATCGCGGCATTGCCAAAGACCCGAACTTTGATGTCTTCGTTCTTGACCGACAAGGTGCGGATCTTGGGATCGGGCTTCAACAGTTCCAGTTCCGCAAGTTTTCCCCGAGTCTTACCGTCGTAAGTTGTAATGACCACATTCTCCTCGAAGATCTCGTTGAGCGTCTTTGTATTGCGACCGCGAACCGCCTCGCCCCATTTTGCGATCGTCGCGAATACCTCTTTCGCGACCCCGGTGGAATCCGTGTATCCGGCCGCCTGTCCGAAAGCAGCGGCCGGCAAGCACAACATGATCACAATGAAAAAAATGTTCTTTCGCATCTCAACCTCCCTAGATTTTCATTCCCTTCATAACTGCTTTTAACTTCGTCCGGGTCGCCGCTGTCACCGGAACAAGCGGAAGCCTTAGGTTCTCTTCTAAAAGCCCCATTTCCTTCATCACAAACTTGCACGGCGCCGGTGACGATTCCAGAAAATTCGCCTCCATCAGCGGAAGGATCTTGTAATGAACGCGCCGGGCAAAATGAAACGAACTGTTAAGAGCTAAGTCGACCATTTTGATCGTCTGTTTCGGTATTTCATTCGCGCAGACCGAGACCAGTCCATCGGCACCGAGGGCGATCAGCGGCAAGGCCGAGGCGTCATCACCAGAAAACACTCTGAAGTCCTTCGGCCGGTTTTGCATTATCTCCATCATTTGCGAATAGTTTCCGGAGGCCTCTTTGGACGCGACAATATTGTCGAATTTGGCGGCTAGCTTCAACGTAGTTTCGGCAGATATGTTCGACGACGTCCTGGACGGTACGTTGTAAAGCATTATGGGAAAGCCCTTTACCGATTTCGCGATCTCAGCAAAATGGGCAAACATCCCTTCCTGGGTCGGCTTGTTGTAGTAAGGGGCTACGACCAGAGCTGCGTCCGCACCGGCTTCCCGAGCACTCCGTGTAAAATCTATCGTCGCGGCAGTGTTGTTGCTGCCGGTCCCCGCGATCACATGAATTCTCTCGCCTTTTGCAGCAGATACCGTGAGTTTGATGACATTCAGCCTCTCGGCCTCACTCATAGTGACACTTTCGCCAGTGGTGCCGCACGGCACGAGCAACTTAACGCCGCCCTTGATCTGACGCTCGACCAGCGAAATAAAACAATCCTCATCGATCGACCCATCCTTTCTAAAAGGTGTCACCAGGGCGGTTGCACAGCCGCGCATCCATTCGAGTCTCGGAGTCATACGTGAATATTAACGCGATATTGCCCGATTCCTTAAGTTAACGTTGAAGAATCACGGATCTCGCCTGAAGGTCCACATCCTCACACCGCTGGATGGTTCAATAACATCGCGAAGAACTCTGAACCCTAGCTTTTCATAGAATGCAACGTTTTTCGGCTGCCCCGTCTCGAGATAGATCGGAGTGCGGTCATCCGCAGATCGTTCGAATATCGGCCGCAGCAACGCCGGTCCATAACCCTCGCCCTGGAATTCTGGATCCACGCCCAGCACCATGGTGTACCAGTGCGGCTCGGGCACATCCGCTTTATGCAGTTCCTCCGCATAGGATATTGCCGTAAAGAACCTGTTGAATGCCTCTTCGCCGATCTGCCCGGGCAGGGCGGTGAATCCTCCCGCCTCTGCCCTTTCAGGCGTTATTTCCGTCTCGCCAGGCTTAAGCCAGATCGAAGCACCGGGCACACCATCTAAGGTGTATACCTCGCCAAATTTGAATCCATACTTCAACGCGGCAGCAAAGTGAGCCGGTGAATGTGCGGCTCTTTCCGCATCGTCTGGAAAAGTGTAATTTTGCAGTGGATCACGATAGAATGCCCTCGCGAGTACCTCGGATGCCGGGCCAAGTTCGTCTTCTCTGATTTTTCTAGCGACTTTCATCACCTCATAATACCTCACTACTAACCGGTCAACGCCGCAAAAAATCTCGCAAGTTTCGCTTCATCTAAACGGTCATTTGACCGAACACCCGAACACACATCCAGCCCGAAGGGTTTTACAGTATCGACAGCTTCACGGACATTGTCAGCATTCAGGCCGCCAGCCAGGAATACGGGCTTTCCACAGGCTTCAACGATCTTCTGACTGATCCGCCAATCATGCTGGCGCCCTGTACCGCCAAGCTCCTTTACTCCGAGTTCTGGATTCCCGCTGTCGAGCAGGATCGCGTCCACGTGCTCGGCGATCTCGCACGCTTCCTGGATAGAACTTTCGCCTGTCACGTGGATAACCTGAACGATCTTCACCTGAGGCAGCTCGCTGCGGATCTGATGATATGCCCGGTCCGACAGTTCGTCGACGATCTGTATCGTGCTCGTCTTTGTTCGATGATGATGCTCGATTATCCCTGCGGCCGTCTGCTCGCATGTAAGCAAAAAAGAGGCAATGGGCGGCGGTACGAACTTGGCTATCCGATAGATCTCTTCATCCGAGATAGGCCCTGGCCCCGACGGCATACTCCCCACCAGGCCGATCGCAGAAGCGCCCATTCTAATGGCGATTGCGGCTTCACTCTCATCGGCAATGCAGCAGATCTTGACACGCGGAGCCATTATCCTAGTAACTCGTCCATAACTGTTGAGAATTCGAAAAGTCCTTTCTTTCCCACGATCCATTCGGCAGCGATCAAGGCTCCGGCTGCGAACGATTCCCGTGACCTGGCCGTATGCTCAAGGAGGATCTGATCGGGCTGGCTGTCGAACCCGACGCGATGCGTGCCCGGAATGTGGCCCGCTCGCGTTGAGCTAACACTAAACTCCAGATCGATATGTCTCGCGACAATATCTCTAAGATATAATGCCGTCCCGCTTGGAGCGTCTTTTTTGCGCGAGTGGTGCTGCTCCTCGATAAAAACCTCGTATTCGGGAAATTTCGCCAGAAGCTTGGCGGCATGTTCTGCGATCCTATAGAACAGGTTTACACCTATCGAAAAATTAGCTCCATAAACCATGGCCCCGGCGTTGCCGACGACGATGCCGCGGATCTCTTCCAGATCAGCGTTCCAACCTGTCGTCCCCTCGACGAGTGGCAGGCCGGCCGTCATACAAGCTTCGGCATTCCGCATGACTGCCGATGCCGCCGTGAAATCGATAGCGACATCCGCCGCTCGAAGTGAATCGGCCAGGGCCGCCGCATCGAGGCCCGAGTGGTGTTCGCTTACGATGGTAACGATCGAATGTCCCCGCTCACGAGCCCTCGCCTCGACCATCCGCCCCATAGAACCGTAACCGATCAAAGCGATATTCATAATTTTACTAAGCTGTTACTGGAAGCCCATCCGCTTCATTAATGCTATAAATCTTGGTTCGGAATGAAGCTCATCCCACCTGGGTTCGACCTTTAGAAACACCAGGAGCGCCTCTCGCTGGTCGAAGGATCGTTCTAGGTGATCCAGTGCTTTCTGTTTGTCGCCAAGGCCGAGGTGTATCTGGGCGATCGCATAGGCGGGGGCGAATCCGGTCTTTGCCCGGCTTTCCAGATCAACAAGGCACTTTCTCGCTCCTTCGGTCTGACCCGATTTAGCTAATAGGTAACCAACTGTCCCTGTAGCCTCGGAATTACCATTGGTTATTTCCTTTGCTCGGGTCGCCGCCGCGATCGCCTCGCTCCACATGCCTTTGATCATGTAGGTCCGAGCAATGAACAAATGTGCCAGCCAAAATTCGGGATCTAAATTGATAGTCGATCTTAGTTTTTGAATCGATTCATCGTTTCGGCCGGCCAGAGACAAGATCTGGCCTTCCAGGATATGTATAAAAAGATTTAGTTGGTCTAGTTCCCGTGCCCGCTTAATTTCAGTGAGTGCCTCGCCATGCCTTCCCGTATTAGAAAGGAGGTGGGCATAGAAAGCGTGGGCAGGAGCATTGGTATTATCCAGCTCAATGGCCCGAAGATAGGCCTTTTCCGACGCTTCCCAATCCCATTTATACCAGAATTCGCCGCTTGCCAGGGCTATCCAAGCATCTACCAAATTTTCGTCTAATGCCACGGCACGCGCAGCTGCCGCAGTTGCCTTTGGCATGACCTCCATCGATGGAGCGTCATTGGTTAGGACCATAGCCCGATAGGCGTTCGCGAGTTCAGCATACGCAAGTGCGTAGGCAGGATCGATAGCGATCGCCTGCTCATAAAATGAGATGCCTTTTTGCACCTCGGGCAAAATGAGTCGGGACGCATGCAGCCGGCCTCTTAGAAAAAGTCGATATGCCTCGACGTTATTAGTAGAAGGGCGATCCGAGCCGTTTGCGAGCGAGATCCTCAAAGCGTCGGCAACCCTTTTTGAGATCGAGTCCTGGACGCTGAAGATGTCGCCAAGCGGCTCATCAAATTGCTCGGCCCACAATTGTCGTCCGTCCACGCTTCTAATGAGCTTAGCCGAAACCCTTACTCGCCCGCCCGAGATTTGCACTCCCCCGTCCAGCACGCTTTCAACCCCTAGCTGCCGTCCAGCTTCGGAGGGATCTTGTTCCGTGGATGCGTATCGCCGTACGGCGGCAAGCGGCCGCACTTTAAGGTCACCGCCCCCGCTCAGTTTCATGATCAGTGTATCCGCCATCCCCGTCTCGAGCGCTTCGTCTCGATTATCGGCCGTTATGGGTTTGAAGGGAAGGATGGCGATGGATCTGATCGATCGTGGTTCTGGCCCGGAAGTTTGCTGATAAAAAAGATAGCCTGTCGCGGCGATAATCAGGAAGATAGCCGCTAGCGATATTACTAGCCGCGGCTTGTTGTCGCTTATACTTCGATGCGGAAGTTTCGCGGTGAGGTCTTCGGGGCCAGCGGCGTCCACCTCAACCTCTTCAACCTCCCTCACTTCAGCTACAAACTTATACCCCCGCCCCGGAACCGTTGCGATAAACCGATTTTCCCGATGTTTCTCGCCCAGGGCACGGCGAAGTGCGGATATATTTTGTGTAAGATTGTTTTCTTCGACGGCGGTGTCGGGCCAAATGGCCGCCATCAACTCATCCTTTTCCGCAACCGTTCCAGCTTTTTTGACTAAGTAGAGCAGTATCTCAAGAGCCTTGGGCATTAGGGCCACGGGCTCACCGTCCGTAAAAAGCAGACGCTTGCCCGCATGAAGCCGAAATTTTTCGAACTCGTAAACTTGTTTCTCGCCGCTATTCACAATGTTCCAAACAAATTCTCACAAACTTTCATCGCGATTCTAACGATTTTCACATTGCACAGGCGAGATTATTTCATACATCAACCGGGCGACCAATTTCGGTTGAAATTCAAATACATAGAGAGGAAAAATGAAAAAAGATCTGATGACTCGAATCGCGAAAATACTGGCCGTCGCAACTTTGGCGATAATCTTCACCACAACATCATCCGCGCAGGCCATCATTCCGCCTTCATCTGCACAGAACGGAAAGGGCGACAAGCTTGTAGGGACCTGGGATGCCGTCGTCATTATCAGGAATTGCAATACCGGGGCTGCGATAAACACCTTTGCGTCGATTGCCAGTTTTAACCACGGCGGTACATCAATCGGTTCGACCTCTGGGATCCCCCAGGCCAACAGAACGCCGGAACACGGTGTGTGGCGCCACGTCTTCGGTCGAAACTATCAGTTCAGCTTTAAGAACTTCAATTTTGACCCGGCCGGGGCCCCAACTGGATACGCGATAGTAACCCACGATCTGCTGTTGGATCACGGGGGTGACACTTACACCTCTGAAGGTATTGCTCAGTTCTTTTTAATGAACGGGATTCAAGTCGGCCAGGGTTGTTCTGACGCTGTCGGGAGTAGATTTGGGTTCTAACCTGTCACCCGTCGAGATGGAGGCAAAAGAATGAAAATCTTGATCACAATTGTACTATCGCTGTTTGTTACAGCGGTCCTACTTTCTCAAAATGACGCGTCGAATGAATCGATCGCTGCTGAAATTAGACGGCTCGAGAATAAGCAGGTAGATGCGATCCTCAAAGGCGACATCGCAGCACTTGATGAGCTTTTTCACCAAGAGTATGTCGTCAATGCCCCCATAAACCAGGTCACAAGTAAAACTGAGGTCCTAAAGCGTGTGAGGGAAGGGCTAATCCGCTACTCGGCCTTCGACATTGAGATCGAGTCTTTGGTCATCCAGGGCGATCTTGTCATTACTATGGGCCGTGAAACTGTGAAACCGATCGGCAACGCTCCATTGGCTGGGCAAACGGTGCTCCGCCGATATACACATGTATGGCTCAGGAAAAACGGTCACTGGAAGCAAATAGCTCGCCATGCCAATTTCGTTTGCCCGGAGCTTCGACTCAAGGCGGACTGATGGTTTCGATCGCTGGCCCTTCAGCCCATCACAGGGGCGTGGACCGGATAGGTCCCGCCCCTGATCTCTCGAGCAGTTCAACAATCAACTCCGAGTAAAGCTCGACGGCCCGGTTTAGGTCACGTTTCATAACAACCTCGTCCTTCGTATGGGCCACGAGTATTGAACCGGGTCCGATCAGCAGAGCTTTGCCCCAGTTCGGCATATGCGGGATGTCGGTCGTGAAACGCACGACTTTCTGATCGAAGCCATTCACGGAGTGCAATTTGACGGGTTCACTGCACGAAAGAACCTCTATCTCGCCCCGGCCTCGGACTACATTCCTAAGGGCCTCTTCGATAGGTTCGCGTTTCGTGGTAAGTCGCACAGCCAGGCCCGCTTCGGCTCTCGGCGGTATGATATTCAATGCAAGGCCACCGCTGATCGTACCAATATTGACCGTTGTTTCCCCAAAGAAATCGTCATTCGGAAATCGCGTCTGCCTTACGTCGTCGAGTATGTCCAGAAGCGTTTCGATCGCAGAATCGCCCTCTTCGGGATAGGCCGAATGAGCGGCTTTGCCGGTCGTCTTGATGTTCAGTCGAAACGTGCCCTTCGACCCGATCGCGAGGTCATTATCAGTCGGTTCACCATTGATCATATATTCGCATTTAGCCGCGAGCGGATGAAGATTCGCAGCCTTTGCCCCGGTCGAGGACCTTTCTTCTTCAACCGTATATAGCAGCCCGATATCCTCGATCCCTTGGGCCCTGAGCTGCTCCGCTGCCGTTATCTGCGCCGCAATTATCCCCTTGGCGTCACATGCACCGCGGCCATAGATCTTTTCATCGTCCTCGGTCGGCGGAATGAACGGCGGCACGGTGTCCATGTGCGTCGACAGCCAAACTCGCGGAGAATCGTTGAGATAGGCAATTACGTTATTTTGATCTTCAGACACTTTTTGAAGCTCGACCTTCCAACCCAACGAGCTAAGATGATCCCGCAGCCAAAATCCGACAGCCAGCTCTTGGCCTGACGTTGACGGAACATTCATCAGCGCCTTGGTGAGTTCAAATAATTCCATTCTCAGGTTCTCCGTCAGCCAGTATTCGTTTAAGATCCGCTCTTATTTCCTGTATTTCAACACGCAGGTCTGCGATACACGGCTCGCCTCTCTCTGGTGCGGTTTCAGTATCTCTCTGAATGAAGAAAGTCGCCAACGTCGCCGTCATGTAACCAAAAACCGCAAAACCGTAAATGGCTAGTAAAAGGCACAGCATTCGCCCCTCGGCCGTTCGGGGGAAATAATCCGAACCGATCGAGGTCAGCAGCATCGCGGTCCACCAAAGGGAATCGGCGTACGTTCGAAATCCGCCCTCCACGTCGTTTTCAAAGCTGTACATTCCCGCTGCTCCACCGAAAAGCACAAGAAGCGACAGCATAAATACGTACCCGACGCCTCGGCGGCTAAAAGCACCACCGAGCGACCGCATACCGCGGTTAAGCGAGGTCAATAGCCGGACAAGCCTGAGACCCCGCGCGGTTCTTGCCGCACGGAGCAGCCGAAACGCCCTAAATGCTCGAAATATTCTTAGGGCGGGCAATCCAAGCGCCAGCAACGCGAGCCAGCTGCCTTTAATGTATTCCCATTTGTCAGGAGCGACAAGAAATTTGATCGCATAATCGATGCCGAAGATTAACCAGATGACGTTGCCGACCGTTTCGAGAAAAGGGCTGATTCCGCGAGTCATTTCCACAACGAGAAGGACTAGCCAGATCACGCTCAGTAAGAGCATTGGCATCTCCAGCCAGTCGTCTAATTGTTGAACGATCGCGGCTCGCTCCTCTTTGATTTCTTCGGTGATCTCGTTTCTGGGTTCCGATTCCATTTAAACCTCCGGTCAGCAGTTTCCAGGAAAATTATTACATAGAGATCGCTGACCGGTTCGCGGCAAAATTTGTTGTCGGCAGAAAGCCTGGATATACTTCATATACACACAGGTCGTTTTGGTCGGGTCAGAAATTCAAACTATCGGAAAAACGGTGGCAAAGTGGCTTTTCTCAATCGTATCACCTCGACACACGCTCCTGCCGCGACCATCCTGATCCGGATCGTCGTCGGAGCGGTATTTCTTTCCGAAGGTATTCAGAAATTCATCTTTCCGGACGAGGTCGGCGCCGGCCGCTTCGCCAAGATCCCGATCGCGAACGCCGAAACGGTCGCGCCCCTAATTGGCGGTATCGAAACTCTCTGCGGCATTTTGATACTGGCGGGATTCCTTACCCGGCTCGCCGCTTTACCGCTGATCGCCATCATGCTTACGGCGATCTTCACGACAAAGATACCCATCCTGCTAGCTTCGGAATTTATGGGTTTTAGCTTGCGAAAGGTTTCGTATTACGGAATTTGGGGCTTCATGCATGAATCGCGGACGGATCTTGCAATGCTTTTTGGTTCGCTGTTTTTGCTTATCGTTGGAGCGGGCAGAATCTCAATTGACGCTTTGATCAGCAAACCGAGACGGCCCAGTCATATTGATTAACCCTTCAGAAAAAGCTTGCGTGAAGCTTTTTGATTACCGCCGGAACATCCATTTCTTTTACCACGAAAGTCAGATTTACCGCAGAAGCCCCGTGAGAAACGAGCGCAATATTAACGTCGTCGATTGTCGAAAATATCTTTGACGCCAGGCCGGTGCTTGCGCGCAAGCCTTCACCAACAACGCAGATGACGGCATAGCCAGGTTCGACGTCGACCTCACCCAGGCGGCCAAGTTCCGCTACGATCTTGTCCAATTCAGCGGCGTTATCGAGAGTTAATGCGACCGAAACCTCGGACGTCGAAACAACGTCGATAACGGTTCGGTATCGCTCGAATACCTGAAACAACGCGCTCATAAAGCCATAGCTGCCAAGCATCCTGGCCGAAGTGATACGCAGAATGGTAATGCCTTTTTTATGTGCGATCGATTTGATCTTGTTGGGCACCTCGACGGATTCGCCGACCACCATAGTGCCGACTGCGTCAGGCTCGAAAGTATTGCAGACCCGGACCGGGATACCATTATCGACCGCTGGCTTTATCGTTTTCGGATGCAGCACCTTCGCCCCGAAATAAGCGAGCTCGGCGGCCTCTTCGTAAGAAAGGACGGGTATTGTTCGAGCTTCCCCACAGATCCGCGGGTCGCACGTCATTACTCCGGTCACGTCGGTCCAGATCTGAAGTTCACCGGCTTTCAGGGCAGCGGCAACGAGCGCGGCGGAATAATCCGAGCCCCCGCGTCCTAGTGTAGTCGTTTCGCCGGACCGGTTGGCGGCGATGAAACCGCCCATAACAGGCACCTCGCCCGCCGCGATCAACGGCTCGAGCTCGATCTTAACGAGCTTCTCGGTTTCGTCCCAGATCGGCTGCGCCGCTCCGTATTCATCGTCGGTCACTATCAAGCGGCGTGCATCGACATGCTGGGCATTGATGCCTTTCGACCGCAGCACCTCGGTCAAAAGTCTCGACGAAAGCTGTTCGCCGTATGAAACAACCGCGTCACGCAGCATCTGCAGCGGCAGCGAACGCCGCTGGGCCCGCGTCAAAAGGTCCTCGAGCTCCTCTTTTGCATAGTTATACTCGGTTAGAAAAGCGTTGCCGCCGCTCGGCGGAAGAAAGTTTTCGGTAACAGCGAAATGACGGTCGAAATGTGGTTCCAGCGATTTGAAGGCGGTCGACGCATCCCCTTTCTTTGCGATCTCGAACGCCGCCAACAGAGCGTCCGTTACCTTAGTCATCGCTGACGTGACGACGACAGGTTTTTTCCGGCCTTGCGAAGAGATGACGTTGATAACGCGAACGAACGCGGCGATTTCGCCGACCGACGTCCCGCCGAATTTCATTACCGTAGGTTTTTGGACACTGATCTCGCTCAAATGACCTGCCGAAAACATTCATTTTACGACAGATCCGGCAAATTGGCTTAAAGAGCCGTGGATTGGTTATGACCTGACGAGGAATTGGTTCCCAGCCGGCAGATCGTCTGGTAACCGAATAGCTCGATGTGCGGCGACATGTATTCCGACTTTACCGGCTCTTCCCTAACAAGATCGGTGCTCAAATACTTCTTGTTGTCGTCTGAAAAAACAGTAGCAACGATCGCATCGCTGCCCAGCTTTTCCATTGCGAGAACAGCTCCCAGAAAATTAGCGCCCGATGATATACCGACCGCGAGGCCGAGTTTCGCGGCAAGCATTTGTGCCATCAGGATCGAATCGCCATCCGACACGCTTATCACCTCGTCGAGCTTCGTCAGGTCACAGACCGCAGGGATAAACTCGTCGGAAATGCCCTGAATGCGGTGACTACCGACTTTGTTCCCCGTGGTGAGCGTTGGCGATTCGGCCGGCCGCAAAGGGTAAAGCTTAATGTAAGGATTCTTTTCCCGAAGATACGCGGCCATCCCATGATCGTTCCGCCCGTTCCGACACCTGCGACAAATGCGTCGGGCTCAAATCCAGCCGATCCGAGCTGAGACCATATTTCGGGCCCCGTGGTCAGGTAGTGCGCCTCAGGATTGCAGAGATTAGAGAATTGATGGGGCAGAAACACTCGGCCGTGCTCGTATCTGAACGCATCGGCCATCTCGATGCTGCCCAGGAACCCGCCCTCATCGTGGCTGACGAGCGTAACATCGGCCCCGTAGCTCTTCATCAGGGAAATTCGTTCCTGGCTCATCCATTCGGGCATAAACACGTTAACCGGGTTACCGAATGCACGGCCGATCGCCGCGAGCGAAATTCCTGTGTTGCCGCTTGTTGCTTCGGCAATGATATCGCCTTTTCTAATGGCCCCGTCACGGTACGCCGAGGTCAGGATATGGAGCGCCATTCGGTCCTTGATGCTGCCGGTGAGATTGAGATGTTCAGCCTTAATGAAGATCGTCCGACGCTTACCATTAAAGTGAAAATGTATCGCGAGCAGGGGAGTGTTGCCGATCAGGTTCTCGATATAAGACGAACTAGAAGGGCGGGCGGCAAAATGGCTTTGAAAATCGCTGAGAGTGTTGGTATTCATCGCGGAAAACCTTCTTAAAAGGTTATCCGACGCCCTCGCCAACAAATGTGAGCCCTGTCACACCCTGGTAAGCTATCTCCGTTTCTCGCTTCCTTTGCGTCTTTGCGGGAAGCATCATGTTAAGGAAGCGAAATTGGTCAGTTTTTGATTGTACTTTCGAAGGCGATCCCTTTATCCGCACAAAACCGCGCCGCCGTTGATATTCAGGATCTCGCCGGTAATGTGCCTTGACCAGTCCGATAACAAAAAGCAAATCGATAGAGCGATGTCGTCAGTTGTCGCGATCCGTTTCAACGGTATCGAATCGATCACGCGCTGCTCATATTCCTTATCTTCGAATACGGGCCGAACCATTGCCGTCTCGATCCAGCCCGGGGCGACTGCATTTACTCTGATCTTTGGGCAGAGTTCAGATGCAAGGGCTTTGGTGAAAGATATTTGGCCGCCCTTTGAGGCCGCGTAGTTGGAATAATTCGCCTCGCCTCGCTGCCCGGCGGTTGACGAAACCAGCACGATCGCCGCCGATGGCTGTTTTTTCATCGCCGGAACGCACGCTTTCGTCATGGCCCATGCCGACTTCAGGTTTGTATTTATGACCTTGGTCCAAACCTCCTCCGACATCTCCTCGATAGGTGCTCCATCCCAGACTCCTGCATTGCAGACAAGGTAATCGATCCGCCCGAAACGTTCTATTGTTTGCTTTGCGATCTCATGTGCTCCCGCAAATTCCGAAACATCGGCAGCCACCGCAAAGGCCTCAACGCCCATTGCCTTGCATTGCTCGACCGTTTCGTCAGCTTCCTTATGATTGCTCAAATAGTTGACGACAACATTTGCTCCACCTTCCGCCAACCGTAAAGCAGTAGCTCGTCCGACCCCCCGCGAAGCTCCGGTAACGATCGCGGTTTTTCCCGCAAAAAGATTTTCTGGCAATTGGATCGATCCTGTCTGCTCAGTCATTTCGGATATTTTGCCACGAATTGCACGGATATCACGAATTTCGATCCGCTAATTCGTGCGATTCGTGTCACCCGTGGCTAATTTCATTCTTTGATATAAAATTCAACTAATGCACGACACAAACCTCCTCGAAGACCAGCCCATCGCCTGGACACCCACGCCCGAGATCATCGAGCGCTCTCAACTCGCAAAATTTATGCGTCAGGTCGGCGTCTCGACCTGGGAAGAGCTTTACGAATTCTCGATCCGCGATGTCGAGAAGTTCACCGAAGAGGTCCTGAAGTTTCTCAACATCAAATTCGACCCGCGGTATGAAAAGCTAATGGATATTTCTCAAGGCGTTGAATTCCCCGTCTGGTTTTCGTTACCGCCGGAACGCCGAGAAAACAAGTTAGTACCACCTCCGGCATCGGGTGGTTCAACGCAGCCCTCCGACGCCGACCAACGAACGTCAGCAAGTGTGCCAATTTCCGATCGCTCATTACTCCTCACTCGTGACGTGTCACCAACAGCCGGCCTTAATATCACCACTATGTGCCTCGACCGCTGGCAAACGGATGATATGAAGGACGAGCCGGCTTTGATCTGGGAAGGTGAGGAAGGCGGGTCGTTAACGCTGACCTATTCCGAACTCCTTCGCGAGGTGACAAATTGTGCGGATAAATTATGCGATCTCGGGATAGGTCAGGGCAATGCAGTCGGAATACATCTGCCGATGATCCCGGAAACGGTCGTATCGCTCCTTGCGATCAACAGGATCGGGGCCATTGCCGTTCCTGTATTTTCCGGATATGGGATCGATGCGGTCTCGAGCAGGATGGAGGCCGTAGGAGCCAAGGCCATCTTCACGGCCGATGGGTTTCCTCGCCGTGGCAAACCCTTTGACATGCTTACGGTCGCGGCCCGTGCAGTCGCCAACGTTTCAACCATCGAGAGCATAATCATCACCGAACGGAACGCCCATGTCGCAACTGAGGCCGCTATACATCTCGACCACATCGCAGCTCGTGAAGACCGTCGCCAAGACGCTCGCCGTTATGAGCACCTGAGAAGCGACCTTTTTGCAGGCCGAAAAGTCGCCTTATGGAGCGTCGGACGCGAAACGATATCGACATGCGACGGATCCGCGCCGGCCAAGACCTCCCCCGAAGACCCTTTAATCATCCTCTACACCTCCGGCACCACCGGCAAGCCTAAGGGCATTGCCCACACGCACGCGAGTTTTCCGATCAAGGCGGCACAGGATATGGCGTTTGGGGTGGATGTGGGCAAAGGCACGCGGATCTCGTGGTACACGGACATCGGTTGGATGATGGGGCCGTGGCTGATCTATGGGGCTCTGATCAACGGCGCAACGATGTGCATTTACGACGGTGCCGCCGATTATCCAACTCCCGACCGGATGTGGGAATTCGTCGCCAAGCACAAGGTCGAGATCCTCGGTATCTCGCCGACCTTGATCCGGGCCCTTACGGCTCACGAGGACAAGCAAAGCTCCCCTCCTTACGAAGGAGGGGTGTCGGCGTCTTCCGCCGACGGGGTGGTTCTCTCCGACAAGGCGAAGATTCAACAGGAGGCCAAGTCCTCAGTCGACGACGAAAGAACCATCCCGTCTGCTCGCGAAGAACGCGAGCATCCACCCCTCCTTCGTAAGGAGGGGAGCTGGAAGGCTCCTTTCGAACGCCACGACCTCTCTTCCCTCCGTGCCTTCGCCTCAACCGGCGAGCCATGGAATCCGGCACCGTGGTGGTGGCTTTTCGAGAAGGTCGGCAACAGCAAACTCCCGATAATCAACTACAGCGGCGGCACAGAGATATCGGGCGGCATCTTGATGGGCAATATGCTGCTTCCGCAGAAGCCGTGTTCGTTTCCGGCGCCTTGTCCTGGCATGGACGTCGATATTTTTGACGAGAATGGCAACCCCGTCGAACCCGGGAAGGTCGGGGAACTCGTCATAAAACAGCCCTGGATCGGCATGGCCCGGGGCTTTTGGCAAGCGCGGGAGCGGTACCTCGAAACGTACTGGAGCCGCTTCAAAAACATATGGGTACATGGCGACTGGGCCATGCGGGATGAGGATGGACATTACTTCATCCTCGGTCGTAGCGATGATACTCTAAAAGTTGCAGGTAAACGGGTTGGCCCCGCCGAGGTAGAAAGCCTTTTAGTGGCCCATCCACTTGTTACTGAAGCCGCCGTCATCGGCGTTCCCGACGAAGCCAAGGGCACAGCAATGGTCGCTTTCTGTGTGCTGGGACCGCAGGCATCACTGTCTGCATCATCGCCAAAGCGTGACGACACTCTTGTCTATGACTCGTCACTTGTCACTCGTCACTCGTCACTCGAAACCGAGCTGAAAGCTCTGGTTTCGAAAGACATGGGCAAACCCCTCGCTCCATCAAAGATCCTCTTTGTTTCTGCCCTACCGAAGACCCGCAACGCCAAAGTCATGCGCCGGGTCATTCGCTTCGCCTATCTCGGCGAGGATCCCGGCGATGTCTCAGCTCTCGAAAATCCCGGTGCAGTAGAAGAGATACAGGGCCTCATCAAACGTTAGATGGCTAAAGCAAAACCCGTCAACGATCTAAAGTGCGATGCGCCTGCCCTGGCCGGGGCATCTGAGGTGCTCAGGTTGCGCCTCGACGAGATTGGCGAATTTCAAGCGGCGGCCATGGGAGCGGACGGTGTCGATGGTGTGCATGATATGCGGGTAGCATCGCGACGATTTCGCTCCGCCCTTCGCGATTTCGCACCGCTTTTGGATAAAAAGGCGGTCAAGGCTCTCAAAAAGAACGTAAAGGGGGTCGCCAATGCACTTGGTAACGTCCGGGATCAGGACGTAGCCATCGAGGCCCTGGTAACGATGAGGGAAAAGGCACCAAATGAAAAGGCCGCCGCGGAGATAGACCTTCTGGTCCAGGCTCGTCGAAACCTTAGATCCGAAGCCCACACTGAGTTTGTAAAGCATATATCTCCCGACCGCTTGGTTGCCATTCGGGGCGATCTGGAAGAAGCTTTCGCCATAAAACCTCCGGTCGCAACCGCGGTAGCGTTTCGGTCATTTGCGGCTGATGCGATCGACAGAACCCATAAAAGATTCCTTGAACGGGCCGAAAGCATCTACGATCCTTTCAATGACAACGCCCTTCATAAGCTCCGCCTGTCAGCCAAACGGCTCCGCTATGCCCTCGAGCTTTTCAACGAGTGCTGGGATGGTGAATTGAAGCCTTTTGCCAAATACGTTTCAACGATCCAGTCGAGCCTCGGTGAGGTCCATGACAGCTCCGAATGGATCACGTATTTAGGCCAAATCCGTGATAATTACGATATCGATCGCCAAACCGTCGCGTGGCTGATGACCCAATTCGTCAGTCTACGCACCGCCGAATATATTAAAGCCCTGGAACTGTGGAACGAGTGGCTCTCCTCTGACCTCACCGGCAGTTTACGCGCGATAATCTCCAAATGAAGATATATACGATCGGGCATGGCCGCCATCCCTTCGAAAACTTCCTCGAGCTTATTCGGAAATACAATATAGAATTCGTTTGCGACGTGCGGGCATTTGCCCGGTCACGTTGGCCGCAGTACAACGGACTAGTCCTCGCTGAACTCCTTAGCGACAACGGAATCGGATACGAGCACATTCCTGAAACAGGCGGCAAGAATAAACCGGCTCCCGAGGACCTTGCCTGGGGAATTAATCGCATCATCGAGATAGCTTCGGAGGTGCCCACCGCGTTGATGTGTTCCGAATCAAAACCGCTTTCAGACCACAAACAGCCGCGGGCCAATTGTCATCGAGTCGCGATGCTTTCACCGCTTCTCCGGGCGAAAGGCGTTAGTCGGATCGTGCATATTTTGCCCAATGGCGAGGCGATCGAATTCGACGAGTCGATCATACCGTCAATATGGTAAGGAGTTGCATTAGCGGCAATAATTTCTTTATTTACTTGAATTACGATGGCAATGTTAAAGTTTAATGCAAACGTGCGAAATGCCTCTACCGATCTCTGGTGCGTTGCATTCGTAACACGATTGATAATCTATGCAACATCTGCTATAGTATAACGAGGGCAATTGCTTTGCCCTCTTAGCGCACGGAAGCTTTGGGCTAGTCGATAATGTCTTACAGCCGTCCACCACAAAACAAAGGAGAACTAAACGAACCAAAGTGTAAAGTCATTTCAAGGCGTCAAAAGGGTCTGTAAATATTTTTTTACGGCGAAATGCGAGACAGTGCGAAATATGGTCTTTAACTACTGTCTTTGAAACACTTAACTGTCTCGCTGTGGGTGCGAGACAGTACCGAGACAGGCGAAATAGCAGGCGACCAATTTATGCCGCAGATAAGCCATAAGACTTTGGATCAACAGGCTCTTACGGACGCATGCATCGAACTCTCGGCCGATAGGTGTCTCGCTCGTATTCATGCTGAATACGGTACGCCGCCGCTTTGGGATCGCCCCGAGGGGTTCGCGACGCTGCTCCAGATCATCCTCGAACAGCAGGTTTCACTCGCGTCGGCGAAGGCGTGCTTCGACAAACTCCAGGCCTGCGTAAAAGATGTATGTCCCGAGAGCGTACTTTCGTTAAGTGACTATGAGCTCAGATCGGTAGGGTTCAGCCGACAAAAGACTTCCTACGCCAGGTATTTGGCCGATGCCGTACTTGCCCGGCGAATAGATCTCGATGGGTTAAAACTGTTGCCCGACCCCGAGGTAAAAGCTGAGTTAATTAAACTCAAAGGCATCGGTGAATGGACCTCAGATATCTATCTGTTGATGGCTCTCTTACGTCGGGATATCATGCCGAAAGGTGACATTGCACTACATTCTGCGTGGCACCGCGTCAGCGGAGAGTCGAGACCCCGATCCGAAGAATTCTTAGAGATCGCCGAGCGTTGGAGACCTCACCGGTCGACGGCAGCCAGGCTTTTATGGCACTTTTACCTATCCGAACGAAAGATTAGAGCAAAACCCGAGGATAGCCGGTAACAGCTCTATTTACAATATGTTATATACCGTTCATTAAGGTGGTAACACATTGGCCCTGAAAACTTCAGGATTGTTTTTTGGGACAGTCAATATTTCTCTATGGCATAACATTAAGTGATTTGTTCCACAGACATTTAGACCAAGTGCCTTAATGTTAAAGTAGTGTCCCAGGCTGGGACAATTGATTGATAAGTTCGCGTTATACTATGCGTGTGCTAACTTCGTTTTCGAGATGACAAAGATACTGGATGTCGGGTGCGGTACGAATAAGGTTGAGGGTTCGATCGGACTCGACAACAACCCGCGCACGGGTGCTGAGGTCATCCACGACCTCGGCGAGATTCCGTACCCGTTTCAGGATAGTGAGTTCGATCTTATCGTATCTAATCACGTGGTCGAGCACGTCCCGGACGTTATGGCATTCATTGGTGAGCTTCACCGGATCACCCGGCCGGGCGGCCGGATACGGCTGTTGACGCCGCATTACACCAATCCTGACTGGGCAAATGATCCGACGCATCGAAACCATATCAATTCGTACACCTTTAACACCTTTCTGCCGGGCCGGCAGTTGTTCGATTTCTATACCGAGGTCCAGCTCAAGCCCATTGATTGCTATGTTTCGCTTTTAGGGCTGTGGAAGGCGCTTGGAATCGAGCTATTGGTCAACATGGACAGAAAGAGCTACAAACTGCGGTTTCTTAGAAAGTTTTGGGAGCAATATCTGAGCTATATTTTGCGAGGTAAGGAACTGCGATTTGAGTTTGAGGTGATAAAGGAAAAAGAACATGAGAACGTTGAAATTCCGGGGGCTTCGTTAACAAACCCGCGGACCTGATCGTCATATATTTCATAGCCGTCAAATTCCGGCAACGCTGCGGGAACTTTGACGCATCTCTAACCGATAGAAGAGGGTTTCCTGAGGGGTTTTGAATATGAATTTCAAGTTTTTATCATTTGCAGCGGTCACGGTGCTTCTTATCAATACGTTGGCTTTCGCCGCGCCGGATGCCGGTAGCTCCACCATTGCCAAGAAAAGGGCCTCCGCGAGACTTGTTTCACTGCTTCCGGCGTCTGACGGTATCGCGGTCGTCGACAGTAAGCGATTTTTCGATGATGCCCTTCCCAAGATCCTTTCGGCAAATCAGCCGATGCTTGGTGAGGTGATGGCCAAGGTAAAGGAAATGGAGTCGCGAACCGGTATCGACCTCCGTAAATTTAACCAGATGGCTGTGGGCGTCTCGATGAAGAATATTTCGCCTACCGAGGTCGATTACGAAACCGTCGCGATAGCAAGTGGTGACGTCAATGTTGAGAGCATCGTTGCCGCGGCAAAAGCAGCTTCTAAGAGCCCTGTTCGTGAGGAAAAGGTCGGGTCCCGTACCATCTATATTTTCTCCGGAAAAGATCTTGCCGCTCTGCCATCGTCCGCACCTGCTAACAGCAAGCTCGCAGCGGCCATGGATAAGTTGATCGCGGGAATGGGAAAGAAAGAGATTGCCGTTACCGCTTACGATGCCGGGACGCTGGTAATAGGAATGCCCGAAAGGGTCCGGCAAACGCTCGACTCAAAGGCGAAAAACGATACTGATGTCAGAGGTTTGCTCCCCGCAACTGGTACTTCGGTAGTAGCATTTGTTTTCCGGACGAATGGAATGCTAGGAAAGCTGCTTCCACTTGAAGCCGATATGCTGGGTGACAGCCTGAATTCGATCCAGTATTTGACGGGCTCGATGGATGTAGCCGTAGGAAGCACCTTGGTCCAGGTAATGGCCAGGGCAAAGAAGGCGGAGCAGGCCGCTGACCTTAAATCTACGCTGGAAGGGCTGCAGATGGTGGGAAAAGCGTTTTTAGGCGGCTCTAAGCGTGCGGACCAGCAGGTCTACGGGCGAATGCTCCAAAACGCCAAGTTTGCTGCTCGCGGAACCGATGTAACGCTTGAACTCGCTGTTCCGCAGTCCGACATCGATGTCCTGATCGGTGATTTGAAATAGTTTCGTTGCCGTTACTTCCTCCGACGGTAACTACTCTGGGGCCTTTGCCGCGTAGAGCGGTCGAGGTCCCTGTTATATTTCCCGTCCTCGCCAAAAAGCGGAAACAATTGCAGATCGGTGGAAAGATAAGCCGCTCTTAGTTCGACAGGCCTGGGGCCTGCTTTTATGACCCTAACGGTGGTGCCCCGGACCTCTTCGATCCATTTGGCAAATTCGTTTGCCCGGCCGACTGTGGCGGAAAGGAGCAGCAGCCGGATCCGCGGCGGCGAGAGGATTATCGCTTCCTCCCAAACGTGGCCTCGGTCCTCATCTGACAAATAATGGGCTTCGTCGAGGATCACAAAATCGGTGTTGACGTCAAAACCCTCACGCAGGGCGTCAAACAGCTGGTTTCTGTATATTTCCGTCGTCCCCACGATCAGAGGTGCGTTGGTATTTTCTTTACGGTCGCCGGTGAGTATCCCGACCTTGTTTGGGCCGAATTCGATGGAAAACTCGGTATATTTCGAATTTGTTAGAGCCTTGAGCGGCGTCGTGTACCAGGCTCGCTTCCCCGCCGCGAGCAGCCGGCGGATCTCGTCACGGGCGATCCAGGTTTTGCCGCTTCCGGTCGGGGCCGTTACGAGGACGTCTTCATGCTCGATCGCTGCGAGGGCCTCGAGTTGGAATTCGTCGGGCATGAAGGGTTTTATCTCGGGAACTCCGATGCCGGAAAGCAATCGTTCGACCGCCCGAACTTGTCGGGGAGTTTGCGCCAGTTCGGATCGAATCGCGGAACTTTTCTCTGCAATTTCGCGTTTACCTCTTCGTTCTCCTTTCGAGCGGGAGTTCGTTGCCGAACCTCGCCCGCGGCGACGTTCGCGATCGTTCCTTCGGGGCATATGCGAGATGTTAGAGCTTTCACTCGTGAAAGTCTATTGTTTCTGAACGCCCGCGGAAGGTGCTAAAATAGTCGATTAAGCCCGCAACGATTTTGTCG
This sequence comes from Pyrinomonadaceae bacterium, assembly GCA_041751735.1. Classification (GTDB taxonomy): domain Bacteria; phylum Acidobacteriota; class Blastocatellia; order Pyrinomonadales; family Pyrinomonadaceae; genus OLB17. Next base: position 1,715 of record JBGSWW010000178.1, on the reverse strand, counting down.
GGCCCGGCGTCTAAACCCGAAGGAAACATTTTAAGTCGGTTGACGCTTTTTTTATAAGTTATGTTTGAGCAGTCATTATATGAACCTGAGCGGATCGCGACTCCTTTGCAGGAGGGTGATCTGTTCTATGATTACGAGATCAGGAACTGGGAATTGACTCCCCGTATTTATCGAATTCTGGCTATTTCGGCGGCCGCTAATATCTTGGCGATACTTATCGTCGGCCAGACCTCGCTTTTGACGATGAAAGGCTGCGATAGCCCGCTTGTAGGACGCGTATGCCAGGTCCTCGATACTGTGTATGTCGGTTCGATGCTTTTCGGCACCGACCGTGACTATGTCGATGCCGTTTACGAAAAAACGGAACTCGGCGATTCAGATATTACATTTGTGGACGTCAGCGGCGAAACTCCGCCGCTGTCGTATCCCGAGGGTTATTTTCAGGTTGCAAATCCCGAGGAATTCGCGATGCAGCAGCAGATGCTGCTTGATCCTGCTTTTGACACCTCGTTCCCGGGCATGAATCTCACGCGGCCGGTTCCCGGCAACAGTCTTTTGGACACTCAGCCGGTGATGCCCACACCCAACCCTTCGGTCGTCCAGGGAAATCTGCCCACTTTTGACGATAATAATCGCGTCGCGGCCAATCCTCGTCCTAACAGGCGCAGGGGCAACCGGCCGGCTGTGACTAATACGAACGTTCCCGATGAGGATGATACGGCTGAGGTTGAACCCAAACCCTCTGTTACGCCTACTCCGGCCATGACCAGCGAATCGGTTACGGCGGTCGAGATCAACAAAAAGCCTCTTACTGACTTTGCCGACGAGGTTGTGGCGAAATGGGATGCCAAAGAGGTGGATCTGGACAAGCCGTTTACTATCGTACTAGATGGCGTTTTGACTCCCGACGGAAAGCTGGATCGGGAAAAGTCGAAGTTCGACGTTTCCAGGCAAGCGGGCGATCCGAAAATGATCGATGTTGCTAAGGCCGCTATGGAAGCGGTGGGCGATAGCGGTTTTCTAACTTATTTAAGGAATCTGGACGTCGATAAGGTCACCGTCACGCTCGTGCAGGATGAAGACAAGATCACAGCGATCGTTTCGTCGCTGCAGAAGACGCCGGAAAAAGCAAAAACGGTCGCGAGCGGCCTGAGTTTTGCTATCATGGTTGGCAAGTCGACTGTGAAAAATCCAAGCGATGAGCGGACTTTACTCGACGGGGCAAAGGTTACCGCCGATGGAAAGAGTTTTGTTTTGAACTTCGTTCTTCCCAAGCCCATCGCTCAGGAAATGATTACTCGGAAGCTTAAAGAAGCTCAGGCCAAAAAGACGCAGCAGGGCCAACCGAGCGGCGACCTGGACAAGAAGTCCGACCTTAAGACTGCGATCAGATAACTTGATTACTACGAGAAATAATTCAAATTATCTATTGTTCCCTGCAATGCTGGGGGTCTATTTTGGACTCGTGCTTTCGGGAGCCACTCCAAACGTTGTGGCCCAGGCACCAGTAGCCCGTCATTCGGATAATAAGAACTCATTCGATAAGGCTCGCGAAGAAAAGTCGCTTGAAACATTTGCCGCGGCGCTGGAGGACCTTTACAGAGCCACGTCTGAGATCTCGGAAAAACGGGGGAATAACGGCAAATTCAGCTTCGATTACTTTGTCACGGTCACACCGAACGGTGCATCAAGGCAATATTCTCCGACCGGTGGGG
>JBGSWW010000177.1:0-21890 GCA_041751735.1 Pyrinomonadaceae bacterium | reverse complement strand
GGTCTCGACAAAGTAACCACCGAGTTCGGACTCGTCGCACTCGCCCACAACCTCCAAAGGCTCAGCACCGGCCACTGATCGCTCTTACCTTTTCTCGCAAAAAAAAAGAGACCGCCTAGATCAGTTTCTAGACGGCCTCTTCTTGCAAGTGCTTCTCAGCCTCTATCCAGCCGGATGGGAATGAACGTGTCCGCTTCGGATCGTTCGTCCGCCTTCCGGTCGAGCAAAGTCGAAAAGTCCGGCTTGCCCTGCGAAAGATAATCCTGCCGACTGATCCAGGAAAACTCTGAGCGGATCTCGCGTGATCCTGGGTATCAGAGCGATTTCCCTAGAACCTTTTGCCATGAAAGCCTCTACGTCGGCGATCGTACGCGGTAGGTCTTTACTCATCCATTCGACGCCCGTCGCGGTAACCAGCATATCGTCTTCGATGCGAACACCGATATTCTTGTATTTTTGGAATGCCGGTCGGACCTTCTCGATGAAAGCTTTGTTTTCAGGCGTGTCGGGCAAGTTTGCCAGAGCGTCCTCCCGAATGTAAATGCCTGGCTCATTGGTAAAGACCATTCCCGCTGCCAGGGGCACTCCGTTTCGGCCGACATCATGAACGTTCATCCCTAACCAGTGGCCAAGCCCATGCATATACCAGATCCGAACGTGGCTGGGGTCGGTGATCAGTCCGAGTTTGAGCAACCCGTCCCGGATAATGTCATTCGCGGCCGTCGAAACCTGCTGCATCGTTGCACCTGGTTTGGTCGCCTTTGCCGCCGCTTCCTGGGCGTCAAATACGATCTGGTAGATCTCGGCCTGTTCTTTTGAGAATTTGCCGTTCACTGGGAACGTGCGGGTGATGTCAGCCGTGTAATGATCGTACTCGGCTCCGACGTCCATCAACAAAAGATTGCCTTTCCTAACATCGCCCTGAGATTCGACGTAATGCAGCGTGGTCGCATTTGGACCACATCCGACGATCGACGGGTAGCCCCAAAAATCCGCGTTTCGCCGCCTGAAGGTATATTCGACCTCGGCCTGGACCTCGTATTCCATCGACGCTTTACCAACGGTTGCCATTGCACGCATATGGGCTTCGGTCGAGATATCGATCGCGTGCTGAAGAAGCTTAAGCTCGTAGGGCGACTTGATGTGCCGCAGCTCCGCAAAGATCGGGCGGGCGTTTTCGATCGGGGCTCCGGAAAGACTCTTTGCAAACTCATTCTCAACACGAAATTCGCGGTTGCCGTTTGAGTCGCGCTCGGACATCGGTAGCAGCATGTAGATCTTCGCCGCAGCGGAAGTGTCGATCCCGGCAGTTCCGTCCTTTGCCGAGAATGCTTTCTTTTCCCTCATTGCCTGAAGAAAAGTGTCTAGCTCGGAAGAATCGACAATCCGCTTTAGGCCTGAGAGTCGCGTTGCGTCTTCGCGGGAGTACATTTTCCCCTCCCACGTTTCACGAAGCGGTATGCGTTTCGGAAGGAACAGCGTTTCCGTAACAGCCGTTCCATCCTTTGTCATAACGAGCGTTGCACCATTCTGTTTAAGGGCCGTGAGGTAATAAAGATTATTCTCCTGCCTATACACATAATCGACGTCGTTAGCGTAGAGCTTCGGTTCGGCGCTGAATAGCACCAATACGCTTTTGTCGGCCATTTTCGCGGCGACCGCGGCTCTGCGTTTCGCTAGCTCGGCGTGACGTTCCGCATCAGTGATCTTCGGAGCCGGCGGTGTTATGCGGATCGAAGTCGGGCCTACTGGTGCCGCGGGAACAGCCCCTGTAGACAAGGCTGAAAGAAATATTAATACAAGCAAATTTTTCATTTAATTACCTCCAAATGGATGTCGTGTGTGGCCGTGTTGCCAAAATAGTCTGCCACTTGGACGCTTAAAGTATAGTTTCCGTTATCGAGTTTTTCCGGATCGAGGAATTCCTCATTAATATTCTCGCCGGCGAAAGAACTGGTAGCAATATAGTTAAAGACAGTTACACCTTCGGACCCGGAGCGGCTGCCGGGTGCGTAAAACATTCTCACCATTCCCGGCGGCGGCAGACGATCGAACCTCCATTCGCCCATAACTGCGTGCATTACAGGAGATGCGCTCCGCAATCCCCATTGCACCGAATAAACCCCCAGGCGCCGCCTTTCAGGGTTGCCGTCCATCTGGTCAAACGCACGCACGACAACTCTTGCTTTTCTTCCAAGTTTAATACGCGAATTTTCATTTCCGGTTTCGATTCCCTGCCAATTTTCATCTACGAGGCTGACCTTCTCGATAGTCGGCGGCCGGCGGTCAACGATCCCGGGTAAGGTCAACGCTTCGAGAGCATTCATCTCATAACCGCTTGGCCCCGCAACAAGGTGCACATGATTCATTGCGTTCAGCGTACCGATCGGATCTCCGGCCGCGAATTTCGCCCCGCGTGGCACTCGTACATTGATTAGCTTTCCTGACTGGTCGCGGTCAAACAGGAACCTTGAGTCGCCCCCAGGTATTGACGACTGATCGCGACCGAGCCGGATATGGATATACCCGAGTTGAGGCAGCCTCAGCAGTTCACGCAACGTCCCGAAATTTTCGGCAGCTATCGGCCTCTGGACCTTTTCATCTCTAATGAACCTCGCAATTTCGCCGTAGGCTCCGGCTATGTCGAGTCCATTATGGAATCGTGCGCGATCGCCATCTTCATCGATCTCGCCGCGGATCTCGCCGAGTGTGCCCGCGATGTCCCGGGGTGCCTCAGGCGGGTCGTACGGCCATCGGGGCGGAGCGGCATTTCTAAACTCCAAAGGATCGCCCCGCAGCTTAATTATCGTTCCGGCATCTATCTTTTTACCCGTGTCCTTCGCTGTGATGCTTCGAACGAGGCCATTCTCGCTGTCCGCCACCATCAAGGTGCCGTCACTCGCAACACTAAGACCGGACGGCCGGTTAAACAGCGACCGATGGACGGTATCATCCAATATTCCCCGACGATCGGATGACAATGTACGTACCGACGGAAACGGGGCCGCGTCAATGCATCTCACCGCATTGCCGTCTGTGAAATATATACGGTCCATGCCGTCCACAGCGATCGCGGATGGTTGATCAAGACCGGCGTTAGCCAGAAGGCCATCGGCTAGCTCGTCCGGGCCCGAGCCGGTGAGTGTCCAAACCGATCCGTCGGTCTCAACAACACGTATGCGACCGTTACCGGAGTCGGCGATCAGCAATTTGTCTCCCCACATCGCAAGGCCCGTAGGCGTGTCAAACTTTGCATTTCCACCTGTCCCGTCGGCAAAACCGCGCGAGCTGCCTGCGATAGTTGAGACCACTCCATCTTTTATTTGCCGAATGCGATCGTTGTAGGTGTCGGCCACATAGATCCGTCCATCTTTGGCAACCGTAACGCCGATAGGTCCATTGAAAGCCGCCACTCCTGAAGCGCCGTCATCCAGGCCGGATCGCCCTGTAATGCCGGCAATTACCGAGACTTTGCCCGACGGATCTATTGACCTGACCGTATGTGACCCCGTATCGGCGACGATCAGATTGCCGGTCACGTCGAAGGCGATCGCAGACGGCGTGTTTAAGTCCGCAGAAAATACGACCGGTCCGTCAGGAGTAAGACGCCATATACGGTCCATTTCCCCATCAGACACATAGACGTCGCTTCCTAAAACAGCTATGCCAAAGGGTTCGCCAAATTCAGCATTTACTCCGGCCTCAGTTGAAACGTACGCGAGCTTTGCCCGCTCGCCTTTGCTCTGCAGCAGCGCACACGAAACCCCAAAGCACGCAAAGAGAACGACACACAACAAGCCCGCGGATATCTGCAGTTTAGTGTTCGATCTGTATTCAGTGCGTGAGAGCGGCATGCGTGATACGATTAGGCCCACTTACATACTATAAAGGGCGAGTTTATTAATTCAGAAATCAGGAGGGCAACATAATGTTTTCACTAGAGGATCTGCTTGGACACGAAAAGGGAACACAGGCGGTCAGCGAGATCAGCAACAACGTCGGGGCCGACAGCTCGATGGTAAATATGGCCATACAGGCGGCTCTGCCGATGCTGATCAATGGATTGGCGAATAATGCTGCCACGCCTCAGGGTGCCGAGAGCCTCAACAGCGCGCTGGAACAAGACAATCACGCCAGCGTTCTCGATAACCTCGGGGGGCTAAGCAGTATGATCTTTGGCGGTGGCCAACACGCACCTCCACCTCGTCAGGCCGACGCAGGCGGTATCCTGGGCCACATCCTTGGCGGTAGTCAGGGCCAGGTCGCTCAGCAGGTCAGTGAAAAGTCAGGCCTTGATATGGGTAAAGTTGCACAGATCCTGATGTTCCTTGCACCGATCGTCATGGGTTACCTCAGCCGCCAGAAACAAGAGCAAAATGTAGGGCCCGAAGGGCTCGGCGGTTTACTTGGCGGACTATTGGGCGGCGTACAATCACAGGCCCAACCATCGCAAGGCGGCTCGATGTTCGATATGGCAACGAGTATGCTCGATAGCGATCGCGACGGTAGTTCGCTCGACGATATCGCCTCGATGGCGTACAAATACATGACCCAGAAGTGACATTTGATTCAGATCGCGGAAGGGGCTGCCCGAAACGGCAGCTCTTTTTTTACTCAATGCCCAAGAAAAGTGTCCAAACACCATATGTCACGTTTTGCATAAAATGTCGCATTCAGCCTGAAAGCCAAAAAAAACGGCGGGCTGGCGCCCGCCCAATTGAGTGTTCATGGATATTCCGCTTTTAACTTAGCGGGATCACAATAAAGCACACGCTGCAGGAAATAATAAGTTCCAAAATTTCGGATATTGAGAATTATTGCTTATACCCACCATTACTGCTTCTGATTGTTCCAAAAGCCCGGGCGCCGCGGTTTCGGCCGGTTTTTCTCAGCATATTCTAATTGGCGAGCGCGTGCAGAAAGCTCGGCTTCCTTTTGCAGGCGACGAGCTTCGCCCGTAGCGGGCGGCGTTCCACGCACTCCCCAGTAGTATCGATACGAAAAAATGCCGAGGGCAAAACTCCCGATCAACGTCAGTAATCCTACGATCACGATGACCCAAAAGATGCTGCTCACATGCACAGCATAACCAAATCACCGCCTGGCTCAAAGCCCCAATTTCTAATGCTTAATTCCTTCCAATTGTCCTCTGGCGTACCGTGATCAGCAGACTATAACAATAAGATAGTGGTAAGGAGATATATGAATTATGAATAACTTGATACGTGGTGGGTTAGCCGGTGCAGCAGCATGGAAACTTGGGGGAGGATTGATCTCAACCATCCTTATCTTTTTAGTAGTGTTTTTCCTGTTAGGCTATTGCTAAGCAGAGAATCGGCGCGAGAGCATTGAGATAATAAAATGATTCGGCCTTAGCCAACCAACTCCGCCATCCGAAAAACAGTTCTTTTCGGGCCGTCCATTCGTGGGCCTCATCGCCCCTGAACGATAATGGCGTCCTTCCGTATTAGGGAATCTCCTTATTCCGCCTGCGTGTTATCCCGATGTAAGTTACTCTGCCGGAAAATGTATCCTCAAGTATCGGCAAGCTTCGATCTTCGTAAGTCCTGTATTTAAGGCGGTGAATATCTGACGCTGCCGAGAGGAGACAGGATGATGAATACTTATTCCCCCAATACTTCAGATATGGTCCGCGACGACTTCATCAAGTTCGCCCGGCGGGACGTTGACACCCGGCCGGACGTTAGCGACGATGCGAAAGCGGAGGACGAGGTTTCGAAAGCTCTTGAGGAACATCGAGCTCAATTGGCTAACGATGATGGCCGCGGCAGCTTCGGCAGCTACAAATGCCCTATCTTTTAGTTTTCGGACAAACCTCCTTTTATTAGCGTCGGGACTGTTCCAAAAGAAATTGAATGTGGATCGCGGATCCGTTCGCGGTCCATTTTTGTTTGCTCTGTATATGCCTGTCGGCTCTCTTTCAAGCAGCCATCGGAACTTATCTATTCCAGGGTCGTAAAGCCTCCCAGTTAATTCTGCGACTGGAGTATTTAAAATGAGTTCAGAAAAAGGTGTCGGAAGAACCGTGGGTATTTTACTGCTCATCCAGATGGCATCGGCGCTGATCGCTCCGTTTGTACTGATGGACGCGTTGGTCAAAGGTTATCCGGCGTATCTCGAGACCGCCGCGGCGAGCGGCGTTCGGATACGAATAGGGATAGCAATTGCCTTCATTGGACTGGGCCTAACCCTTGCTTTGGCCGTGTGGCTGTATCCGATTCTTAAACCCTACAGCAAACGAACTGCATTGTGGTTGCTGGCCGTCTGCGCGATCAGTGCGGTCCTGGACGCCGTGCACAACGGATCGGTGATATCAATGCTCACGGTCGGCGAAAGATTTGCCTCCGCCGTTGGAGAAGATACCGCACTCTACCACGCGTGGGCGGCCGCCGCCGGCTCAATGCGAAGATCCGCCCATATCATCCAGCTCTTCGCCATCGGAGCATGGATGGCCACATTCTATATTTCGCTCTTGCGATTCCGGCTCATACCGCGGCCGCTCGCGGCTCTCGGCTTGATAGCCGTAGCCAGCCAGTTCACCGGCGTGACGCTTATGATGTTTCTTGGATATTCCCCAGTCGGCTACCTGGCGATGCCGCTCGCCCCGATCCATGCCGCCACAGCGATCTGGCTCATCGTGAAGGGTTTTCCCCAGCCACCGGATGCCGGCCGGGTACGATGACCTGGCCCCGCTGCGTACATGATCGCCATTTGCAAGTCAGTGCGGCCCTTTCGTTTTTAGTGAAATCACCGACTTTTCTTAAACCGATCCGTCGATTTTCGTTTGCGCCTTTGTCCGTGCTACCATCCCCGTGCTCTACTTAATTTAGAAACAGCAAGACAATTCGATCACATGGAGATAGCGGAATCTTTCGCCGGTTCCCCGCCTGTTCCCGGCGGGAAGCTATTACGGGTACTCGGCGTAACGTTTGGCCTGGCCGCTGCAGTTGGCGGTACGATCGGCGTCGGCATACTACGCAATCCCGGGGGCGTGGCCGAACAACTGGGTTCGTACTGGATGATAGTCTTTGCCTGGGTGCTCGGCGGCGTCTATTGCATGCTGGGGGCTAACTATCTTGCCGAACTCGCTACCATGACGCCGAGAGCAGGCGGGTTTTATCCTCACTCTCAGCGTGCGTTTGGCAACTATGGCGGCTTTCTGGTCGGGTGGAGCGATTGGGCCAATAACACGCTGGCTCTCGCTTACATAAGCGTTGTCTTTGGCGAATACGCCTCGGGCCTGTTCATGCCGGGCCTGCCATGGGGCCGTGTCGTATGCAGTGTATCCGTGTTAGCGATCATAGCCGGCATCAACATGATCGGGGTCCGCTCGGGCAGTGGCGTTCAAAAAGCAACGGCCCTCATTAAATGCGTCGCCCTGCTGGCGTTTGTAGCTGCGTGCTTCGCATTCGGCGGCGGGGCGTCGGCCGGCGCTGCACCTCCCTCGGCGGCAGCCCACGGGTTTCTCGCCGGACTTACAGCCTTTGTTCTCGCCTTTCAGATCGTGCTCGGTACATACGATGGATACTATTCGCCAATGTATTTTTGTGAGGAAGATACGAATCCGTCGAGAAATATCGCTCGCTCGATGTTTGGCGGGATCGCCCTTATAACGGCGATCTACGTTCTAGTTAATTTGGCGATCCTGTATGTTCTACCGATGTCACAGTTGGCCGGTTCAAAATTCGCTGGCGGCGACGCAATGGCGCTAATATTTGGAGAAAGGGCTGGCCAGATAGTAACCGTTCTCGCCCTGTTATCGCTGATCGGCATCCTGAACGCCATCATGATGTCAGCACCACGCATCATGTTCGCGCTGGGCCGGGGCGGCCTCTTCATCAGTAAGGCCGAGGAGGTCAACAAAGGCGGCACTCCCTCGTTCGCAACGATCACTACGGTACTCATTGCCATCACCCTCACGGTGGTGGGCACGTTCGACCTCCTGCTTGGGATAGGGCAATTTCTGATCGTAGTGGTTATGGTTCTGCTTGTCGTGGCGCTGTTTGTCCTCCGCCGCCGCGAACCCGACGCACCGCGGCCTTACCGAACCTGGGGCTACCCATACGCGCCGGTTCTCATGCTCGTCTTTTCAGTGCTCTTATTCGTTGGCTATTGCGTCAGCAACCCATTCCCAAGTGCTCTAGCCGCGGCAGCCATCGTTCTCAGCTATCCGCTCTTTCGGGTGGTCAAACTATTGAATGCACCGGTGGATCAGACCTGACATTCGATCTGCCGATCTAACCGTTGATCGAAACGGAGGCCGGCACGGTTTATAAGCTTGGGGTTATGCGGAGGAAAATTAGGCTGTTCTGCTCAACTTCCGAGCTTAACGGCATAATTAGCGATGGCCTGCTCCCTGGTCTCTCCCAAAGCATAGCAGTCGCTTTCTTCCATACTGATGAATTCGGGGCCGACGACGCAGTACTGATCACCGTCGATGAAGATAAGCGTGCCGCCCGGACCGCGTTCTGCTTCCAGGTCCGGGTCATTTTTCATCATTTCGAATTCGGGCGTCATACATCAGGTCAGGCTGCTTTCGGAAGGGGAGAAGAGCCACTCTTCAGGTGCCGGGATTGAAACTACGCAGACTATTTCGGCTTTGCTGCCGGCGAGCGTTTGGCACTCCAGGAGTCTTCGGCGTTCCCGCCAAATGATACTGTCCCGCTTATGTTATCGCCGTCCACTTTGCCCAAGAAATGGAGGGAAAGAGCATTGTCATTGTAGTTGATCGTGTACGAAAAGCTGACGTCCTTTCCTTTTACCGTTCCTTCTAATGGAACGTCGCCGCTCGCCCGTTTAACGGTGCCGGTCAGTTTTTCACCGTCGACTTTGAACACCAGTCCGAACGGCCTCGGGCCACCGGGTGTGTTCATCGACGCAGCCCATTCACCGGCCACCGAAGGTGCCTGAGCAGCCAAATTGCCTTCTAAAAATAACATTAGTCCAAAGGCCAGGAAGGTTACTACTAAAACATGTTTCATAAATTCTCCTACTGCCGGTATGATACGCCTCCTTCGCCCGAAAATCGAGATTTCGGGCAGCTTAACCACTGCGATATTTTGCTGATCCTAAAGTCTCAACCCAATATTGAGTTCAGCTCAAGCGTCGATCCTCATTTGAGGAGTATACTGATAATACCCGGAAACTGATCCTTTTATCATAGCAAGTCCGTGAGTCGCGTAAATGCCAAACCATAATTTGGACAAATTCTTTCTGGCTTCCATCGTCGAATCTTCAAACGATTCGATAATTACCATTAATCTGGAAATGGAGATCACCAGTTGGAACAAAGCTGCAGAGGAACTCTATGGTTACACGGCCGCTGAGGCCATTGGAAAGCAGCTTACATCACTCACCCTTTCCAAAGACTTTTCGAAGCTGGTCGAAAAGATAGAAAAGTTAAAACTCAGCAAAGAAGTAGAAGTATTCGAGTCCGAACGGGTAGGTAAGGACAAAAGTCATCTGATCCTCGAAGTAGTCGTGTCGCCAGTCAAGAATGATCTCGGCGATCTCGTCGGCGTTTCAACTATTGCACGCGATCTGACGGCCCGACGCGTGGCGGAAAAAACCTTAAGGGATAAAGAGGTCCTCCAGCGGCTGATCATCGCACAGGAAGACGAACGCGCCCGCATCTCGCGTGACTTGCATGACGAGCTCGGACAGCAGTTGACAGGTCTGCAGTTCGCTCTACAGAGGGCCAGGGACGCATGTGCCGCCGGTCAGGAGCCTCCAGACTTGTCTGAGATTGAAACCATTGCCGCTAATATAGATAAAAGTGTCGATTTCTTAGCGTGGGAACTCCGCCCGGCCTTGTTGGATGGGGTTGGGCTTTCGGCGGCGATCAACAGCTACGTGGCCCAGTGGTCTGCCCATGCGGGAATACGTGCGGAAGTGCTTTCGTCACTCAAAAGAAAACGTCTTCCCGCACGTGTTGAAACAAATCTTTATCGAATAATGCAGGAGGCCCTCAACAATGCTCACAAGCACGCAAGGGCAAGTTCTGTAGATATCATCCTTGAGAAAAGGAACGACTCTGTAAGCATGATCATCACCGACAATGGCCGCGGATTTAGCGTGCGAAATAAACTTAATCTGTCGAGGGGCCTGGGGCTCACCGGGATGAGGGAAAGAGCAGCCCTGATCGGCGGCACTCTGGAGATCGAATCCTCGCGAAAGAGCGGCACGGCCGTCCATGTCCGAGTTCCGGATTCAACGCTGAAAAAGCGGAAGGCTATTCAGGCAGAAACCGATACAGGCTGGCATACCCTGCCAGACACTTCGGCCGCGTAGGCCCGGGTCGTGTATCGCGGTACGATCAGGCAGCCTCGCACGCCCCAGCTGAATCTAGTTTCTGTCACGCAAAGCAAGTTGGCGGTGTATCATATGGTGAAGCCATACTTTTGCAACTGCTCTTGCAAGTTGAGTGAATTCAATAACCGATCGGAGGTATTTAGGATGCAGAGCGTAGCAGCACTATTCTTGCCCCTTCTATTAGCGCTTGCGGTTTCCGGCTCTGTGGAAGCACAGATCAGATATCCCGGCATGACCCCGACACCAACACCGACGCCCAAGCCCTCCCCATCGCCTACGCCCGAGCCAAGGGCCGCGCCCTGTCCTCAGGTCAGCGTGCAGCCTCAGGCGGCCCGTATGGTAAAGGACGGCCAAACAGTAACCTTCGGAGCAAACATAGCCGGAGGCGATCCAAAGATACAGCCGACGATCTTGTGGAGCACTTCCGCAGGTGTCATCAACGAGGGGCAGGGGACACGACGAATTGTTGTGGATTCCACTGGTTCCGGCGATACACCCGATCGTGAGATCAAGGCGGACATATGGGTCGGCGGGTATGCTCCCGAATGTGTGCTGCAGGCATCAGCTACGGTCAAGGTGATAGCTCCGGCCAGGAAATTTGGAGAGTTCGGTGATCTTCCCGCGGAAACTGTTACCTTTCATTTAAAGACGCTTGCAGAATTTTTATCTAAATCTTCCGACACCGTCTATATCATCGGCTACGCGGGCAGAAAAAACGAACGAGGATACGCTGCCAATACATTGCGGAGTATGCGGACGGAATTGACGGATGCCGGCGTTGCTCCGCGCAGGATCAACGCTGTCGACGGGGGCTTTCGTGAAGAACCACTCTTTGATTTCTGGATCGTCCCACAGGGTTCCGAGCCGCCGCGGCCAGCTCCCACTGTTGACCGACGAGAGATAGTTTTCCCAAAGACGCCACCGGCGGCTAGGCGTCCGTGAAAGGGCTAAGCAGCTTGATTGTCGAGAAGATCCCTGGGAGGGAGTTTTTTTAGGAATTTGGAGTAGGCGTAAGCAATTGGCTCGTTCGGCCGAGTGAATTTGTAAGCTTTTTCGTCGTGTGAAAGGTCACTGATCGCCGACGCTGTCATCGGGCCATATGTTTCGGCAACCCAGTCGAGCACCTTTTTCTCGTCATTCGTCAGAGTCGCAGATAAGCTTACCGGATCGGCCGATTCGAGTGTCTGCGTACGTGGAACGACCTTTACAATGCCTCTCTCGGTTAGATCGTCGAGGGTCGGGCCAGCCTGTTCGGCTACAGGGCCAAACTGTCGGTTATAATAGACGGCCCCTGAGATCCCCTGATTTCGCAAGTAAAAATATGAAAGGTCACTGTAAAACAGCAGCTTGTTCAGACTTGTCTTATAAACGTTATGTCCCTTTGCTGTGAGGTACGCGATCATCGCCGATAGCTTTTCCTTTGAGAACGGCCTGTTGCCCGCGAACACTCCCTCCGCAGCAGCTTCGGTTACTTCACTCTGGGCCTCCACCACCGCCGCCGAGTTCCGTTCCAGCCGAACTACCAATTCCTGGAATTCGCGGCGTTCCGGAGACACGAACATTCTGAGCATATCCTCCTCAATACGGTCAAGCATGTTTGCTAACCCGACTTTGATCGAGTCTTCGATAACCCGCTCGTCATAGTTTTCACCGGTTTCGATCTTTATCGCCGCTTTAACCGGCTGCACGATATCGCGGATCTTTCGTGTCAGTCTTTCGGTCGAAAGGCTATCCGTTTTCATAATATGCTCCGAGTTGTATGTTAGGACGGAACTTGCAGAACGTATGGTAAACAATTGGGCTGACGGAGTAAATACATTTCTTCAATGTCGAAACTTCGTTGGCGATCGTGCAAAAAAAGGCGTGGTCATTCGGACAAGTTCCGTTTGACCGCGCCTTATGAGGTGCGAAGAGGGATCGCAAGAGTAGTTTTTAGTTTCCGAAGGCGGGGGACAGCAGCACGTCTGGAATGTCCTGAAAATGCGTGAGCTCCGAATCTGATCTTAGGACGCCATCGGTCGATACACCGAAGCGCCTCATACCTGTAGCGGCAAAGCCCGTTCCTTGAAGGGGAATCGCGGAGAAAAAGAATTGGGCTTGTCTCGGTGCCTCGGAGGGGACTTTAGCACCAACAAATAAATAACCGCCCTTCGATCCGGTGGCGAGATCGGCAGCTATCAAAGATGCTGTATTCAACTCGGCCAGCACCTGAGTGTTCGGAACTCCTTCGACACCGGCGTACTCTCCCTGTCCATACGTGAATGCATATGTCGACTGAGCGACACTCAGTGTTCGTGTAGACGATACCGCTGATCCTTCGTTTGCCGAGCGACGGGAAGCCAGGAGATTGGGTATGGCGATAGCCGCCACAATACCGAGTATGACCACTACGATCAAAAGTTCGATTAGCGAAAATCCGTTCTGCCTTTTCATGTCTTTCATCGGTCAACTCCCGTGGAAGAAAGCTGAGCTTTCCTTAAAATCACCATATATAATACAATCGCCGTGCCACTGAGCCGGATCTACCAATGACGGCCTAAAGCTAGTTGTCAGAATAAATAAGTTCGTAGGCGAACGATCCTGTCGCCATCGGCCGCAATGGCCATAAGCAAATACTCCCATTATTTAGGCGAATCGAGTGACAAATTATGTCATTGACGGTGCCACTCAGACTTCGCAACTTTGGCTACAGATGGGCGTGAAGGAGGGAGTAAAGATCCACAGATCTGGAGGACATTGATGAAGAAATTAGGCTTATTGCTTTCAATGATATTTCTCGCAGCCACTTTTGTGATGTCACAGGAAGAGTTTCCCTCGGTGAGCACTTCTGTAGGCGACAATAGTGGTCGGTTTGAAATAATACAGGTTCCTGCGGATCGGCGAACAGCTTTCCGTTTGGACAAATTTTCGGGCCAGGTATATCGGCTCGGTGACTGTCCAAAACAAGGCATAATTGGAAGCCAAAAGTGCTGGAAGGAAATGGTCGTTGTGGATCTGCCATCCGGAATTGTTCCTCGTATTCGCTATCAGATCGTGATCAATGGTGTTCTGAAGATGATAATGCTGCTTCAGGTTGAAACTGGTCAAACCTGGCAATATGGAATTGAGCCGACCGAAAAGTGGTATCCATTCGTCGAGTGCAACGACCCCAGCCATCCGAATTGCCTTTGGCGTCCGTAACCTTGTTCCAGGAGCGATTTTAATTGCATGACAGGTACAACGGTGATATATCTAGTCTGACCTCGAGGGTGAGATGAAGTTCCAAAAAGGACTTTTAGACGATGTAAGTAAACGGCCGGCAAAAGTTGAAACGAACGCCGGCCGGCCTCAGGAACAGGTCCGCGGCGCATCAAACGAAGTCGACGACCGGCTGTTTCAGACGCACCGGCGAACCACCCGAAGCTGGCAGCAGTATCTCAAGTTGCTGGGTATAGTTTCTATCCTTGTCATCACGGCGGGAGGAGTCATTTTTTACCTGACCCTTCCCCGGTTCGGAGACAAGGTGGGTGCTCCGAAGGGCCTCGAGGACGCGGTTCGGACACATTTCGTCGACGTCGAAAAACGCACGACCGGCGATATTGATTTCTATTTTTGCGACAACTATTACTGGGCCCGTGTTAACGTGGAAAAACGGCCCGACATCAAGACCAATCCGGTGTATCAGATCGGAACCTACACAGCCCGTGCGACCGGAAATAGTGAAACAGGATGGAAAATTGCCGCAACCCCATTGACTTCTGCCGACGCTGACCAACCTTGCAAGTAAGCGCGACGGAACCCAAAAGAGCGAGCTTGGCCAGTGAACACTTAGATCAACGAAAAGGCCTTACTTGTGACGGTAGGTGATACGCCCTTTGGTAAGGTCGTAAGGAGAGAGTTCAATATCCACACGGTCGCCCATTAGGATACGTATACGATTTCGCCGCATACGGCCCGAGATCGTCGCGAGCACCATGTGGTCCGTATCGTTTATTTGTACCTTAAAATATGCATTCGGCTGTTTGTCGACTACGACGCCGGCCATCTCAATAAGTTCTTCTTTCATAAATATACCGATCGGTCCTCTTTGAATGTTTGCTGCGGTCGATTGTTGAAAACCGCACCGGTTACTGCGTAAGGGTCTCCCTACGAAATACAGACATTGAAAGAGAAGTCTTACAACAATAAGATGCACTGTTTTCAGCTTAGTTGCAAATGTAATCGAGGCCATGAACTCGGATGTCCGGCCCCAGTCATGCTCTAAATATACCTATTGCGCTTTTGCCGCCTCGTGTTAGAATCCACATAACTTCCCTTCCACTGGAGGCATCTCGAAATGAAAAAAGCGCTTCATGTTTTTTGCTCGCATCTGATGCTGGTAGGCGTGCTTGTGCTTACCGGCGCGGCCCAGGACCCCGAACCTGCACCCGAACCGCCGCTGCCCCCACCCCCAGCGGAGAAACCACAGCCCGAAGACCAAAGTACGGCCGATCCGTGCCCGAAAATTACTTTAAAAGCGCCTAACCAACCTGTCCGCGATGGGGCTTCGCTCCGGCTTACGGCCGGGCTCCTCGGCGGCGACAAAAAGGTGGTCCCGATGTTCGACTGGTCATTGTCGGCCGGCACCATTCGATCAGGCCAGGGGACGCCGAATATCGAAGTCGACACAACCGGGGCAGGTACCGATCGTGTGATTCACGCGACGGTCCTCCTCGGCGGCTTTTCGCCGGAATGCGCATCGTCGGAATCTGTCGCCGTGCCGATCGCGGGGCCGGCGCAAAAAGCTGATGAATTTGGTGCCTTACCGGAATCGGAAATTGCCTCCCGGATCGAAAGTTTCATTTCTTCGGTGTCGCCAACAGACCAGGTGCATGTTTTCGCCTATGCAGGCCGAACAAATGTCCGGGGCTTTGCTTCATCGTCGCTTAGACAGATACGCACCCAGGCGCTGAAGTCTGGTATATCAAGTGACCGGCTCGTGACCGTAGACGGCGGGTATCGGGACAAAGCGGCATTCGAGCTCTGGGTCGTACCTTTGGGGTCCGAGCCACCTAAAGCGACTCCGACGGTCAGCGCCCGTGACATCGTATTTCCCAAAACGACGCCGACGGCCAGGAATAAGCCCTAAAGGCTCTGTACGCCACCGAACAGAATTAGTGTTGCTCTGCTATTAACATCCTCCAGTAGTTTATTTACAGGAGGATATTGTTTTATGGCTGAAGAAGAAGGAACAGCGAGCAATGCTATTTGGGCAGTTGCCCTCATAATCATAGTCGCGATGATCGTCGGCGTTGTTTATTACAGTGGTATTTTAACTGACGGAAGTTCAAAAAAAGAGATCGATATTAATGTTAGTGCTCCGGGAAGGTAGAAGCTGGGGCTCGCGGAGAAGGCGGTATTTTCATTCCGCCTTCTCCGAACCCAAGCTCGCACTGTAACCCCAGACATCGTCCAAACCCACATTCCCCCCACATAGAATAAGAACAACACAGCTGTCTTTTGAGAAATTAATTCTTAGTTTTTCCGCAGCGGCCAAGGTACAGGAGGCGGCCGGCTCAGTAATGACCTTAAGCCGTTCGGCTAAGAAAACCAATGCCTCGACTGCTTCCCGGTCCGTAACCACCGTTACGGTTTCCAAAAGTTTCTGGGCGATGTCAAGCGTAAGATCGGACACGTGGGGTGCACCTAATGTTTTGGCAATAGAGGTTATCGCGGCAAGCTCGACAGGACGGCCGGCTTCCAGAGCTTGACTCATCGCGTCCGCACCGATCGTTTCGACGCCCCAGATCTTCGTGTCCGGTTTAAGAGATTTCACGGCCGTGGCCACACCGCCCGCCAACCCACCACCGCCGATACTGACAATTACATCGGACACGTCCGGCAGATCTTCCAGGATCTCGAGCCCGACCGTCCCCTGGCCAGCCATTATCTGCGGATCATCGAAAGGGTGGAGGAACACGCGACCCTTCTCTTGATGATGTCTCACCTCTTCAAATGCCTCTGCGATCGTAGGCTTAAGAATTACAGTTGCACCGTACCCCAGCGTCGCATCAACATAGTTTCTTGGAGTCGATTCTGGCATGACAACGAGAGGATCGACCCCCAGAATACTTGCGGCATAAGCGACCGCCTGGGCATGGTTGCCGCCGCTAACCGCAACGACGCCACGCGAACGTTCATCCTGCGTCATTAACAGAAGCTTGTTAAATGCCCCTCTGACCTTGAACGAGCCTGTTTTCTGAAAAAGCTCGTATTTCACGTAAACGTTCGTATCAAGCCGTCTGCTCAGTGTTTGGCTATGCTCAAGTGGCGTCCGCTTGATATAAGGCCGTATGCTGTCATGGGCGGTTCTTATCTCTTGTAGCTCCATCGTTCAGAATAATATAGCACCGCCTTCCTCTCGGCCAGACTGATGAGAACGTATTGTCGCCCTTCAGCGATTACGATATAATTGAAAGGCCGAAAGGCAAAGATTATTGAGGGGGTAATACCATATGGCTGATGAAAATAAATGTGGACATGATGCCTGTAAATGCAGGCCTACCGGAGAATCCGCCTACTGCAGCGATCATTGTGAGAATGCGGCAAAGCAGGACATTATCGAGATCTCGTGTGACTGCGGCCACGGCGGTTGCTAACTATTAATTCCCAGATTGTTTGGCAGGCTTCGCGATCAGCGGAGCCTTTTCTTCTTCTCGGAGCGAAGGAACCATGATAGACCGTGAATTGATGACCGAAGCGGATATCCACGCGTTCGGCGTGGAGATCGTATACAAACAGTTAGTGGAGGCCGGATGGCAAGTCGATTCAGCGGACGTATTGGCGGATCGGACAATTCATCCGCAAATCATCGCCAATAAAGACGGCGAAACTGGCTACTTCGTCGTTCGGACAGCGATTCACCCTGGTCGGGGCCGCATAGAAGGCGAAGATGTTTTCCGCCACCTCGTAACCCTTGCAAAAACACACGGAGCTTCATGCTATTTCGCGAGCGTCGGAATAGCCAATTCTGAAGGAAAGACCGAGGAAGAAATGGCAGTGCCGGTTAAAGGCGTGGCGTACCATGTGGCCTTTGATGGATTGCTTAAAATGGACCTTCCCGGGGAAACGGATACCGGGGCCGAACATAACGTTCCGGCCCCGTCGGATTGAGCTATACGCGGGTTGTGCTGCGTCCGAAGATCATCCTGAATAACAACAGTAGAATGATCGCTCCGAGAATAGACATGATCCATCCTACAGCATAATTTTCCCCAGCCCAGAGAGTTCTGGCTATCATGCTTCCGACGAAAGCGCCGGCAACACCCAAAAGTGCTGTCACGAGCCAACCGAGTGCCCCATCCGGCAAAGCTTCGCGACCCGGCAGCAGCAATCGAGCGATGACCCCCACAATAAGACCTACAATTAGCTGACCAAGAATATCAAACATTTGAATTGTCTCCTTTTTGTTATGCGCCGCTCCTAGCCGGCTGGTTTTGTGATTACAACATAACGCAGCATTTAGATGGCTTCTGTCTTAGATAATACAACCCGACCCAAAACACACCTGTCGGTACCTGGAATGCCGGGCAAAACTAACGACTATTTACCAAACCCGGTAAAAGCCTGATGTACAAAAAGTCTGCCGTCATAGGCCTAGCCGTATTTAAGGCTGCGACGCCGATAAGCACCGTGTCCGGAAAATTCGATTGATACTCACCAACTTCCCGCCATTCGTTTTCCTCACTTTCCCGCCAGAAGGCAATAAAAAGGCCGCCGTCCCGGACGATCTTAAGACTGACCTCCTCGACATCGGTTTGAACATCATTAGTTGTCACGATCGTTTTCTGATGGGCCGCTTCCCGTGCGTCGAGGCGAATGCCCTCGCCGCCGCCGCCGGGCCCTCCGTAAGCTCGTTCCAATCTGAGGTAATTATTATCATCCGTATAAACGAGTAAACCGGCGCCTTGATAGTTTTCTTTTGGAGAAAACTTCACCCGTGTTTCGATCTGAAAGTCGCCTTTCACGGCTTTCAAGTAACGTGGAGCCGTTCGATTGTCGCCCTGCAGGTCCTTCTTGGAGGGGACTGACATTCGCAGAACGCCCGATTTCACGTTTTTCGAGGTGGGATTATACCGCTCGTCCGGATCGATCCATTGCCAATCGACCGGCCAGTCCTTTGAATACGTAGAAAAACTTACGTTTATCGGTTTCGAAACCTCGATCGGATTGAGGGCCAATGATGGGGTTGGCGTCGGCGTCTGAACTACCACCGTTTTCGTGGGTACAGGTGCCGAATTGCATGCCGTCATCAAGACTGCAAGAATCGTCGTGAGAAAAATTCGCATATCAAAATAAGGCTATGCCTGTCTGATCCACTTCCAAACCTCTGGGATCGTCGCTCGCTTACCGTACATTAGCATCCCGACGCGATAAACACGTCCGGCAAGCCAAACCAACCCGGCGATGGCGATGCAGTTGAGAAATATCGAAAGCGCGATCTGCCAGAACGGCGGCATCTCAGCCAGGATCCGCACCGGCATGGTCATCGGCGCAAACAGCGGGGCTATCGAGACCCAGAATGATAGGCTCGAATTTGGATCTCTTATGACGGCAAAACAGAAATAAAATCCGATCAGCATGATCATGATCGGCGGGAAAGCAAACTGCCCGCCTTCCTGGACCGTCGTGACCATCGAACCTATAAGCGCAAATATCGAAGCATAGATAAAATAGCCAACGAGGAAGAATATAAAGAAATAAACGAGCATCAGCGGCGTGATATTCGGAAGAGCTGCCAATAACTGTGCACCATCGCTCTGAGAAGCCAGGAAAGCCATCAATGCCGCGATCGACCCGACCCATATACTTAACTGGGTTAAGCCTGCCAGAGCCACGCCCACCAGTTTTCCGAACATTAACTGGAACGGTGTAGCCGAAGAGAAAAGGATTTCCGCTATCCGTGTCTCTTTCTCCTCAACAACGGCACCCATGATGACCTGCCCATAGATCGTCAGCGTGATATAGATCATCATCCCTATCACCAAAGAGGCGAGATACAGCATGCCCGAATCCTTTTCTTCGCCGGTCTCACTAAGTGAAAGCGTCTGAAGCTGAACGTTTCGGCTTAGGCCCTTGAGCATTGTTTCATCGATATTCGAAGCTGCCAGGCGCTCCGATCGTACGGCCGCATTCAATGCGTCCTCCAGAGTATCGTTAGCTATAAAATCTCCGGCCTTCCGCGATCGGAATTCATAACGGACGTTCGGCTGGGTAATGTCAGCCGGGATCATCAAGTAACCGTCGATCTCATTAGCCGCTGCCCTGGCGTTCAGATCGCGGCGTATATCATCATCGGTTTTTCCACCTGTATCGTGATCGATGAAGACAAATCCCGTCGCCAATTGCCCGGCGCCTTTCTTTAGCTGTTCCTCTTGTGAAGCGGTAATGTCGACGGACGAATTCTTTGCAGCTTCTCGGATCTTTGCTTCAATACTCTCGGCCGAAAGATTCGATCGCAGCCGCGGTTCGATACGTCCGCTCGGATCTACAACTACTATCCGGGTAGGTTCACCTTTTAGTGAAAACAGCAGGGCAGGCACGACCGCAAAACCGATCCCAATGATCGGGAACAAAAGCGTTCCTATGAGGAACGTCCACTTCATTACGATCTTCCGGTATTCGTGTCTTACGACCGCAAGGAATTTCCTCATTTCTGCCCCCCGATCTGCTCGATAAAAATATCGTTTAGGCTTGGCTCTACCGCCTCAAATTTATTTATGACGGCCCCGCTGTCAACAAGACGCCTCAGCAAGATTTGAGCATCGACCCCGTCGGCAAGCTCGACCTCCTTTTCATCCGCATGTTCGGTGACCTTGACCACGATCGATCGGTCTCCGAGGACCTCATCTCCGCCTGTGCAGCGCAGAGCGATCAGATTGTGCCCGTAACTCTCTTTTATCTCACGAAGGCTCCCGGCCACCACCTTTCGTCCTTTGTTTATCAGCAGAATGTCGTTGCATAGACGTTCCGCGGTTTCCATCAGGTGCGTCGAGAAGATTATCGTTTTATTCCGCGCCTTGAGTTCGGACAAGACATCGATCATAAACTCAACGTTGATGGGGTCGAGGCCCGAGAAAGGTTCATCGAGTATAAGAAGGTCCGGATCATGGATGACGGTCGAGATGAACTGTATCTTCTGCTGCATCCCCTTTGACAGGTCCGTCGTCTTTTTACTCTTCCATTCCTTCAGGTTCATCCGGTCAAGCCAGAAATCGATACGCTCGCCCGCTTTGCTTCGCGACACTCCCTTCAGAGCCGCGAAATAGCTGAGCTGATCGACGATCTTCATTTTCTTATAAAGACCGCGCTCCTCCGGAAGGTATCCTATCCGGTCCTGCAGGTCGGGTGACATTCGCTCTCCGAACAATTCGATCTTACCGTCGTCCGGAGCCGTGATTCCCACGATCATTCTTATAGTGGTCGTTTTCCCCGCACCGTTAGGCCCGAGAAATCCGAAGACACGCCCCGGCAGCACCTCAAAGCTAAGGTCCTCAACGGCCGCGAAATCGCCAAAGCGTTTCGAGACGTTTTCGACCATCAAAGTAGCGTCCTTCAAACTCATAAATAGAACATTCGTCTAAATTTCAATTTCGGATAAGCTTACCACGGCAAAAGGGCAAGTACGCCAAACGTGACATTTGTGCCAAATCATACATTTTGTGCCAAGTGATACAAAGTGTGCCAAGTTGTACAAAGTGTGCCATCTGGTATTGCATCTGTGATACGTCTTTTCATAGTCTGGATATGAGGCCCCGGCTCTTGTATCCAGTCATGAAACAAACTCCAGAGTACCTAAAACAACGCCTCAACACCTGCCGTAGACTCTTCTTCGAGTACAAGGGCCAGGAGCATTCACGCATTGAGCGTGAGATGAGGGCGAACGGCTTTCCCGACTTCAACCGCCGGTGCCTCTACGCACGAGGAGTGACATCCGGATGGATCGAACACTACGGCTGGGACCGTGAGCTTCAGCGAATGCAGCCACCGGCATGTGTCAGTAGCCCGCACGCAAGTAAGGGCGCCGCTAGCGAAAGAAAAACGCGGGGGAAAAAGAGCACGAGCGCTCCTCTCAACGCCTTCCACGCATGGATCAAGAAGGTATCGCCTCCGATGTTCGACTGGGATGCTCCGCACCTGAAGCTGCTGATCAAGACACTCCAGCTCGTCACCGAAGGCAAGATAAAGCGGCTGATGATCTTTATGCCGCCTCGTCACGGCAAGAGTGAGCTTGTCACAATGCGCTACACCGCATGGCGCCTTCTCATGGAGCCTGCACTAAAGGTCATCCTCGCCAGCTACAACCAGCACCTCGCAAACCGCTTCTCGCGCGGCATTCGTAACACGCTCGCGGAGCATTTCAGTCAAACCCGCCGGACCGCAGGCACCCCTGCCTGCCACGGCTGCGGCAGCAGCCAGGATCAAGACGGGTCTTCAAGCAGCTCAACGGGTTTTGATCCCGGTACGGCATCTGCCGCCTCGGGCGGCATGGCAGGCAAGGGTGCCCGCGGTCCGACAGATGACGAGCCTCTCAGCAATCC
>JBGSWW010000176.1:0-18778 GCA_041751735.1 Pyrinomonadaceae bacterium | reverse complement strand
ATAGCTCGGCGGCAGCAGCATCGGCTGGTTCTGGTCGTATCTCTTAAATACCACCTTCTTCATACCCAATATTTTAAAGCCACTCACCCTATTTTGCGCCAAAAAAGAGGCCGCCTTTTCAGACAGCCTCTTTTACTTTGCCCAATTGAGACTTCGGCAAACTGCCTCATGCCACCGTTCGATAGCTGACGCGGCATCGCTCTTTGATAGCTGAGGTTCAAACGTTCGGTCTGCCGCCCAGTGTTCGGACAATTCCTCTTTCGAGCTCCAGTAGCCAGTGGCAAGGCCGGCAAGGTAGGCGGCACCGAGAGCAGTAGTTTCGGCGGTCTTTGATCTGACGACCGGTATCTGCAGTATATCGGCCTGAAACTGAAGAAGTGCATCGTTGCATGTTGCACCGCCGTCGACGCGCAGTTCATTGACCTGTGTTTGCGAATCTGAATTCATCGCGGTCAGCAGGTCGGATGTTTGAAATGCAATTGATTCGATGGCGGCCCGGGCAATATGGGCCTTTCCGGTTCCCCTAGTCAGCCCTATTATCGTGCCTCTCGCAGCCTGGTCCCAATGCGGGGCACCGAGGCCCGCGAGTGCCGGTACGAAATACACGCCGCCATTATCGGGTACCGACGCGGCAAGTGTCTCGACATCCGTGGACGTATTGATGATACCCAGCTCATCGCGCAGCCATTGGACAACGGCCCCGCCGATAAAGACGCTGCCTTCGAGAGCATACTCGGTCCGCCCGTCGATCTGCCAACCGATCGTTGATAGAAGCCGGTTCTTTGATGTCACAGGCTTTTCGCCGACGTTCTGCAGCATAAAGCAGCCCGTGCCGTACGTGTTTTTGGTATAGCCGTTTTTAAAACAGGCTTGCCCGAATAACGCCGCCTGTTGGTCGCCCGCGATACCCGCGATCGGAATACCGCGTAACTCCTCAGGCTCTTCGATCTCGGCGACGACTTTAGACGAAGGTCTGACCTCGGGCATCATCGCCCGGGGTACAGTAAAGATCTTTGACAATTCATCGTCCCACTGAAGCGTGTTTATATTAAACAGCATTGTGCGCGACGCGTTGGACTCGTCGGTCAAATGACTGTTGCCGTTCGTCAGTTTCCAGACGAGCCATGTATCAACGGTACCGAATGCGAGATCGCCGGCCTCGGCTCTTTCACGAGCACCAGGAATATTA
This sequence comes from Pyrinomonadaceae bacterium, assembly GCA_041751735.1. Lineage (GTDB taxonomy): Bacteria > Acidobacteriota > Blastocatellia > Pyrinomonadales > Pyrinomonadaceae > OLB17. The sequence goes on along the minus strand of JBGSWW010000176.1, from coordinate 17,589 downwards.
TCGAGCAGCCATTTGATCTTGCTGGCGGAGAAATACGCGTCTACTTCGAGTCCGGTCTTGGACGTGATGAGGTCGCCGTAACGGGAGCGGACGTCGTTGCAGATTTCCGGGGACCGGCGATCCTGCCAAACTATGGCGTTGTGGATCGGCTCACCCGTCGCACGGTTCCAGACAATAGTGGTTTCGCGCTGATTTGCGATACCTACCGCCGAAATGTCGGAGGCTCTTAGGCCTGCTTTTTGCAGGGCATCGAGGGCCGTTCGGATCTGCGAATTCCAGATCTCGGCCGGATCATGCTCGACCCATCCGCTTTGCGGGTAAAATTGGGTATATTCCTGTTGGCTGGACGAGATAAAATGGCCGTCCCGGTCGAAAATGATAGAGCGGCTGCTGGTCGTGCCTTGATCAAGAGCGAGGATGTATCTCATTGCGAAGACAGGCCGTCCAATGCTTGGGATATGTCCTCGATGATGTCATTTACATCTTCGATGCCCACGGACAGTCGAAGAAGGCCGTCAGATATTCCCGCCTTCACCCGCTCCTCGCTCGGGATCGCGGCATGCGTCATCGACGCAGAGTGCTGAATGATCGTCTCGACTCCGCCGAGCGATGTTGCGAGGGTGCAAAGTTTGAGGCCGTTAACAAACGATTTGCCGGCCTCATCTGTGCCGAGGTCAATGCCGATCATCCCGCCAAATCCGCCGGTCATCTGACGAGAAGCGACGTCGTGGTTGCGATGTGTTAAAAGACCCGGGTAAAAGACATTCTTGACGGCCGGATGGCTCGCTAACATATTCGCCACGGCGTATGCGTTGGAATTATGCCGCTCCATCCTCAATGCAAGTGTCTTGATGCCACGGAGGACAAGCCAGGCAACTTGCGGAGCGATATTGCCGCCGTAGAACTTGTTCGGGCCGTGCCGAGCCGCACCAACGATCTCGCCGCTGCCGACGATCACGCCGGCGGTAAGATCGCTGTGGCCGCCAAGATACTTGGTCGCACTGTGGATGACGGCATCCACTCCGAGGTCGAGAGGCCGTTGGTTTATAGGGGTCGCAAAGGTGTTGTCGGTGACTGTTTTGATACCGTTCTCTTTAGCGATCTGACTAACGCTAACAAGGTCGGTGATCTGGACAATGGGGTTGGAGGGCGTTTCGATCCAGAAAAGCTTCGTATTTGGACGTACTGCATTTCCGTAGTTTTGAGCATCCCCGGCATCGACATAAGTAGTCTCGATGTCGAATCTTTCAGCGATGTGACGCAGGAAGTTGGTCGTGGTCGAATACCCAGAAGCCGGAGCAACGATATGGTCGCCCGTCTTGACGATCGAAAAGACTGCAGCCGAAACGGCTGCCATGCCCGATGCGAGAGCCAGCGATGCTTCGCCGGATTCGAGCGAACACATGGCCCGTTCTAATGCTTGTTGGGTAGGATTGCCAAGCCGGCCGTAATAGTAACCCGGCTTTTCCTCATTGTGAATTGCAGAGGCCTCATCTGCGTCAGGAAACGCATAGATGGACGCCGGATAGATGGGCACCGAAAGAGCACCGAAATGCTCCGAGGGATCTTCGCCGGCGTGGACCGCCAGCGTTGAAATTGACAGTTTTTCCATAGAGGTAAAGTTCGTCAGGAGTTATCGTAATCTCAATCTTTGTTAAGGGCAATTCGTCAGAGAGACACGATATTTGAAATATATATATGGATGCAGTAATATGATATGGCTCCAGCCGATATATGACAGATCAAATTACGCTTTCTGCATTCGAAAAACTTTTTCTTGCTCTTTCTGACCGTACCCGGTTAAGCCTTTTGACCTTAATGGTCCGCGAGCCCGTGACGGTCGGGTATCTCTCGGATCAACTGGGGGAGAGTCAGCCAAAGACCTCGCGACACCTTGCTTACCTGCGTAACGCAGGTCTCGTTTCGACCACTCGAAATGGGAAATGGGTGTATTATCAGGTCGAAAAGCAAACGATCCCCGCGGTCCAAAACATACTATCCGCGACCCTAAACTCAGTATCAGGCGACGCGGTTGCTGAAATCGGATTGCAGCATCAGCTGCCGATAAACGACTCTCTCCCTACGACCCGAGCGAACATATTACCCGAAACATATATGTCTGACTGGGAGCCGAATGACCTTGAGATCCACTTACTTTAACGATCAGAGCAAGTAAAAAGAGCCAGAAATTCCCTGTTTCCCTCGGCTCCCAGAATCGGCGATTCGATCGTTCCCCCGGGTTTAAGCCCCATCGAAATTGTGAATGATTCGACCTTTTTGACTACGGCCGTCTGCTTTTCTGGATCTCGGACAATACCGCCCTTTCCAACCTCACCTTTCCCTACTTCAAACTGAGGTTTAATAAGCACGATCATTTTTCCTGTGGAACTGAGCAATCGAATAACAGACGGAATGACCTTTTCCACCGAAATAAATGAAACATCCATTACAGCCAGATCGAATTTGTGGTCGAAATCGGCGGGATCAAGATGACGAGCATTTGTGTTCTCTCTCACCTCGATGCGTTCGTCATTACGGAGACTCCACACAAGCTGGTTTGTGCCGGCATCCACCGCGACCACGCGAGCGGCGCCGTGCTTCAAGAGGCAATCGGTGAAACCGCCAGTGGACGATCCAATATCGATGCACTGCATCCCCGTCGGATCGACGGAAAAAGCTTTCAATGCTGCTTCAAGTTTCAATCCTCCGCGGCCAACGTATTTAGAATCGTCCGAACTGCCTTTTAAACGGATGGCCGAATTCTCGGCGAACATTTCGGAAGGCTTTTCGACACGTTTATCGTCAACCAAAACGATGCCGGCCATTATCATAGCCTGCGCTTTTGTCCTGGAATCGGCGAATTTCCGATCCACCAGTATCTTGTCGATCCGATCTTTTGCAGCGGTAGGCATAAGGGAACGTAGGAAGTGGTATTCTATGCAAAATGTTACCGGAAAAAAAGTTCGATCAATTTGCGAGGTACGCCTGGTTCGTCCTCGCATTTAATGTTCTGGTCATTCTATGGGGTGTTTTCCTACGCGCATCCAAATCGGGCGATGGATGCGGCCAGCATTGGCTCACCTGTCATGGCGAGCTCATTCCTTCAGCTCCAGAACTTAAAACGGTTATCGAATTTTCTCATCGCATTACGAGCGCGATCGCTTTTTTCCTCGTTGCAGGACTCCTCATATGGACTTTCAAAAGATTTGCGAAGGGAAGTCCGATCAGAAAGACTGCCGTCCTCTCGTTCATATTTATAGTAACCGAAGCTGCTGTGGGAGCCGGGCTCGTTCTGACGGGAAATACGGCGGAAACGTTGACCCAGACGCGACCCTTCTGGATGGCAGGCCACTTGATCAACACGTTTATTCTCCTTGCTTTCCTTACTCTCACAGCGAGGTACGCCAGCGGCGGCAAATCGCTTAAATGGGATGTTGGCAAGCAATATCTGATTCCGATCGCACTGGCCGCTTTCGCGATGTTATTGATCGGGATCACGGGTTCGATCGCGGCCCTCGCAAACATGATCTTTCCCTCCGGAACGTTGGCCGAAGGCATTGCGAAGGATTTTTCTCCGACGTCGAATGTGCTGCTTCGCGTAAGACTTTTTCATCCGATCACCGCTATTTTGGGCAGTGTTTTCCTGATATTCCTGACTGGATGGATGGCGAAAGTATCAGGAAATGATAGGGCCGTATCAAGGTGGTCAAATGTTCTTTCGGTCCTTGTTCTTGTTCAACTTGCATTCGGTTCTCTCACGCTTTATATGTTGGCTCCCATCGTGATGCAGCTTGGACATCTCTTATTAGCCGATGCGATCTGGATCTCGCTGGTTTTGTTTACCGCGGCGTTTCTCTCGGCTGAGAATATGGGTAAAACTGTGGACGACCAGGTTTCAGCGTGACCCTTTGTCTCGCCATTCACGTCCCCGCTCAACCAGCTCATCGAGGGCCCTCTGTAGCTCCGCCAGCTTGCCGTCCATCTCGCCTTCGTTGGCCTTTGGATCGACATAGATCGGGTCGCCAATGATCACTTTCGCACGTGTAAAGGGCCACGGGACCTGTAGCCGATCCCAACTTCGAAACGAACAGTATCTGTGAGCCTCGACCATAAAGGGCAGCATTGGGTGACCCGTTTTCTTGGCAACTAAGATCGGGCCTGTTTTTACCTGATATCGCGGGCCCCTCGGCCCGTCTACGGTGAACCCCGCAGGATATCCTTTTCGAACAGTTTTGATCATCTCAACGATCGCGGCTGAGCCTCCTCTGCTCGACGATCCGCGAATGGCTCCAAACCCAAATCTCTGGATGATCCTGGCCGTATATTCCCCGTCGAAGCTTTTGGAACTCAATACGATGATCGAGCGGTCCCGGAAATAATATGTTGCGAGCAGTATTCTGTCGTGCCAAAATACTAAAATGGGCTGCTTGCCCGCGTCGACAATGGCCTCGAGGTTTTCCCAGCCTTCTACCTCAAACCCAATGGATCTTCCAAATAGGCTCGTTGCCGCGAAACCAATAATGTCGGCGGCCCTGATAACAAACCTCTTCTTCCATGGATATTTAGAAAGCGAGGCAAAGTTAGAGTGTTTGCCGATGGGTTTTTGCACAGTTAGAAATAACTACCAAGTTAGGGTATTATTTGCAACAACGGCCCACAGCTCTTCGTAAATAGGGTTGCCTGTCCTGCCCGCGAATTTTATGCACCGTAAAATTCTAATTATCGACGATCATGACGATCTGGCCACTGCTCTCGAAGAGGTGTTCTCTCACCTGGGCCATTCTGTCACGGTCGTGGAAAATCGCGAGCAAGCGTTATCGATCGGTAAGCTGGAAGCATATGATCTCGTACTCACAGATCTCGACGGGCCCGCTGCAGCGATGTCCTTCAACGGGGAGGTGTGCCTGCCAAAGATCAGCCCAGTTGATGAAACTGAGCACATAAAGGCGTTTAAGCTGTGTGCCGCAAATTTCAAACGCGACGAATTTGATGAGGACGAGCTGAAAGACATGGTGGCAACGATCCTGGACTACAAGATCAAATTCGTAGACACCGAGCACGTGGTCCAGAATATGCGCGAGAGCATCGAGTTCGAATTGCCCACAGCGATCTCACTGATGCATATCGTACTCGAATATCTCTTAAAGCGGGTCGAGAAGCTCGGTGTCGTAAAGCCCGAACGCTCCAACCTTTTTGTCGCCCTGGATGAGGCATTCGTAAATGCCGTTAAGCATGGAAACAGGTTTGATACCCAAAAGTTAGTTCGGATCACGGCAGAAGTCTCGAAGCAGGAAGCCCGATTCACTATCGAAGATGAGGGCGAAGGGTTTGACGTCGCTAAGGTTCCCGACCCGCTCGATCCTGAGAACTTGTTCAAAACCTCCGGCCGCGGTGTGCTGTTCATTTACAACATAATGGACGAGGTGATCTACAACGAACGCGGCAACCGCCTCACGATGGTTAAGAAGAGCGAGAACCACGACCACGAACTCACCAGCTGAATACCCCGAATTAAAGCCCTTTTCACTTCGTTTCTTAGAGCCTTCCCCGATGCCCACGTTATAATGCACCTATGAAGGTGACCATCGGGCAGATCAACGCTACCAACGGTGACATTGCCGGCAATACTCGAAAGATCATCCGGGCTATTGAAAAAGCCCGTTCAGACGGCTCTGACCTGATCGTATTTCCGGAAGTAACAACCCACGGCTATACATCACAGGACTGGTTTCAGGATGCAGACATAATTGCGTCTGCGCTCGATCCGCTCCGCGAGGTTATCCCGGCAACATTAGGCATTACGGCCATAATCGGTGTTATCAGGCCGAATGAGGACACCGACGGACGACGCTTATATAACTCGGCGGCGGTCATACACGATGGCGAACTGCTCGGCTTTGCCGATAAGACCCTATTGCCCGAATACGACGTTTTCGACGATCCCCGCTATTTCGAGCCCTCGACCCGACAAAGGCTATTCGAGATAAATGGCCGCAAACTCGGCGTTGTCGTCTGCGAGGACTTTTGGAACGACAAGACCTTTTGGCGAGAGCGTTTGTATGAAAACGATCCTACCGACGAGGTGATCGCGATGGGGGCCGACATCATTGTTTCCATCAACGCTTCACCTTACAACAAGGGCAAGATAAAGCTGCGATGCGATATGGTCGCTCACCGGGCCAAATTGCAGCACATGCCGATCGTGTTCGTTAATCTCGTCGGGGGCAACGACGGGATCATCTTTGACGGGGCGAGCCTGATCGCCGATGAGGAAGGCGACATCATCCTGCAGGCGACGGCATTCGAGGAGTTCGTCGAGACTGTCGAACTCGATGTCCGTAAACCCGATAACCGCGGTATCACCGGAGACGAATGCGAATCTATCCGCAAAGCCCTCGTTCTCGGCATCCGAGATTATGCCCAAAAGAATGGCTTCAAGACCGCCGTCCTCGGACTTTCCGGTGGGATCGACTCGTCATTGGTGGCCGCTCTGGCTGCCGAGGCGATCGGCCCGGAAAACCTATTGTGCGTGATGATGCCCTCGCCCTTTTCATCTGAGGGAAGCATCACGGATTCGGAACGTTTAGTGCAAAACCTCGGCTGCCTGAGCCGGGTCGAGCCGATCTCCGACACCTTCGACGTGCTCCTGCGACAGATGGGCCTTAACAAGCCCACAAAGGGCGGTGAGAGCCTTGCCGCCGAGAACATGCAGTCTCGGCTTCGCGGTGTCATCCTGATGGCCATATCTAACGCCGAAGGTCGCCTTGTGCTCGCGACCGGCAACAAGAGCGAGCTTGCGGTCGGGTATTGCACCCTTTACGGAGATACGAACGGAGGCCTCGCCGTGCTCGGCGATGTCCTTAAGACCGAGGTTTGGGAGATCGCGCGACAGATAAATCGAAATGCCGGGCGGGAGATCATCCCCGAGGCGATCATCAAAAAACGTCCCTCGGCCGAACTCGCCCCAAATCAATTCGATCAGGACAGCCTGCCGCCGTACGATCTAATGGACCCGATCCTGGAGCTTTACTTCGAACAAAAGGCATCACCCTCGCAGATCATCGAGGCAGGAAACGATGCCGAGCTCGTTTACAGCATCCTTAATAAGGTCGAGCACCCCTCAAACGAATTCAAGCGGCAGCAGCTCCCTCCTGCCCTGATCATTTCGCGAAACGCCATCGGCGTCGGCCGCCGCCGACCGATCACGCATAAGTATCGCCGGTAGTGGTCAATCGTCAGCGGTCGATGACCATTACATTGGCATGCTAGTTGTGGATTTGAGAGAAGAAAAATGATGGTGACCAGCTGGCGCTCCACAGTTTTTCATTGATGCTATATCAGCAAAACCTGTATACTACGCTCGTCTCTCTTACTCTTTCTCAATTCTCACACCGATATGAAGATCAATCGATTTCTCCTGCTTACGAGCATATTATTCGTTTTGTTTGCCGGCCACAATGCGGCCAGCGCCAAGGACCAATGGATCCAGGTCAAGTCAAAGAATTTTGTCTTGATCGGCAATGCGTCGGAAAAGGATATCCGGCGGGTTGGCACCCGTCTGGAGCAGTTTCGCGAGACTTTTCGTCAGTTATTCAAGACCACAAACCTAACCGCGTCTATACCGACGAACGTGACCGTATTTAAGAATGCCGGGTCGTATAAGCCGTTCAAACCATTGCGGAGCGACGGTAAGGCGGATACAGGTATCGCGGGATATTTCCAGCCCGGCGAGGATGTTAATTACATTACTCTTTCGACCGAAGGCACTGACGAAGACACTTTCGGCACGATCTTTCATGAGTATGTCCATTTCATCCTCGACATCAATTTCGGTAAGTCCGACGTGCCCCTGTGGTTCAACGAAGGGCTGGCGGAATACTATCAGACCTTTGAGATCGAAGAGGACACGAAGGTCAAGCTAGGCCTGCCGCAATCGGGGCATCTAAATCTGCTTCAGCAGTCGAAGCTCATGCCCCTGGATATGTTGTTCAACGCGACTCATCAGCAGGTACACGGTACCGGCGGACATTCGCGAAGCATATTTTACGCTCAGTCGTGGGCGTTGATGCACTACCTGGCCCAAACCGGCAAGCAGCCGGCTCTCGACAAATTTCTTTCGCAGATGCGCTCGGGTACGGCGGCACAGCCGGCTTTCGAGCAGGCGTTCCAGTCTACGTACAAGCAGATGGAGGCGGATCTCAAGAAATATATATCGAAGGGCACTTATCAGTACAACATAATCACATTTCCGAACAAGCTGAGGTTTGACGGCGAAATGCAGGCGATGGTGCTCGACGAGCCGACGAGTAACGCTTATCTCGGAGACCTGCTGTATCACTCGAACCGGGCTGATGACGCGGAACCATACCTGATGAAGGCGCTCGGTATCGCTCCAGAACATCCGCTTGCCAATACAGCACTTGGTATGGTCAAGATCAGGCAGCGAAAATTCGACGATGCACGGACCTACCTTGAAAAGGCCATAGCAAGCGACCCGAAGAATCATGCCGCTTATTACCAGTACGCATATCTGTTAAGCCGCGAGGGGCGGGACGAATTCGGCTTTGTCAGAAATTTCGCACCTGAAACCGCTGCCAAGATGCGGGAGGTGCTTAGAAAAGCTATCGCTTTGAATCCAGCCTTTACCGAAAGCTATGAGCTGCTCGCATTCGTTGCGGTTGTGAACAACGACGAGCTGGACGACGCCGTTTTCCAACTGCAGAAGGCGCTAAAATACCAGCCCGGTAACCAGCGTTACGCACTCAGGATAGCGGAGATATATTCGCGTCAGAACAAATTTAGCGAAGCAAAGGCCATTGCCGATAAGATCGCTCGCACCACTGATGACGCCGAGATGAGGCAGAGAGCGGAGCAAATAAGCTCGATGATCGGCCAGCGAGAGGATTTTGAAAAGGCTCGAGCAGAGGTTATTAAGATGTCCAGCTCGAATCAACCACCGTTGCGAAAGGACGCGCCGCCGCCGCCAGCCCGGCAAGTCAGCGAAGCGGAGCAAGCCATGCTTTCTATAAATAACGCCTTACGGCCGATGGTCGAGGGCGAACTAAGGGTCATCGGCCGGGTGCAGAAGATTGACTGCCGCAAAATGCCGGTCACCTACACTATCGATGCCGGTGGAACGACATTGACGCTGACGTCCAGGAATTTTCAGGATCTTACCGTAGGCGTTTTCGAAAGCTCGCAGGCTGACCTCCAGATAGGATGTGACGCTAACATCGCGAGCTTAAACTCGGTCATTACCTATCGGGCGGCTGCACCTTCGGCCAAATCGCGAGGGGAGCTGATCGCTTTGGAGTTTGTACCGGCCGATTTTCGTATATTGACCGAAGAGGAAGCGAAACAACTGCGGGCAGAGGTCAATGCCTATGAAAGGTTCGCTTCCTATGCCGACTCCCGCGCCTCCGCCGGGCCTCCGCCTCCGCCGCGTATAGTAGAGAGGCCATCCGCAATGCCAGATGAAGCTCTGCATCGAAAGATGATGATGGACTCGTTGCGTTCAACCGTGAAGACACCGGGACCGGGCCAGAAGCGCGAGTTCGGGATGCTCGAAAAGATCGAGTGCAAAGGCCGCGACATGCTTTTTAGCTTTAAGACCCAGGCCGGACTGATGAAGGCAAGTGCGTCAAAAAATCCTGAGATAATAATGTTCGTCCAGGACCTCGCCGGCGTCCAATTCGGCTGCGGAATGAAACCCATCGAGTTTCCCGTGGTCTTTATCTACAGCGACAAGCCGAACACAAAGGCCAAAACCGTGGGGGAAGTAACCTATCTCGCATTCGTTCCTCAGTCTTTTACGTTGGAATAATGCCGAGAGGTCGCGGGCGAGGCGAATTAAAGTCAGCAGGACCTATCAAGGCTTTCAAAGGCGGGTAATACTACTGCTCCCGGTTTTATTTAAGATCAGATCACCCACAGATCGGCGGTTGGCATCACATAGCGAGCAGTCCTGATCCAGCGGACGTCCGATCTCCTCGGAATAAGAACGCTGCGCCAGGGAAGCCTCTGGATATCCATCGCCTCCGTCCGCACGTCAGAATCTCCGGAACAAAAAGGCACTTTTCCAGGTAACCATTCTGCCATTGAAATGCTGCGATAACTTATTTGTCGTTTTCAAGGCAAATGTAATTCATGTGACCAAAGTCACCAAGTAAAATGGGTAGCATTTAGATTCACAGTTTATACGCCACGGCATAAACGATTTCTTGCAGTTATAAGGAGTTCTAAAATGAGTCTGGACATTTTCAAAGAAAAAGGCGTAAGCCTTGAGAAACAGAAATTTACATGGCGCGATATGGTGCAGGCGCCTACGAGTAAGCTGGACGATGATGCGTTCACGCGGGTGCGGATTATCCTGATGAACGGCCTCGAATCGGAGGCGGTGCGTTTTTCACACGCTTGTGCACGAATGAACCGCGACCTTCAGGAACCATTGGCTCACATCCGACGCGTTGAGCAGCATCAGCAAACGATGGTCAACTGGCTTTTGCCTGCCGATCTTTCGCCGCTGGAAACTACGATCGGCTTTGAGCAGGTGGCGATCGAGGTCACGGCCAGTGTCGCAGAGCGGGAACCGGATGAGTACATGGCCCAGGTATATCGATTCGGGCTTTTGGAAGATTTCGATCACATGTATCGGTTCGCGGCCCTTTACGATCGAATGGGAGGGGGTGACGCCAACGATCTGCTTCAGAACTATACCGACATCATGCCCGGTAGGCCGACGTCGGTAGAACATCGCGATCCGTCGGATGACTTGCGGGCCCATTATGATAAGAACGTCGCCGAGCCGCTCACAAAGCTCCACGCCGTCACCATAATGGCCGCGGAGAATCAAACTCACGATTATTACATGACGATCGGGCCGATGTTCGCTGACCCGGTCGCGCGACAGCTCTATGCCGAGATCGCATCCATCGAGGAACAGCACACGACACAGTACGAATCGATCATAGATGCCAACGAGACGTGGATGGAGAAATGGCTGATGCACGAGGCGATGGAGGTCTATAACTATTTCAGTTGTTCGGAATATGAGACCAATCCGCGAATAAAGAAGATCTGGGACCGCTGCCTCGACTACGAACTCGGCCATCTGCATTACGTAATGGAGCTCTTCAAACAGGTAGAGAACCGCGACCCGGCTGAGTTGCTCCCGGCGACCCTGCCGGAACCGATCGATTTTACCAGTCACCGTGAATTTGTACGCGAAACGCTCGAGGCCGAGGTGGACTTGCGGGCCTCCGGCCCGGATTTCGTTGATCTGTCAGAAGATCCGGAACGCTCGATCGCGTACAGAGAGCAGCTCAATTCGGAAGGTTCACCGTCGGAGACCGTAGCTGCAGGATATACATGGATGCCGGGCACGGAATTGACGGCAGGGGTGAAAACAAGGGTAAAGGGGGCATAAGAAAATGAGATCTACAGGAACACGAGAGTCGATGACAGAGGTCGGTGGAAACCGAACGGGAATCCAAACAACACCAGACTTGGCAGCGGAGCTGCTCGAGGGTGCGAGTATGGCGGCACCGAGTCTTGACGGCGGAACCGAACTCGCCGACGCAGAACGCGCGGAATACATAAAAGAAGGGTTTCCTATCGGCTCACTGCCGACGGCGCCCTTTGGAACGGAAGGAAAATTGGATGAGGATGCCATGGGAATGGCGGTCTTCCTCGACAAGCTGAGTGAACGTCTGGCTTTTGAGAGAATGGGTACGCGGTTGTACGACGCGCTTCTGAATAAATGCGAAACTCTGGGCGATGACGCCGCCGGCCCAACCATCGTCGACCTGGAGGAAATCCGTGATGAAGAACACCGGCACTTCTTGCTGCTCAACGAGTCCATTACCGAACTTGGCGGGGACCCGACGGTTCAGAGCCCATGTGCTGACGTCGCTGCGGTTGCGTCCATGGGAATAATGCAGGTGCTTATGGACCCGCGAACGTCCGTTACGCAATGTTTGCAGGCAATTCTCACTGCGGAGCTAACGGACAACGCAGGTTGGGAGATGCTGATCGATGTTGCAGAAGACCTGGGCCACACGGAGCTTTCCGATAAATTTACGGAGGCGCTTAATAATGAGCAGAAACACCTGCTCAATGTGCAAACATGGCTTTCGGATCGCGTGATGGCGAAGATCTGATATTTTTGTAAAGCAAATAGGGCCCTGAGGTCGACCCGATCTCGGGGCCGGCTTAGGTGTCGACCCTGAAGCCACAAGCACAACGCTTACGCTCGGTTGGCCAGCTCTTCCAGCGGCCAGACATCAACGTCGACGGGCCCGCCGCAATGACGAAGCGGATCTCCGACAGGCGAAGAAATACCGGCGGCTTCGACCATATTTGATTCGAGTTCGGACAGGTCAATGGTTTCCTGCAAGGGCCATGGACGGTGGTGAATTCGACACCTGTAGATCTTGTTGTCGTCTGCGGTGTAAAGGGAGTATCGTTCCAGTAAGAAGAATTCAAGCGATCCAGGCGCCGCCGCGGGCAATTGCGGGCCAATGGACCAATCGGCGGCAAAAGCTGCCGTGCCGTCGGACCGAGAAGACCTAAACATCACTTTATTCTCACGACTTTCTAATTTGATATCAGCGGAAAAATAGGGGAGCTTGAACATCAGCCGCGCACCGAGAACTGCCGGAAGATTGTTCGCGTCCAGGGAAAAGAACCAGACGCCGGGTACCCCATCATAGTGAACATAAGTCCTGACATTCAGCTCATGCAGCCAGCTAAAATAGGGAACGGCCGGAAGAAATACCGGCCTTGCGTCATAGATGGTAAGCGGCGTTATGGATATCCAGGCTTTCCCCTCGAACGTGTCAATTACGACTGGTTCAGGGATCAAAGCCCGTACCTCATCTACACCGATCTCCCAGTGAAGAAAAAGTAACTTATCCCAGGATTGGTGCATTATGGGAAACCCGTTCGGGCGTTCTCTGGCCGCAAGGCGGTCCGAGATAGTTGGCTCCCCGGTCCGATCTTCTTTGTTAATAGTCACGGGCATACAAAATCCACGACAAATCCGACGCACAATATGCTTAACCGATTGGACGATGAAAGAGAATGCGTGTCGGTACGCACTCAGACAATGAAATGTCAGAGAGGTACTGCGGCTGCTGGAGCCCGATAAGGAGAAATCTATTTCTTAACGTAGTACCCTTCGCGAGTGCGGACGCGGTGGGTTGGCTGGCTTGTGAGTCCGACGTTTACCTTAACGAATTTATCTGCCGGGTAGTCGGATTCCGAATAATATTGGATCAGATATTGGGCGCGAAGTTCGCTGGCGAGCTGGGTGAAGATGCGGCTGAGGGTCTCTTCGTTTCGCCGGGCGTTCCCAGCGTTTTGAAGCGGGTCTTTCATATTTGTCGAGAGAAATCGCGGCAGGAATGTGGCTCCGCCGGTCTCGCCCGCAAACTTCGCAAGGCCATCCTGTGCCCTTTTGCTGATCGAATTTAATTTGTAGGAATCCCCGGCCGGATTGATCACATAGAAGACCGTATCGGCATTTTGCAGATCTCTTAGGATCTTGGCCTGAGCCGTTACATGAGCAGCATTTGTCCTGGCGGCGAGCTGGTTACGCATCTCCGGGGTCAACCGGTTAACGTCGACGTCGCGGTAGGTCGCTTTCTCGGCCTCGCGTGTGAGGTTACTCCAATTGTCCTCGCCGTCAGTGAGCGCCAAGATGACCCGACGGCTGCGGATCGGAGCATTTTTCTGAAGATACCGGGCGGCCTCGGAAACCGTGTCATAGAAGGCAGTGAATTTACCAGATCGGACGATGGTCCTGACACGTGCAGCAGCCTGAACGGCATTTTCTCTAACCGCGAGCGAAATGGGTTTGTCGCCGATCAGGAATATAGTTGCACGATCATCGGCTTTCATCACGCTTTCGAGAAACTGAGCTGCCGTTTTGATCTCGAAATCGAAAAGCGGATTTACGCTTCCTGAGACATCGATGAGAAGGGCGATCTCGAGAGGAGTATTTTCTGCGTCGGTGACCTGGTCGATCTCCTGGGCCCTGCCTTCTTCCTGTACGCGAAAGCTTTGAGCATTGAGTCCCGGAACCGGCTGGCCATTGGCATCAGTGACCGACACGGGCACCACGACGAGACGTGATTGAACCTTTATTACCTCGTCATTTTCCGTCGGCCTTGGTGTAGGCGTTTGTCCGGCCGCTGTCATCGCGAGTACGACTAAACACGCGATAAGAACTAGAGCTCTCATAAACTTGATGTTCGGCATAAACCTGGAATAGGGGCGGGAAAAAAGGAAAAGCACCGGGGAAAGCGTATGTAGATCGCTTTCCTCCGATGCCTTAAAATTGAATAATTATTCGGTTTGCGATCTGACCTCGACCGTCTGGTTCAGGCCACGGCTAACGAGCACCTTGATCTCGACGCGTCGATTCTGCTCACGGCCCTCGCGGGTCGTATTTTCTGCTACGGCATTGAGTTCGCCATAGCCATAGGACGGTGTGAAACGCCTGAGCGACATATTGTGGTTGTCGATGAGGTACTCGCGAACTGCCTTTTCACGACGTTCGCTGAGAGCCTTGTTCCTTGCAGTGCTGCCTTCGGCAGACGCAAATCCCGTCACTTCGATCATGTAGCCTTTAAGGCTGCCTGCCGCGGCTGCGATCTGGTCAAGTGAAGCCTTTGCCTCAGGCGAAAGAACTGCACTATTGACTTTGAAGTTCACCGTAGCGGTTGTCTGGACAACATAATCGTCGAGTTCCGTGATGCGCTTGTTGGTAGCATTTACACCTTCAACAGCAGCATCTGCGGTTTCCTGGGCGGCCTTAGCACCGCCCTTAGCGGCGTTTGAAATAGCCATCAGCTCGTCGATCTGGCCAGAGACGCGTTCGGCATTCTGCTCAGCGGCCGTCAGTCTCTCTTCAGCCGGGGTCACCCGGGCATCGATGGACTGCGCCGTAGCGAGATTATCCTTATCAAAACGTACTTTATTGACCGAAACGTTACCGCTGGAGTCACCAACGCCTTCAACCTCTAAATTCAAGCCTCTGACCAGAGCCGTCGTTGGGAAACGATCACCGCTCCTCAAAAAGCCTCCATTGCTTTTAACGCTTGCGTTTGGCGCTATGACAACCCGAGTGTCAACACCGACCTGATCGCGAACCACAAATGTGTTTGTGTCGTCCTTAGCGACGACGATCCCCTTGATCTTGTACTTTTGACCCGCAACAGCCGTTCGTAACTGGGCATCCTGTGCATAAACACCAATTGCACCAATCGCCAGGGATAACAATAGAACCGAGAATTTTTTTACCATTTTCTTCCTCCTAAATAGATGCGGTTTACAAAACTACGAGTTCATAGACGCCATTTTCGACGTTTGAGTTGTCAGGAAAATGCATGCTGGGCCGTTTTTGGAGGAGACCCGCCATCTCATTACACCTCCGACAAGAACATAAGGATACACCATAAGTCTAACCATTTCTACATTTATTGTGCGGGATCAGAACTGGAATTCGGTGCTCTCCAAATACGATTTGATAAATGAAAGGAATCTCTCAGCGTCGGCTCCGTCGACGACCCTGTGGTCATATGTCAGGGCAAAATAAGCCATCTGACGAATGGTAATGTAATCATCTCCCTCGGGTGATGTAAGCACTTTGGTTCGTTTTTCGATCGTTCCAACGCAAAGAATGGCGACCTGTGGCTGATTAATGATCGGTGTGCCGTATAGACCGCCGAAAACCCCGGGATTTGTAATGGTAAATGTTCCGCCCTGAACCTCGTCCGGGCTCAGTTTTTTGCTTCGGGCCCGATCCGCAAGGTCATTAGCCGCGGTTGCCAACTGTGAAAGGCTGAGCGTGTCGGCGTTCTTGATAACCGGGACCATCAGTCCCCAATCGAGAGCCACCGCCATTCCGAGGTTGATGTTGCCCTTATAGATTATTTGGTCGCCGTCGACCTGCGAATTCACTATTCGAAACTCGCGGATGCCCGCCGTTACGGCCTCAAAAATGAACGGCATGTACGGCAGCTTCGTGCCGAATCGCTTCTGGAACTCGTCCTGATGTTTAATACGGAATTTCGCCACGTTCGTCATGTCGATCTCGTAGACGCTGGTGACGTGGGCCGAGGTCTGTTTCGAGAATGTCATGTGCTCGGCGATCTTCTTTCGCATTACTGACATTTTCTCGACCCGGTCTTCGGTCGTTATTACGGAGGGCGATGCGGGAGCCGTTTTGGGGGCCGCAAGTGCCGCGGATGGTTTCGGAACTCCCTTGACCAACAGATCTTCCGGACGCAGAGCGGCGCCGGTCTCGATGAAGGACATAATGTCATTCTTCGTGACCCTGCCGCTAAGTCCGCTGCCTGGGATCCGCGTGATATCGATACCGTGCTCGCGGGCGATACTTCGGACCAATGGGCTCGATTTGGTCCTACGGAGTTCGTCTATGGTCGCGTCGCTTTTTCCCCCGCCGTTTGTCGAAGCGGGAGCAGCAGGAACGGGTGTTGGCAGCACCGGCGCGGGCGGCGGTGCTGATGGGTCAGACTTAGCGGGCTCTGGCCGAGCAGGTGAACTGGCAACCGATGATCCTGCAGCCCCGACCGTAGCCAGGACAGCACCGACCTCGACAGTTTCACCTTCCTGTACGTTGATCGCGAGAAGCGTCCCGGCGGCCGGGGACGGCACTTCGGCGTCTACCTTGTCAGTGGAGATCTCAAGAAGTGCTTCGTCCTTATCAACCTTATCGCCTACCGCTTTCAGCCATTTCGAGACCGTACCCTCGGTTATAGATTCGCCCATTTGCGGCATTACGATCTCAGTAGCATGGCCGCCGTTTGTGGGTGGAGCGGGTTTAGGCTCCTCAACGGATGCCGTCGAAACGGCTGCTGTGGCCTCCGAAACCGGCGTTTCGGGCTCCGATCCGGATCGGGCCGGTTCCGGTTCTGGTGCGATAATATCCTCAGTCGCTTTAGGTTGAGGTGCGGCCGCTGATGCACCTGACTCTCCCTCTTCCCCTACGACGGCAACGACCGAACCCACCTCGACGGTTTCACCCTCCGCGGTACGGATCTCCAGAAGTATGCCTGCACCTGGGCTCGGAACTTCGGCGTCGACCTTGTCGGTCGAGATCTCGAGGATCGCCTCGTCCTTTTCGACTCGATCGCCTACGTTCTTCAGCCATTTGGAAACAGTTCCCTCGGTAATGGATTCGCCCATCTGGGGCATTACGACTTCTGTGCTCATATGTGATCGCTCCGCCTAATCGTTAATAGAATAGGATACTAGAAATCGGAGCGTAGGAAAAAGTCGACCGTCTAGAGCACGGTCGAAGAGTCAAAGACGACGTTTGAACGCTTTAGTACTATCCTTCCGCCGTTGTCGGATCGATGATCGTCTTGACCTCGGAAACGCTATTCGCCGGAAAACCGCCGCGTGTTGCATGTTCGCGGATCATATCTTCGTTGGGCGAAATGTAGACACAATAGATCTTGTCGCCGGTTACATAGCTGTGCACCCACTGTATTTGGGGGCCGAGCTCCTGCAAAACATTGCACGAGGTTTGAGATACGGCCTTTAGAGCGTCTGCCGGCGAAT
>JBGSWW010000175.1:0-4853 GCA_041751735.1 Pyrinomonadaceae bacterium | reverse complement strand
ACACGTGCCGCTATATGCAGTCGCTGACGGTTTTGTATTCGACCGTGACGAGCTGAGAGCGGCGTTCAGCCAAAGGACCAAGGCGATAATAATCTGTAATCCGAACAACCCGTCGGGAAAAGTTTTTTCGCGTGACGAGCTCGAATTCATCGCCGGGCTCTGCCAGGAGTTTGATGCACTCTGCTTTACCGACGAAATATACGAACACATCATCTACGATGAAGTTCCGAGTTCCGAGTTCCAAGTTCCAAGTCGTTTCGAATCGTCACTGACCACTGACAACCGACCACCGACAACTGCCCACATTTGCATGGCCTCGATCGACGGAATGCGTGAGCGGACGGTCATAGTTAATTCGCTGTCAAAATCGTATTCGGTCACCGGCTGGCGTGTCGGCTATTGCATCGCCCCGCCGGATATCACGTCGGCGATCCGCAAGGTCCACGATTTTCTGACCGTGGGTGCGGCCAACCCGCTGCAGCATGCGGGCGCCTATGCCCTGGGCCTCGATCGAGCCTACTATGACGAATTGCAAGGTGAGTATCAAAAAAAACGGGATTTCATCGTGCCGGTACTCCAACAGTCGGGTTTCGGGTGTGCGTACCCCGAGGGCGCTTATTATGTTATGTGTGACATCTCGGCCTTTGGTTTCGCCGACGACATCGAATTTACAAAACACCTCATCCGCGAGATCGGCGTCGCCGTAGTCCCCGGCTCATCCTTCTACCACGACGCGGCTTTGGGTTCCCAGATGGTCCGTTTCTGCTTCTGCAAAAAAGACGAAACGCTCGAAGCCGCCGCCGAAAGGCTCGAAAAGCTCAGCCGCGGCTGAGGCAACCTTTTTCTTTCGATCTTGCAACAAAAAGTTATACATTTGGCGTCTTCGCCAGTATATATTTTATTCTTAGGATATTTTGGTGGAAACCGCCGCCGGGCGGTTGGCCAAGTTATTCTCAATTGAAACTGTGCCTATTGGAGGTTCTCATGCTTATCAGATCACTCGCTTCTGTCCTGATCGTCGCTTCATCTTTCGTTATCGTAACCGGGCAGGCGCCGGATGTTCGGAAGGCGGATGCCGAAAAGGCCGCAAAACCGTCCAGCGCTCCAAGGACCGAAAAGCTGCGTGACATACCCTTTCCGGCCGGTGTCGACCTGCAGTTCGTTATCAAAGAGCTGGCGCGCGATATGGGTCTCAACGTCCTGTTTCATAGTGAATCCTTCCGTGCGCCGGGCAGAAAGACGTATATCGAACTTAAGAATGTAACCTCGGCAGAGGCTCTGGATTATATATTCTTGCAGGAGGGTCTGTTCTTCGAAGAAGCCGGCCCGAGGGCGATCCTCGTGGCGAATATTGCTAAGAGATCTTCGGTCCGTCAGATCGGCATATCTGTTTTGCCTATGACCGAGCAGCTTGCCCAATATTTCGGTGTCCAGAGGGGAATACTTATTAATTGGGTCCGTGACAACTCGCCTGCCTCAAAAGCGGGACTCACGGCTGGCGACGTGATCGTAGAAGTCGACGGTGTGCCGGTAAAGGGCGGGTTGGGCATGATCCGTGCAATCGACGACAAAAATGCGACAGATGTCGTCCTTACGATAGTCCGCGACCGTAAACGCCAGACGATCAGCGTAACGCGTCAAAAAAGCGTCGAGTCTGTCGTACCCCAGCCCGCCAAGCCATCAAAATAGGTGAAAGTCCGGGTTGTTTTTTCTTCGCCAGATAAAGCCGTCGAGGACGTAGTGGGTTAGTTGGGGGAGGGCGAGCAGGGGGACGAGGTACATTTTTAGGTTGTCCCAGTTCCAATTGCTGCCGAACAGCCACGGCCTCTCGTGCCAGACGCCGCGGTCCCAGGCCAACTCTTCGACATAGGCGATCGCCCATAGGGTTGCGAGAAAGACGATCCAGTTTGACGAGAGCAAGCGGTAGACCGGGCCGGTCGATTCGCGCCTTTCCAACGCGTACACATAGATGAGTGCAAAGTAGGGAACGCCGTGAATGATCACGTTTGTCACGGTAAAGGCGTAATCGGAATTGAAAAGCACGATGCCGGCGTACCAGCAGACGGCGGTGGTCACGACGACGATGTCTTTGCCGATATTTAAAAACCCGCTTGCTGAGTAGAGATAGATGCTCTTTGCGGCGTAGGCGGCGAGGGCAAGGACGTAGACGGGGAACAGTATCGTCTCGACAAGAGCGGGCAGGGTAACGAAGTCGCCGGGGATGAACCAGTTAAAGTTTCGCGGCAAGCTCGTCATCCAGTATGCGAGCGGGTAGATGGTCGCGAGGTAAACGGCCGAGGCGTCGATCCACCAGGTCCATGACTCGTTTTCGCCAAGGCGCCGGCGGTAGAGGTTGACCCAGCCGTACTGCTGCCGTACAAAGTGAAAGACCGCTACGATCGCGAGCGTTCGCCAAAAGACCAGCTCACCCTCAGAGTAGAGCGCGACCCCGACGGCGTATCCAAACACCGGCACGAGCAAGTAGAGCCAGAGCCTGCGTTTAAACTCGGCCGTGTCAAAGTAAACGCGAAACGAAGTCGACCACACATGCGCCACATCAATAAGCAGCACCGCCGTGATCCAGGTCCACTCCGGCGAATCGCTGTTAAGGAACCCCAACTGCCACCCCACCGCAAGCAGAACGAGCGACAACACAGCGCTCCCCAAAAAGACCGTCAGATCGATCTTTTGTGAAAATAGCCAGTAGTTTTGTTCTGTCATTTATTTAACAGGATGGGCAGGATGGATAGGATAAGAGGCAAGACATTCGGGCTCCTAAAACTGTTAACGTCGGACGATTGAAACAGCGTCAGTGTCGGTCAACGAAAGCTTGCACACTTTGACAACTCCCCATATTAAAACGTCCAACAATACAGATATCGACATCCCCTTCACAACCGCCCTAGTCGCTCTATTCCATCCTATCTATCCTGCCATCCTGTTCAAACTCGGACCACCTCCCGAGCAGCACGAAGGCCATGATAAAACGCCTCTTCGAAGAGGGCGATGCCGCTGAGGTCGGTGTGAGCAAAATGTATATTGCGGTAGGGCCGCATAGCCTTTTCCCGCTCGCCGCCCCAAATAAATCCCGGTCGAGGACTGATCATTGCGTGGCCCCAACGCACGATGTCGATCCGCTCTGTCAGATCGTAAATGTCCGGATGCGCCCGCGCCAGATCGGTCAGGCAGACGTCGGCTAGCTGCTTCCAATCGTAATTAAAAAGCGTGGTCCGGCCATTCGGGTCCTCGCACATCGGATAATAATACGTCAGGATCGTTGGGCCGTGATCGATCCCTTGCTGATGGGTTGCCGCGACATAGCCGAGCGATGGACTCTCGTACAAAACGTTATCCCAGGAAAGAGGAAAGTCTTTTGCGAAACGCATTCTTGGGCGATCTTTCAGAAAGAGGTTGGCGACGAACCACGCATTTGTTTGAAACTCAGCGGCCGTGAACGGTGGGTCATCGCGAAGACCGCGAATGACATAAGGTGCGGTGAATATCGGTGACGCAAAGATGGCCTTTTCGCAATGAATGCCGCGAAGCTCGCCATTATCAAGACACACGACATCGACACCCGCATCGACAGGCACAACAGACACGACCATTTGCGATTTTCGTAAGTGATCTTTAACCTTCTCCGAAAAGTGGTTTACAAACCGGCCGTTACCCTCGGGGAATGTAATAAACGGCTGCGATTCGGACCCGCTTTTCCGAACGCGCGAACAGAAATAGAACAGCCCGGCCCATGCTGAGGTTTGGTCTGACTTTAACCCATAATCGTCACGAGTGGCGTAGTCACAATACCAGGCGAGGCGATCCGACGTTAGTCCATTTTGCCGCAGCCATTCGGCAAATGAGATGTTATCGAGAGCCGTTACCTCTGCGTCGGTCGAGCACGTTGCAAGCGGGACGGAAAATGCACGCTTTCCCGATGCATCGCGCCAGTTGACCCATTTGTCGATTTGCTTTTCAAACTCGGCGAGCTGGCGTTTATCTTCCTCATTTGCACCGACGCTCAAGTACAGTCCGTCATACCAGCGGCCTTTGTAGAACACACGGTCCTCGGGGTCGCGACATAGAAACTGCTCTTTGATTACGACCTCGCCTGAAGAGGTCCGGCTCTCGATGAGGTCCATTTCGTCGAGGAGAGTGACCAGCTCATTATTCTCCTGAAATGGGACCGGCAGGTAATGCGCTCCCCATGGGTATTTAACCGGCTCGCCCGATCCGCTTCGGGACGTGCCGCCCGCTTCGTTCTCGAGTTCAAGTAAAACGAAGTCGTCAAATCTTTCACTCTTCAACTTCCACGCCGCTGCCAGGCCCGCTATACCGCCACCGACGATCGCGACTTTGACGGTTTCCCACCGATCCGCCGCCACCACGAAGCTGCGTCCCTCGCGCAGCACATGTCCCAAAGAATCGCTCTGCCCCACGATCTCCCCCACCGGAAACGCCCGCGCATCTGACACACCACAAGCACTGGCCGCAAACGGTGCACCCAGGAACAATGTCAGCAGCTCTCTCCGATTGAGGTTCATAAAGGGATGAAGGGCATTTTAACAGGGATGGAAGGGATGAAAGGGATAAGACATATTCAAGGCTTATTTAGGCGATCTAGGTTCGGCAGCTTGATTCCTCTGCCTAATCAATTTCCTCCATCCCCTCCATCCCTTTCATCCCTGTTAGATCATCATCTTCGTCTTCATATTTAAAACGATTTTCGAATCTCCGATATTCCAATCGGGGATTTCCAAAGTTGACCGCCAGGCCGACTTGTTTTCGTGTTGCTTTTAGATAGTTCAGTAATTGGGCGTAGTGGATCTTTGCAAGTGAATCGACTGCTTTGAGTT
>JBGSWW010000174.1:0-3426 GCA_041751735.1 Pyrinomonadaceae bacterium | reverse complement strand
AAGCCGCCGGTCGCGATCGCAGTCATCCAGCCGCCTTTTATTTCAGGCGGAGCCTGCCAACGTTGGACAGCTTCATAGATGACCCATCCAGAAAGCAGGACAAGGGCTATCCCGTTTACAAAAGCGGCCAGGATCTCGATCCTAAAATACCCGAATGTTTTCTTCTCAGTCGCCGGGCGTGAACCGATCCAGATCGCCGCAAGGGTCAGGCTGAGTGCGGCAACGTCTGTGAGCATGTGCCCGGCATCGGCGAGCAATGCGAGCGAGTTTGTCCACCATCCGCCGACCGCCTCGGCGAACATGTAAGCGAAGGTCAGAGCGAGGGCGACCTTCAACCGGCCTGTCCGGCCAAGTGTCGTCCCTCCATGTGAATGCTGATGTGCCATTACACCACCTGCCGGCCTAATAGCGTCTCATTACTTTTCCATTTCTTAAAGACAGTACAAACCCGCTTCGATTTCCCTGATCATCACCGATCTCGACCGAGGCCTCGACGGAAGGCGACGTGATCTGGAGCCGAAAGAAACCATCAGGGCCAGCGAAGATCTCTCGTCCGCGCGAACTGACCCTCATCCCCGGCCGTGTCCTGCCGCTTATAAGGTAAACGAGGCCGCCCACCCGTTCTACATTCCATTCCGCGGCATCGATAGCGATATTGCCCGCCGCGCGGATCACCATCAATTTCCACGGATCATTCCAGTTCGTCTTCTGGCCCGATCTTGCGGTCGACCGTACCCTCCAGTAATACGTGCCCGGCATCATCCCGGAAAGCCTGTACTCGCGGCTCACCATCTCACTCCTGTCGACCATTATAGAATCCGATGCGAATGTCGGTGACCGCGAGACCTGTAGGTAATAGCTGGCGGCCGGCACGCCTTCGGGGTCCTGCCAACTGAAGGTCACATCTGCTCCGCGGCCGGAATCGGTGATCTGTGCTGCATTGGGCGGAGAAAGCGGACTTGGCGGTGTAAATAGTTTTTCCCGCGTTGTGATCTTGCCCCCGCTGACGGACGCGAATTCATTTTCGCGGATCGTAGTCTTTTGTCCTCCGATAGAAGTTTCCACGCCTCCGCGACTGATGCGGATCTCGCCTCCGTTCGATTGTGCATCGGCATTGAAAACGGCATCCGTTTTCGGCATTAGCTGGTTTTCCGAATCGGCCAATTCCACGACGTTTCTCACATCGTCGGGCTGCTCATCGGTCCTTACATTCAACTGGCCATCGCCGAGAGATACGCGTACATCCTTGCCGCCGAACAGAGACGTGGTGCTTTTAACAACGACAGTACTGTTTGGCCTTACGGAGTAGACCGAGCCATCGATCATCCGGATGATCGCCCGGCCGTCTGCCTGGGTCTGGACAGTGTCACCTGCCGCGACGTAGGTTTCCTTGGTTACGAGGATCGTTTCGCGCGTTGCGGCCCGCACGATGCGGACCTCGCCCTCAAACATGATTATACGGGCCGTGTCCTTAGGAAAATCTGCCGTTTCCTCGGGTACGAACCAGTTATTTCGTGACGCGATCCAGGCGCCTGCAGTCAGAAGCCCTGCGAGTGATATTACCCCGACGATCGTGTAGATCGTACTCTTGCGGATATTCCACCACTCTATATAGATTCTGGGTATCTTCTTGCTCATTACCCCTTGCTGACATGAGCTTCGGTATCAACGGGTTCCGCGCGTTTCGGGAAAACGAGCGATGCCACTATGGAGATGGCGATCGAAGCGGCCACGACACTCAATGAAATGTTTATCACCTCTTCCTTAAATTCGTGAGCCAGGAACCGATTGGCAAAGCCGATCACGGGATTTCCGCTGTCGGCCCCCACCACATATACCAATGCCCCTGCCGCCAGCGGCAGCAGCATCTTGACGCCGATAAATGTAAGTATGAAGGCGAGCGCCGTCTTTAGATAGTGAAATCTGTCGGCAACATCCGCCAAAAGAAAGAAAAAGGTCCGCAGACCGAGTATCGCGAATATGTTCGATGTATAGATGATGAACTTGTCGGTCGTAATACCGAAAATGGCCGGGATCGAATCTACTGCGAAGATCAGATCCGTGAATTCCACGACGATAAGCACAAGCAAAAGAAGCGTGCCTGTACGTACGCCGTCCTTGACCACAAAGAACTTGTCGCCATCGTAATGCTTGGAGATACGGATGTATCTCGTTGCTACCCTGACTATGAAACTTTCGTGCGGCTCGAAGTTGTCGTCCGTATTCTGGAACATCTTAAGCCCCGTATAGACCAGGAATGCGCCGAAGATATAAATTATCCAGTGGAATCGCTCAACCAGCTCGGCACCCGAAAAGATCATGATCATGCGCATCACGAGCGCACCCATTATTCCCCAGAAAAGCACGCGGTGCTGGTACTTTTTAGGAACCTTAAAGTATGAAAATATAAGGAGAAAAACGAACAGGTTATCGATCGAAAGCGAAAGCTCGATAAGGTAGCCCGTCAAAAAGAGCTTGGCCTGAGCGGCTGCGAGGTTCCAATCCTGGTAATGGTTGCCGACCTGGAAATACAGAAATATGTTGAAGCCAATTGCGAGCGACACCCAGACCGCGGCCCAGCCAAAGGTTTCTTTTCGCGTCGGAACATGCGCCTTGCGATTTACGATTCCAATGTCAACAAAGAGTGCCGACAAAACTATAATGAAAAATAATGTCCATACCCAATAGGGGTGTTCGACTGGTGTCATAAATTGATGGTTTGCCTAAGTCGGGGTCTGCCGGACCGGCAACATTGTGTAATTCTAAATTCCGTCAACGAACCGATGCCTCGATCACGCGAACGATCGAATTTAACCCCTCGGCATCCACATCGGAAAAGTCGTTTAGCTTATCGCTGTCAACATCCAGCACGCCCAAAATGCCGCCTGCTCCGTCAAAGATAGGCACGACGATCTCGGATCTGGCTGAGGAGCTGCATGCTATATGGCCCGGAAACGCATCCACATCCGGTACGATAGTTGTCTCGCCAGTGCTGTACGCATGGCCGCACACGCCTTTCCCAAAGTCTATTCGCGTACAGGCCAGAGGCCCTTGAAACGGACCAAGGACAAGCTGGCCGTCCTTTTTAAGATAAAAGCCAACCCAAAAAAAACCAAACACCTCTTTCAGAACGGCCGCGATATTGGCAAGGTTCGCGATAAGATCGGTTTCCCCGGTGACCAGTGCCCTGATCTGCGGGGCTATCGCGCCATAAAGCGCATAGCGGTCGGTTGCGACTGGGACAGTAATCGACTCGGCCATAAGGATTGAGTTTAACTTTCGAGGTGAATGCGTGCAACTGACTTGTTTCTCACAAGAGCACCTTGCCGGTGAACTTAGGCTGGATCGCGGAAGAGAACAGGAACGAAAAACTCAACCCCGCTACGAATCATGATCGGCGAGGCTGCTGCGTGCTTTTCGCACGAC
>JBGSWW010000173.1:0-5207 GCA_041751735.1 Pyrinomonadaceae bacterium | reverse complement strand
TCCTGACGGCCGGCCATTAAAGCCTGCCATCAGCGCAACCCGCGATTTGAAACCAAAGCGGCTCGCCGCTCCGGTTCCAAATCACCAAACCGGACATATAATGTGCTAACAAAACCGGACATCTTCATTTGCTATTAACAGAGATTTTTTAAGAAAAGTTTGAGAAAAGCATGCTAAAGTCAGAATCACAGCTGTCGCTTGGGATTGAATCTAGAAGAACTGAACGGCTGATAAGTTCAATGTTATCAACAGTTCTTGTAAGTACACCGATGTCGAGCGCTCCATCGGTTTCGGCCTAACAAAATATTGTTTGCCGCGGCAGGAAATCGTCAGAAAGCCGGAGAGGGCAAAGCCCTATCGCCCCGCTGCGATCGCGGGGTTTGATCCCAAAAGCTTCCCGGCAATGATACCCTGTAGGTAATCTTAATGAAGGTCATCAATCTACTAGCGCTGGTGTTCATCCTCATCGGATCCGGGTCTTTCCAACTCGCCCATAATGCGAAGGTACGCGGCGAAGCCCAAAAGCCTGTGATACGGGAGATGGTGGCCCCGCTCACCGCGGCCAATATCGGCGGCACGATTGATCCCTCATTCGGGACGAACGGGAAAGTCGCGACGCAGATCGGTCCGGGTAATGACGTTCCCCAAGCCGTTGCTCTTCAGCCGGATGGAAAGATAGTCGTAGCAGGTTACGGATTCAGCGGTGTTAACAACGACTTTGCCCTGGTTCGTTACAACGCGGATGGAACTCTCGACCAAACCTTTGACGGGCCCAGCGCAGGTAATGGCAAGGTTCTGACGCCGATCGGCGGCTCCGAGGATGAAGCGTTCGGTGTCGCTCTCCAGCCGGATGGCAAGATAGTCGCCGTCGGTCAGACATTCAGCGGTTCAAAAACTGACATCGCCATCGCGCGCTTCAATACGGATGGCACTCTCGACACTGCTTTTGACGGCGATGGCCGCCAGATCATTTCGCCGTCCGTGGGTGACTCTCTGGCCCGCTCGGTCGCCATACAGCCTGACGGGCGGATAGTGATAGCAGGCACCGGAAATAACGGTGCCAATATCGACATCGTTCTCTTACGTCTGCTCGCCGATGGGTCTTTGGACACATCATTCGATGGCGATTCGGGAATTGGCAATGGGATCGTCGTAACCCAGCCCGGCCAGGGAAACGATCAGGCCTACGCAGTCACTGTCCGGCCCGACGGCAAGATCGTTGTCGCCGGTTATTACTCCGGCGCCGCGAGCATCGATACGGTGCTTCTGCGCTACCTATCGAGCGGAAGCCTCGACCCGGCCTTCGGAACCGGCGGCATTGCGGCACATGCTTTCAGCCCGTCGGACACTGACGAAGCTCTTTCCATGGCACTGCAGCCGGATGGAAAGATCGTCATAGCCGGCTGTATCAGAACACCAGGGATCGCGAATGATTTCCTTGTCGCCCGTCTTCTCGAGAACGGCAGCCGTGATGATTCGTTTGCTGCTACTGGGCTTCTCGTTGTCCCGTTCAGCAACGCAACAGATATCGCATTTGGAGTTGCTCTGCAGAATGACGGCAAGATCATTGCCGTCGGATTTGGCAGCAACGGCTCGAACAACGATTTTGCCGTTTCCCGGGTAAACACCGACGGGACCCTCGATGTCACATTTGGCATGAGCGGAAAGGTTCTGACAATGGTTGGCTCCAGTGTAGATAACGGTGTCGCAATTGCGGTCCAGCCCGACGGCAAAGCCGTCGTCGTCGGCAGAACTGTTGCAGCGACCGCCGATTTTGGGGTCGTCCGTTATCTGTCCGGAACGGCAACAGTCTCCGGCAGGATCCTTACTGCGACGGGCGCCCCGCTCCGCAGCGCCGATGTATTTCTCAGGGACCCCGATGGTGTGAGGCGGCGGGCGATCTCCAGTTCATTAGGCTTCTACCAATTCAATAACGTCCCCGCCGGCATCCAATACACGATCTCCGTAAGCTCCCGGAGGTATCGTTTCCAGCAACGGGCCCTGACGGTCGAAGACAATCTGTCCGGCGTTGACCTCGTGGGTCTTGAATAGAACAGACCTCCAGCGTACATTGCGACTTAACGTTGTTAAACATTCATTGTATTACTAAAAATAATTGTTGCATTCTTCTAAAGGATGGGTTATTGTTTCATATATGGAACATGTTCCCACATCAGAAGCGGATATTGAAAAGGTATATAGGATAGCGAGAGAGATGGGTATCAGTCTCGAAGAAGCGGCGGTCACGTGTGATGCGTTTCATCTCGCGTTTTCGGATCAGAGTTTGCGGCGGTCGATCTTTGCGATGATCGACGAGCTTGATGAGTCAGCAACGAGGAAAGGCGAGCCGCTGGGGTTGATCATCACTTACGCGGTCGAGCTCGGAATGGACGGCATTTGGGTAGGCCGCTACGCAGACGAGATCCCGCCGGGCGAGATAGTCGAGCTGACGCCAATGAACAGGGCGAGGATTCTGCTGAGGATCAAGGACAATTTCTCAACGCAAGAGGTCCTGGGGCCGATGATATTAAATCGGCCGGGGTGGCACTTCGATACCTTTGATCCCGACGCACAGATCCCGGAAGACTTTTCACATCTCGAACCGGGCAGACAGCCCATCTGCCTCGGGCCCATTCGTCTCAAGCTGGACGAACGCTTTACGTTCCTGTCTCCAGCCTCTTCGAAGTCTCGGTGTGGGTCCTTCAAACCATCGGCAGACCGCACAGATCTCAATCCGCCTGATCACCTGCCGCTGTGGGCGGCATTGCAAGCAGGGATGCTTGCGCTCCAGTCAACCTCCGGCCTCTCCCCGCCGCGGGCCGTCGGAGAATGTATACACTCCGAGCGAAAGATGTCCCCTGGCCCTTGGCACTAAAGCGTAGAGACATGCGTCTCACATCTGGATCTTTGAAAATCTGACGGCAGCGGATCACTTTCCAAGTTCTGCTATTCACAAAAGCTAGGTTGTAAGCGGCCAATATTTTGCGGGAAAGAGAAGTATGCGAAGCGGACGGCATATTTGTAGCCCCATGTGAAGCAGAGCGGAAGGTGGGGACAAGCAGGATCACTCATCGGAGTGTGTGAAACACACGGCATATGCCGCATGCTACGCAAGCTTTGGGGTTATATGTGTTGCAAACCACACGTTCCGCGAAAAACGCTACACGTGTGGCTACAAATATGCCGCCCGCAGCGGGCTTAAGGCATTAGCGGCGATCCCGACAGAAGCCCCGTTGTCCGCATTGAGAGCGTCTATCGGAAAAGCATAGCTTTTCGGTAAATAGACAGGCACAGTCGGGTCTCATGAATTGCCACGCGTTTTAGAGCGTGGATGAGACAGGGAAATGACCCTGATTTAGTCGAATATGCGGGAGGTTTCTATCTGAAGTCCATAGAAAGAGACGCTAGGAATGGATAGGCTTGCAGGCTCTGGAATAGATCGCAAGGAGTTGGAAATCGTTCTCAGAAATGTCTGAAGCCATTTGGCCATAGCGGAATGAGCTGATCGCCTTTTCTCAGGAGCATCTGGCCGGTCTCAGCCGTAATTTCACCGATACGAGTTACGGCAAGACCTTCGAGTGATCCAGAGGCCTCGGGTGAGACGGTGAAAAGCAATCGAAAGTCTTCACCACCGTTTAAAGCCATGTCCCAAGTGTCCTCTGGTGAGAAATGCGCGGAGAGGGCCGGATCGATTGGGATCAATTCAGCATCGATGATCGCTCCCACGCGGCTCTGATCGCATATGTGTCTCAGGTCCGAAGAGAGGCCGTCGCTTAGGTCGATGGCCGCGGTAACTATCTCCAACTCTTTCAACCGTTTAGAAATTATCAGCTCAGGATTAGGTTGAAGCTGCATCTCGAATACAGACAGAGTTCCGGAAGCGAGTTGAGACGAGTATCTCGTGCCCGATTCGAGCAGCCGCAGGCCGCCAGCGGCACCACCTAGAACTCCCGAAACGTAGATCAGGTCACCCGGCCGGGCTCCCGATCGCAAAAAGGCTGTTCCCGCAGCGACCTCGCCCCCAACAGTGGAATCGATCACGAAGCCTCGGGGCGAACGGGAAATATCGCCGCCGACCAACTCGACGTCGAATTTTCGGGCCAGGGCGAACCAACCTTCATAGAATCGGTCGAGCAGATCGCTATTCCACAGATTTTCGGGAATTGCGAGCGACAACATCGACCATCTGGGAGTGCCACCCATTGCAGCGACGTCGGAAAGTGAGACAGCAAGGGATTTATGGCCAAGAAACTCGGGAGTCGTCCATTCGAGCCGGAAATCAACGTCCTCGACGAGCATGTCTGATGTGGTCAGGAGGTCATTTTCGCCGCCGATCGAGATAACGGCGCAATCATCACCGGTTTTATCAAGTGCGTATTTGGAGCGTATACTTTTAAGGAACTCAAACTCGTTCATTTGCTGCTATGTATTGACACAAGTGCATTAAATACATACAATAACGGCGGCAGATTTACATAAAACTTTAACACAATAACCTGAGATGATACATGAACCTGTAGAAATACCGGAAAAGATATACTTCAAGATCGGTGAGGTCTGTGAGCTGGTGGGTGTGCAGGCGCATGTCCTCAGGTACTGGGAAACTGAATTTCCGACTCTCTCGCCGCAAAAGAACAAATCGGGCCAACGCAGTTATCGGCGCCGTGACGTGAAGATGGCCCTGAGGATCAAACAGCTTCTTTACAATGAGATGTTCACGATCGCGGGAGCAAAAAAGAAGCTCGTGGCAGAGCAGAGGGCGGGTTCAAAGCCGAAAGCCGATGAATCGGTCGCAGTTCCGGAAAGGTCCCAAAGCAGTGTGGAGGCTCCAACATTATTCGAGAATGTTTTTGAACCACGTCCACGCGATGAAGGTAACGAATCGCTGCAAAGCCGTGCGAGAACGGCCGAAACCGGATTGGGAAATTCCGAGCGGGAAGTCCTAAAGACCATCGCAGCTAACCTATTGGAATTGCGGGAGATACTTTCAAGCAAACGCCCCCTGGATACTCAATCCCCGAGGTGACCTCGATTGACAATTGCCTCTCATAAAATTACTCTAAAGGTTCGATTTCGGGACGTAGCGCAGTCTGGTAGCGCGTTCGCTTGGGGTGCGAGAGGTCGTGAGTTCAAATCTCGCCGTCCCGACCAATAGACATGGGGCTTTCAGCGGTTGCTGGAAGCCCTATTTTTTTGACTTGGTTGCA